>NZ_JBIUSD010000010.1:0-316418 GCF_044741185.1 Streptomyces sp. NPDC088197
CCCCGCCGGGGGGCCCGCGGGCCCCCCCGGGCCGGGGGCCCCGGGGGGGGGGGGGGGGGGGGGGGGGGGGGGGGGGGGGGGGGGGCCCGGGGGGGGGGGGGGGGGGGGGGGGGCCCCCCCCCCGCGCCCCGGCCGTCCGTCACTTGGAGCCGAGCTCGTAGAACCGGAACATCGTCGGGTCGAGCGCCTTGTCGGCGCCGGTCACGCCGTCACGGATGACCACGGTCTGCTTGCCCTGCCAGAGCGGGATGATCGGGACGTCGTCGGCGACGATCTTCTGGATGTCGGCGAACGCCTGGTCGCGCACCTTGGCGTCGTCGGTGCCCTGCTCCTTGACCAGGAGCTGCTGGATCTCCGGGTTGTCGTAGCCGGTGCCGAGGAAGGGCTGCTTGCCCAGGAACGGCGAGACGTCGTTGTCGGCGTCCGGCAGGTCGGGGAACCAGCCGATCATGTACGAGGCGTACGTGTCGGACTTCTCGTCCTTCTGGTACTGCTGCCACTCGGTGGAGCTGAGCTTCACCTTGAACAGGCCGGTGGCCTCCAGTTGCCGCTTGATCGCGGTGGCCTCGTCGGCCGCCGCGGCGCCGTAGTGGCTGGGGGTCCAGGCGTACGCGATGTCGACGGGGGCGGTGATGCCCGCGTCCTTGAGTATCGCGGCGGCCTTGGCCTTGTCCGGGGCGCCGTACTTGTCCTTGAAGGCCTCGGTGTGGCCCCGGATGCCGTTGCCGACCATGGAGTAGAGCGGGGCCACGGTGCCGTCGTAGGCGTCCTTGGCGATGCCCTCGCGGTCGATGACCTGGGCGACGGCCTGGCGGACCGCCTTCTGGTCGGACGGCTTCACCTTGGCGTCGAAGACCAGGTAGCGCTTCTCGGTGCCGGTGCCGTCGAGCACCTGGATGCCGGAGGTCTTCTTCAGGTCCGCGGTGTCGGTGGGCGACAGGGTGCGGAAGGCCGCGTTGACCGTGCCGTCCTTGACGGCCTGCTTGAGCGCGGACGCCTCGGAGAAGTACTGGAGCACGAACTGGCCGTTGTTGAGCTTGGCCGGGCCCTTGTAGGTCTTGCTGGCCAGGAACGACGCCTGCTGCTTGGGCGTGTACTTGTCCAGCGTGTACGGACCCGAGCCGATGATCTTCGAGCCGTCGAGGAGCTTGTCCTTCGGGAAGGTCTTCTCGTCGACGATCGCGCCCGCGTCGGTGGCGAGCACCGAGGGGAAGGTCGAGTCGGCGTTCTTCAGGTGGAAGACCACCTGGTCGTCGCCCTTGGCCTCGGTGCTGTCCAGGCTGGCGAGCAGGCTGGACGGGCCGTTGGGCGCCGCGATGCCGACCATGCGGTCGAACGAGAACTTCACCGACGCGGCGGTGAGCTTGTCGCCGTTGGAGAACACCAGCCCCGGCTGGAGCGTGCAGGCGTACGTCTTCGGGTCGGTGAAGGCGCACGACTTGGCCGCGTCCGGTTCCGGCGTGGTGCCGCCGGTCGGGAAGTGCATGACCTTCTGGTAGACGCTGTCGATGACCTCCCAGGAGCCGTAGTCGTACGCTCCCGCGGGGTCGAGTGACGACACCGAGTCGATGGTTCCGACGATCACGGCGCCTTTTCCGCCACCGGCCGACGAGTTGTCCTTCTTGCCACCACACGCGGACGCACCGACGGCCAGGAAGGCCACGGCGGCTGCGGCGACGACACGCTTGTTACGTGACATCCAGTGAATCCCCTTGCTCAAATGCCGGTCGTTCGATTCGGCATTGACCAGCAGGGACACTAGCCGGAGGGACCTACTCCGCTAGAGCACGGCGAAGTTGAGGCGGAATTACATACCGATAACGGGGCTCGGGGCACCGATAAACGGACGGCGGTACGATCCCTCCCCGGTCGGAACATTGCGGACATTCGGCCGCGCCGCACGTCCCGATCTGCGGATCTCATCCAGGCAGGACAGCGCGGTGTCGACCTCCCCGCGCGTGACATAGATCACCAGGGGCCGGATTCCGACCTGTGAGACGCATCTGGACGGTTCCTATTCAGCAAATACGCTCAGTGAACGCGCGCATTCAAAGCGCGCAGGAAAGGCACGCTCAGCTCTTCGAGCGAACCGACGACCGTACGCCCTGGAGCGGCCTCGACGGGCACCAGCGAGGGCACCGCGACCACCCGGCAGCCCGCCGCCTCGGCGGACGCCACACCGGTCAGGGTGTCCTCGACGACCACACAGGCGGCCGGGTCCGCGCCCAGCCGGGCGGCGGCGGTCAGATACGGCTCGGGGTGCGGCTTGGTGCGGCTCACCTCGTCCCCCGCGACGGTGAAGGCGAAGTTCTCCGCGCCCAGCGTGCGCAGCATCACATCGATGGTCCGCCGGTGCGAGGCGGACACCAGGGCGGTCGGGACGCCGTACGCGGCCAGCTCGGTGAGCAGCCTGCGGGCGCCGGGCATCAGCGGCGCGCCCCGGGCGATCAGCTTCTCGAAGCGGATGTTGACCGCCAGCATCAGCTCGGCCAGCGTCGCGTCCGCGCCGGTGGCGGTGATCAGGTGCCCCACGCTGCGGGTCATCGGGCCGCCGATCACCACCTCGCGGTGCGCCTCGTCCAGCACGTGCCCGAGGTCCGCGAAGACCTCACTCTCCGCCGCCCACCAGATGCCCTCGGTGTCCACCAAGGTGCCGTCCATGTCGAGGAGCACCGCCTGGAGGGCGGGGCCTTGCGCCATACGGGTGTCGGCGACAGGGATGCTGCTGGTCATACGCCCCACTCCTCGGCTCGCGCGGTTCCCGGTGCCGGTCGCGCCGGCCCGTCCCGTTTCCGGGGGACACAAAGGCCGGTCGCCGCGTCCCGCGGACGGGAAGGCGACCGGCCTGCGCCGGACCGTCAAGTGTACGACTCGCTGGTGAGCCGCGCTCAACGCGCGTTGAAATACTTGGCCTCCGGGTGGTGAATGATGATCGCGTCGGTGGACTGCTCGGGGTGCAGCTGGAACTCCTCCGACAGCTCCACGCCGATCCTGCCCGGCTCCAGCAGGTCCGCGATCTTCGCCCGGTCCTCCAGGTCGGGGCAGGCCCCGTAGCCCAGCGAGAAGCGCGCGCCGCGGTACTTCAGCGCGAACATGTCCTCGACCTCGTCCGGGTCCTCACCGGCGAAGCCCAGCTCCGAGCGGACCCGCGCGTGCCAGTACTCCGCGAGTGCCTCCGCGAGCTGCACGGACAGGCCGTGCAGCTCCAGGTAGTCCCGGTAGGAGTCGGTCGCGAACAGCTCGTTGGCCGCCTCGGAGACCCGGTTGCCGACGGTGACGACCTGGAAGCCCACCACGTCGGTCTCTCCGGACTCCTCGGGCCGGAAGAAGTCCGCGAGGCAGAGCTGCCGCCCCCTGCGCTGGCGGGGGAAGGTGAAGCGGGTCCGCTCGGTGCCGTCCTCGCGCAGCACGATCAGGTCGTCGCCCTTGGACACGCACGGGAAGTAGCCGTAGGTCACGGCGGCCTCCAGCAGGCCCTCCGACTGCATCCTGGTCAGCAGCCCGCGCAGCCGGGGCCGGCCCTCGGACTCCACCAGCTCCTCGTACGTCGGACCGGTCGAGCGGGCCTGCTTCAGGCCCCACTGGCCCTTGAACAGGGCGCCCTCGTCCAGCCAGGACGCGTAGTCGGCGAGCTGGATGCCCTTGACGACCCGGCTGCCCCAGAACGGCGGGGTGGGGACGGGGTTGTCGACCGCGACGTCGGAGCGGATCTGGCCGAGGTTGACCGCCTTGTCCGGTCCGTCCGGCTCCGGCTGCTCGCGCTTGGGCACCCGGCGCTGCTTCAGCTCCGGCAGCGCCGCGCCCGGCACGCCGCGCTTGACGCCGATCAGCGCGTCCATCAGCCGCAGGCCCTCGAACGCGTCGCGGGCGTAGCGGACCTCTCCCTCGTAGATCTCGTGCAGGTCCTGCTCCACATAGGCGCGGGTCAGGGCGGCACCGCCGAGGATCACCGGGAAGTCGGCGGACAGGCCGCGCTGGTTCAGCTCCTCCAGGTTCTCCTTCATGATCACCGTGGACTTCACCAGCAGGCCCGACATGCCGATCACATCGGCGCGGTGCTCCTGCGCGGCGTCCAGGATCGCCGAGACCGGCTGCTTGATGCCGAGGTTGACGACGTTGTAGCCGTTGTTGGACAAGATGATGTCGACCAGGTTCTTGCCGATGTCGTGGACATCGCCGCGCACGGTGGCCAGCACGATGGTGCCCTTGCCCTCGTCGTCCGACTTCTCCATGTGCGGCTCCAGATACGCCACCGCGGTCTTCATCACCTCGGCGGACTGGAGCACGAACGGAAGCTGCATCTGGCCCGAGCCGAACAGCTCGCCGACCACCTTCATGCCCGCGAGCAGCGTCTCGTTGACGATGTCCAGGGCGGGCCGCTCGGCCAGCGCCTCGTCCAGGTCGGCGGACAGGCCGTTCTTCTCGCCGTCGATGATCCGGCGCTGGAGCCGCTCGTCCAGCGGCAGCGCCAGCAGTTCCTCGGCGCGGCTGGCCTTCAGCGACTTGTTGTCGACGCCGTCGAACAGCTCCATCAGGCGTTGCAGCGGGTCGTAGCCCTCGCGCCGCCGGTCGTGGATCAGGTCGAGCGCGACCTCGCGCTGCTCCTCGGGGATGCGGGCGATCGGCAGGATCTTGGAGGCGTGCACGATCGCCGAGTCCAGGCCCGCCTTGACGCACTCGTCGAGGAAGACCGAGTTGAGCACCACGCGCGCGGCCGGGTTGAGGCCGAAGGAGATGTTCGACAGGCCGAGGGTGGTCTGCACGTCGGGGTGGCGGCGCTTCAGCTCGCGGATCGCCTCGACGGTGGCGACGCCGTCCTTGCGGGACTCCTCCTGGCCGGTACAGATGGTGAAGGTCAGGCAGTCGATCAGGATGTCCGACTCGTTGATGCCGTAGTTGCCGGTCAGGTCGTCGATCAGCCGCTCGGCGATCCCGACCTTCTTCTCGACGGTACGGGCCTGGCCCTCCTCGTCGATGGTGAGCGCGATCAGCGCGGCGCCGTGCTCCTGGGCGAGCGCGGTCACCTTGGCGAACCGGGACTCGGGGCCGTCGCCGTCCTCGTAGTTGACGGAGTTGAGCACCGCCCGGCCGCCCAGCTTCTCCAGTCCCGCCCGCAGGACGTCCACCTCGGTGGAGTCGAGCACGATCGGCAGGGTGGAGGCGGTGGCGAAGCGCCCGGCGACCTCGGCCATGTCGGCGACGCCGTCCCGGCCCACGTAGTCCACGCACAGGTCGAGCAGGTGGGCGCCCTCGCGGATCTGGTCGCGGGCCATCTCCACGCAGTCCTCCCAGCGGCCCTCCAGCATCGCGTCGCGGAACTTGCGGGAGCCGTTGGCGTTGGTGCGCTCGCCGATCGCCAGGTACGAGCTGTCCTGGCGGAAGGGGACCGTCTGGTAGAGGGAGGCGGCGCCCGCCTCGGGGCGCGGCCTGCGCGGGTGCAGGTCCTGGCCGCCGACCCGCTCCACGAGCTGCCGCAGGTGCTCGGGCGTGGTGCCGCAGCAGCCGCCGACCAGGGACAGGCCGTACTCGCGGGCGAACGTCTCGTGCGCGTCGGCCAGTTCTGAGGCCGTGAGCGGGTAGTGCGCGCCGTCCTTGGTGAGCACCGGCAGGCCCGCGTTGGGCATGGCGGACAGCGGGATACGCGAGTGCCGGGCGAGATAGCGCAGGTGCTCGCTCATCTCGGCGGGTCCGGTCGCGCAGTTGAGGCCGATCATGTCGATGCCGAGGGGTTCGAGCGCGGTGAGCGCCGCGCCGATCTCCGAGCCGAGCAGCATGGTGCCGGTGGTCTCCACGGTCACCGAACAGATCAGCGGCAGGCTCACCCCGGCCGACGCCATCGCGCGGTGGGCCGCGATCACGGCCGCCTTGGTCTGGAGCAGGTCCTGGGTGGTCTCGATGATCAGCGCGTCGGCGCCGCCCGCGATCAGCCCCGCCGCGTTGGCCTCGTAGCCGTCGCGCAGTACGCCGTACGGGGCGTGGCCGAGCGTCGGCAGCTTGGTGCCGGGGCCCATCGAGCCGAGCACCCAGCGCGGGCGGCCGTCGGCGGCGAAGCCGTCGGCGACCTCGCGGGCCAGGCGGGCGCCGGCCTGCGACAGTTCGTGGATCCGCTCGGGGATGTCGTACTCGCCGAGCGCGGAGTGGTTGGCGCCGAAGGTGTTGGTCTCGACGCAGTCCACGCCGACCGAGAAGTACGCCTCGTGGACCGAGCGCACGATGTCGGGGCGGGTGATGTTCAGGATCTCGTTGCAGCCTTCGAGCTGCTGGAAGTCGTCGAGCGTCGGCTCCTGCGCCTGGAGCATGGTGCCCATGGCGCCGTCGGCGACGACCACGCGGGAGGCGAGCGCCTCGCGGAGGGCGGCGGCGCGGGGTGCGTCCATCGGCGACGCGGTCGGGGACGTACGCGTCGGCGCCGCGTTCGTCCCCGATGGGGAGGAACCGGACGGACCAGACGTAGGGGACGACGGAGAAAGCGAGGCCATGGAACGTGCTCCCTGGGATGCGACGGCTGTCGGCTATGCGTTCCCCGTCGGGGCCGACGGATCGGAGGGCGGCGGGACGCGCACCCGGCCAGCCTAGCGGGCCGCACCGTCCGGGCTCGAAGGCATTCCGATGGGCGGACCGTGGTGCCAGAATCATCTCTGAGATGATGACGGTCGACATTGTCGACCGCCGATCATGACACCCCCTCTGCTTGGAGTGCCGCCGATGCCAGGTCCCATCCAGTCGCTGGAACGCGCGGCGGCGATTTTGCGGCTGCTGGCCGGCGGTGAGCGCCGGCTGGGACTCACCGACGTGGCCTCGTCGCTCGGCCTGGCCAAGGGCACCGCGCACGGCATCCTGCGCACCCTCCAGCAGGAGGGCTTCGTCGAACAGGAGCCGGTCTCCGGCAAGTACCAGCTCGGCGCGGAGCTGCTGCGGCTGGGCAACAGCTATCTGGACGTGCACGAATTGCGGGCCCGCGCGCTGGTGTGGACCGACGACCTGGCCAGGTCCAGCGGCGAGGCGGCGTATCTCGGGGTGCTGCACCAGGACGGCGTGCTGATCGTGCACCACGTCTTCCGGCCGGACGACAGCCGCCAGGCGCTGGAGGTGGGCGCGATGCACCCGCTGCACAGCACCGCGCTCGGCAAGGTGCTGTCCGCCTTCGACCCGGTGGCGCACAACGAGGTGACCGAGCACGAGCGGGCGACGCTCACCGCGCGCACCGTCACCGACATCACCGACTTCGAGGCGCTGCTGGACCTCACCAGGGCGCGCGGCTGGGCCGCCGACCTGGAGGAGACGTGGGAGGGCGTGGCCTCGGTCGCGGCGCCCGTCTACGACCGGCGGCGGATGCCGGTGGGCGCGGTGGGCATCACCGGCGCCGTGGAACGGGTCTGCGACGAGGGCGGCATCCAGGCCCGGCTGGTGGCGGCGGTACGGGACTGCGCCCGCGCCGTCTCCCGCGATCTGGGCGCCGCCCGCTTCTGATCCGCCCCGCCCGTATCCGGCCCGCGACGACGCGCCCGCGCGGCCTTCTTCCGCGTTTCACCGTCCACGCCTCTTGACCTGCCGCTCCCGGAGAGAAAATATTCGCTGTACGGTCGACATTGTCGAACGCCGGACGCGATTCGGGTCGCCCGTGCCCTGACGTAAAGACACTTGGACAAAGGAGTCGCTGTGTCCAACGGCCATATCTTCATCGGCGAGACCTTCGGCACCGCCGTGCTCATCCTGCTCGGTGGCGGCGTCTGCGCCGCCGTCACGCTCAAGAAGTCGAAGGCCCGGGGAGCGGGCTGGGTCGCCATCTCCTTCGGCTGGGGATTCGCGGTGCTCGGCGGCGCCTACATCGCCAACGGCTACTCGGGCGGCCAGCTCAACCCGGCGGTCACCCTCGGCGTGGCGATCAAGACCGGTGTGTGGCACACCGTGCCCTTCTACCTGATGGGGCAGTTGCTCGGAGCGATGATCGGCGCCTTCCTGGTGTGGGTGGCCTACCTGGGCCAGTTCCAGGCGCACTTGACCGACCCCGAGATCGTCGGCGCGGGCACGACCTCCCCCGAGGGCCCGGAGACCGACCGCAAGGGGCAGCCCGCGGGACCCGTGCTCGGCATCTTCTCCACCGGACCCGAGATACGGAACCCGGTGCAGAACCTCCTCACCGAGGTCATCGGCACCGCCGTCCTGGTGCTCTTCATCCTCACCCAGGGCATGACGACCGGACTCGCGCTCAACGGCACCGGCATCCTGCTCACCGCGCTCCTCGTCGTCGGTATCGGCCTGTCGCTCGGCGGCCCCACCGGGTACGCGATCAACCCGTTCCGCGACCTCGGCCCGCGTATCGTGCACAGCCTTCTGCCGCTGCCCAACAAGGGCGGCTCGGACTGGAGCTACGCGTGGATCCCGGTGCTGGGCCCGCTGGCCGGCGCCGCGATAGCCGGCGGCCTGTACAAGCTCGCCTTCACGTAGGGCCGCCGCGAGACCGCCACGCCCACTCCCCCGCAGCCACTTCCCCCGCGCAGATCCCGAGGAGCACCACGTGACCGACACCACCGCCGCCGCCGGCACCCACTCGCACGGCACCGGCCCGTTCATCGCCGCGATCGACCAGGGCACCACGTCGAGCCGCTGCATCGTCTTCGACCGGGACGGCCGGATCGTCGCCGTCGACCAGAAGGAACACGAGCAGATCTTCCCCAAGCCGGGCTGGGTGGAGCACGACGCCGCCGAGATCTGGACCAATGTCCAGGAGGTGGTCGAGGGCGCCATCGCCAAGGCCGCCCAGGACAACGAGGGCTTCAGCGCCGCCGACGTCAAGGCGATCGGCATCACCAACCAGCGCGAGACCACCCTGCTGTGGGACAAGAACACCGGTGAGCCGGTGCACAACGCGCTGGTCTGGCAGGACACCCGCACCGACGTGCTCTGCCGCGAACTGGGCCGCAACGTCGGCCAGGACCGCTTCCGCCGCGAGACCGGCCTGCCGCTCGCCTCGTACTTCGCCGGACCCAAGATCCGCTGGCTGCTGGACAACGTCGAGGGCCTGCGCGAGCGCGCCGAGCGCGGCGAGATCCTCTTCGGCACCATGGACTCCTGGGTGATCTGGAACCTCACCGGCGGTGTCGACGGCGGCCGGCACGTCACCGACGTCACCAACGCCTCCCGCACCCTGCTGATGAACCTGCGCACCCTGGACTGGGACCACAAGATCCTGGAATCGATCGGCGTACCCGCCGCCGTACTGCCGGAGATCCGTTCCTCCGCCGAGGTGTACGGCAGCACGGTCGGCGGCGTGCTGGACGGCGTGCCGGTGGCCTCCGCGCTCGGCGACCAGCAGGCGGCGCTGTTCGGGCAGACCTGCTTCGCCGAGGGCGAGGCCAAGTCCACCTACGGCACCGGCACCTTCATGCTGATGAACACCGGTGAGACCCCGGTCAACTCCTACAACGGCCTGATCACCACCGTCGGCTACCGGATCGGCGACGACGCTCCGGTCTACGCGCTGGAGGGCTCGATCGCCGTCACCGGCGCGCTGGTGCAGTGGATGCGCGACCAGATGGGGCTGATCAGCACCGCCGCCGAGATCGAGACGCTGGCCTCGTCCGTCGAGGACAACGGCGGCGCCTACTTCGTACCGGCCTTCTCCGGCCTGTTCGCCCCCTACTGGCGCGACGACGCGCGCGGGGTGATCGCCGGGCTGACCCGTTACGTCACCAAGGCGCACATCGCGCGCGCCGTGCTGGAGGCGACGGCCTGGCAGACGCGGGAGATCGCCGACGCCATGACCAAGGACTCCGGCGTCGAACTGGCCGCCCTCAAGGTCGACGGCGGCATGACCTCCAACAACCTGCTCATGCAGACGCTGGCCGACTTCCTGGACGCGCCCGTGGTGCGCCCGATGGTCGCCGAGACCACCTGCCTGGGCGCGGCCTACGCGGCCGGTCTCGCGGTCGGCTTCTGGCCCGACACCGAGGCACTGCGAGCCAACTGGCGGCGCGCCGCCGAGTGGACCCCGCGCATGGACGCGGCCCAACGGGACCGCGAGTACAAGAGCTGGCTCAAGGCCGTGCAGGCCACGATGGGCTGGCTCGAAGAGAGCACCGCAGAGGAGCACTGATTCACCCCATGACCACCTCGCAGCGCGTTCCCGCCCTGGGTTCGCATCCGACCGCAGGCGCCAACCCCGGCAGGGCCGAGACCCGGGATCTGCTCGGCCGTGCCACGTACGACCTGCTGGTGATCGGCGGTGGCATCCTCGGCATCACCACCGCCTGGCACGCCGCGCAGTCGGGGCTGCGGGTGGCCATGGTGGACGCCGGTGACTTCGCCGGGGCCACCTCCTCCGCCTCCTCCAAGCTGCTCCACGGCGGCCTGCGCTACCTCCAGACCGGCGCGGTGAAGCTGGTGGCGGAGAACCACCTGGAGCGGCGCGCGGTCTCCCGTGACATCGCGCCGCACCTGGCCAACCCCCTCACCTTCTATCTGCCGGTCTACAAGGGCGGCCCGCACGGCGCGGCCAAGCTCGGCGCGGGCGTCTTCGCGTACTCGGCGCTGTCCGCCTTCCGCGACGGCGTCGGGCATGTGATCAGCCCGGCCAAGGCCGCGCGGGACGTGCCCGAGCTGCGGACCGACAATCTGCGCGCGGTCGCCGTCTACGAGGACGGGCAGATGAACGACGCCCGGATGGCGCTGATGACGGTACGGGCCGCGGTCGACGCGGGCGCGACCGTGCTCAACCACGCCGAGGTCACCGGGCTGCGCTTCACGCGGGGCCGGGTCACGGGCGCCGATCTGCGCGACCGCGTGGACGGCACCGAATTCGGGGTCGACGCGCGGCTGGTGCTCAACGCCACCGGGCCGTGGGTGGACCACCTGCGGCGGATGGAGGACCCGGCCGCGGCGCCGTCGATCCGGCTGTCCAAGGGCGCGCACCTGGTGCTCAAGCGGCACTCGCCGTGGCGGGCGGCGCTGGCCACCCCGATCGACAAGTACCGCATCACCTTCGCCCTGCCCTGGGAGGACATGCTGCTGCTCGGCACCACGGACGAGGTGTACGAGGGCGATCCGGCCGATGTGCGGGTCACCGAGGCCGACATCGCGCAGATCCTGGACGAGGCGGCCTTCTCAGTACGCGACCAGCAGCTCTCCCGCGACCTGATCACGTACTCCTTCGCGGGTCTGCGGGTGCTGCCCGGCGGTCCCGGCGACACCTCGAAGGCCAAGCGGGAGACGGTCGTCACCGAGGGGACCGGCGGGATGCTGTCGGTGGCGGGCGGCAAGTGGACCACCTTCCGGCACATCGGCCGCACGGTGATGACCAAGCTGGCCGAGCTGCCCGGGCATCCGCTGTCCGACGACATGGAGCCGATGTCGTCGCTGCCGCGCCGGGCCCCGCTGCCCGGTTTCGCCAGCCCCGACGCGGTCGCCCACCGGCTGCTGATCGACGGCGACGCGCCGGGACCGCGCATGGCGGCCGACACCGCCAGGCACCTGGCCACCCACTACGGCTCGCTGGCCTTCGACATCGCGCGGCTGGCCAACGAGGACCCGGAGCTGGCCCGGCGCGTGCACCCGGACGCCCCGGAGATCTGGGCCCAGGTCGTCTACGCCCGCGACCACGAGTGGGCGCAGGACGCGGACGACGTGCTGCGGCGGCGGACGACGCTGACCATCCGCGGTCTCGACACGCCGGAGGTGCGGGAAGGGGTCGAGCGGGTGCTTCGCCGGGACTAGGAAGTGGGGGCCGCCGTCCCTGCGGGCGGTTCCGTCGCGGCGGCCTCGGCCGTCCCGGCGGGCTGGGTTGTCTCGGCGGGCTGGGCCGTCCCGGCGGGCTGGGCCGTCTCGGCGGTCAGGCGGTCGAGTTCGGCGAACAGGGCGGTCGGGGCGGGGCGGCCGGTCCTGGGCAGCAGGGTCAGCCAGCGGTCGCGGCCCTCGTGCCAGAGGCTCACGGGGTTGGCCTCTGCCACGGCCGCGATCGTACGGGCGGGCAGCTCGGCCTCCGCGGCGCGCGACGGCGTCAGCCAGTGCGCGGTGCTGTCCTCGGCGAGCCGGGCCATCCACAGCACATGGCGGGCCGCGTGCCAGAGCGCGTCCCGCGCGCGCAGGTGCTCGCCGCGCGCGGTGACGTGCAGCGCCAGCACCAGCCAGTTGGCGAACCGGCCGCACAGGTCGGCGATCTCGTCGGGCGCCGCGGGGAGCACGGGGTGCTCGGGCACCGCTTCGAGCACCGGCGTCAGCAGCCCTTCGCGGTCGACGACCACCATCCGCTCGACGGCGGCGCCGCGCGCGGGCCAGGTGGCGACCGTCGGGATGTCGTCGGTGGTCGCGAAGTGGAATTCGCCGCGCACCGGGCCCGGGAAGAGCACGACATGGCTGCCGAATTCGTTGAGCAGCACCAGATTGGCCGGGGCGATCTCCCGGCACCACTGCTCGGGTTCCACTTCCGCGCGCCGCTCCGGGTCGAAGAAGAGCCAGAATTCGACGTCGCTGTGGGCGTCGCCCTCCCCCGCGGCGAAGGAGCCGTACATCAGTGCCGCGCCGAGGCGTTCGTCGGCGCGGCACATGTCCCGTACGCGGGCGATGAGGTCGTGCTGGATCATGCCGCCCAGTATGGGTCGCGGCCGGACAGGGCGACAGCGGTTTCGAAGTCGGTGGCCCCGGCGGGCGGTGCGACCGGTTCCGCGAAGCCCTTGTACTGCCGGAACATCTCGGCCTGCTCGCGCACGACGGCCAGCAGCAGGGCGCCGGACTTCTCGTCGGCCCTGAACTCCTGCCCGGTGGCCTTGGCGACGTCCCAGCCGTGCAGCAGCAGCTCCATGAAGAGCATTCCGGCGATGTCCTGCGCGGGCATCGCCATGCCGCCCATGTCCAGCTCGCCCTCCCAGGCGGCCGGGTCGGCCCAGGCGTCCGCGGCCCGGTCGAGCTGCCGCGCGTAGGCGGCGGCCCAGCCGGGCTCCGCGGTGAAGTCGCGCTCGCCGAGGTCGGCGGGGTGCGGCTCCTTGCGGGCGCGCAGCTCCATGCCGAGGCCGGTGTACGCGACCCAGTGGTTGATCAGGGTGCGGGTGTCGTAGTCGGGACAGGGCGTGGGGCCGGTGAGCTGGTCGTCGGTGATCCCGGCGGCGACCCGGGCGGCCTCCGCGGCACTGTCGGCGATCTGTGCGTGGAAGTTCATGCCCTCGACGCTAGGCGCGACCGGGGACGGCGGTCTTGAAGAAACGCGACACCCGGCCCGTGTCGCGTGGCCGCGCCGTTGCCGGTGCTCCCGCGTGCCCGTGCGTGCCCGCGCGTGCCCGCGCCGTTGTCGGTGGCCGCGTTTACAGTGACGGGCATGAGCGGGCACGGGCTGGGGCGCGGGGTGCTGAGGCCGGAGGCGACGGGCGGGCGCGTCGAAGTACGGCGGCAGCAGCCGCGGCCCGCGCTGGCGGCTCTGGTCGACTTCTACTGGAATCCGCGCTGGGACCTGCGGGGGCGGCCGGACCACGAGCAGAAGGTGCTCGCCCACCCCAATGTCCATCTGGTCTTCGAGGCCCCTGAGCCACTGGTGTACGGGGTGCAGCGGGGGGTGTTCAGCCGTGTGCTGCACGGGCGCGACCAGGTGTTCGGGGTGAAATTCCGGCCGGGCGCCTTCCGGCCGTTCATCGACGGGCCGGTGGCGGAGCTGGCCGACCGCGCGGTGCCCGCGGCCGGTCTGCTCGGCGGCCCGGCCGGGGCCGTCGAGGCGCTGAGCCGGGAGATCCTGGCACTGGACGACCTGGCGGCGATGACGGCGCTGGCCGAGGAGTATCTGCTGGAGCTGCTGCCCGGCACCCGGCAGGACCCGGTGGTGGCCGAGGTGGCGGACCTGGTCGAGAGAATCGAGAGGGGTGTCCCCCCGGCCGATGAGCGCGGGAGGATCACCGCCGGCCCGCAGCTCTTCCGGGTGGACGAGCTGGCCCGCGAGCTGGACCTGCCCGTACGGCGGCTCCAGCGGCTCTTCGCGGAGTACGTGGGGGCGAGCCCCAAGTGGGTGCTGCGCCGGGCCCGACTGCACGAGGCCGCGGCCCGCGCGGACGGCGGCGCCGACATCGACTGGGCCGCGCTCGCCGCCGACCTGGGCTATGCCGACCAGGCGCACCTGACCCGTGACTTCACCGCGGCGGTCGGCGCGCCGCCGAGCCGGTACGCGAGCCGCTGAGCCCGTACGGGGGGGCGGTTCGGCCGGTACGCGGGCGGCTGTGCCCGGTTCCGGCCGTTGTTAGGCGTTCCGGCGCGCCGGGCCCATAATGGGGCCTCATACATCGGAGGTCTGGCGGCGGCGGGACCTGAACAGGGGAGGCGCTGATGGCGGTCACCGACGAGGCCATCGAGAGGATCAAGGAGATGATCGTCTCCGGGGCGCTGCGTCCGGGCGACCGGCTCCCCAAGGAGAGCGAACTCGCGGCCGAGCTGGGGCTGTCCCGCAACTCGCTGCGTGAGGCCGTCCGCGCCCTCTCGCTGATCCGCATCCTCGACGTCCGCCAGGGCGACGGCACCTACGTCACCAGCCTCGACCCGCAGCTCCTGCTCGAAGCCCTCAGTTTCGTCGTGGACTTCCACCGCGACGACACCGTGCTCGAATTCCTCGCGGTCCGCCGCATCCTGGAACCCGCCGCCACCGCGATGGCCGCCGTCCGCATCTCCGTCGAGGAGCTGGACGCCCTCGAAGGCAAGCTGGACGCGCTCGGCCCGCAGCCGTCCGTCGAGGAACTGGTCGCCTCCGACCTGGAGTTCCACCGCGGCATCGTCCAGGGCTCGGGCAACTCCGTGCTCTGCTCGCTGCTCGACGGTCTGTCAGGACCCACCACCCGCGCGCGCGTCTGGCGCGGCATCACCCAGGTCGACGCCGTCAGCCGCACGCTGCACGAGCACCGGGCCATTCTCACCGCCCTGCGCGACCGCGACGCCGAGGCTGCCCGTTCGTGGGCGACGGTGCATGTCGCCAGCGTGGAGCAGTGGCTTCGCTCAACGCTTTAACCCTCCGGGCGGGGTGGGGAGGGCGCGAGCCCTGTGCGTTCGCCCTCCGCGGGGCCTCGCTTTCCGCCCCTAGAACTCGGCCTGCCGCCCCGGCGAACGAACCGTCCGGGGCCACGCCCCCGGGAGCAGGCGCTGCACTGGCTCATGGACCCGCCGGGGGCAGGTTCAGGGCGTAGAGGCGAGCGGCGTTGCGGCCGAGGACGGCGTCGCGGGCGGCGGGGGTGAGAGGGGAGAGGGCCGCCTCGGCGAGGGCGACGACGGAGGAGTAATCGGCGGCGAGGGTGCACACGGGCCAGTCGGAGCCGAAGAGGAGCCGGTCGGGCCCGAAGGCGGCCAGGAGATGGCGGGCGTAGGGCAGCACGTCGGCGACGCGCCACCGGTGCCAGTCGGCCTCCGTGACGAGCCCGGAGAGCTTGCACCAGACGTTCGGCAGCGCCGACAGCTCGGTCATGGAGGCGGCCCACGGCTCCCAGCCTCCGCCGCCGACCGGCGGCTTGGCGCCGTGGTCGAGGACGAACCGCACCTCGGGCAGCGCCCGCACCGTGCCGATGGCGGCGGGGAGCTGGTCGACGGTGACGAGCAGGTCGTAGACGAGCCCCGCGGCGCCGACGGCGGCGAGGCCGGACCTGACGTCGGCGCGCGCCAGCCATCCGGGGTCGGCCTCGTCCTGGACCTGGTGCCGTATGCCGACCAGGGGTCCGAGGGCGGCCAACGCGCCCAGGGTGCCGGGGAGTTCGGGCGAGGTGAGGTCGGCCCAGCCGACGACCCCGGCGACCCGGCCGCCGGAGTCGCGGGCGAGGGCGAGGAGTTCGCGGGTCTCGTCGAGCGAGGAGCTGGACTGGACGAGCACGGTGGCGTCGATCCCGTGCGCGTCCAGCAGCGGAAGGAGTTCCGCGAGGCGGAACGTCCGGGCGATGGGGTCGAGTTCAGCCCCGGTCAGCCACGGCTGGGGGCGCCGTTCGAGGTCCCACAGATGGTGGTGGGCGTCGATCCGCATCGGGTCAGGCCCCCTCGGCGGGAGCCCTGAGCGGCAGCGGCGCGTCCTTGTCCAGCAGCCCGCGGGCGACCAGAGCGTGCCAGAGCGCGTCCGGGATGTCGTACGAGAACAGCTCCGCGTTGTCGCGCACCTCGGCGGCGTTGGCGGCGCCCACCACGGCCGAGACCACCGAGGGGTGCGCGAAGGGGTAGCGCAGCGCGGCGGCGCGCAGCGGGACGTCGAACTCGGCGCAGACGGCGGCGATGTGCTGGGCGCGGGCCAGGATCTCCGGTGGCGCTTCGACGTAGTTGTAGTGTGCGCCGGGTCGCGGGTCGGCCAGCAGGCCCGAGTTGTAGACGCCCCCCACGACGACCTTCGTACCGCGCCGTTCGCAGGCCGGCAGCAGGTCGTCCAGCGCGGTGCGTTCCAGCAGCGTCCAGCGGCCCGCGCACAGCACGACGTCGACATCGAGGTCCGCGACGAGGCGGGCGAGGATGTCGCTGTAGTTCATGCCGAAGCCGATGGCCTTGACCACGCCCTGGTCGCGCAGGTCGGCCAGGGCGGCGAAGCCGGTGTCGTAGATCTCCGGCAGGTGGTCCTCGGGGTCGTGCAGATAGACGATGTCGACGGCGTCCACGCCGAGCCGTTCCAGGGAACCCTCCAGCGTGGCGCGGATGCCGTCGGCGGTGTAGTCCCACTCCCGCGCGCGGGCCGGGGAGTCGGTGAAGCCCTGGCCGTCCGGGGCCTCGCCCGGCCGCAGGTCGCGCAGCCTGCGGCCGACCTTGGTGGAGAGCACGTACGTGGAGCGGTCCCGTCCGGCCAGCGCCCGGCCGAGCCGTTCCTCGGAGCGGCCGAGACCGTAGTGCGGCGCCGTGTCGAGGTACACGGGCCCCGCGGCCCCCGTCTCGAAGGCGGCGGCCACGGTGGCCTCGGCCTCCTCCTCGGTGACGGCGCGGTAGAGGTTGCCCAGCGGCGCGCAGCCGAGGCCGAGCCGGGGCAGTACCGGTACGGGCATGGTGACGTTCTCTCCCTCGGGTATCCGGTCAGTCCTGCTTCTCGCCGCTCGCGAAGCGGGAGATGATCAGCGCGACGATGATGATCGCACCGTAGAGGAACTTGTCCCACAGCGGCGGCACACCGCCCAGCGTCGTGACGTTCACGACGAGTTGGAGCGCGACGACACCGGTCAGGGCGCCGAAGAGGGTGCCCTTGCCGCCGTTGAGGCTGACGCCGCCGATCACGGTGGCGGCGAAGACCTGGAAGATCCAGCCGTTGCCCTGGGTCGAGGAGATCGCGCCGTAGTGGCCGACGTAGAGCACACCGGCGAAGGCGGCGAGCAGGCCCGCGACGGCGAGGACGACCCAGGTGATGAGGTCGACCCGGATACCGGCCGCGCGGGCCGCCTCCTTGTTGCCGCCGATCGCGTAGAGCGCCCGGCCGTGCCGCAGATAGCCGAGCGCCAGGCCGCCGAGGACGAAGAGCACCAGGCAGATCCAGACCGCGGCCGGGGCGCCGAGCCAGGACGCGCCGCCGAGGTAGGAGAAGGACGCGGGCACCTCGACGATGGACTTGCCCTGGGATATGCCGTCCTGGAGGCCGCGGAGCATGGTCAGCATGCCGAGGGTGGCGATGAAGCCGTTGACCCGCAGTTTCAGGATCAGGAATCCGTTGAAGCCGCCGATGAGCACGCCCACCAGCAGGCAGAGCGGGATCGAGGACCAGCCGGGCAGCAGTCCGATGCCGTGGTAGGTGGCGGAGCCGGTGCTCGGCATCACCAGCCACATGGCGATCACGGGGGCCACGCCGATGGTGGACTCCAGCGACAGGTCCATCCGGCCGGAGATCAGGATCATCGCCTCGCCGAGCACCAACAGGCTCAGCTCGCTGCACTGTTGGAGGACGCCGAGGAGGTTGTCGGAGGTCAGGAAGGTGGGCGACACGATGAAGCCGATGACGCCCAGCAGCAGGATCACCGGCAGCAGGGACAGGTCCCGGTAGCGGGTGAGCTGGATACGCGGCGCCGGCCGCCGGGTCTTGTCCGGTACCGCCACATCGGCGGTCAACTGACTGGTGTCACTCATTCCTCGGCTCCCTCGTCGCCGCCCGAGGGCAGCCCTTCCATGGCCGAGACCAGGTCCCGGTCGCTCCATCCGCTGCCGAACTCGGCGATCACCCGCCCGTGGAAGAGCGCGATCACCCGGTCGCAGACCCGCAGGTCGTCCAGTTCGTCGGAGACGATGACGGCGGCGTCGCCGCGGTCCGCGACGCCTCTGACCACGCCGAGCAGCGCGTCCTTGGACTTCACGTCCACGCCCGCGGTGGGCCGGACGGCCACCAGCACGCGCGGGTCGCGGGCCAGGGCGCGGGCGATGACGACCTTCTGCTGGTTGCCGCCGGACAGATCGGCCACCGGCTGGGCCGGTCCCGAGGTCTTGATGTCCAGCGAGCTGATCATGCGCTGTGCGAATTCCCTGGTCCTGGACGGCAGGACCGTGCCGTACGGGCCGAGTTGGTCGGTCACGGTGAGGGTGGCGTTCTCCGCGACGCTGCGGCCGAGCACCAGGCCCTGCCGGTGCCGGTCCTCGGGTACGTAGCCGATCCCGGCGCCGAGCGCGTGCGGGACGCTGCCGGGGCGTACGGCCTTGCCCGCGACCAGGGTCCGGCCGCCGGTGGCCTTGCGCAGCCCGACCAGGGTCTCGCCGAGCGCGGTGTTGCCGCTGGCGGTGGCCCCGGCCAGGCCCAGCACCTCGCCGGGGCGTACGGCGAAGTCGATGCTGTCGAAGGCGCCGTCGAGCACGAGCCCTTCGGCGCGCAGGACGGCGTCACCGGTGTCCGCAGCGCCCTTGGAGACCGGCACCGGCAGCGAGGTGGACAGCGCCTTGGACGCCGACTCGTCGGCCGACCCCCGTGCGTGCCAGGCCAGTTCGGCCTGCGCCGCCTCACCGGTCATCGCCTCGACCAGTTCCGCCTTGCTCAACTCGGCGACGGGCGCGGTCACGACATGGCGGGCGTCACGGTAGACCGTGACGGTGCTGCACAGGTCGTAGACCTCCTGGAGGTGGTGCGAGATGAACAGGAAGGCCACGCCCTGCTGTTGGAGGCCGCGCAGCTTGGTGAAGAGCCGCTCGATGCCCGCCGCGTCGAGCTGCGCGGTGGGCTCGTCCAGGATGATGAAGCGCGCGCCGAAGGACAGGGCCCGCGCGATCTCCACGAACTGCCCCTGCTCGACGGTGAGATCACCGGCGCGCGCGGTCGGGTCGACGTCGACCCCGTACTCGGCGAGCAGGTCGCGGGCCCGGCCGCGCAGCGCGGACCAGCGGATCCGGCCGCGGCCGAATCTGTTCAGGAACAGATTCTCCGCGACGGTCAGATCGGGGACGACCATCGACTTCTGGTAGACGCAGGCCACTTTGGACTGCCAGGCGGCGGTGTCGCCGGGCGCGGGGGCGGGCTTCCCGAGGAAGGAGACCCGCCCGGCGTCCGGGGCGTGCAGCCCGGTCAGCACGGAGACCAGGGTGGACTTGCCCGCCCCGTTGCGGCCGACGAGCGCGTGCGAGTCGCCGGCCGCGACGGTGATGCCCACCCGGTCCAGGGCCACGGTGGCCCCGAACCGTTTGACGATGCCCTCCGCGTGGACCGCGGGGGGCGGTACGGCCTCGGCCATGGGTCAGCTCTTCCCGAGCTGGTTGGCCCACAGGCTCGCGTCGTCCACGTTGTCCTTGGTGACCAGCGGGGCGGGGAGCTGGTCCTCGAGACCGTTGGGGATCTTGATGATCGTGGAGTCGTGGTCGGTCGGGCCCGGCTGGAAGGTCTTCCCGGCCAGAGCCTCCTTGGCGTAGTACAGCGCGTACTTCGCGTACAGGTCGGCGGGCTGGGAGATGGTGGCGTCGATCTGCCCGGCCTTGATGGCCTTGAACTCCTCGGGGATGCCGTCGTTGGAGATGATCGTGATGTGTCCCGGCGTGCCCGGCGGCTTGAGCAGGTTCTTCTGCTGGAGCAGCGCGAGGGTCGGCTGGAGGAAGACCCCGCCGGCCTGCATGTAGATGCCGTTCAGGTCCGGGTCGGCGGCCAGCGTGGTCTGGAGCTTGGCCGAGGCGGTGGCGCCGTCCCAGTTGGTGACCAGCGGGATCACCTTGATGTTCGGGAATTTGCTCTTCATGCAGGCGGCGAACGCCTCCGAGCGGTCGCGGCCGTTGATCGAGGACAGGTCGCCCTCGAACTCCGCGATCTTGCCCTTGCCCTTGAGCTGTTCGCCCAGGTACTCGCACGCCTTCGTGCCGTACGCCTTGTTGTCCGCGCGGACGACCATGTACACCGGGCCCTTGTCGGGGCGGGTGTCGACGCTGATCACCGGGATCTTCTTCTTGGCCATCTGCTCCAGGGTGGAGGCGATGGCGCCGGTGTCCTGCGGGGCCATCACGAGCGCCTTGGCGCCCTCGTTGGCGAAGCTCTGCACGTTCGCGACGAGCTTGCCGATGTCGTTCTGCGAGTTGGTGCGGGGCAGGGCCGAGACGTCACCGGCCTTGACGCCCTTTTCTATGTAGCTGTTGTACGAGTTCCAGAAGTCGCTGTCGGAGCGCGGCAGGTCGATGCCGACCTTGCCGGAGCTGCCCGCCTTGCTGTCGCTTCCCCGGTTGCAACCGGCGAGCGCGGTGACCGCGAGCAGTGCGGCACAGGCGGCCACGGTCGTTCTGCGCAGTCTCATCGTCGAGCCCTGCCCTTCGAATTGTGTGTCGGCTCTGCGGAGGATGTGGTGCGGGGGCGGTGCCTGAGGTGCGGAGGAGCTGAGGTGCGGAGGAGCTGACGTACTTGGGGACAACTGCCGTGCGCGGAAGCCGGGGTGGCGGCTCAGCTTCCGGCGGGGCGCAGGCGCAGTCCCTGCATTCCGCCGTCGACGGCGAGCGCGGTTCCGGTCACGCTCGCCGCGGCGGGACTCGCCAGGTAGACGATGGCCGCGGCGACCTCGTCGGCGGACACCAGCCGTCCCAGGGGCTGGCGTGCGTCGAGTGCCGCGCGCTCGGCGGCCGGGTCCTCGGCCTGGTCGAGGAGGCGGCCGATCCAGGGGGTGTCGGCGGTTCCGGGGTTCACGCAGTTGACCCGTACGCCCTCGCGTACGTGGTCGGCGGCCATCGCCAGGGTGAGGGCGAGCACCGCGCCCTTGCTCGCGCTGTACAGCGCCCGCTGCGGCAGTCCCGCGGTCGCGGCGATCGAGCAGGTGTGGGTGATGGAGGCGCTGCCCGGCCGGGCGGCGGCGGCCTCGCGCAGGTGCGGCAGGGCGGCGCGGGCGGTCCGCATCATGCCCAGGACGTTGATGTCCAGCACGCGCTGCCACTCGTCGTCCGGGTTGTCCTCGACGGTGCCGATGGCGCCGATCCCGGCGTTGCTCACCACGATGTGCAGGCTGCCGAGTTCGGCGACGGCCGCGCCGACCGCGGCCCGTACGTCCTCGTCCGAGGTGACGTCGGCGGTGACGGGGACGGTGCCGCTCGGCGCGCCCGCGGTGTCGCGGTCCAGTACGGCGACGCGCGCGCCGCGGGCGGTCAGCAGCGCCGCGGTGGCGGCGCCGATCCCGGAGGCGCCGCCGGTGACGAGGGCGGTGAGGCCCGCGAGGTCCTGGGCGGCGGAGGCGGCGTGCGTCGGATCGGCGCTGGTGCTCATCGGGTCAGCTCCTGTCGGGCCTGTCGCGCCTGCCACACCGGGCCGTCCGGGTAGCGGTAGTCGGCGAGCGACTCCGGGACCATACGGGCGGAGAAGCCGGGCGCGGCAGGGGCGCGGTATCGGCCGTGGTCCATCACCACGGGATCGGTGAAGTGTTCGTGCAGGTGCGGGACGTACTCGATCACCCGGTTGTCCCAGGTGCCGGAGACGGCGACGTAGTCGAACATCGACAGGTGCTGGACGAGTTCGCACAGGCCCACGCCGCCGGCGTGCGGGCAGACCGGGACGCCGAATTTGGCGGCGAGCAGCAGGATCGCGATGTTCTCGTTGACCCCGGCGACGCGGGCCGCGTCGATCTGGACGAAGTCCACCGCGCCGGCCTGGAGGAGCTGCTTGAACACCACGCGGTTGGCGACGTGTTCGCCGGTCGCGACCGGCACCGGCTGGCCCGCGCGGATCGCGGCGTGCGCGAGGACGTCGTCGGGGCTGGTCGGCTCCTCGATCCAGTACGGGTCGAAGGGCGCCAGCGCCCGCATCCAGTCGACGGCGTCGGAGACGTCCCAGCGCTGGTTGGCGTCGACGGCGATCCTGATGTCGGGGCCGACCGCGTCGCGGGCCAGCCGCATCCGGCGCAGGTCGTCGTCGAGGTCGCCGCCGACCTTGAGCTTGATCTGCTGGAAGCCCGCGGCGACGGCCTCCTTCGACAGCCGGGTCAACTTGTCGTCGGAGTAGCCGATCCAGCCGGGTTCCGTGGTGTAGGCGGGGTAGCCGCGACGGCGCAGTTCCGCGGCGCGCTCGGCGCGGCCCGGCTCGGCGCGGCGGAGGATCTCCAGCGCCTCGTCGCGGGTCATGGCGTCGCTGAGGTAGCGGAAGTCGACCATGTCCACGAGCTGTTCCGGGCTCATCCCGGCCAGCAGTTCCCAGACCGGCAGTCCGGCCCGGCGGGCGGCCAGGTCCCAGGCGGCGTTGACCACCGCCCCGGCGGCCATGTGCATCACGCCCTTCTCCGGGCCGAGCCAGCGCAGTTGGGAGTCGTGGGTGAGCAGCCGGTAGAAGCCGCCAAGATCACCCGTGACACTGTCCACCGAGCGGCCGACCACGTAGGGTCGCAGTGTCCTGATCGCCGCGGCGACGACGTCGTTGCCGCGCCCGATCGTGAAGCAGAGACCGTAGCCCGCCAGGCCGCCGGGCGAGTCCGTACGGAGCATGACGTAGGCGGCGGAGTAGTCGGGGTCGGGGTTCATGGCGTCCGAGCCGTCGAGCTGCTCCGAGGTCGGAAAGCGGATGTCGTACACGTCGACCTCGGTAATGGTCGGACTCATGCACACCCCCGTCGTGAGACATCGGATCTTTTCTTGATGATCCGATGTATAGCGGCGCGCGGGGCCGGAAGTCCAGGGGCGGGGCCAAACTTTGTGGGCAACAGATCGGATGTCTCACCTGGTGGCGCTGCCGGTGACTCATCGGGGGCCGCGCTGGGGATCATCCAGCTACGAGAACCACGGCACCGGCCTCGGTACGCCGTAGGCTGGTGCCGCACGTGCAGGAACAGCAGCCGGTACGGGGACGGCACCGCTCCCCTCCGGTCGGAAGGAGGCGCTGGGTGATCGAGCTCGAGGGGGTACCCGAGCTGATCGACCCGGTCATGGTGGCCGCGTTCGAGGGCTGGAACGACGCCGGGGACGCCGCCTCGACCGCGGTCGGGCACATGGACCGGGAGTTCAAGGGCGAGGTCTTCGCGGCGCTCGACGCCGAGGACTACTACGACTTCCAGGTGAACCGCCCCACGGTCTGGATGGACGCCGGGGTACGGCGGGTCGTATGGCCCACGACCCGGCTCTCGGTCGTCAGGATCACGACGCCCAAGCCCCGCGACCTGGTGCTGGTCCGCGGGATCGAGCCCAGCATGCGCTGGCGCTCGTTCTGCAACGAGATCCTGGGCTTCGCCCACGAGCTGGGCGTCGAGATGGTCGTGGTGCTGGGCGCGCTGCTCGGCGACACCCCGCACACCCGGCCGGTCCCGGTCACCGGGGTGACCTCGGACCCCGACCTGGCGACGACGCTCAATCTGGAGGAGTCGCGCTACGAGGGGCCGACCGGCATCGTCGGCATCCTCCAGGAGGCGTGCACCCACGCGGGCATCCCCGCGGTGAGCCTGTGGGCGGCGGTGCCGCACTATGTGTCGCAGCCGCCCAACCCCAAGGCCACCCTGGCGCTGCTCAACCGCCTCGAGGACCTGCTCGACCTGCGCATCCCGCAGGGCGAGCTGCCCGAGGACGCGCGCGCCTGGCAGGTCGGCGTGGACCAGCTCGCGGCCGAGGACAGCGAGGTCGCGGAGTACGTCCAGACGCTGGAGGAGGCGCGGGACACCGCGGAGCTGCCCGAGGCGTCGGGTGAGGCCATCGCCAAGGAGTTCGAGCGCTATCTGCGCCGCCGCGACCCGCAGGCCGGGGAGTACGCGAGCGAGGGTGACGGCGGGGTGCCGCAGTTCCGGGACCGTGCGCAGTCGCCGCGGCTGGACCCGGACAGCGGCGCGGGCGCGGGCACGGACACCGATACGGACGACGGCGCCGACAAGGACGCCGCAGCCGAGGCCGACAGCAAGGCCGACCACAAGGCCGCAGCCGACGCCGACACGGAGACCGAGGCCGAGGCCGCCAAGGACGGGGAAGGCGACCTGGACGCCCCGGACGGCGACGGGGACGGCCGCGAGGAGTAGACCGCGCGACGGACGGGAGTGAGGGGTGCGCGCCGCGCGCACCCCCTCACCCTCAACCGGTCACGCGCAGTGGAACCGCGCCCCCGCCCAGTCCCCGTGGTCACCGCTGAGTGACGTCGCCGCCGGGGTGATCTTCAGATGGACGTGCCGGGCCCCGGTCACCGGTACCGACACCGGCACGGTGGCCGACGCCCCGGTGAGCACGGGCGAGGTCCACAGCGTGACGCCGTCCGCGACGACGGAGAAGGTCACCGAGCCGTAGCCGTCGATCTCGTCGTCGATGCCCACGTCCGAGGTGAACACCGAGCACCGGCCGCCGAGGTACACCTCGACGTCGGAGGCCGCGTGCGCCCCGATGCCCTTGGCGTACGTCGTCCCGTCCAAGGTCAGCGTGTGCCCGTCGGCCGCGCCCGACTCTCCGTTGCTGCGGTCGCGTTCCGGCGGCCCCCAGCCGTTGGTCGAGGTCAGCCAGGTCAGATCCCCGGCATACGTGTCGGCCGTCGGCGGCGCGGGCATCGCCGCGACCGCGAACGGCTGGACGGCGACCCGGCCGGGCGCCGACGACAGGTAGTCGGCCCGCGCGGTGAGCACGGCCTGTCCGGCCGTGACCCCGGCGGGCGGGGTCACCGAGAAGCGCAGCCGCTTGGTGTTCCCCGCGGTCAGCACGGGCACGGTCTGCGGCGCCGACACCTTCCAGCCGTCCGGCGCCCGGAGCGAGACCTTGGCGCCGACCACCGGCAGCTTGCCCGCGGTCAGGTCCACGGCGACGTCGGAGGCGACCCCGGCGCCGGTCTCCTGGCCCGCGGGCGCGGAGACCACCGCGGCCGCGCCCGGCACGCGTCCGCCGAGCGCGCTGGAGCCCGCCAGCCGCAGCCGGAACGCCTGCGCGGTGGACCGGGTCGCGGTCTTCACCCGGACCACTCCCCCGCGGTCGGCGGGGTCGTACCACCAGCCCTGCGTCGCCTTGTCGAAGGCGGCCTCGGTGCCGAGCCGGGGCAGCACCTTGCTGTCGAGCAGCACCGCGCCGGGCGCGTCACCGGTGTGCAGGGTGAACGCGTACGGCCGGGCGGTCTGCTTGCCCCGGAAGTCGCCGACGCTCGCGCCGACGTCCACCGTCACCTCGCCCGCGCCGGACTTCGGCGCGGTGACCGTGACCTTCTGCCGCGCGTACTTCCCCGCGCGGCTCTGCCGGGTCACGCCGTCGTCCTCGTAGAGGGTGAAGGACGAGGTGCCCTGCGGGTAGACGTCCCAGGCCACCGGGGAGTCGGCCGTACGGTCCCGGTACGACCTGATGCCGGGCCACATCGGCACGGCGGCACCGGCCTTGACGAACAGCGGCAGGGTGCCCAGCGGCGCGCTGTAGCCGCCGACCGTGGTCGGCCCCTGGTAGATCCGGCCGGTCCAGTAGTCGGTCCAGGTGCCCTTGGGCAGGTAGATGCCGTCGCGCACCGCGGAGTCCTCGTAGACCGGCGCGACCAGGAAGTCCTGCCCGGACAGGAACTCGTACTTCGCCGCGTCGGTCGCCGCCACCGGGTCGTCCGGGTACTCCAGCGCCAGCGGGCGCACCGCGCCGACACCGGTCCTGTTCGCCTCGGCCGCGTAGCTGTACATGTACGGCAGCAGCGACTCCTTGAGCTTGAGGTACTGGCGGTTGATCGAGGTGTACGGCTCCCCGTACTGGTAGGGCTGCTTGTCGCTGGCGGCCCAGCCGTCCATCGTCATGACGGCGGGCAGGAAGGACTTCCACTCCAGGTCGCGGGTGTACGTGTCGGCGCTGCCGCCGAAGATGCCGTCGATGTCGCCCGAGGTGTAGGCCAGGCCCGACATCGTGGCGCCCGCGTAGGTCGGGATCTGCCAGCGGATGTAGTCCCAGGTGCCGTACTGGTCGCCGGACCACTGCACGCCGCAGCGCTGCGCGCCCGCCCAGCTCTCCGGCGCCCAGGTGAAGCCGCGGGCGTCGCTGTTGTCCTCGATGCCCCGGTAGGCGTCCTTGCAGCCGTCCAGCGCGTGCTTGTAGCCGTCGCCGACCCAGGCGACGTCGAGCTTGGCGACCCGCTGGCCCGCCTTGACCTGGTCGGCGAGCTTGTCCAGGCCGTCCTCGGTCCACAGGCCGAGCTCCATGTCCTGCTTCGCCAGGCCCGCCGACGTCTCCGGCAGGTTCTCGTACCCGCAGCCGTAGCCGTCGTTGACGAGCATCCAGCCGTTGGGCATGTCGTTGGCGGTGTAGTCGGCGGCCACGTCGAGCGCGTCGAGGGTGTGGCGTTCGCCGCGGTTGGCGTTGTGCAGGTAGCAGTCGGAGTCGCCCGGCTCCAGGCCGTAGACCGGGGGCAGGAAGGGCTTGCCGGTCAGCTTGGTGTAGTCGCCGATCACCCGCTTGGCGTCGCCCGCGAAGTAGTAGGCGTCGAAGCGCTGTTCCTCGGCGCTCGCGGTCACCGGCTCGCCGAAGCTGTAGGTGTTGGGCGCGTAGGTGTTGCGGAAGACGCCGTATCCGGCCGTGGAGAGGTAGAACGGCACGGAGTTGGGGTGCCCGCCGTCGTTCCAGTTGCCGTCCACGCCGACCTGGAGGGTCTGGCCGCGGTGCGAGGTGTTGCCGCGGCCGTTCTGCATGCCGCCGCCGTAGAACTGCTCGGCCGCGCCGCGGTCGAGGGTCTGGGTGGTGCTGTCCTTGGTCCAGCTCAGCGGCTTCGTCTCGGACCAGACCCGGGTGCCGTCGGCCCGGTAGAGGGCGAAGCGCAGCGGCGCCTTGTAGGCCCGCAGCGTGACGGCCGAGGTGCTCAACTCGTAGGCGTCGCCCGCGTCCTTCCAGCGCGTGGCGGGCGGCGCGCCCTGCGGCAGGACGATGTCGTCGCCGGTCGGATCGGTGAAGGCGCCGTCCGGGGCCAGTTCGATGCGGAAGGTGTCGGCCGACACGAAGCTGACCCGGGCCAGGGCCTGACCCGCGTGCAGCCGGTAGACGGCGCCGGCGTGGTCGAAGCCGGTCACGTCCCCCACGGAGGTCTCGGCGGTCGCGGTGGGTGCGGCGGCCTGCGCGCCGCCGGGTCCCGTGAAGGCCATGAGCAGACCGAGCACGGCTGCACCGACCAGCACCACTCTAGTGCGCACTCTTGTTTGCATGAAGCGTGTTTAGCGCAAAATCGAGCATGGGACCATGGCCAGAACGGAAGCGGAACGGAAACCGCCCTCGGACTCCGGCTGAGTCCAAGGGCGGTCACGGGTGGGTCGGTTGGGGTGTGCGGACTACAGCGCGACTCCGAGCAGCGCGTCCACCGTGCGCGACACCAGGCCGGGCGCGCCGGTCTCGGTGCCGCCCTCGGACTCCTGCGCGGCGGCCCAGCGGTCCACGGCGGCCAGGGCGCGCGGCGCGTCGAGGTCGTCGGCCAGCGCCTCGCGGATCTCTTCGAGCAGCGCGTCGGCGGACGGCCCGTCCGGCCGGGAGACGGCGGCCCGCCAGCGCGCGAGCCGCTCGACCGCCTCGGCGAGCACGGCGTCGGTCCACTCCCAGTCGGCGCGGTAGTGGTGGGCGAGCAGCGCGAGCCGGATCGCCGCCGGGTCGACGCCGTCGCGGCGCAGCGTGGAGACGAAGACCAGATTCCCCTTGGACTTCGACATCTTCTCGCCGTGCAGCGCGACCATCCCCGCGTGCACGTACGCCTTCGCGTACGGGTACTCGCCGGTGAGCGCCTGGGCGTGCGAGGCGCCCATCTCGTGGTGCGGGAAGGCCAGGTCGGAGCCGCCGCCCTGGACGTCGAATCCCATGCCGAGGTGGTCGAGCGCGATGGCCACGCACTCGATGTGCCAACCGGGGCGGCCGGGGCCGAGCGAGCCGCCGTCCCAGCTCGGCTCGCCCTCGCGGGCGCCCATCCACAGCATCGGGTCCAGCGGGTTCTTCTTGCCCGGCCGGTCCGGGTCGCCGCCGCGCTCGGCGGAGAGCGCGCGCATCGTGGCGGCGTCGAGCCCGGAGACCTTGCCGAAGTCGGGGTCGGCGGCGATCGAGAAGTACGTGTCGACGCCGAGTTCGTACGCCGCGCCCGCGTCCCGCAGCCGCTCGATCAGCGGGACGATGCCCGGAATGGCCTCGACCGCGCCGATGTAGTGGGCGGGCGGCAGCATCCGCAGCGCGGTCATGTCCTCGCGGAACAGCGCGGTCTCCCGCTCGGCCAGCTCGACCCAGTCGACGTCGGTCGCGTTGGCCCGCTCCAGCAGCGGATCGTCGATGTCCGTGACGTTCTGGACGTACTCCACCTGGCGCTTCGTGTCGAGCCACACGCGCTGCACGAGGTCGAACGCGTTGTACGTGGCCGCGTGCCCCAGGTGAGTGGCGTCGTAGGGGGTGATCCCGCAGACGTAGATCCGGGCCACCGGGCCCGGATCGATCGTCAGCGGCCCACCGGTCGCGGTGTCGTGGAGACGGAGTGCGCGTCCAGTGCCGGGAAGGGCGGGGACGTCGGAAGCGGGCCAGGCATGCATGTCATGAGATTAACCGTGCAGACGACTGGCAAACGAACCGGAGCTGGGGCAATGCCGGACGAGGCGGCTCGGGCGCGCTGCCGGAACGCTCTCCCGGACGGCCCGGAGCGCCCCGCTTCAGACCGGCGGCCAGGGGATCGACGGCCACTCGCCGCCGGGCTCGGGATGCACTCCCGACCGCAGCAGCCGCTCGGTCCTGGCCCGTACGGCGGCCGTCTCCGCGGGGGTGATCAGCTCGGCGAGCCGGTCGCCGAGCGCCCCCGCCAGCTCCGCCTGGAGCTTGCGCAGTACGGCCACGGCCTCGTCCGGCAGCGGCTCGCCCGCCCAGCCCCACAGCAGGGTGCGCAGCTTGTCCTCGGTGTGGAACGTCACTCCGTGGTCGATGCCGTAGAGCCGCCCGTCGGCGGTCTGGAGCAGGTGGCCGCCCTTGCGGTCGGCGTTGTTGATGACGGCGTCCAGCACGGCCAGGCGGCGCAGGCGTATGTCGTCGGCGTGCACCAGCAGGGCGGTGCGGCCGTTCTCCAGTCGGGCCTCGACGACGGGCTTCCAGCCGGGGGCGGGCTCGGTGTCCTCGGTCAGCCCGAAGAGCTCCGGCTGCGCGGGGTCGGTGTCGGAGTTGGGGTCGGAATTGGTGTCGGCGGCGGCGTCGGGGGCCTCGTCGGGGCCGGCTTCCGTATCCGTATCCGTATCCGTGTCCGCGGTCAGGTCCGGCGGGTCGATCCAGAGCTGGACCATGCCCTCGCCGTACGGTCCGTCGCGCAGCACGGTGGGCGGCACCAGGCCCCAGCCGGTCGCCTCGGAGACCAGGTACGCGGCCACCTCGCGCTGGGCCAGGGTGCCGTCGGGGAAGTCCCACAGCGGGCGTTCCCCGGCCACCGGCTTGTACACGCAGGCGAGCGCGCGGCCCTCGTACTCGGTCTCGCAGAACAGCACGGCGTTGGAGGCGTCGCGCACCTGGCCGCGCACGGTCAGCTCGCCGTGGACGAGGGCCTCGGTGCCGGGGCTCAGGCCGACCTCCGGTACCCGTTCTGACGCGGGCATACGTGTCCTTCCGGGTCCAGGGGGAGGCTGCACAGCGGGCACGGCGGGCGCCCCGCGGAGACCACGTCGAGCGCGCGCTTGGCGAAGGAGCGGGCCTGGGCGCCGGTCAGCAGGACGCGCAGCAGCGGCGGGCCGTTCTCGTCGTCCTGGAGCAGCTCTTCCTCGGCCGCCTCCAGGTCGTCCTCGTCCTCACCGGACAGCTCGACCAGCGCCTGCGCCTCGATGACCATCCGCTCGTGGGCGCCGTCCCAGGCCAGGGCCATGGTGCCGACCCGGAACTCCTCCTCGACGGGGGCGTCCAGCGGGGCGGAGTCGGCCAGTTCCGCGGGGGCGACGGCGGGCACCGAGGCGTTGCCGCCCGACCTGCGCACCACCTCGTCCAGCAGCTCGTCCACCCGCTCGGCGAGCGCCGCGACCTGCGTCTTCTCCAGCGCCACGCTGGTGGTCCTGCCCGCCGCGGTGGCTTGGAGGAAGAAGGTCCGCTGACCCGGCTGGCCGACTGTCCCGGCCACGAAACGGTCCGGCTGCTCGTAGAAGAAGACCTGACGGGGCACGTCCCGCTCCGTTATCTCGACTGAATCGCTGCTTTGGCGCGATGCGTTCTGGTGGCATTCACTGGTTCCACTGCCGGTCCCCCACCCTACTGCGGAAGCTGATCACAGGGCGCCGGTGGAGCCTCCGACGACCGCGTCGTCCTCGTTGTCCTGCGGCTTGTCGTGCGGCTTGTCCCGTGGCGGGGGCGGGATCAGCGGGGTCAGGTCGCCGGTGTCGCCGAGGCGGAGCAGGAAGGGGCGGTACGGGGTGTAGCGGATGACGGTCACCGAGCAGGGGTCGGTGCTGATCCGCTGGAAGAGGTCCAGGTGCATGCCGAGCGCGTCGGCGGCCAGCGACTTGATGATGTCGCCGTGCGAGCACACCAGGTACAGCGCGTCGGGCCCGTGCTCGGCCTCGATCCTGGCGTTCCAGTCCCGTACGGCGTCCACCGCGCGGGCCTGCATCGCGCGCAGCGACTCGCCGTTCTCACCGGGGAAGACGGCCGCCGACGGGTGCCGCTGGACGGTCGCCCACATCGGCTCCTCCGCCAGTTCTGCCAGCTTGCGGCCCGTCCAGTCGCCGTAGTGGCACTCGCCGACCCGCTCGTCGGTGTGCAGCGGCAGCTCGGGGCGCGTGTCGAGCAGCGGTCCTACGGTCTCCTGACAGCGTTGCAGCGGACTGCACACGACGGCGGCGAGCGGCAGTGCGGCGAGTCGGGCGGCGAGCACGGTCGCCTGGGCCCGGCCGGTGTCGTCCAGGGCGACGCCCGGACTCCATCCGGCCAGCACTCCGTCGGCGTTGGCGGTCGACCGGCCGTGCCGGACAAGGATCACGGTGGGCATGCCCGCCACCGTAACCCTTCCGCCGCCGACCCGTTGTGCTGGGTGACGGCCGTGGCGGGGAAGATCCCCCCGAGCCCCCACCACGGCCGCTGAATTCCCTGCGATCCACTGCCCCCGGCCTAGCCCTCGCCGACTTGCCTCATAGGTAAGGTCTAGGGGTCGGGGGGCCCTTCAGGTTTCGGGCAGCAGTCGGGATGGCGAAGCAGGTGGAGATGTTCAGCAAGGCGACGAGGAGCCGTCCGAGCGCGCGCCGGAGTGGTCCGGCCGGCTCTGACTGGTCTCCGTACGGCCGCCTGGAGGACGCCGCCGACGCGTATTTCCTGCACGCGGACGTCGCGCTCGACGCCATCGAGGGTGTGCTGGGCCGCCGCCGGGTGCGCGGCTTCACCCTGGAGCGGGTGGTCGACCTGACCGAGGCGGGCACCTCGGTGTGGCAGGAGGCCGCGGTGTGCGACGGGCGGCGGCTGATCCTGTGGCACAGCGAGGAGTTGGCGGACGACAAGGCGCCGGGCGGCACCGTACTGGACTCGTCGGTGCAGGTGCTGCCGCTGGACTCGATCGGGCACGTCGGGATGCGCACCCTGGTCGGCCGCGACGAGGGCGGGCAGCGGATCGACCGCGGGGTCTATCTGGTGCTGGCCACCGCGATGCCGCACGAGATGAGCGCGGTGCAGGCCGACCCGGACTCGCCGCTGCCGGTCGCCTCCGCCAAATTCCGCCCCGAGGCGTTCCGTTTCAGCAAGTCCCTGGACGACGGCGGCGCCGGGCAGATAGCGCGACTCATCGCCTTCGGGCGGCTGTTGGGGCGGCTGGTACCGAGCTGAGCGCGGCGCTGGGCCGGGCCGTCATGAGGACGGGCACTGGGCCGCGTCGAGGCGGGCGCCGCGCACGGCCCCGCGCGCGTCGAGCGGCACGCGGCCATGACCGGCCCATCGGACCGACATCGGCACGGGGCCGTGGCCGGCCCCCTTCGGGCCGACCCGTCGTCACGTCCTCGCCTTACGCCCCCGCGAGCCCGGCCCGCTCCAGCGCCTCGACGCCCGCCCGTACGCCCGCGATCCGCTCGTCCCGCGTGAATCCGGCGGGCGTGATGTTGAGCGTGGTGACCCCGGCGTCGGCGTACTCGCGCAGCCGGTCCGCGATCCGGTCGACCGTGCCGAGCAGGCAGGTGGAGTCGATGAGGTCCTGCGGCACGGCCGCCCCCGCGCCGTTCTTGTCGCCCGCCAGGTACTTGTCCTGGATCTCGGCGGCCTCCTTCTCGTACCCCATGCGCCGCGCGAGCTGGTTGTAGAAGTTCTGCTTGCGGCTGCCCATGCCGCCGACGTACAGCGCGGTGTACGGGCGGAAGATGTCGGCCAGCGCCGGGACGTCCTCGCCGAGGGCGAGCGGCAGGGTCGGGCTGACGTCGAAGCCGTCCAGCGTCAGACCGGCCTTCTCGCGCCCGGCCCTGATGTGCCGCAGCGCGGTGTCCTCCAGGTGCGCGGCGGACGGGAAGATCAGCAGGGCGCCGTCGGCGATCTCGCCGGTCTGCTCCAGGTTCTTCGGGCCGATCGCGGCGATGTAGAGCGGGATGTGCTCGCGCTCGGGGTGCACGGTGAGCTTGATCGGCTTGCCGGGGCCGCCGGGCAGCGGCAGCGTCCAGTGCTCGCCCTCGTAGCTCAGCCGCTCGCGGGACATCGCCTTGCGGACGATCTCCACGTACTCGCGGGTGCGGGAGAGCGGCTTGTCGAACTTGACGCCGTACCAGCCCTCGGAGACCTGCGGGCCCGACACGCCGAGACCGAGGCGGAACCGGCCGCCGGACAGCGAGTCCAGGGTCGCGGCGGTCATCGCCGTCATCGCGGGGGCACGCGCCGGGATCTGGAAGATCGCCGAGCCGACGTCGATCCGCTCGGTCTGCGCGGCGACCCAGGAGAGCACGGTGGGGCCGTCGGATCCGTACGCCTCGGCGGCCCAGCACACGTCGTAGCCGAGCCGGTCCGCCTCCTGGGCGACGGCGAGGTTGTCCGCGTCCATCCCGGCGCCCCAGTAGCCGAGGTTGATCCCGAGCCGCATACCGCTCCTCTTTCCGCCGCCGTGTCGTCGCTGTCGCGTCGTCGCTCTCGCGTCCGTCGCTGTCAGGTCTTCGCTGTCATGTCACCGCCGTCGTCCGCCGACATACTGGCGAGTAACGTCGTTGTACCTCCGGACTGTAGCGCCCCGCCGCGGCACGGGGCCCTGTCAGGTACGTCACTGCCGCCCATTCGGCCGGTGCGGGCAGTAATCTCAGCGCCCATGGAGCATAGGCACCTGGGCCGCACCGGGTTGCGCGTGTCCCGACTCGGTCTCGGCACGCTCACCTGGGGACGCAACACCGGCGAACGCGACGCCGCCGACCAGCTCAAGGCGTTCTGGGACGCCGGGGGCAGCCTGGTCGACACGGCGGACGTGTACGCCGACGGCGGCGCCGAGTATCTGCTCGGGCGGCTGATCGAGGATCTCGTGCCCCGGGCCGATCTGGTGATCTCCACCAAGGCGGGCAGCGTGCCGGACCCCGACCGGCGGTTCGACGCCTCGCGCGGACACCTGCTGTCCGCGCTCGACGCGTCCTTGCAGCGGCTGGGCACGGACTACGTCGACCTCTGGCAGGTGCACGCCTTCGACCCCGGTACGCCCACGGAGGAGACGCTCCAGGCGCTGGACATCGCCGTCAGCTCCGGCCGCGCGCGCTACGTCGGCGTCTCCAACTTCTGCGGCTGGCAGCTCGCCAAGGCCGCCGCGTGGCAGCTCGCCGCGCCCGGGCGGACGCCGCTGGCCAGTACGCAGATGGAGTACTCGCTCCTCCAGCGGGGAGTGGAGCGCGAGGTGCTGCCCGCCGCGATCGACCTCGGGGTCGGCCTGCTGCCCTCCTCGCCGCTCGGCCGCGGTGTGCTCACCGGCAAGTACCGCAACGGCACGCCGCCCGAGTCGCGCGGCGGCTCCGACGACATGGCCGCCTTCGTCGCCCCCTACCTCGACGAGACCGCCCGGCTCATCGTGGACGCCCTCGCGATAGCGGCCGACGGCCTGGCGGTCTCCCCGCTGCACGTCGCCCTCGCCTGGGTACGCGACCGGCCCGGTGTCGCCGCCCCCATCCTCGGCGCGCGCAACGCGCAGCAGCTCATCGCCTCGTTGTCAGTGGAGGCGCTTACGCTTCCGGAAGAGATCTGCCTGGCGCTCGACGACGTGTCAGCACCCCTGCACCGCTATCCGGACCACGACTGGAGCACGCTCTGAACGGCACGCAAGCCTCCCGCCGGTCCACCACCCCACGGAGGCCGCAGTGACCGAGTCCCCCACTCCCCCGCCCCGCACGGACACCCCGCCGCCGAGCGGCCCCGCCGGAGGCCCGGCGAACCCACCGGCCGCCGCGGACGGCCCGTCCTCCGGGGGCGGCTCGCGGACGGCCCCGCAGGAGCGGCCCACGGGCACGGCGTCCGCCGCGGTGCCGGGGAGCCGTGCCGCCGCCAAGCCGGTCGCCGACGTGGCCGCGCTGGCCGCCGCCGTCCGCTCGATCGAGCGCGGCGACAATCCGGCGGCGCCCGCGCCGCGCGGTGACGCGGCCGAAGCCCGCCGCAAGCGGCGCGAGGCGATGGCGGCGGAGGCCGCCACCATGCAGGCCGCGGAGGCGGCGGAGGTCGGCGCCGGTGCCCCGGCGGGGACGGACGGCGCGGACAGTGCGCCGGAGGCCGACGCGGAGGCGACAGACGACGCCCAGTCGGCCGTGGAGGCGACGGACGGGAGCGGGGACGAGGACGGCGCCGAGGAGCCGTCAGGGGCCGGAACGGAGGCGTCCGAGACGGGAGTTACGGCCCCGGACGCCGGGGCGGACGGACCCGCGTCGGGAGCCACGGGTCCTGCCTCGGGGCCGCGGCCGTCCGCCGGGGCCGACGCGCCCCAGAGCGGAGTCACAGGCCCCGGCACCGCTCCGCAGGCATCGGCCGGGGCCGATGGCCCTCAGGACGGGCGCGAGGGCCACAGCGAGGCTCCGGCGGCCTCCGGGGCGGGCGCGGCGGCCGATGTCGAGGCGCGGCCTCGGGCCGGCGGGGGCGCGGCGTCCGGCGGCGGGGCGGCTTCGGCCGAGGTGCGGGTGCGCGAGGGCGGCTTGCGAAAGGCGGCCGTTGATCCGGCGGCCGTCGCGGCGGCGAAGGCCGTGCTGGAAGAGGGCGGCGCGCCAGGGGAGTTGGCGGAGGCGGCGGTCAGGGCGCTCGGGGAGCGGGCGGGGGAGGCGCTGCGGGAGGACCCGTGGCGGGTGCTCGGCCTGCCCGGCGTACGGGTGGAACCGGCGGACACCTTCGCCCGCGCGCTGCTCGGCGCGCAGTGCCGCCCGGACGACGAGCGGCGGGCGAACGCGCTGGTCGGCTGGCTGCTGGAGCGCGCCGCCGAGAAGGGGCACACAGCCCTGCGGTCGGCAGAGCTACAGGCGGAGCTGGCGGCCCGCGCCGTACCGGACCCGGCGGCGGCCGTGGCCTCCGCCGTGGCCGACGGCCAAGTGCTCGTCTTCCCCGAGCACCCCGCGCACCCCGCGACGGCCTCGGAGGCCGCGAGCGAGGAGGAGGACGAGGGCGAGGACGGCGCGGCGGACGTACCGCTGCTGATCGGCCTCGACCGGTACGCGCTGGCGGAGGAGAGCCTGGCCGACGGCTGTGTGCGGCTGCTGCGCTCCTTCGAGGGCGACCACGGCACGGACTGGGCGAAGGCCGCCGCGGGCGCGCCGTCGAAGTCGGCGGCGGAGCTGATCAGGGCCGCCGCGGGCAGCGGCCTGGTCGTGCACTCCGGCGGCGAGGCGGCCCGCGAGGAGCCGACCGCCCTGGTGGCCGCGGCGCGCGCGGCGGGCCTGCGGGCGTACGCCGCCGCGTACACGGCGAACGGCAGGCGGCGGCTGGCCGAGGCCCTCGGCGAGGACGCGGCCGTGACGGTCGAGGCACTGCTGGCCGGTACGCAGGGCCCCGGCAGGTCCGGCGACGGCGCCCTCGCCCTGGACCTGCTCGCGGTGCTCGACGCCCAGCAGTTGGGCATCGAGGAGGCCGCCTCACTGGTGGAGGCGGTGCCGGACGGCGCCCGGCTGGTGTTCAGCGGCGACGAGCACGCGATGTGGTCGGCGGGCCCCGGTCTGGCCTTCGCCGACATGCTGGCCGCCAAGTCCTGCCCGCGGGTCGCCTCCCGCACCCCGGACCCCGGCCCGATCGGCGAGCTGGTCTCGCTCATCGGCATCGGCGAACTCGCCCCGGTCGAGGCCCCGGACAAGGAGGTCGTCGTCGTCCCCGTACGCGACCCGCGCGAGGCCGTGCACCGTACGGTGCAGCTCGTCGCCGACTCCGTACCGCGCGCCATCGGCGTACCGGCGGAGCGGACCCAGGTGATCACGCCGGGGCACGGCGGCGCGGTCGGCACCCGCGTGCTCAACGCGGCGCTCAAAGAACGGCTGAATCCCGGCCCCGGCCGCTTCGCCGGTTTCGACCCCGGCGACCGCGTCGTCCACGTGCCGGTCCCCGGCCGTACGCTGCCCGGCACGGTCGTCGGCGCGGAGCCGGACGGACTGCGGCTGGAGTGCGAGGACGGGCCGGTGCTGGTGCCGCGCGCGGACGTGGCGACGACCGTACGGCACGCCTGGGCGATCACCGGGCACCAGGCGGCCGGGATGCGCTGGCCCGCGGTCGTGGTGGTCGTACCGGGCGACGCGGGGCCGCTGCTCACCCGGTCCTGGGTCTACACGGCGTTCGCGCGCGGTGAGCGGCACCTGTCGGTCGTCCAGGGCGCCGATCAGGGCCTGGCCCAGGCCGTGGCCGGTCCCCAGGCCGCGCCGCGCACGACCCGGCTGGTGACCGTGCTGCGGGAGCTGGCCGCCGACTGACGGGCGGCGCGGGCCCCGTACGGCTCAACCGCCGCCCACCACCTCCCCGGCGGCTCCGTACGGCTCAACCGCCGCCCACCACCTCCCCGGCGGCTCCGTACGGCTCAACCGCCGCCCGCCGGCCCGGCGGGCCCGTACGGGCCCGTCCCGCCGCCCACCGGCTCCGGACGCGTCTGGGGGCGGACAGCGCCCGCTGTCCGCCCCCTCCTGGCACTCGGGCGACCCGCTCAGTCCGGGTCGAGCACGCTCAGCTCGTCGTCGAAGACGGCGCTCACGTCGAAGCGGCAGATCACGAGCTGCGGGTCGGCCTGCTCGAAGGGCGCGTCCAGCCACTCCCCCGGTTCCGCGGCCTCCGGCACGGCCGACACCCACACCGTGGAGTCGCCCTCCTCCAGGCCGAACTCCTTGTGGCGCTGCGCGATCTCGTCCGGCTCGTACTCGCCGAAGATCACCCCGACCGCCGCGTTCACCGTGGCGTCCGCCGCGCCGTCGCCGTCATCGGCCCTTCTGGCCTGCGCGAACAGCCGGGTGGGCTCAACGATCGTGTAGTCGCGGCGGATCAGCACACTGATGGCCTCCGGGTCCTCGGGACCGGTGTACTCCGGCAGTGAGTCGCCCGCGGGCACCTCGAAGGGAGTCACCTCGTCATAGGTGTCGTACAGCAACTCGTCATACGACTCGGCGGCCGAAGCCAGCGACTCGAACGCCGCGTAGACGGCGGGATCGTCTTCGCCCGTACGGTTCTCGATCGCCTCGAGGTGGCGGTCCAGCGCGGCCTTGACCGCCTCGACAGCGGCTCGGACCTCGGCAACGGTGGGCTGCACGTCATCAGACATGAGGCAGACGCTATCCGCACCGGGGCGTTGCCCGCACAATAGATGCGATGCCGGAATACGAATTCAGAGAGATGTACGTCGCACGCGGGGTCTCCCGCAAGGACGCGACACGACTGCTCACGGACGAGGCCGAGTACGGGCACTGGGAACTGGACCGGGTGCGCCTCTACCCCGACGGCAGCCGCAGGGTGCGGTTGCGCCGCCGGATCATCCGCCAGGTGCGGGCCACATGGTGAGACGCGCGACGGTGGGACGCGGGGTCCGCCGCAGACACGGCCCGGCCCCGGAGCGCGGCATACGCGCTTCCGGGGCCGGTTCCGACGGTTCGGACCACAGGGGTTCCGAACGCCTTCGGACTACTTGTTGACGCAGTAGTTGCCGAAGGCCGGGTTGAGCAGACCGATCACGGAGACCGTGTTGCCGCACAGGTTCACCGGCACGTGCACGGGGATCTGGATCAGGTTGCCGGACAGCACACCGGGCGACTGCACAGCGGCGCCCTGGGCGCCGGAGTCGGCGACAGCCATGCCCGCACCCGCGAGCACGAGACCGCCGGTGACAGCCGCAGCGGCTACGACCTTCTTGATCATTTTCTTCCTCCTGATTGACAAGTGCGGTCCCAGCCGCGGACCACACACGTCGTAACGAAGCCGGAGGAATAGAGCTACGAAAGCACTGGATCATTCACTCGTCCCAGCGATCCGGGCCGCCCGTACTCGTACGGGCGGCCGAACCGTCAGCAGTTCTCGATGAAACGATCGAGCACCCGGACCCCGAACCGCAGGCCGTCCACCGGCACCCGCTCGTCAACACCGTGGAACATCCCGGCGAAGTCCAGCTCCGGCGGGAGCTGGAGCGGCGCGAAGCCGAAGCAGCGGATGCCCAGGTCGTCGAAGGACTTCGCGTCGGTGCCGCCGGAGAGCATGTACGGCACGGCGCGCGCGATCGGGTCCTCCGCCTTGAGGGCGAGCTGCATGGCGTCCACCAGAGAGCCGTCGAAGTCCGTCTCCAGCGCCTTGTCGGAGTGCACCGACTCGCGCTTGACGCGCGGGCCGAGGATCCGGTCGAGGTCGGCCAGGAACTCCTCCTCGTAGCCCGGCAGGAAGCGGCCGTCGACGTGGGCGGTGGCCTGGCCGGGGATCACGTTCACCTTGTAGCCCGCGCCGAGCATCGTCGGGGCCGCGGTGTTCCGCAGGGTCGTGCCGATCATCTTGGCGACGCCGCCGAGCTTGGCGAGCGTCGTCTCCATGTCCTCCGGGTCCAGCTCCACCCCGAAGGCGTCCGACAGCTCGTCGAGGAAGCCGCGGACGGACTTGGTGACGCGGACCGGGAACTCGTGCCTGCCGAGCCGCCCGACGGCCTCGCACAGCTCGGTGATCGCGTTGTCGTTGTTGGTCATCGAGCCGTGCCCCGCGGTGCCGTCCACCGTGAGCCGCATCCAGTGCATGCCCTTCTGGGCGGTCTCGATCAGGTACAGCCGCAGGTTCTCGTTGACGGTGAAGGAGAAGCCGCCGACCTCGCCGATCGCCTCCGTCACGCCCTCGAAGAGGTCGGGGTGCTTGTCGACCAGGTGCCGGGCGCCGTACACACCGCCCGCCTCCTCGTCCGCGACGAAGGCGAGCACGATGTCGCGCGGCGGCTTGCGCCCGCTGCGCAGCCGGTCGCGTACGACCGCCAGCGTCATCGCGTCCATGTCCTTCATGTCGACCGCGCCCCGGCCCCACACGCAGCCGTCGGCGATCTCGCCGGAGAACGGGTGGTGCGTCCAGTCGTCCGCGTTGGCCGGGACCACGTCGGTGTGCCCGTGGATCAGCAGCGCGGGCCGCGAGCGGTCCTCGCCCTCGATCCGCGCCACCGTGGACGCCCGGCCCTGGTGCGACTCGAAGATCCGCGGTTCGAGGCCCACCTCGGCGAGCTTCTCCGCGACGTACTCCGCCGCCGCCCGCTCCCCCGGCCCCGAGTGGTCGCCGTAGTTGCTGGTGTCGATCCGGATCAGCTCACTGCACAGGTCGACGACCTCGTCCTCGCCCGTGACCGTCCCGTTCTCCGCCCTGCCCGGCCCCGACTCGCTCACGCTGTCTCCTCGCTCGTTGCCTGCCGCGTCCGCCCACCACCCGGGCGACCGCGGCCGATGCCTCCCCCCATCCTCCCCCGACACCCCCACCCCGCCCAAGGCTCCCCTCCGGGCCCTCACCCCGGGCCCCGCGCACAGCCCCTTCGTCGGCCCCCTCGGCCCGCTCCGCGCCCGTGATCGACGTGACCGGATCTTTGCTATGGTTTACCTCGTCGCCACGGCCCATAGGCCGAGGTGACACACCCCGTCCGGGTGGCGGAATGGCAGACGCGCTAGCTTGAGGTGCTAGTGCCCTTTATCGGGCGTGGGGGTTCAAGTCCCCCCTCGGACACATTTTCTCTCCTTACAGGGCCGCCTTCGGGCGGCCCTTTTCGGTGTCCGGCGCGCGGGCTCCTGCGGTGTCCGGCGCGCGGTGGCCCCGTGGGGGTGGAGGGCCGGGCGGGGAGTCATCTCCACCCTTGGTTCCACCCCTGGGTCCAGGTGCTTCGTGCCTGGTCGCAGCAGTCTTGGGGGCATGACATCGACCGAGTGGATCACCGACATCGCTCTTCTCCTCGTCGTCTTCCGGCAACTGCGGGAAGGCCGACTCGACCTCAAGACCTTCCTGATCCCGCTGGGCATCGTGGCCTTCGTCGCGAACTCGTACCTGGACACCATTCCCACCGCGGGCAACGACCTGGTGCTCATCGGGGTGCTGATGAGCGTGGGCGCCGCGCTCGGCGTCGCCGGCGGCATCTACACCCGCGTCCGGACCGTCGGCGAGCACGTCCTGATCAAGGCCGGCGCCGTGTCGGCGATCTTGTGGGTCGTCGGCATGGGGGCGCGGATGGGCTTCCAGTTGTGGACCGAGCACGCGGGCGGCGCCCACCAGGTCGCCCAATTCAGCGTCGCCCACCACATCACCAGCGATCAGGCGTGGGTCGCGGCGTTCGTACTGATGGCGCTCACCGAAGTCGTGACGCGGCTCGCCACCATCTTCATACGGAGCCGGATGCAGATGACGCCGCGCACCGTGCCCGTCCTCAGCCGCAGGGCCTGACCGTGCGTTATGTTCTCCCCGTGCCCGCGACAGACAGCCCCCCGCCTCCCGGGAAGACCGTGGCCCAGGAGGCGGGGGCGCGGCAGGTGCCGGGACAGGACCCGTGGATGCAGTGGGCGATGACCCTCGGGGTCGTCGTCGCCGGAGTCCTGACGATCCGCCCCCTGGGCTTCAGCGGCCGGGGGCTGGTCGTCGCCGTCCTGCTCGTGATCAACTCGGCGGTGCTGCTGGCCCGGCGCCTGCCCGAGGACAGGATTCCCCAGGGCCTCGTGCTCCCGTGGCTGACGGTCGGCATCGCCGCGGCGGTCGCCCTGATCGGTGTCAGCCGCAGCGGTACGGGCTATCTCTTCGCCTTCTTCCTCGCCGGTCACATCGGATACCGGCTGGAGACCAGACCTGCTCTCGTCCTCGCCGGGATCTGCAGTCTGCTCTGCGGCGGGGTGCTGTACTTCCGTCTCGGTCCCGGCCACGACGAGTTGCCCTGGGTGCTCGGTCTGGCCACCGGCACTCCGGTGCTGGTGGGCATACTCAACCGCAGCCAGCGCCAGGCCGTACAGGCGGTGATCGCGGCGGCCGAGTCGGCGGAGCGCGCCGCGCGGGCCGAGGCGCGGACGGCCGCGCTGACCGAGCGCAGCCGGATCGCCCGGGACGTGCACGATGTGCTGGCGCACTCGCTGGCCGGGATCAACATGCAGTTGGAACTGGCCGACGCGCTGCTCGACACCGGGGACCTGGAGAAGGTCAGGGAGGCCAACGACAAGGCCCACGGTCTGGTGCGGGAGAGCCTCAAACAAGCGCAGTGGACGGTGCACGCGCTGCGCGAGGACTCGCTGCCACTGCTGGAGAGCCTGACGGCGATGCTGGAGTCGTCGGGGCACCGCGATGTCCTGACCGTCACCGGGACCGCCCGTGAGGTCCCGGCCCGGGTGGTCCAGAATCTCCTGCGTATCGCCCAGGAGTCGCTGACCAACGCCGCCCGGCACGCTCCCGGCGGCGATGTCGGTGTGGAGCTGACGTACGCCGCCGCGTCGATCACGCTGGCGGTGCGCAACGGCCCCGCCACGCGCGAGGTGAACGCGGTGGTCGGCAGCGGCATGGGGCTGATCGGAATGCGCGAACGCGTCGCCCTGCTGGGCGGGACGGTGACGGCGGGGCCGGTCACGGCCGGTCCCGACCAGGGCGGCTGGAAGGTGGAAGCAGTGATTCCGGTATGACCGAACCGACCGAGAGGCCGCGGCGGCTGAGGGTGGTCGTCGCGGACGACCAGGCCGCCGTACGGGAGCCGCTCGCCGCGGTGCTCGGGCTGTCCGAGGACATCGACGTCGTCGCGTCCGCCGCGGACGGGAGCCAGGTGCTGGCGGCTGTCGCCGCCGGGCCGGTGGACGTGGTGCTGATGGACCTGCGCATGCCGGTGATGGACGGGATCGAGGCGACCCGGCGGCTCGGCGAGGAGCACCCGGACGTGGCGGTGGTCGTACTGACCACCTTCGCCGACGACGACTCGATCCTCGGCGCGCTGAGCGCGGGCGCCCGCGGCTATCTGACGAAGAACGCGGGGCGCCAGGACATCATCCGGGCGATCCGTGCCGCCGCCGCGGGGCAGTCAGTGCTCGACCGCGAGGTGCAGAACCGGTTGCTCGCCTCCGTCAGGACCAAGGCCCCGATGGTGGGCCAGGCCCTGCCGGAGGACCTCACACCCCGCGAACGCGAAGTGCTCGCGCTGATCGGCCAGGGCCTGCCCAACCGCGGCATCGCCGAGAAGCTCTTCATCAGCGAGGCCACCGTCAAGACCCACATCAACAACCTCTTCGCCAAAGCCGCGATCCGCGACCGCGCCGACGCCGTCCGCCGCGCCATCGAAGCGGGCCTGACCTGACCCGGCCGGGGAGCCGGGGCTGGTGGGGCGGCGGGTGGGGGGACGGGGGGCCACTAGCATGTGGGCATGTGGGCGTATGTACCGGCGGTGCTGTTCTTTCTGGGGTTCTGTGTCGGAGTGCTGCGGGAGCGGCGTCGGTTCAGCAATGCGATTCTGCTCGGGCTTTCACCCGTCTTCGCGCTGGGTGCGTGGCTGTTTGACATAGGCAGGGAACACCCGACGTTGGGCAATGATCTCGGGGTGGCGCTGCTGACGCTCATGGCGGTGGGCGTGGTCGCCATGTCGTGGTTTCTGATTTCCAACGGCGTCGCCATGGTGCGGAAAGAGGGCAGAAGTCCGGCCAATCTGCTGTCCCTGCTGGCCGGGTTCGCGCTACTGGCGCTCATAGCGCTGTTGATCACCGCGGTGGTGATGCACACCCGCGCGCTGCTCGTGGTCGCGGGAACGGCCACCGTCCTCGCGGGATATGTCGTCTTCCTCTTCCTCTGTTTCATCGTCTACGGGTCGCTCTACGGATGGTTGACCGTCCGCCGCAAGACCGACTACGTCGTGGTTCTCGGCTCGGGGCTCATCGGCGGCACCAAGGTGCCGCCCCTGCTGGCGAGCCGCCTCGACCGGGCCCGTACGGTGCACCAAAGGCTCTCGTCGCGCGGCAGGCGGCCGGTGCTGCTCACCTCCGGCGGACAGGGCCCGGACGAGAAGCTGCCGGAGTCGCACGCGATGGCCGACTACCTTGTGGCGCAGGGTTTTCCGGCGGATCTGATCGAACGCGAGGACCGGTCGACGACCACCGAGGAGAATCTGCGCTTCAGCAAGTCCATCATGGAGCGGAACAAGGCGGACTACCGCTGTGTCGTCGTCACGAACAATTACCATGTCCTGCGCGCCGCGGTGACCGCGCGGCGGCTGGGCGTCAGAGGACATGTCGTGGGAGCGCCGACCGCCGCGTATTTCTGGCCGAGTGCGACCATTCGCGAATTCGTCGCGATGCTCATGACGTATTGGCGCACCAATCTCACCATCTGCCTCCTCGTTTTCGCGGGAGGCTTCTTCATCTGGTGGCTGAGCTGACCGCCGGACGGGCCCCGCGTCCGCGACGGCCGCTCGCCGGGCGGCTCGTCACCGCAGATTCAGCCGCTTCATGACCTGAGGGTCGAGGGCGCCCGCGCGGCGCCGGAAGGCCGAGACGGGCACGCGCCGCAGCTCGTTGGTCTCCAGATAGCTCTGCCGGCCCCGGGCGTCGTCGACGGTGCCCGCGGGAAGCGGTACGACTCCGGGCAGCTCCTCGTGGTGCTGAGAGGTGATCTTGGCGACCCGCGCGGTCCCGCCGCGCACCGAGACGACCAGGCAGGGACGGTCCTTCGAGCCGGCCGTGTCCTCGTACGGCACGTCCGCCCACCACACCTCGCCCCTGCGCGGCGCGGCACCGCCGCCGGACGCGCCGCCCGACCGCCGTACGGGGGTTTCTCCGCTACGCCGCACGCGCCCGGCCGCCACCACGGCGGCCACCAGCGCCACGACGACCACGGCGCCCAGGACGACCCACATCGGCGTGCTCATCGACTTCTCCTCTTCGTGTACGGGTGTGCGGACGAATGTACGGACGGCAGGACCGGCCGACACCTGCCCCGGTCGTGCGCCGCGACAGCGGTGAGTAGTGGCATGCTTGCGCTGTGGACACAGCGAAACTTGAACTGGCAGCGCACCGCTACGCCGAGGCCGAGGACGCCCTCCAGGCGGCGGCGATCGACCTCAAGGCCGAGAGCGCGGCGGTCCTCGCCAAGGGCGGCGACGAGCACGAGGTGGCGGACGCCGTCGGCCGCCCGCCCGAGGAGATCCGCGAGCTGTGAGCGCGCGCGACCTGTGAGCCGCGCGGTCCGCCTTCCGGCGCCGCTCAGACCTCGCGCCACCGCGCGTTGGCCCAGGAGAACAGCCCGAAGGCGATCAGGCCGACCGCGATGAGCACCAGCAGCCACGGGCCGACCGGCGTGTCGGCGAACGAGCGCAGCGTGTCGTCCATGCCCTTGGACTTGCCCGCCTGGTGCTTGACCGCCGCGGCCACGGCGAATCCGCCGGCCGTGGCGAACAGCACGCCTCGCGCGGTGCCGCCGAACATGCCGAGGAAGTCCACGGCTTGGCGCTGGCGCCGCGACATCTGGCCCATCTTCAGGTGCTTGTGGAACTTGCGCATGAGGGCACGGACCGCGATCCACACACCGACGCAGAAGACGGCGACACCGGCGACGGCGACGATCCACTGGCCGCCCGGCCAGTCGAGCACCTTGGCCGTCACGTCGTCGGTCCTCTTGTCGGTCGACCCGCTGCCGCTGCTCTTCTCACCGGCCGCGTAGGCGAGCACGGAGTACGAGACGAAGGCGTAGAAGACGCAGCGGCCCGCGGCCATCGCGCGCTTGGTGGGCTTGTCGCCGTCGGGTCCCGCCTGTCCGAAGGCCGCTTCCGACAGCCGCCACAGGGCCATTCCGGCCAGGGCTATGCCCAGCAACCACAACAGGACGTCCCCGAACGGCTTGTGCGCGATCTCGGCAAGCGCGCCGCCGCGGTCGGCCTGTTGGCCTCCGGCGTCGGAGAAGGCGATGCGCACCGCCAGTGCGCCCACCAGGATGTAGATCACCCCTCGGGCCGCGAACCCCGCGCGGCCCGCGACGGCGACCGCCTTGCTGTCGGCCGCGCGTCTGGCGTTGTGACGGCCCGTCGATGCTGCTGCTTGCGTCTTCACACAGGCCGACTTCCCCGATCGGCGGAGTTGAGGCACCCGCTATGGAACGACGTCCTTCGCGTCCCCCGAACCGTCCTGCGCGGGTAGCCCGACGCCGGGCGGCGGCGTACCGGTTGCCGTATCCGTCGCCGTACCGGTGGGCGAGGGCACGGTCGGCGGGTCGAACCTCACCTCGACGTGCTGGAAGCCCTTGAAGACCTCCGTGGCGGCGTACGAGGTGTACACCTCACGGTCCGCGCGGCTGAGCACCACATTGTCGGTGAACGGGGTGAGCAGGCTGCGCGGCCAGAGCCGCCGGGCCCGCACCGCCGCCACCTCCGCGGTGAGGACGAAGATCAGCGCGCCCAGGTAGATCCACGTGATCAGGCCGAGGACGATCCCGAACAGCCCGTACGTGGCGGTCGCCCCGCGCAGCTCGTGCCGGACGTAGTACGTGCCCGCCCACTGCACGAACTGCCAGGCCAGCGCGGCGGCCAGCGCCGTACCCGCCGAGGAGCGCAGCCGTACGGTGCCGACCGTGAAGTAGCGGTACGCGAACAGGAGCAGGCCGGTGTTGACGGCCGTGGACAGTACGGTCGCCGCGATCCGCAGCAGGACGACGGGGTGGACGCCGAACGCGCGGGCGTCCGACGCGAGCGAGGTCAGCGCGGTGGTGGCGGCCAGGCCCACGCCGAAGACCCCTACCACCAGCAGGCTGCGCAGCCGGGAGCGCAACGGGTTCGGCCGGTCGTGGCGCGGCACGGCCCAGATCTTCAGCAGGGTGTTCTGCGCGGCCTGGGCGACACCGAGCGCGCCGTACAGGCCGCCGATCACACCGGTGACGACCGCGAGCGTGTTGCCGTGGAACGACCGGATGTTCTCGCCGATCTGATCGCCGATCACCGGGAACTGGTGCAGGGCCGAGTCGACGACCTGCTTCTGGAAGTGCGCGTCGTTGTGCAGCAGGAAGCCGAGCACCGACACCAGGAGCAGCAGCACGGGGAAGACCGACAGGAAGGCGTAGTAGGCGATCAGCGCCGTGAGGTAGCCGCCCTGGTCCTCGCCGAATTTGTACACCACCGCCAGCGGCAGCCCGATCCAGGTGTGCTCGCGCTGATAGGCGTCGAATCTTCGGACCATGCCCACGATCGCCACCACTTCGTCGTCGTCGGGCCTGCCGCCGCACGTCACGCGGCTTGGTCCCTGTCACGGCGGTTTCCCCGTGAGCGCCGGTACAGACCACAGGTCAGGAGGCGGGCCGTGGAGGTGACCTTCGTCTCCTGCGGGTGACCGGTCCCTGACCTCCTGCGGTCCCCGCCCGCGGTCTCCGGTGCGCTGCGCGGTCACAGCCAGCCGCGCTCGCGGGCGAGGCGCGCCGCGACATGGCGGTTCTCGGCGCCGACCTTGGTGGCGGCGGACGACAGGTGGTTGCGTACGGTGCCGACCGAGAGCATCGCGCGGGCGGCGATGTCGGCGACGGGCGCCCCCTCCTCGGCCATGGCGAGCAGTTCCGCCTCGCGGGGCGTCAGCGGAGAGTCGCCCGCGGTGATGGCGTCGGCGGCCAGCTCCTGGTCGACGTAGCGTCCGCCGTCGTGCACGGTACGGATGATGCGGGCGAGCTGCTGCGCGGAGACGGTCTTGGGCACGAAGCCGCGCACGCCCGCGCTCAGCGCGCGCTTGAGGGCCCCGGCCCCGGCGTGGCTGGTCACGATCATCGTCGCGCAGTCGGGGAGTTCGGCGCGCAGGTGTTCCGCGACGCTGATTCCGTCGCCGCGCGGCATCTGGAGGTCGAGGACGGCGACGTCCGGCCGGTGGGCCCGTGCCATGGCGAGGGCCTCGTCACCGGAGCCCGCCTCGGCGGCGACGAGGATGTCGTCCTCCAGGGCGAGCAGCGAGGCGAGCGCTCCGCGGATGAGGTGCTCGTCGTCGGCGAGCAGGACCCTGATCATGGTGTTTCCTCCCACGGGATGGTCACGGTCAGGCGGAAGACGCCGGCGGAGCGTTCGCTGGTCGTGAGTGTGCCCTGAAGCTGCGTCAGACGCTCTTCGAGTCCGGCGAGACCGCTTCCGGCGGGTGTGGTCCCGTCCGCGGAGGCCGCGTCCGCCGTGCGGCTGCCCGCCGTGGTGGCGGGCCCGTGGCCGCCTCCCGCGCTCCCCGCGCGGTGGCCGCGCCCGCCCCGGTGGTCGCTGCCGTCGTTCTCCACGACCAGCGTGACAGCGCCCTCGCCGGTGTCGCGCAGGGACACCTCGCAGCGGGTGGCGTGCTGGGCGTGGCGCAGCACATTGGTGACGGCTTCGCGGATGACCCAGCCGAGCGCGGTCTGGATGTCGTCCGGGAGGCGGGCGGCGGGACCGTCGCTGATACGGCAGGGAATACCGGCGGCCTTCAGGACCTCGCGGGCCCCCGCGAGTTCGGTGTGCAGGTCCGCGGTGCGGTATCCGCGCACGACGGAACGGATCTCGCGCTGGCTGTCCTGCGCGATGCGCTGCACCTCGTACATCAGGTCGACGGCCTCGGGGCTGCCGCGTTCCGCGAGCTTCGATGCCAGTTCGCTCTTCAGGGCCACCACGGCGAGGTTGCGTCCGAGGATGTCGTGCAGGTCGCGGCCGAAGCGCAGGCGTTCCTCGGCCACGGCCAGGCGGGCCTGGGTCCCGCGGGCCGCGGCCAGCTCCTCGATCAGGAGCACGCTCCAGCCGGAGGCCCGCAGGGCGAGGGCCATGAACGGGACGAGGAACAGGGTCCCGCCGACGACCACCGCCAGCGACTCCCCGCGCAGTCCGGTCGCGAAGACGGCGACCAGCGAGCCCAGCGTGACGGCCGAGACCAGGGCCGTACCCGCCCGCAGGGACAGCGCCAGCATGGGCGGGCCCGCGTAGAACATCATCAGCCACAGCACGTACGGCGCGAGGTCCTTCCCCTCGACGCAATCGTTCGCCTGCAACACGCAGCCGACCGCGACGGCGGCGACCGTGACGGCGGTGTAGAGGGCGGCCAGCAGGTACGGCCGGGGCGCCAGGCCGATGTAGGCGCGGAGCCCGGCGCGGGAGAGCAGTGCCTGGACGACGACGTGGGCAGCGCCCAGGACCGCGACCGCGATCCAGAGCGGGCCCACGTCGTTCGTGACGACCCACAGCGTCCACAGGCCCGCCTCGAACAGGGCGAAGCAGGAGAGGGAGTTCAGGGTGTAGCGACGGTAGCGGTCCGTGCCGTGCCGGTGGCCGAGCCACTCCACCCAGCTCTGCACGCTCGCCAGCCCGGCCGTTCCCGTGGGTCCCGTCGTGGTCCCTGTGGTTCCCGCAGTCACCGTCGCCCCTTCGTCCCTTCGTCCTTCGAGCCCTTGAGTTCTTCGAGTCCTACGTGTCCGGCGCCGTGCGCGCCCGGCCTTCTCGTCGGCCGCGCGGGCGCCCAGCGCCGAGGCTCGGCGCTCAGAGCCGACGCCCGGCGCTCAGTGCCGAGGCTCCCAACGGAACCACTTCCGCACGCCGAGCACGGCCACGCCGATCCACACCAGCGCCGTGAGAGTGAGCCGGAGCTGGTCCGTCCCGTCCACATTCCCCGTCCAGCCGCCGCGCAACAGGTCCATGACCGGGGTGAACGGCAGGAACGCGCCGATGCGCGCCACCGTGTCCGGCAGGGTGTCGCGGGGCAGGAACATCCCGGAACCGGCCATGCTCACCAGCATGAACGGCAGAAAGGTCAGTTGGGCGCTCTCAGCCGTCTGGGTGAAGGCGGCGGTGAGCGCGGCGCCCACGACCAGCAGCACGATACCGAGGAGCAGGCCGAGGACCAGCAGGTGAGGTGCCTCGGGGGCGGGCATGTCGAGCAGGACGGCGAGTCCGACGCCGAGCAGCAGGGACTGCACGACCGCCATCAGGACCGCGGGCAGCGCGCCGCCGGTCAGGATCTCGGCGTCGCGGACCTCTCCCGAGCGGAGCCGCTTGAGGACAAGGCCCTCGCGGCGGGTGACGTACACGCCGACCATGTTGGTGTAGATCGCGAAGAACAGCGCCATGCCGAGGGCGCCCGGCACCAGCACGGTGGCGACGGACAGGCCGGTGCCGCCCAGGTCCAGGCTCTTCACGGCGCTGCGCATCGACACGGCGATGACACCGGGCAGGACGAGGGCCGTCATGAGGGCGGCCTTGCTGCGGACCAGCAGGATCAGTTCCGCGCGGCCGAGCGCGGCCAGGCGTTCGGTGCTCTTACGGGACCGGCGCGCGGTGTCCGTGGGCGCGGTGGTCGTCGTGGTCGCGGAGGTCATCGCGTCGTCTCCTGGCGGTCGTCGGCCCGGTGGTCGGCTCGGCGGTCGGATCGCTGCTCTGTGCGGTCGCCGCCACGATGCTCGTCCGGGTGCTCGTCCCGGTGGTCGAGCTCTTTGGCGATGTGCATGAACGCCTCTTCCAGTGACGCGGAACGGACGTCGAGGCTGGTCAGTTCGACGCCCTGGTCACGGGCCCAGCACAGCAGCTCGGTGGTGGTGTGCTGGAGGTCGCGGGTCTCCAGGCGCATCTTCTGCCCGGTGACCTCGTGTGCGGTGACGCCGATCGACCGCAGCGGCGGCAGGTCGGCGGGGAAGCGGCCCCAGGGCAGTTCGAAGGTGATCCGCGCGGGCCGCTCGGCGACCACGTCCGCGACGCGTCCGGTACTGGCGATCCGGCCCGCGTGCATGATGGCCAGCCGGTCCGCCAACTGCTCCGCCTCTTCGAGGTAGTGCGTGGTGAGCAGCACCGTGGTGCCCTGCCGCTTCAGCTCTCCGATCAGCTCCCAGGTGTCGTGCCGGGACTGGGCGTCGAGACCGGTGGTGGGCTCGTCGAGGAAGAGCACCTCCGGGCGTCCGAGCAGCGCGAGCGTGAGGTCGAGGCGGCGCCGCTCGCCGCCGGAGAGCTGCTTGACCCGCACCCCGCGCCGCTGCTCCAGCCGCGTCAGCTCCAGGGCCTCCGCCACGGGCCGGGCGCCGCTGGTGCAGCCCGCCCACATGTCGACGGTCTCCGCGACGGTCAGCTCGGTGGGGAAGCCGCCCTCCTGGAGCATCACTCCGATGCGGGGCCGCACCGCGGCACGCTCGCGGTAGGGGTCGGCGTCCAGCACCCGTACGGTTCCCGCGCTGGCGGGCGCCTGCCCCTCCAGGATCTCCAGCGTCGAGGTCTTGCCCGCGCCGTTCGTCCCCAGCAGGGCGAACAGCTCGCCCCGCCCCACGCTGATGTCGACGCCGCGTACGGCCTCGAAGCCGCTGTAGCTCCGCCGCAAGCCGGTGGTTTCGATGACTGTGTCCATGACTCAAGGCTGTCCGCCCGTCGGCGCTTCGGGCCGTGTGGTCTGTCATGACTGTTCATGACGAATGTCATGGGCGGGGACCGCCCCGGACCGGGCGGGGCCGCCGCGCCGTAAATCGCTCCGGGTGTCGTCCCCGCCCGTGCGAGGATGCCGCCATGCGGTCACGGCTGCCCCTCGGGGAGAAGTTGCGGGACGAGTTGGGGACGCCCCGGCGGGGCCGCCGGCTGGGGAGCAGTCCGCGCTCGCGGGTGTGGCGGGCCGAGCTGGCCGGAACTCCCGTGGTGGTCAAGCAACTTGTCGACGCGCCCGAGGCCGACGAGAGGTACGCCCGCGAGGTGGCCGCGCTGCGGCTCGCGGGCCGGGTCGATCCGCCGGTCGTGCCGACGCTGCTGGGCACCGACGCGCGGGAGCGGGTGCTGGTGCTGGAGTACGTGGAGCACCGGCCGCCGCGCGAGGAGTGGATCGTCGACTACGCCGGAGCACTGGCCCGGCTCCACGCGGCGACCAACGGCGATGCGGACGACGGGGACGACGGCGACGGCAGCGACGGCAGCGACGGCAGCGACGGCTCGGACGTACTCCCCGCCTGGTCGGGCCCGGCGCACACGGACGTCGACTCCTTCCTCGCCCTCGCCCAGGCCCTCGGCGTCGCCGTACCGCCCGCCGTACGCGGCGAGTTGGACGACCTCGTGGACCGTACGTCACGGGCGCGGGGCCGCGCTCTGCTGCACGGCGACCCGTGCCCCGGCAACGACATGCACACCGACGACGGCGTCAGATTCATCGACTTCGAGCAGGCCGCGTTGGGCGACGGAATCGTCGAACTCGCCTATCTGCGCGTCGGTTTCCCGACCTGCTGGTGCGTCACCGCCCCCGCTCCCCCGCTGCTGGAAGCGGCGGAGGCCGCGTACCGCGACGCCTGGCGCCGGGCGACGGGCTCGGACGTCCCGGGTGATCTCACCGACGCCTGCGCCGGTTGGCTGCTGCGCGGTGACGCGCTGGTGCAGCGGGCCGAGCGCGGGACCACCGACCGCCTGGCCCTGATTCCCCACCAGGACTGGGAGTGGGGCACGGTGACGGCCCGTCAGCGACTGGTCCACCGGCTCGGCGTCGTCGGCCGCGTGACCGCCCAAGAGGGCCGCCTGCCGGCTCTCGGCCGTCTGGCCCCCGCGATGCGCGAAGTGATGCTCACCCGCTGGCCCGCCCTTCAACCGCCGCCCGCCCGCAGGCCGTAGAGCAACGGCTCGCGCGCCGCCGGGACGCCGACGGGCCCGCCCGGCGCCGGTCGCTGCGCACGGCGACCGACTTCGCCGTGCCGACGAGGGCCCCCGCTCCCTCGTCGCCGTTATCGGTCCGGCCGTGGGGTCAGGCTGTCGCGGAGGGCTCCGGGGCGTCCTGGGGGAGGGTGACGGCCAGGGCCGCGAGGACGCCGCCGTCGACCGGGATGTCCGTGCCGGTGACGAATCCGGCGCGGGTGCCGGCCAGGAAGGCGATCACCTCGGCGACCTCGCGGGGCTGGGCTATGCGCCCTATCGGGTGGCTGCGGCCCCACTCCCCGAGCAGTCGCCGCACCCCTTCGTCGCTGCCGTCGCTGAACCGTGCCGCCGAGTGGCGCAGCATCGGGGTGTCGACGGAGCCGGGGCAGACCGCGTTGACCCGTACCCCGAAGGGGGCCTCGTCCACGGCCATCGACCGGACCAGCGCGTTCAGCGCGCCCTTCGCCGCCGCGTAGGCGGCCACGTTGGACTGCGCGGCGCGCGACTGCACGGACGAGACCACGACGACGGAGCCGCCGGAGGCGCTGCGCCGCAGGTGGGGCAGGGCGGCGCGGGCGGTCAGGAACACTCCCTTGACGTTGACGGCGAACACCTCGTCCCAGGTCTTCTCGTCGGTGTCGGCGACCGTTCCGTAGCGCTGGATGCCCGCGGAGGTCACCAGCACGTCGAGACCGCCGTACTCGCTCACGGTCCGCGCCACCGCCGCGGCGACCGCGTCGGGGTCCGAGACGTCCGCGACGACGGGCAGCGCCCGGCCGCCCGCCTCCGCGATGGCCGCGGCCGTCTTCTCCGTGTCGTCGGCGTCCACACCGCAGACGGCGACAGCGGCGCCCGACGCGGCCAGCAGTTCCGCGGCGGCGCGGCCGATACCGCTCGATCCGCCCGTGACCAGCGCGACGCGACCGGCGTGTTCCTCACTCATACGTTCCCTCTCCAGTCCCACGGTGTTCGCCAACCGGAGCGCCTGCGCGGCCGGATGACCGAAAACTGTTGCCGTCCGAGCTTGCTGCCGACGGCAGGCCCTTGTCGTCAGCCCAACGGCATAGTGCAGAAATTGGCGCCGACGCGGAAGTTGCGGTCGGCCGCCGGGTCGAAGTCCGCGGGACCGAAGGACCCGCACTCCAGGAGCGCGGCCAGGTGGTCCTCGGCGTCGTCCCGCGGGTGGTAGCCGATGGCCTCCCCTTCCGCGAGGGACCACCACCGGCGGGTGTTGCGGGAGATGCCCCACAGCATCCGGAATCCGGCGGGCTCCGCGCGCAGACACGCCTCCACCAGCCGGGCCGCGTCGTCCGGCGACAGCCAGGCGGCCAGGTCCTCAGGAGCGAGCGGGCGCGGCCGGAAGGCGCCGATCCGCAGACAGGTGACGTCGATGCCGAAGCGGCTCCGGTAGAGCGCGCCGAGCGCCTCCACCGCGGCCTTCCCCGCGCCGTAGAACGTATCGGGGCGCGGTGCGATGTCCGCGGGCAGATCGGCGCGCTCAGCGGCCGGGGCCCCTGCGGCAGCGCCCTCCTCCCGTACGGGTACGGCGTCGTCCCGCGTACGGAATCCCGCCGCGTGGATGCTGGAGGCGAGCACCACCCGCGGCACGCCCTGGCGGCGCACGGCCTCCAGTACCCGTTGCGTGCCGTCGATGTTGATCTCCCGGATGCGCTCCCAGGGCGCCTCCCCGGCCAGTCCCCCGAGGTGGAGCACGGCGTCGACACCCTGGCAGGCGGCGTCGATCGCGTCCGGGTCGGTGAACGAGGCGCGTACGGTCTCCACGGCCTCGCCCGACGCCGGCGGCTCGATCTCGGCGATGTCCAGGAGCCGGAGCGTGCGTCCCGGCCGCGCCATGCGCGGGCGCAGCGCCCGGCCGACGCGGCCCGCGGCCCCGGTGATCAGGATGCGCTGCGCCGTCACCATGTCCGCTCCAACGGGTCCATATCGTGCGGGAGTCGGGCGGGCGGGCGCTGTTCGTCGTAGGGCCGCGGGGTCGCGCAGGCGGGGGCGTACGGCGGCTGGTTGTAGGCGTGGTGGCGGCGGAAGGCGACGTCGACCGGCGGATTCCAGTGCCGCCAACTGCCGGGGTCGGTGTCGACGGGGGGCGACATGGGGCCGGTACCGTTTCCGTTCTCGGCGGCCACCGCGTACTCCAGGACGGGCGCCTGCCCCGGCCTCCCGCCGCCGCGAGCACCGTCCGACCCGCGCGGATCGCCGGTCGCCGGTACGACACCGGGCACGCGGTCGACGTACGCGAAGGCCGTGCCCGCGAAGACCTCGCGGAAGCCGGCCTCGCCCTTGCGCCGCTGGTACAGCCGGTACCGTCCTGCGCCCAGCACCTCGCCCCAACTGACGCTCACCGCGCCGTCGTTGAGTCTGACCTTCAGGCCGTCCGGCGGCTCCGGCACCCGGCCGGACGCGTAGACCGGGTAGTCGGCGCCGGGAGGGCCCTGCCGGTCGGTGTTCCGCGCGGCGACCCTGACGTGGTACTTCACGCCGTCGGACAGTCCGCTCAGGAGTCCGGGGCTGTCGGCGGCGGCGACGGCCGGTGCCCAGGTCAGACCGCCGTCCGTGCTGAGTTCGAGCAGGTAGGAGTCGGCCGCGGCGACGGCGGTGAAGTGCACGACGGCGCCGCCGGGGACGGTCTCGGTACGGATCACCCGCGGCGGCGCCGGTTCCGGGCGGCGCGCGGTCAACTCCCATGCGTGGCGGCCCCGTGGGAGCGCCAGCCGCACGGTGTCGTGCGTCCGGCCGAGCGGGCGCAGCGGTGCGCCGTCCACGGAGAAGTCCGCCGCGGCGTCGAGCCCGGCGGGCAGGCGCAGGGTGATCCCGGTGTCCGTCTGCGCGTCGTACGTGCCGCGCAGCTCCGTGGGGTGGAGGTAGCCGAGGCTGATGCCCAGGTCGCGGTCCTCGGTGGTCAGCAGGACGTCCGCCGTGCCGATGGCGCTGCCGTGAAAGAGCGTCAGTTCGCGGCGTCCGCTGTCGAAGAGCCGGATCGTGCCCGCCGTCCCCGTGAACCGCAGCCCGTCCTCGGCGAATTCGACGGCGGCCGGTTCGCAGGGCCTCGCGGACTGGTGCCGGAAGACGAGGTCGAGGCTGTGCGGGGTGCGGATCCTGGCGCCCCAGGGCGTGTCGGCGGCCGGGTCGACCACGAGGTCGTCGCGGTGGCTGACGACCGCGAGCGTGTTGCCGTTTGCCCCGTCGGCGCGGCCTTCGAGGCGTACGCCGTGCGTGACGTCGGTGGCGAAGGCGCCTCCGAGCGCGCCGGCCTCCCGCACCGCGCCGCCCCGGCCCGCCGCGCCGCCTTCTCCCACCGTGCCGTCCTCGCGCACCCCGCGCACGAGGTGGATGAACGGCATCCGCTCGGGCAGGTGGGGGTAGCTGTTGGCGTCGTGCCCGGTGGCCTCGGTGAGCACCGACCAGGTCCACACCATGCGCTGGTTGGGCGCGAAGGAGTCGTAGGTGACCAGGTAGTCGGTGCCGACGAGCAGCACGCTGCGGCCGAGGTACAGGTCGCCGACCGGGCCGTCGGGATCGGGGACGATCTCCGCGTACTGCGCGCCGCCGAGGTCGTACATCGGCCGGTCGAGGGTGTGGCAGCCGATACCGCGGAAGGCGCCGTCCTTCCAGACCGCACAGGAGGTCGCGAAGGTCGCGTCGGGCACGCGGCGGTCCCCGGCGTCCTCGGGACCGTGACCGCTGTAGGAGGCGCCCGCCGCGTAGTAGTAGAGGTGGCCGCTCCCGTTGTCGTCGGCGATGCCCCAGCGGTAGTTGGGGCCGCGGTCCACCTGCTGGAGGAAGACCGCGACCTCGCCCGGCCGGTCGACGTCGGCGCGCAGGGTGATCCCGTATCCGGTGTATTTGGCGCTGCGCAGGCGGGGGTTGGTGCCAGGGTTGCCCTCGGTGCGCACGGTGACGCGCCAGGGGTCGGGTGCGTCGTGCGGGCTGTCCAGGCGCCGGGCGGCGGGGTCGCTGCCCCACAGCAGGTGTTCGGCGACCAGCGGGCGGTAGCGGTGCAGGGTCTCGCCGAGCAGCCGCATCTCGATGGGAGGGCGGCGCGGCCAGTAGGCGTGCGCTCCCTGCGCGGGGTGCAGCCGACGCAGCTCGCCGGTGCCGGTGACGTCGACCGGCGCGGTCAGCGCGTTGACCAACCAGTCGCCGAGGGCGGCGAGTTCGGGGGTGACGGCCCGGTTGCGGCCGTCGGCCTCCCGGGCCAGGTGGTTGCCCTGGCCGAGGGGCCGCAGATACGCCCACACGTACGTGGCCAGGCTCTCGGTCCACCGGCCGGGCCGTGCGCGGCGGGAGGGCAGCGCCGGGCGGGTGTGGAACACACCGGTCAGCTCGGCGAACCGCTCGAACTGGTCCAGCCACTCCCCCGCCGCCTCGTGCTCGGGGTAGAGCCAGGCCAGGCAGGCCAGCGCCGCCTTGCCGTCGGCCATGAAGTTGGGGTGCCCGCCCGCCATCCGCAGCAGCGGGCCGATCTCCTCGCCCGCCGAGACGTATCCGGTCAGCAGGAGCAGGGCGTCCACGCGTTCGCGCTCGGCGGCGTCGAGCTGTCCGGCGAACCGGTCGTAGCCGTCCAGCAGCCGGTCGTAGAGCGGGCGTTGGCCGATGTTGAGGTAGCCCGCGACGTCGTTGACCCCGTGGGCGATCAGCCGGGGTCCCTCGGGGCCGGTCAGCAGGGCGTCGGCGAATTCCCGCGCGCTGCCGAACTCCCCTTCCCCGCACAGCGGTTCCGGCCGCTTGCCGGTATAGGTGAGCGTCCAGTCCTTGACCCGGTCGAGGCTGAGCGTGCCCTGCCAGTGCTGGAGATGGCGTACGTACGTGGACTGGTACGCCGTCGACCGCTGCGCGCGCAGCACCTCCAGGTCGCGCTCGTGGTCGTAGAAGGCGATACCGGTGCTGCGGGTGCCGGTGCGCAGCGGCCAGGTCCAGCGCAGGACGCCGTCGTGGCGGAAGTGGACGCGGAGGGTGTCCGCCGACGCCCACGAGGAGTACGTACGGTCGTCCCACCGGGCGTGGTCGCGGACGAACACGCCCATGGCGTCGCGCTGTTCCGCGTCCCAGAAGGCGGCGTGCGGCCGGATGTCCCACGCGAAGCTCGGGGCGTAGGGGCCGACGGTGAAGGCCATGTCGGTCTCGGGGTGCTCCCTGCCGCCCGGCCCGGAGAAGGACGGGTCCTCGCCGCAGTCGCCGACGACGACGGGCTCGTCGATGCCGAGCCAGTGGTACAGCTCGGGCGAACCGGGGTCGGCGTGGTCGGCGGCGGACTGCGAGAACGGCCAGGCGGAGGAGAACCGGTGGGTGGGCGTGCAGCCCTCCCAGTGCAGCTCCCACGCCATGGCCGTCGTCGCCGTCGTCGTCGCAGTAGTGGTGGTCGCCGTTTCGTCCAACGACACCATCTCCTCGGACAGTTCGAGGAAGTCGCAGTCCCGCAGCACCCGGACGGTGGCGGTGTAGCGCGCGCCGCCGGTGAAGACGTACGTGAGGACGTGGGTCGCGAACAGCGGTCCCGCCTCGGTCAGTTGCACGTCGAGGTGGTCCAGCCGCCCGTCGCCGCAGCGCAGTACGGACCTGCCGACCCAGCCGTGCCCGCGGTCGAGCTGCCGGACCGGCCCTGGTATGGCCCCGGCGGCGAACCGGCCGGCGGACGGCAGCCGGACCCGCAGGGCTCCGCCGTCGACCACGATGCCGTCGCCGTCCTCGATGACCTCGACCGGCCCCGTGCCCCGTGCCGGCGGCAGCGTCTCGTCCGCCCGCAGGGTGAACTCATGGCGGGCGCCGGGCGCGAGGTCGGCGAAGAAGCAGACGGTGGCCGACGTCAGGAACGCGTCGTCGCCCTCCGAGTCCGTGGTCGTCTCGGCGAGTTGGAAGGGCACCGGCGCGCCGGACGCGTCGAGCAGCCGCAGTCGCCCGGCGCGTATCGAGGGCGCCGCCCACCGCACCGGGTAGTGCAGCAGGGTCCGGGGCCAGGCGAAGTCGGGGTGGACGAGGGGGTCACTGAGCGCGAACCTCACCTCGTCGCCGTCCGCCGGCCAGTGCGTGACGGCGGGCGTCACGATCCCCCTCCCACTTCGGCGCCCCCGGCGCCCGACGAGCCGGGCGCGACACCCTGCGTGCCGAAGGCCGCGCCGCCCGCGACACCTTCGACGAGGTAGCGCTGGAGCAGGATGAACAGCAGCATGATGGGCGCCGCGACGATGAAGGTGCCCGCGGCGATCAGCGGCCAGTTCTGCGAGTACTCGCCGAAGAACGAGTACAGCCCCCGGGTGACCGGCCACAGCGCGGAGTCCGACAGCATCACCAGCGGCAGGATCAGGTTGTTCCAGGCGTGCACGAAGCCGAAGATCGCGAACGTGGCCAGGGCCGGTTTCATCTGCGGAATGATGATGGTGAAGATGAACCGGATGTAGCCGCAGCCGTCGAGCGCCGCCGCCTCGTCGATCTCGCGCGGGATGCCCTTGATGTAGCCGACGAAGAAGAAGAACCCGGCGCCGGACAGGCTGGTCAGGATCAGGTAGCCGGCCATGCTGTTGTACAGGCCCAGCGTCCTGGCCTCGATGAACAGCGGGATCAGGCCGCCGGGCAGGAAGCCGGAGAAGATGAAGAAGGTGTACAGCCCGTTGGAGTACTTGAAGTAGCCACGGGAGATGGGGAAGGCCAGGAAGACGCCGAGGATCAGCGTGACGACGTCGGGGATGACCGCGTAGACAAGGCTGTTGATCATCTGCCGTCCGAAGTGCCCCTGGTTCCAGGCCGCCGAGAAGCTCTCGGTGGTCCACGGATGCGGCATCCCGGTGGGGTTCTGGAGGAATCCGGTGTACGTCTTGAACGCCTGGAGCAGGACGTAGACCAGCGGCAGGGCGAACAGACCGGCCGCGATGGCGAAGCACAGCAGGTTCAGCCCCGCCGCCTTGGTCGTCCTGGCGGACATCAGCCGCTGGAGCCGGGTGGGGGCCGCGGGGGTCCTCGGCGCTGACGACGGCGACGCGCCGGCCGCCCGGGCGGTCGTCACAGCGAGACCTCCCGCCTGCGCAGGCCGTACAGCAGGACGCCGCCGATCGCGACGGTCAGCACGAACTGGATCATCGCCAGCATCGAGCCGTAGCCGAGTTGGCTGTCACTGCCGAACGCGGACTGGAACATGTACAACCCCAGGGTCTTGGTGCCGAAGTTGCCCGCGGTGAGCACCATGATCAGCGCGTACTCGCCCAGCGTGGCCATGGCGGTGAGGAAGACGTTCACGGTGGTGGCCGGGGCCAGTAGCGGCCACGTCACATGCCGGAACACCCGGAACCGCCCCGCGCCGTCCATCGCCGCGGCCTCGTACACCGAGCGCGGGATGTTCCGCAGTCCCGCGATGTAGATGAGCATCGAGTAGCCGGAGAACATCCAGACGTTCACCATCATCACCAGCCACAGCGCCAGTGAACTCGACCCGAGGAAGGCGGAGTCGACGCCGAACAGGCCGTGCACGACCTTCTCCACCGGCCCCGAGTACGGGTCGAGCATGAGGGAGAAGACCGCGCCGACCACGGTGACGGAGAAGATCTGCGGCATGAAGATCAGCGCGCGGTAGAAGGTCAGGGAGCGGCCCGGCCGGTTGAGCAGCAGGGCCAGTCCGAGCCCGATCGCGTTCTGGAGCACGGTCACGCCGATGACATAGATCAGCGTGACCCGTACGGCGCTCCACAGTTGGGTGGACAGCGACGTGAACGCCGCGTCGTAGTTGCACAGTCCGCAGAAGTTGAGCGGCGTGCCCGGGAGCCCGGAGTACCTGGTGAAGGAGTATCCGATGGTGGCCAGGGACGGGTAGAGCCCGAACAGCAGCCAGCCCGCTCCCGGAATCGCGATGCTGGCCCAGGGAATGAACCGCCGCGTCCGTTGGGTTCCGAAGGGACAGCGTGCCACGCCGCGCCTCCTTTCTCATGGTGCCTGGGAGGCGGTGGTCAGTTGCCGACCGACTTGCGGTACGCGCTCGCCGAGCGGCTGAGGATCGTGTCGGCGCTGTCGCCGCCGATCGGCGTCATCTTGGAGAAGTCGGGACCGCCCGCGTCCACGGGCGCGCCCGCGGGCACCCACGGGTTGCTGAGCTGCTGGAAGGCGTCGTCCATGTGGGCGTTCTGCCAGTCCATCCACGGCAGTCCGGTGTTCTTCAGCGCGGGCTGGGTGGAGATGGAGCCGGTCTTGGTCAGCCACTCCTTGTAGTTCTCCGGGTCGGAGAACATCGTCAGCCACTCCATGGCCAGGTCCTTGTGCTTGGCGGTCGTCGGGACCATCCAGGTCAGGTCGGGCTTGAGCATGAGGCGGTTGGCCGCCGGGGTGTCGGTGCCGGGCATGGTGAAGAACCCGAGGTTGAGCGTGGGGTTGGCCTTCTGGATGAGCGCGCCGTCCCACGAACCGTCCAGCAGGAACGGGTAGTCGTCGGACTTCGCGGCCCAGACGCCGGGCGCGGTGAGCTGGGCGACACCGGCCGCGTTGGGCTCGATGTACTTCATGACCTTCTCGTAGCGGCCTGCCGCGTCCTTGTAGACCTGGTCGGTCCAGGACTGCGTGCCCTTCCAGAACGCGTCGGCCCGCTCGCTCGACACCTTGACGGAGTCCGAGGCCGGGCGGCCCTGCATGAGGGTCTGGTTCACCGAGCCCTGCCACACCCCGCCCTGCATGTTGTCCTTCGCGGCCACGAAGATCGGGGTCTTGCCCGCCTTCTTCAGCGTCTCGCAGTCGTCGAGGAACTCCTGGAAGGTGGTGGGCACGCCCATGTGGTACTTGTCGAGAAGATCCTTCTTGTACCAGATCGACCCGGCGGCGGCGTACTGCGCGGCCATGACGCCGTAGACCTTCCCGTTGCGCCCGACCGCGGCGGCCTGGGCCGTCGCGTCGTAGTTCTTCATGAACGGCTGCGCCGACAGGTCGGTCATCTGCCCGGCGTCGATCAGGGCGGCGGCGCCCGCGGGCTTGAGGCTGGTGTAGCTGGGCGCGAAGCCCGCCTGGGTGGGCGCGGAAAGGGCCAGTACGTCAACGGACTTGGACTGGAGCAGGCTGTTCCAGAGCTGCTGCCAGGCGCCGTTGTTGTTCGGCGCCTGCTGGAGCTTGACCTTCACGCCCGGATGGGCCTTCTCGAACTTGGCGTTGAGGTCCTGCGTGAACTCGATCGCGCCCGGGTTGGTCCACTCGGCGACGGTCAGGGTGGTCGTGGCGCCGCCGCCGCCGGACGAGGAGGAGCCGCAGCCGGTGAGCGCGGCCGACACGCAGGCGGTCGCCGCCAGCAGCGTGACGAAGGTACGGGGTCGCATGAGGGTGGGGCTCCTTCGTTTCGAGTTCGGTTCGAGTGCGGTGCGGGGTCGGTTCGGGGTCGGTTCGGGGTCGCTTCGAGTGCGGTGCGGGGTCGGTGCCGGGCGGGCGCGCGTCAGGGGCGCTGGAGCGCGCCGTCGGCCCGCCGCGGCGGCTTCCACGCCTGGCCGGGCTCCGCCGCGCCCTTGGGCGGGTACTTCAGCGCCAGCCGCTCGTCGAGGTCGACGCCGAGACCGGGCGCGTCGCTCGGCCACAGGTGGCCGTCGCGGATCTCGGGGCAGCCGGGGAAGACCTCCCGCGCGGCCGGGCCGAACAGATGCTGTTCCTGGATGCCGAAGTTGGGGGCGGCCAGGTCGAGGGCGAGGTTGGCGGCGTGCCCGACCGGCGAGACGTCGCCGGGACCGTGCCAGGCGGTGCGCACGCCGAACATCTCGCAGGCGGCGGCGAGCCGCCACGCCGGGGTGATGCCGCCGATCGCCGACACGTGGACCCGGATGAAGTCGCACAGCCGCTCCATGACGACCGGGCGGTACTCGGCCGGGTTGGTGAACAGCTCGCCGATCGCGATCGGGGTCACCGAGCGTCCGCGCAGGACGCGCAGCCACTCGATGTCCTCGGGCGCGACCGGGTCCTCCAGATAGAACAGGTCGTACGGTTCCAGGTCCGCCGCGATCCGTACGGCGTCGGTGGGGTGCACCCGCTCGTGCACGTCGTGGATCAGCTCGACCTCGGGGCCCGCGTGCTCCCGCAGGTGCTCGAAGAGGCCGCGCACCGTGCGCCGATAGGCCGCCGGGTCCCAGGCGTTGGGGGTCAGCGCCTTGGCGGCGCCGGCCGTGGCCGCGGCGGCCGGCGCCCCGTAGGTGCCCGCGCCGGGCACGGCGACCTGGCAGCGGACGTGCCCGTACCCCTCGGCCATCAGGGCCAGCACCTCGTCGGTGACCTCCGCCGCGTCCCGTCCCGCGGCGTGCGCGTACACCGGGACCGCGGTGCGGCAGCGCCCGCCGAGGAGCTGCCACACCGGAAGTCCCGCCTGCTTGCCCTTGATGTCCCACAGGGCCATGTCCACACCGGACAGCGCGTTGTTGAGCACGGGACCCGACCGCCAGTAGCCGCTGACGTGCAGGGTCGACGCGATGTCCGTGATGTCCGCAGGATCGCGGCCGATGAGCTGCGGCGCCAGATACTCGTCGACCGCCGTGGCGACCGCCTTCGCCCGCTGCGTGAAGGTCGCGCAGCCGAGTCCGTACAGGCCGGGCTCGCTGGTGTCGACCCGCACCACGACGAGCGTGGTGCCCGCGGGAGCGGTCAGGATCGTCCTGACCCCGGTGATACGGACGCCGGACGGCTGCGCCCACGGCGGCTCTGCGGGCACGGACTCCTTGACGGGTCCGGCGGAATCGGCGGCGTGGTCGGTCACGGGAGGGTGCTCCTGGTTCTGTGCGAAGAGGCGTTAAGGGGTGCGCGGGACGGTCAACTGCCGATGCCCCAGCGGGTGTCCACGCGACCGCCGGTGAACTGGGCGCCGGTGCCCCAGAACGGCGCGAAGTTGTAGCAGCCGGACGTGGGCGGCTCCGCGGCGGTCGTCCAGTACGTGGCGCCGTGACCGCCGGTTCCCGCGTCCGTCACCTGGAAGGCGAAGGACATCGGGGTGACGGCGCCGGGCTGCGCGCTCTTCACCGCGGCGGCCACCTCGGGGAGTTGGCTCCAGGCGAGCGCGACCTCGTACCTGGTCACCTTGTTGACGTCGTCCCGCGACACCAGCACCCGGCCCTCGGTGCCGCCGTCCGCCTTCGCGTCCATCGGGCCCAGCGGCGTCGGGAGCGTCGCGTTGGTCGGGTAGTACGTCTGGTAGTTGGTGCCGGGCGCGAGCTGCCGGTGCAGTTCGGGGACGCCTCCGGTGGCGAGCGTGACGACGTACAGGTGGGAGAGCGACCGCAGGCACTTCTCGTAGTGCGCGTCCCCGACCAGCAGATCCTCGGTCTTGTGGGCGACCGCGTCGAAGCCGAGCTGGATGCTGTCCGCCTTGAACGGGAAGAGGTACTCGTTCGCCGCGAAGGGCACGTTGGAGAGCTGGACGTCGTCCTCGATCAGCGCCCTGAAGTACAGGAAGCCGTCGTCCCAGGCGGCCTGGAGGCTGTACGTCTTGGTGTCACCGGCCGCGCCGGTGCTGGTCATCGTCACCGGGACGACGTCGTTCCACTGGCTGGCGCTTCCGCCGACGGTGATCTGACGGAACGGCAGATACGTGAGCTGCACCTTCCGCGTCCCGGTCTGGTGCACCTGCGCCGAGCCGCGCGGCACCGTGATGTCGTAGCCGATCTCGTACTGGTTCGCGGAGTTGGCCGTGAACGACGTCACGGGGAAGGTCAGCGTCTTCGTCTGGCCGGGCTTGAGGCTGATCCACGGCGAGACCGACAGCGACACCTGCCAGCCGGACGGCGGGGTGATCACGACCTTCGCGTTCTGCGTCTGCGGCGAGACGTTCTCCACCAGGACGTCGATGGTGCTGCTCGCGCCCAGCGGCCTGGTGAAGGACTGGACCTCGACCTTCAGCGGGGTGTCGTAGTCGAAGGCGGCACCCGTGGTCAGCACCGACTTCAGCGCCTCAGGACTCAGATCGCTGTCGAAGTACAGGACTTCCCACGGCTTGACCTGGAGCGTGACGGACGGCGAGGCTCCGTCGGCTAGGCGGCGGCCGAGGTAGTCGTAGACCCGCACGCCCTGCGCGCCGTTGAGGGTGACGGTGCCGTTGTACCCGGCGCTCTGGTCCTCCATCGTGCCGTCGTAGAGCTGGTCGGCGTAGACGGCGGCCCGGCCCTTGCCGTCGGCGCCGCGGAACAGAAAGCCCCACGTCGACTTGGCGTTCGGGTACAACTCCTCTTCCAGCGTGGCGTCTTCCAGCAGGCTCGTCATGGTCGCGTAGGCGACGACGGCGGGCTTGGGGGACTTCGTGGCGATGTCGTAGATGTTGAACTCGACGCCGGAGTAGGTCTTGTCGTAGGACAGCGAGAACCAGAAGATCCGGATCGGCGAGTCCTCCTCGGCGCCCGCGAGCATGTGCAGCAGGTACGTCGGCGCCACCGTGCGGGCCACGCCGTACCCGGCCTGTCCGGCCGGCAGATGGGTGAAGTTGGCGTCGGCGTTGCCCAGTTCGGTCTGCCACTGCCCGGCGCGGCCCTGGGTGCGCGACCAGAGGCGGTCCATCTTGACCTGCGTCTTGGTCATCGCGTACTGCGTGGCGTCGGGGTAGCCGTAGGCGTGGTTCACCGAGCCGTCGATGTAGCCGGTGTCCTTGGAGCCCCGCGCGTACACGATGTCGCGGTTGTACGTGACCGAGCCGCCGCCGATCAGATTCACGTCGGGGAACTCGGGCTTCACCCGGTCCCAGATCAGCTTGCACATGTCGCGGTAGTCCTGGGCGTCACCGGTCATCCACGCCCAGCCGTGCACCCAGGGCTCGTTCCACACCTCCCAGTTGGGGACCAGGTCCTGGAGCGGCGCGATGCAGTGGTAGACCATCTCGGCGTGCGCGACCAGGTCCTTGGGCCGGTTCTGGTAGGTCTTCACCGGCTTGCCGTCCGGGCCGGGCTGCACATTCCACGACATGTTGTAGTTGATGCCGGCGAGGGCCTCGATGCCGTGGGCGTGCCAGTCGGCGATCTCGGCCCGCGCCGCGTCGATCTGCGGCTGCTGCCAGAAGACGCCGGGGGACGGGCAGACGGTGTCCGGCTGCACGGCGTCGATGCCCCGGCACCACTTGACGCCGATGCGCTGGGCGATCTGCCGGGTGATGGCGGGAGTCGACTCCGAGCGGATGCCCAGCCCGAACGCCGAGTTCGGCCTGCGGCCCGCAACGGTCGGCCGGATCACGCCCAACCCGAGCGTCTGCGACAGCAGTTGGGCACCGGAGGCGTTGGTGACGGTGGCCGTGACGGCGTAGTGGTCGGGATCGTACGAGCCCAGCGGGATCGTGGTGGTGGTCTGCGTACCGGCCGGGGCGGTGAACGCGGTGGTGCCGCTGTTCAGCGGCGCCCCGGCGCGGGCGGCGACCGACCAGGTGACCGAACCGCTCAGCGCCGTCGTGGGGTTGAAGACCACGAGGAGGTCGGGGGCGGCCTTCGCCGTACCGGTCACCGGGTAGAGGCCGGTCGGGTCGGAGAATCCGAAGGCGACCACGGGCAGCGCGGCGGCTGCCGCCGTGCCCTCGGGCGCCGCGGCGCGGGCGCTCGGCGCCAGGCCCCAGTCCATGGCGCTCGCGGCGGCGGCGCCCGCGACGGCGGCCGCTCCGTAGCCCACGACCTTGCGCCGGGAGACCTCCGCGGGGGTGGCCGTCGCCGAGGTCGGCGTCGCCGGGGTGGTGCGGTCGGATCTGGCGTGGCTGTCTGTCACGGTCGGTCCTCTCCAGGGTTCAGCGCGGGGATTGTTCGGGTGCCACCGGCCGGATGACGCACAGGCCGGAGGGCGGGACGGCGATCGGGGTGAGTCCGGGGCCGAGCGTGCGCGGGCCCGAGGCGGCGGGTCTGCCGCAGGCGTCGAAGACGTCCAGCCGGACGCGGACGCCGGGCCCGGCGACGCCAGGAGCGTCGATGTCCAGGCCCGACCCGCCTGCCACGCCCGCCATGCCTGCCACGCCCGCCACGCCCGGCCGCTCGACGCCGGGGTCCTCGATGTCCAGGACCACGCGCGGCCCGGCGGTGGAGTTCACCAGGGCGACCTCGGTGAACTCCGCCAACTGGAGCGGGACGACGTGGTGTTCGGCGTAGCAGGCGATGACGGCGCGCCGTCCCAGGGCGGCCGTCACCGTCTGGTGGAGCTGGTCGGGACGTCCGGCGCGGATCTCGCCCCGGTCGAGGACATCGGCGTACGTCCGCCGGACGCCGAGCCAGAAGGCGGTCATCGCGCGGTGCTCCGCGCTCTGTCCGGCCAGCGCGACGGAGATCTGCGGTGCCGAGAACAGCGCGGAGTGCAGCTGTCGGGACGCCGCTTCCGCCGGGGCGGCCGGGTCCCACATCAGCATGTCCGAGTGGACCGCCGCCGATCCGGCGAGCACGCCGGTGTCCAGCGTGCGGACCCGGTTCGCGGTGGCGTCCGCCGGGCAGTCGGCCGCCCGGAACATGTTGCCGAAGCGCCGCATGCCGGGGCCGGTGTAGGGCTGTCGCAGCTCGATCAGCAGCTCGTCGCCGCGCAGTTCGTGCAGCCGCTCGCGCAGTTCGGTGAGCAACAGCCGTATGCCCAGGCCCACATCGGCGACGTCCGCGACGTCGAGGTCGGCGGGTGCCTCCGCGGTGACACCTCGGCAGGTGTCCTTACCGGTGCCGGTGCCTCCGCCGGTGTCAGGTCCGGCGGCGGTGGCGACACCGGTACCGGCGTCTGTGGAGGCACCACGGCCCGCACCGGTGCCGTCATCGCGGCCGGTCCTGACGTTCTCATCTGCGGCGTTCTCTTCGGCAGTCGGCCGGTCGGCCCCATGGACCTCGACCTTGTGAACTTCGACCGCGTGGACTTCGACCGCGTGGACCTCGGCCGCGTGGTCCCCGCCCGCGAGTTCCTCAGCCGCGTACTCCTCCGCCGCGTACGCCATCGCGAAGTCCAGGAAGTCGATCTTGAGCCCGTCCAGGCCGTAGCGCCGGACGAGGTCGACGCAGGAGTCGACGGCGAAGCGCCGGGCGGCCGGGCGGCGCGGGTCGAGGACCCGGCAGCCGAGCCGCGTCACCTCGTGCGGCGCGACCCGCGCCAACTCCTTGTACGCCGGGGTGCGTTCGCCGACCAGCAGGGGTGCGATCCAGGCCACGTACCGCAGGTCCAGGCCCTGCACGGTCCTCACATGCGCGGCGAAGTCGGGGAATTTGGCCGGGTCCGGGGTCCACGCGCCACTGCCGGAGTAGCCGGGACCGTCCGCGTGGAGCTGCCAGCCGTCGTCCAACAGCAGCACCCCGCAGCCCATTTCGGCGGCGAGCACGGCTTCGGCCTCGACGCCCGCCGCCGTCAGCTCGCGGTGCATCGAGTACCAGGTCGAGTACGCGGGCGCGCGGGCCGCGTCGGGTACGGGCAGCGGCGCGGCGTCCGCGAGACCGCCGGTCACCTCCCGTACGGCCTCGGCCCACGGGCGGCCCGGGGCCTGGACGCGAATCCGACAGGTCTCCCCCGCCGCGAGGTCCATCGAGAGCCACACGCCGAAGCGGGCCGACTCCTCGCCGACACCGAATCTGACCCGCGTGGTGGCCGCGATCCGGTCGGACGCGAAGGCCAGCAGCGCGCGGCCCGCCGTGTCGTACAGGCAGCCCAGCGGCGCGGAGTCGACCAGGCCGACGGTGCGCCAGGGGTTGGCCCAGTCCGCCACCAGGTGCCGGTCCCAGCCCGCCCCCGGATGCCAGTAACCCGCCGCGTCGCCGAGCGGAACGGCCAGCCGCAGTACGGCCGTTGTGGCCGCGTCGGCGCGCAGTTCGAGCACGTCGGCGTCCGCGGGACGCCCGGCGCCCCCGTCCGCACCGGCCACGTGACCGCCCGTGGGCTCGACGCTCAGCCGCGCGCCGTCCGTCAGCAGGCTGACCGCAGCGCCCCGCACACGCAGGGCGTCGCGTGCGGCCCACATCTGCGCCGGACTGGCGAAGTCGGCCATCACCGCTCCTTTCCGAGGTCGGGGAAACATGTCTGACCAGCTGAGACAACGTTGCCTGACGAGACAAGCGGCGTCCCCCAGGGGGTTGGAGGGGATCACGACGCCCGCGCCACGGCTCCGGCCGTGCGCGCTCACCGACAGGCGGCGCCTTCGTGCCTGGTCAGCTACGTCCTGACGGCTGTCGACAGATCAACCACGCATACCGGAAGGAGCACCGGACAGCAGGTCCGACCCGGCCGCCCTCCGCAGGCGGTCGTGCTGAACCCTAGCCACCTGAGACAACGTTGCCTAGAGTTTTCGCGCGAGTGACAGAGAAATCCCGCGCGGAGATCCGGAGAGCGACCGTGTCACAAGCCGTTCACCCGCACGCGCCGGACATCTCCGTCCCCGGCGGGGTCGGGGCCGGGGTCGGGGTCGGGGTCGGCGAGGGTCCCGTCGTGGACCACCGCACCGGCGAACTGGACTGGGTGGACATCCCGTTGGGCGCACAGTGGCGCGCCGCCCTCGCCGACCGGGAAACGGCGCACGGGGCGGCCCGTACCGGCATGAGTCTCGGCGCGGTAGCGGTACGGGACCGCGCCGGTTGCGTGGCGAGTGGGGACGTTCGCGGGGGTGAGTGCGGGGGTGAGCGTGGGGGGGCGGGGCCTGAACAGGACCGACGGCGGCCCGGTTCAGTCCCGCGCGGGACTCGGCGGGGCCCCCGCGCCGGTCACCGTCCGGCGCCCGGCCGCGCCGCGCCGTGCTCGACCAGGGTGGTGGGGATGACCACCGTCTGGGGCCGCGACTTGTCCCCCGCGATCCGCCTGAAGAGCAGTTCCGCGCCGATCCGGCCGATGGCGCGGGCGTCGTAGGACACCACGGTCAGCGGGTGGGCCATCAGCGCGGCGGTCTCGAAGTCGTCGAAGCCCACCACTTCGACGGCGCTGCCCGCGCCGCCCGCGCCGGCCTCGCCGCCGAGCCGGTTCAGCGCGCCGAGCACGCCGAGCGTGAGCCGGTTGTTCAGCGCGAACAGCGCGGTCGGCGGCTGCGGCCCGGTGAGCATCCGCTCGACGGCGGCCTCGGTGTCGCGCACGGTGTGCAGGCCGTATCTGATCAGGTCGGGGCGGTACGGCAGCCCGGCCCGCTCCAGCGCGGTCTCGGCGGCCGACAGCCGCTCGACCATGGGGTGGATGCTCAGCCAGTCCGAGACCACGCCGATCCGCTCGTGGCCGCGGGCCGTCAGGTGCTCGATCGCGGACCGCGCGCCCGCCGCGTTGTCGATGAGCACGGTGTCCGCGCGCAGGTTGGTGGGCGGCCGGTCGAGGAACACCGCGGGGGTGCCCATGTCGATCTCCGCGCGCAGGTAGACGTGGTCGGCGGTGCTGCCGGCCGGTACGACCAGCAGCCCGTCGACGCGTCGCTCGCACATCTGCAACAGCAGTCGGCGTTCCCGCTCGGCGTCCTCCTCGGAACTGGCGGTGATCAGCAGGGTGTCGTTCTCCAGGGCGCACTGCGCCGCGGCGGCGGCGATGCCCGCGTAGAACGGGTTGGCCAGGTCCTCGATGAGCAGGCCGACCGTGGCCGAGGTGGACTGCGTGCGCAGGTCCCTGGCCATGTTGTTGCGGCGGAAGCCGAGCCGCACCACGGCGGCCCTGACCCGCTCGGCCATCTCCGGATCGACAGTGGACACGCCGTTGACCACACGCGAGACCGTTTTGAGACTGACGTCGGCCTCCCGGGCGACGTCGGTCATCGTCGGCCGCCGCGGGGCCGCGCCCGGGCTCGGTGTACTCACGTGCTGCTCCCCTCGGCGACGCGGCGCCGAGGGGAGGGCCAACGTTGTCTCACGCTCGGATCATACCGCCGCCGGGGTCGCCGAAATCACCCTACGCCATCGGCTGCCGCCTCCCCTTCCGTCAGACCGAACCCGAGCGTGAAGCGGCCCGGTACGGCGGCCAGATGGTGCCGGGGCTGCAACGCGTGTCCGCAGGAGGCGCTGCCGAGGCCGTGGTGTTCGAGGTCGACATTGAGGTGGATGCGGCCGTCGGGCCTGAGGTCGGCGGTGTGCCTGGCCGCCGCCAGGGCCGCGGTCGACCAGGGCCGCGCGGTCAGGTCGAACCAGGGGCTGCCGGTGATCTCCAGGCCGGGCCCCGCGGAGTCGCCTTCGGGACCGGTGAGGCGGGCCCAGCGCACATGCCGCCGGTTGCCGTTCTCCTGCGGGTACACGTACGGCGTCTGCGCCTCGGCGACCGTGGTCGCGTACCGCCCGACGCGGACGGCCTCCTCGCTGTCCCGGTAGGACTCGCCGGGACCGAGGCCGAACCAGCTCAGCCGGTCGAGCGCCGCCGGGAGGGTCAGCGCGACGCCGAGCCGGGGCAGCGGTACCTCCCAGGTGCCGACGGGCCGGGTGTCGACGGTGAGCACGAGCCGGTCTCCGGGCCCGGTGGTCCAGTGGTAGTCCGCCAGCATCGCGAGGTCCAGGCCCGCCGGGGCGATCCTGGTCCTCACCGTGAGGCTCGCCCCGCCCGCCGAGATCTCCAGCACCTTGTGCCGGAGCCGGTGCAGGCCGCTGCGGTGCCAGGCGGCCAGGAGCGGCGACCGGCCGTCGTTGTCGATCGGGGCCCGCCACAGGTCGACGCGGGGGCCTTCGAGCGCCAGGTCACCGAGGCGGAGCAGCCGTCCGTCGGCCGCGTCGAACTGTCCGGCGCCGAGGCTGATCGTTCCGCGGCGGCGCGCCCGAGGGGTGGTCGTGGTGGAAGCCGCGCCCGCGGGTCCCGCCGTCAGCGTGGTCGTGGTGGAAGCCGCGCCCGCGGGTCCCGCCGTCAGCGTGGTCGTGGTGGAAGCCGCGCCCGCGGGTCCCGCCGTCAGCGTGGTCGCGCCGTTGCCGTCCGGGGCGAACTGGGACCAGGCGACGGTGTGCCCGGCTCCGGCCCACGACTCGTCCGCGCCGAGTTGCGCGCTGAGGGTCACCCAGCGCTCCCCCGGTCCCGCCGCGGCGAGCGCCTTGGCCAGGCTGTCGGGCCAGTCCGCGCGGCGGGTGTCGCCGGGGCCGGTCACCGGAACCTCCCACGCGCCCTCCCCCGCCTGCTCGCCGTCGACTTCGAGCAGCCAGACCCAGCGCAGGTAGCCGGTGTCCCGCGTGTGGTGCAGATTGCGGATCTCGACTCCGCCGCCGTCGCGGCGGGCGGTGATCCTGACCGGCTCGATGACCTTCGCGTACTCCAGGAGTCCGGGAGAGGGGGTGCGGTCGGGGAAGACCAGGCCGTCGGCGACGAAGTTGCCGTCGTGGACGGGCTCGCCGAAGTCGCCTCCGTAGGCGTAGAAGAGCGTGCCCTCCTCGTCGCGCTGGGCGACGCCGTGGTCGATCCACTCCCAGACGAAGCCGCCCGCCAGCCGGGGGCTGCTCTCGAACAGCTCCTGGTACTGGCGCAGTCCGCCGGGGCCGTTGCCCATCGCGTGGGCGTACTCGCACAGCAGGAACGGCATCGCGCGCCTGCGGGCGTCGTTGGCCGGGTCGCCGGTGAGCGGTTCCTGGCGCGCGGCGACCGCCGCCACGAACGCGTAGTCGGGGTACATCACCGAGTACACGTCGGTGTAGGCGCAGTCGTCCCAGTCGCCCTCGTAGTGGATCAGCCGGTCGGGGTCGCGGTCGCGGATCCACTCGGCCATGGCCGCGAGATTCGCGCCGACGCCGGACTCGTTGCCGAGCGACCACATCACGACGCTGGGGTGGTTCTTGTCGCGCTCGACCATCCGCTCGGCCCGGTCGAGCAGCGCGGGGCGCCACTCGGGCTCGTCTGAGGGGTTGCGGCGCCAGCCGTTCTCCGAGAAGCCGTGGGTCTCCAGGTCGCACTCGTCGACCACCCACAGGCCGTGTTCGTCGCAGAGGTCGAGGAAGGCGGCGGCGGGCGGATAGTGGCTGGTCCGCACGGCGTTGATGTTGTGCCGCTTCATCAGCAGCACGTCGGCGAGCATCGTCTCGCGGGTCAGCGCGCGGCCCCTGACCGGGTCCCATTCGTGCCGGTTGACGCCGCGGAAGACGAGCGGCCTGCCGTTGGCGGTAACGACGCCGTCCTCGACCACGACCCGGCGGAAGCCGATACGCAGCGGGACGCGTTCGGTGGCCGTGACGAGTTCGCCCGCGTAGAGCCGGGGCTGTTCGTCGCTCCAGGGAGTGACGCCCGGCGCGGTGTGCGGACCGGCGGGATCGGCGTCGGTGATGCCGAGTTCGGGGACGCTCAGGCGCGCGTCGCCCGCGCCGTCGACGTCGACCCGCAGGGTGCCGGTGCCGGAGTGGTGGTCGTAGTCGGCGTGCACGAAGAAGTCGGCGATGCCGCCGCCCGGCCGGACCAGCAGCCGTACGGGGCGGAAGACACCCGACAGCCACCACATGTCCTGGTCTTCCAAGTAGCTGGCGGACGACCACTGGTGGACCCGTACGGCCAGCACGTTGCGGCCGGTCCGCAGGGTGTCGGTGACGTCGAATTCGGTGGGCAGCCGGCTGCCCTTGCCGTCGCCGAGCGGCCGGCCGTTGAGCCAGACCGCGAAGGCGGAGTCGACGCCCTCGAAGCGGAGCACCGCGGTGCCGCCGTCGGCGAAGCCCTCCGCGACGTCGAACTCCCTGCGGTACTCGCCTGTCGGGTTCTCGTCGGGCACGCGCGGCGGGTCGACGGGGATCGGGAAGGTGACGTTGGTGTACGCGGGTGTGCCGAAGCGGCCGGGTCCGGGGACGCCGTCCATCTGCCAGGACGAGGGCACGGGGACCGTCGTCCACTCGGCGGCGTCGAACTCCGGGGCCTCGAAGCCCACGGTCACGTCGTGGAGACCGTCGCCGAGCCGGAAGCTCCAGTCGCCGTTCAGGTCGAGGGCGGGTGCGTCGGAGTCGAACGACGCGCGGGGCCGCAGCCGGCCGTTGCCGGGTGATACGTCCTCGACGTAGGCGCAGGCGTCCGGGCTTTCGCTCCGGTTCTGGGCGTGGTCCATCGGTGCGACCGGTCCTTTCCGGGGGTCTGGGGCGTACCCATAGGGGTGTACGAGTCGGGGCTGACGCGTCAGGCGGCGGGACCGCGCGGGGCGGGGATGATGTACGGCGGGCTTGCGCGAAGCGGGGCTGACGCGGGGCGGGATCGCGCGGGGCGGCGGGTGCTCAACCGGCCGCGCGCGGCGGCGCTGTGGAAGCGCGGACCTTGAGCGTGCTGGGCATGACGGTCTCGCGCTGGGCCGGCGGGCGGCCGTCCAGCAGGTCGAGCAGGATCTGTGCGGCGCGCCGACCCACGTCGACGCTGTGCAGGTTGACGCTGGTCAGCGTCGGGTCGACGAGGTCGGCGGCCTCGGTGTCGTCGAAGCCCGCCACGGACACGTCGGCGGGCAGGGCGTGTCCGTGCTCGCGCAGCCAGCGCAGCGCGCCCAGGGCCATGCCGTCGTTGAAGGCGAAGATCGCGGTGGGCGGTTCCGGGTGGGCCATGAGCCGTTCGGCCGCCGCGTAGCCGGAAGCGGCGGTGAAGTCGCCGTGCTCCATGAGGTCGTCGGGGACAGTGCGGTGCGCGTCGGCCAGGGCGCGGTGCAGCCCGCGCAGCCGGGCGGCCATCGCGAGCCGGTTCTCCCGGGGGCCGTTGACCACGCCGATCCGGCGGTGGCCGAGGGCCAGCAGGTGCTGGGCGACGGCGTAGGCGCCGCCCTCGTCGTCGGGGTGGACGCAGGTGAGGTCTTCGGCGGTGTAGCCGATGACCACGGTGGGATATCCGGCGGACCGCAGGGCGGGCAGCGACTCCCCGCCGGTTCCGGCCTCGACCAGCAGGCCGTCGACCTGGCGGCGCTGGACGAACCGGCGGTAGGCGGAGGCGGGTTCGTCGGCCACCTCGCGGGTGGACAGCAGCAACCCGTAGCCGCGCGAGGTCAGTTCCTGGTCCGCGCCCTGCACCAGGCGGATCAAGTGGTCGTTGGAGAAGGCGAATCCGGGGTTGTGCGGCAGGACGACGCCGATCACCTCGGTACGGCCGCTGGCCAGGGCGCGGGCACCGGCGCTCGGCCGGTAGTCGAGCGTCCGCATGGCGACCAGCACCCGGTCGCGTACGGCGTCGGTGACCGTACGGTCGCCGTTGATCACCCGGGAGACCGTCTGGTGGGAGACACCCGCCTCGGCCGCGACGGTACGCAGAGTCGGCCGGTCCGACACGGGGCATCCTCGATTCTTCAGTGACCGTTCACATGACGCGTCACTCATCGTAGAACCGATCGCCGCCGAGCGGAAGAGGTACGCGCCATTGACGCCGGGTGCGGCGAGTCCTAGCTTTACCTCCCGTCAAGTGAACGGTCACTCGTGTACCGCCAGACCGGCTCGAAGGTGTCGGCCCCACGACGGAGGACCCCGAACATGAGCGAGCAGGAACCCGCAGACAATCCCCCCGCACCCCGTCACACCCCGCGCGGTACCGGCGCGGTCTCCCGCCGGCGGATGCTGGCCTACGGCAGGAACGCCGCGATCGTCGCCGGAGCCGCCGTGGCGCTTCCGGCCGCTGTCACCTCCGCGGCGCGGGCCGCCGCCCCGCCGCCCGCCGCGCCCACCGGCGCGTCAGGACCGCTCGCCGCGCCCCCGGTGGCCACCGCGATCCCGACCAACACCCTGCCCAACGTGGTCACTTCCTGGACCGGGAACACCTTCTCCGGGGCCACCGAGTGGGTGCAGGACTTCGTCTTCAACATCGCCGTCGCCAAGGACGGCACCGTCTACACCGTCAGCTTCTGGGACGAGGGCGGGAACTACGCCGGCATCTACAAGGACGGCCATCTCATCGGGAACTGCCACGGCGCGAACGGCGACGCGGTGGCGGTCAACGACTCGTACGTCTATCTCAGCGTCGGCAACGGCCTGACGCGCTTCGGCCTGAACGGCGCCGCCACCTCGCTGACCTACGCCGTGGGCAGTTCGCCCGCCGCCGCCGCGGCCTCGGCGACGCAGGTGGTCGCCACCGACCGGGCGGCCAACCTCGTCAAGGTCTTCGACGCCGCCAGCGGTGCGCTGCTGCGCAGTTGGAGCGTCAACAAGCCCGGCGCGGTGGCGATCGGCGCCAACGGCGAGATCTGGGTGGTCGCGAATGTCACGCGCGACGCCAACGACGGCCACTTCTGGCACGCCGACCCCGCGCATCCGGCGCAGATCCTGCACTTCTCCAACACCGGCGCGGCGCTGGCCGGAACGATCAGCGGCCCCTCCGCCGACTGGCTGCCCACCTCGCTCGCCGTGGACGTCCACGGCGACCTCCTCGTCGGCGACAACGGCCCGCTGCGCCAAGTCCACACGTACACCGGCCTGTCCGGTACGCCCACCCGGGCCCGCAGCCTCGGCCAGGCGGGCGGCATCGGCGCGGGGACACCGGGCCGGGTCACCGCGGACAAGTTCTTCGGCATCGTCGGCGTCGGCGGCGACGCCGCGGGCAACGTCTATGTCGCGATGTACGAATTCGGCACCTGGCTGCGGAAGTTCACCGCGGCCGGGGCCGTGGTGTGGCAGCTCCAGGGCAGCGCCTTCGTGGACTCCGCCGACTTCGACCCGGCCTCCGACGGCGTCGAGGTCTACACCAAGCAGAATCACTACACCGTCAACTACGCGCGGCAGCCCGGCACCGACGCGACCTGGCGCGGCTACACCCTCGACTCGGTCAACTACCCGCAGGACGCGCGGCTGTTCCTGCCCGGCCATCACCACCACGCCACCTCGCCCTTCCTGAAGCGGCTCAACGGGCAGATGTACATGTACGTGACGGGCATGTACTGCGGTCACCTGCTCATCTACCGCTTCCAGGGCGAGATCGCGAAGCCGTCGGGGGCGATCTTCAAGGCGCACTGGTCGGGCGCCGATCCGGGCGACGACCCCAACTGGCCGCCGAACCAGCCCGCCTCGGGTCAGTGGATCTGGCGCGACCTGAGCGGCAACGGCGCCTTCGAGGCCGGGGAGTTCTTCCAGCCGGGCGACGGCAGCAACTCCCCCGGCAACTGCTGGGTCTGGTACGTCGACGACCGGGGCGACATCTGGGAGGGCGGCGACCGCGACCTGCGCCGCTACCCGTTGCAGGGCTTCGACGCGCAGGGCAACCCGGTCTACACGTACGCGAGCCGGGAGACGATCGCGCTGCCCGCGCCGTTCAGCGTCGTCCGCCGTCTGCACTACGACGTGGCCACCGACGTGATGTACATGGTCGGCTACACCCCTGACCAGGTCTTCGACAACGCCCACTGGAAGGAGTGCGGCAAGGTCCTGGTGCGCTACGACAAGTGGAGCACCGGCAACCGCACCCCGACCTGGACGCTGCTGCTGCCCTGGGACACCGCCGCCAACCCGATCGTGACGATGGTGAGTCTGGCCTTCGCGGGCGACTACATCTTCATCTCCGGTATCGCGACGCGCGGGCAGATCTGGGTGTGGAAGGCCGCCGACGCCAGCCCGGTCGGGACCTGGCAGCCCGGCGCCAACGTCGGCGGCGTGGAACGTACGGGGTGGGTCGACGTGCCGTACGGCATCACCGCGACCCGCAGGTCCAACGGCGACTATCTGGTCCAGGTCGAGGACGACCTGTTCAACAAGGTGCTGCTGTACCGCTGGACGCCGTAGGGACGCGCGGGTGCGCGGACGGGCGGCCGGAGGGGTGCCGCCCGTCCGCGCCGATGCGCGCCGGTACCAGCCGCTGCACGTCGTCGCGTGTCGGTCCGTGGGGATGACGTCAACACATCGAGCAGACAGGGAGTTTCCGTGACGGACGGACAACGGGTGCGGGTGGTCGCATCCGACGGCGTCGAGCTGGACGCCGTCGTGCACCGCCCCGCGTCCGGAGCCCCCGGTACAGAGTCCGGAACAGGGGCCGGAACAGGGGCCGGGAGCAGGCCAGGGACCAGGTCCGGAACAGGCCCCGAGGGCACGGTGCTCCTGGTCCACGGAATCTCCGCGGATCTGGACGAGGGCGGGGCGTTCGTGCGGCTCGCCCAGCGGCTGGCCGAACAGGGCCTGACCGCGCTGCGGTTCAGCTTCCGCGGGCACGGGGAGAGCGGCGGCGCTCCGCGAGGTGTGACGATCGCCGGGGAGATGCTGGACCTGGCGGCCGTCGCGGCCTACGCCGAGCGGGAGTTGCCCGGTCCGCTGGCGGTGGTGGCGGCGAGCTTCGGCGCCGTGTCCACCGGCCTGTCGATGCCCTGGCTGGGCGACCGGCTGGCCCGGCTGGTGCTGTGGAATCCCGTCCTCGACCTGCGCCGGACCTTCCTCGAACCCGAACTCCCCTGGGGACTGGCGAACTTCGGACCGGGTCCGCTGAAGGGCCTCGCCGAGCACGGGGAGCTGCTGATCGGCGGCCGGTTCGCCCTGGGCCGGGCGCTGTTCGCGGAGCTGGCCGCCCACCGGCCGATCGACGCCTACACCGCGGGCGGCCCGCCCGCCCTCGTCCTGCACGGGGACCGCGACGACTGCGTCTCCTTCGACATCGCCCGTGACGTCGCGGCGACGGTCCCGCACTGGGAATTCCGCCCGCTGCCCGGCGCCGGCCACGGTTTCCACTCCCCCGAGCACGAGCCCGAGGCGATCGCGGTGACCGCGCGGTGGCTCGCGCGCGGCATGACGGCCCAGGGGGGCACCGTATGACCCGGCCGGCCGGAGACCTTCCGTACCGTACGGCGCTGATCGGCGCGGGCAGCATCGCCGACGACGCCCATGTCCCCGCGATCCGAGCGCTGTCCGGGCAGCTCGACCTGGTGGCGGTCGCGGACTCCGACCCGGCGCGGGCTGCGGATTTCGCGGCGCGGCACGGCATCGCGCGCGGTTACGACGACCCGCTGGAACTGCTGGCCGTCGAACGGCCCGACCTGGTGGTGATCTGCTCCCCGTCGTTCACCCACGCCGATCTGACGGTGGCCGCGCTGGAGGCGGGTGCCTGGGTCTACTGCGAGAAGCCGCTGTGCGGTTCGCTGGCCGACCACGACCGGATTCTGGCCGCGGAGCGCGCGACGGGCCGCTGCTGCGCGCCGGTCTTCCAGTGGCGGGCGGGGTCGGGCGCCGCGCACGTACGCGGTCTGCTGCGCGACGGTGTGCTCGGGCCGCCGCTGCTGGCGCTGTGCCAGACCACCTGGTACCGGGGCGCGGATTACTACGCGGCCCCGTGGCGCGGTCGGCGCGCCACCGAACTGGGCGGTGCCACCGTCACGCAGGGCATCCACGCCATGGACCTGATGCTGTGGCTGATGCCCGACTGGGCGGAGGTGAGCGCGCGGATCGCGACGGTCGACCGGGACATCGAGACGGAGGACGTGTCCCTCGCCCATGTCGCCTTCGCCTCCGGCGCGCAGGCGTCGATCGTGAACAGCGTCGTGTCGGCGCGCCAGGAGTCGTATCTGCGGATCGACTGCGCGCGGGCCAGTACGGAGCTGCGCCACCTGTACGCGTACGGCAACGAGCACTGGACGTTCACCCCCGCGCCCGACCGGCCGCCGTCCACGCCCGGCTGGGACACCATCGGCGCCGAGGTGCCCGCGCACCAGGCGCCGCAGCTCGCGGACCTGGTCGCGCGGATGCGGCGGGGCGAGCCGCCCGAGCACACGGCGGCCGACGCGCGCCGCACCACCGAATTCGTCACCGCCCTCTACAAGTCGGCCGCGACCGGCCGCCCGGTCCCGCGGGGCTCGATCGGCGCGGACGACCCCTTCCACCGGTCCTGGTGGGGCGCCCCGCCCTCTTCCTGACGGCGCCCGCGCTCCCCCGGCCCGAGCGCCGCGCCCTCAGCGTCGGGCGGTGCGCGGGCTCCGGCGGCGCAGGTACTCGAGGAGCAGGACGTTGGCGAGGGCCGCGGCGATCAGGAGGACGACGTTGAGCGTCGCGCTGCCCGCGCTGAGCCAGGCGGCGTCGTCGCCGTCGGCGTTCGTGGTGGACGCCCACAGCCCGCCGACCCCCTTGAGCAGCGCGTAGCCGCCGTAGACGAGGACCAGTGCCGCGATCCCGAAGGGCAGGGTCACGGCCACGGCCAGCAGGTACGGAAGGCTCGTCCCGGTGACGGCGCCGAGCACCGCCAGGACGGCCACGACCGCCATGTACAGGCCCTGGACGGTCCGCCATCCCCATGTCGCGCCGCGCATCGCCGTACTCCCCCCGCTGACGAACCACCACCGCACATGACTGTAGGCCCGGCGTGCGCGCGGGGAGCCGGGAGGGTCTCGCCATACGGGCCGGAGGGGCCATACGGGCCGTACGCGTCGCATACGCCACACGCGCCGTACGCACACCGCGTCGAGCCGGGACAGGCGGCGGCGCGCCCGGCCGGGAGAGACGGCGAAGGCTCCGCGCGTCCCTCCCTGCCGTCGCGACCGCGTCACGCGGCCGTCGGCCGGAGCCTCACAGCTCGGCGCGCACCGTACGGGCCGCCGCCACCAGATTCTCCAGCGACGCCTTCGTCTCGGGCCAGCCGCGGGTCTTCAGGCCGCAGTCGGGGTTGACCCACAGCCGCTCGGCGGGGATGGCGAGCAGGCCCTCGCGCAGCAGCGAGGCCGCCTCCGCCGCGTCGGGCACCCGCGGCGAGTGGATGTCGTACACGCCGGGTCCCGCCTCGCGCGGGTAGCCGTGCGCGGCCAGTTCGGTGGCGACCTGCATGTGGGAGCGGGCGGCCTCCAGGCTGATGACGTCGGCGTCGAGGTCGTCGATGGCCTGGACGATGTCGCCGAACTCGGCGTAGCACATGTGGGTGTGGATCTGGGTGCCGGGAGCGACGGCGCCGGTGGTGAGCCGGAACGCCTCGGTGGCCCAGTCCAGGTACGCGGGCCGGTCGGCGGCGCGCAGCGGCAGGGTCTCGCGCAGCGCGGGCTCGTCGACCTGGATCACGCAGGTGCCCGCGGCCTCGAGGTCGGTGACCTCGTCGCGCAGGGCGAGCGCGACCTGCCGCGCGGTGTCGCCGAGCGGCTGGTCGTCGCGGACGAAGGACCAGGCCAGCATGGTGACGGGACCGGTGAGCATGCCCTTGACCGGGCGGTCGGTGAGCGACTGGGCGTACGTCGTCCAGCGCACCGTCATCGGCTCCGGCCGGGAGATGTCCCCGGCCAGGACCGGCGGGCGCACGTACCGGGTGCCGTAGGACTGCACCCAGCCGTGCCGGGTGGCGAGGTAGCCGGTGAGCTGCTCGGCGAAGTACTGCACCATGTCGTTGCGTTCGGGTTCGCCGTGCACGAGCACGTCGAGGCCGGTCTTCTCCTGGAAGGAGACGACCTCGCCGATCTCGGCCCTGATCCGCTCCTCGTACCCCGCGGTGTCGATCCGGCCGGCCCGCAGGTCGGCGCGGGCGGCGCGCAGGTCGGCGGTCTGCGGGAACGAGCCGATGGTGGTGGTCGGCAGCAGCGGCAGGCCGAGCCGGGCGCGCTGGGCGGCGGCGCGCTCGGTGTACGGCTGGGAGCGGCGCCCGTCGGCGTCGGTGACGGCCGCGCTCCTGGCGCGTACGGCCGGGTCGCGGGTGATCGGGGAGGCGGCGCGGGAGGCCAGGGCGGCGCGGTTGGCGGCGATCTCGGCGGCGATGGTGTCGGTGCCCTCGGCCAGGCCCTTGGCGAGCGTCACGATCTCGGTGGTCTTCTGCGCGGCGAAGGCGAGCCAGCCCAGAATCCGGGGGTCGATGTCGCGTTCGGGCGCGGTGTCGAGCGGGACGTGCAGCAGCGAGCAGGACGCGGCCACGTCGACGCGGTCGGCGAAGCCGAGGAGGGTGGCGAGGGTGGCCAGCGACTTCTCGTAGTCGTTGATCCAGATGTTGCGGCCGTTGACGACGCCCGCGACGAGCCGCTTGCCCGGCAGTCCGCCGACGGCGGCGAGGCCGTCCAGATTCGCGGCGGCGGCGTCGGTGAAGTCCAGCGCCAGGCCCTCGACCGGGGCCTTCGCCAGGACGGGCAGCGCCTCGCCGAGCCGGTCGAAGTACGAGGCGACCAGCAGTTTCGGCCGGTCGGTGAGGCCGCCGAGGTCGCGGTAGGCGCGGGCGACGGCGTTCAGTTCGGCCGGGGAGCGGTCCTGGACGAGCGCGGGCTCGTCGAGCTGCGCCCAGGTGGCGCCCGCGGCGCGCAGGTCGGCGAGGACTTCGGCGTAGACGGGCAGCAGCCGGTCGAGCAGCGTCAGCGGCTCGAAGTCGGCGGCGACGCCGGGGGCGGGCTTGGCGAGCAGCAGATACGTGACCGGGCCGACCAGGACGGGCCGGGCGGTGTGGCCGAGCGCGGCGGCTTCCTTGAACTCGGCGACCTGCTTGGCGGAGTCGGCGGTGAAGACGGTGTCGGGGCCCAGTTCGGGGACCAGGTAGTGGTAGTTCGTGTCGAACCACTTGGTCATCTCCAGCGGCGCCACCTCCTGCGTGCCGCGGGCCATCGCGAAGTAGCCGTCGAGCGCGTCCGCGGTGACGGCCGACCGGTGCCTCGGGGGGACGGCGCCGACCATGACACTGGTGTCCAGCATGTGGTCGTAGTACGAGAAGTCGCCGGTCGGCACCTCGTGGACGCCCGCCTCGGCCAGCTTCCGCCAGTTCGAGCGGCGGAGGTCCGCCGCGGTCTGCCGGAGGGCGTCGGCGGTGACGCGGCCCTTCCAGTAGCCCTCGACGGCCTTCTTCAGTTCACGGTTCTCACCCTGGCGGGGGTAGCCGTACACGGTGGCCCGTGCTGCCGCGGCTGCGGACTTCGCTGTCACGGAAATCTCCTTCGCGAGATGACTCCTGGCCTCCCGGCGACGGGACGCGAGCGCGAAAGGGAGGTGACGGACCCGACGGACCCACAGTGCCCCGCAATGGCACCGGTCCGTCCGATATGCACGCCGACCCGCCCACGAGGTCACCGGGATATCCGTACGCGAACGGTCGCGTACGGGCGACGGGCAGGTCTTCGGACTCGCGGGCACGTCCGCCTGAGGCGGACACCTACTGACCGTCGCTTCCCAGGTCCGGTACGTCGGACCCAGTGCGTATGACGGCGGTCGTTCCCACTCACCGCTGCGGGGCAGTCCCGGATTCGCACCGGGTTCCCTCTTACGACGCGACCGCCTGGCTGACGGACGCGAACCTGTCGCACCGGCCAGGCTAGAGCGCGGACCACGCTCCGGTCACGTCGGACCACATTCCGGACGGCGGCCCCGGCCCTGAACCGGTCCTGGCCCTGCCATGACGCGGCCCTGGCCCGGTCCTGACCCAGCCCTGACCCGGTCCTGGCCCGGTGCGCGCTCTAGCCGGAGGTGGCGCCCGCGCCCGCCGCGACCGCGCCCGTCGCCACCAGCGCGATGATGACCACGCCGAGCAGCACCCGGTAGATCACGAACGGCGTGAAGCTGCGGTGGGAGATGTACTTCAGGAACCAGGCGATGGCCGCGTAGCCGACCGCGAAGGCGATGACCGTCGCCAGCATCGTCGGGCCCCAGGCGGGCGCCGGGCCGCTGCCGAGCTTGAACAGCTCCAGGCCGCCGGAGGCCAGCACGGCGGGGATGGCCAGCAGGAACGAGTAGCGCGCGGCGGCCTCGCGGCTGTAGCCGAGGAACAGTCCGGCGCTGATGGTGCCGCCGGAGCGGGAGACGCCGGGGATCAGGGCGAGCGACTGCGCCAGGCCGTACCAGAGGGAGTGCCGGAAGGTCAGCTCGGTGATCGGCTTGGGGCGGCGCACGGCGCGGGTGCGGTCGGCGACCGCCAGGACGAGTCCGAACAGGATCAGGACGGTGCCGGTGATCCGCAGGTCGCGCAGGCCGTTCTCGATGGTGTGCTGGAATGCCGCGCCCAGGACGGCGATCGGGACCGTACCGACGATCACGAACCAGCCCATCCGCGCGTCGTGGTCCTTGCGGCGCTCGGGGTGGAACAGCGACGCGGTCCACGCCTTGACGATGGTGGCGATGTCGCGCCGGAAGTAGATCAGCACGGCGGTCTCCGTGCCCAGTTGGGTGACCGCGGTGAAGGCCGCTCCGGGGTCGTCCCATCCGGCGAGGACGGAGACCACGCGTATGTGCGCGCTCGACGACACCGGCAGGAATTCGGTCAGACCCTGCACAAGGCCCAGGACAGCGGCGGTGAACCAGGACACGGCGGGGTGCTCCGGGGAGAGTTCGAGGGGAGGGTGGGTGAAGCGGGCGACGGCGTGCGGAGTCCGGGCCGGGGCCGCCCGAAGGGAATGCGGGCGGCCCCGGCCCGGCCGAGGACGTCAGCGGCCGACGCGGCGGCCGGCGTCAGAGGTGGTGACGCCGGCACCCACGTCAGATGTTGACGCCGAAGTCGGTGGCGATGCCCGCCAGGCCCGAGGCGTACCCCTGGCCGATGGCGCGGAACTTCCACTCCGCGCCGTTGCGGTACAGCTCTCCGAAGACCATAGCCGTCTCGGTGGAGGCGTCCTCGGTCAGGTCGTACCTGGCCAGCTCCCGCCCGTCGGCCTGGTTCACGATCCGGATGAACGCGTTGCGCACCTGGCCGAAGCTCTGGCCGCGCTTCTCGGCGTCGTAGATCGACACAGGGAAGACGACCTTGTCGACCTGCGGGGGCACGGTGGCGAGGCTGACCTTGATCTGCTCGTCGTCGCCGTCGCCGCCACCGGTCAGATTGTCGCCGCTGTGCACCACGGAGCCGTCAGGGCTGCCGAGGTTATTGAAGAACACGAAGTGCTGGTCGCTGAGGACCTTCCCGCCCACGTCGCACAGCAGCGCGGACGCGTCCAGGTCGTAGTCCGCGCCCGTGGTGGTCCGTACGTCCCACCCCAGGCCGACGGTGACCGCGGTGAGTCCGGGAGCTTCCTTGCTCAAAGAGACATTGCCGCCCTTGGACAGAGTCACGCCCACGAAATTACCTCCGGTTGCTTGGGGGTTGTCGGTAGTCGGTTGTCGATCGCCGGTATGTCGTCGTCCGCGCGCGTCTGCCAGGTCAACGGCGTGCGCGCCACGACAGTTCCACGGTTGCGTAACAGCTTAAGCGTTACGGGTGTGTGCGCGGGTCAGTCGTCCGAGTCGGGCTTGGAACGGGCGGCGGCGTACGCCTGGGTCGGCGTCATCGGGACCCGGTTGATCTGGACGGTCCGGTAGCGGCTGACCTTGGCGCAGGTGTCGGAGTCGTCGGCGGTCTGGGCGTGGGAGTTGCCCAGCGCCACCTTGGTGTCGGCGGGCGGCGCGGAGGACTTGCCGCCGGGGAAGGTGGTGCCGCTCGGCCAGTCCGCCCCGATCACGAGGGTGAGCCCGGCGACGGCGCCCTCCTTGAGGTGGGACGTCGCGATGCCGAGCGCACGGGCGACGGTCCCCGCCTCGGACCGCTGGCCGGGGCCGTAGGTCAGGGTCGTGGTGGCGGCGGGCGCCGGGGCGTTGCCGCCCGCGGTGGCCGGGTTGAAGCCCTTGCCGGTCAGGGTGTCGACGATCTCGGACGCGCGGCCCCCGATGCCGGTGCCGTTGCGCACCCGTACGGTGATCGCCGAGGCGGGGACGGACGTCGCGGTCGGGCTCGCCGACGCGGTCGCCGAGGCCGCGGCGGACGTGCCGCCCGAGGCGGTGGTCAGCGACTGGTCGTTGGCGATGGTGGCGAACAGCGTCTTCGCGCCGGGTCCGACCACCACCCGGTTGGGGTCGGTCGGGTCGGGCCCGGTCTGCATGGTGGTGAAGGTGATCCGCTTGGACGGGACCTTGTCGAGGTCGGAGGCCAGGCCGACCAGCTTGCTGATGCTGCCGAGGCCGGTGTCGACGGTCAGCGCCTTGGTCGCCGCGTTGGCGAGCTTGTAGACGGCCGCCGGGTTGGTGAGGGTGCCCGCGCTCTTGAACTTGCGGATCAGCGAGCTGAGGTAGATGTGCTGCGCGTACGTACGGCCGAGGTCGCTGCCGTCGCCGAAGCCGTGCCGCGAGCGGAGGAATTCCAGCGCCCCGACGCCCTTGAGGGTGTGGGTGCCCCGGGAGAGCTTCAGATGCGAGTAGGTGTCGTACACGTCGGCGTCCACACAGACCGACACCCCGCCCACGGCGTCGGACATGCTGACGACGCCGGAGAAGTCGACCTGGATGAAGTGGTCGATCGGAATTCCGGTCAACTTGTGGACGGTGGCCACCTGGCACGCCTGGCCGTACGTCAAGGCGCTGTTGATCATGCCGTGGTAGCCGGGGGTGGACGCGCCGGTCTTGGGATTCTCGCAGGCGGGCACGTCGGTGAGGGTGTCGCGCGGGATGCTCATCACGGTGGCGTTGGAGCGGTCGGCGGAGATGTGCACGACCATCTCGACATCGGCGTTGCCCCCGGTCTGGACGCCGGTCTTGGCGCAGCCGCCGCCCAGTTTGCAGTCGGCCTCGGTGGTCCGGCCGTCGCTGCCCATCACCAGGATGTTGATCGGCGTGCGCCCGAAGGCGTCGGCCTTCTCCTGGCCCGCGCTGTCCTTGCCCGCGCCGTCGGTCAGGGACACGCTGGTGATGTTGCCGTTGAGGTGCTGGTAGAGCCAGTAGCCCCCGCCCGCGGTGACCAGCAGGAGCACGGCCAGGGATATGCCGCCGATCTTCAGGAACCGCCGGCCCCGGCCGGCCTGCCTGGCGCGCCTGCCCCCGCGGCCCGACGGCCGGGACCGCCCGCTCTCGGCGCGAGCGGCCGCCCGCGCCGCGGCCCGGCCGCTCCAGGGCTCGGTCATCTCCCGTGCTCCCTCTCCCGGGCGGCCCCCGTGGGGTGGTGCGGCCGGATTCGGCGGGTGAAGCGGCGCTTCACCCAAGGCTTCATGGTTGCGCAACGCGGCAAGGGTAAATCATGGCTCTGTGGGGTATCCGTGAGCGTCGCACCCGCGGCCGGCTTCCCCACCGGACACAGTTCCTGGTTTACGCAACCTTTAAAGTGTCTGCTATGCCAGAAACGCTACGACGAACCGGAAGGACACCTGTGGCCTGGGAGTGGGCGCATCTCGACGGAGGCCCGGCGGACGGCATGCGGGTACGGGTGACAGGCCCGCCCCGCGTGCTCCAAGTCACATCCGGATGCCAGGCGGAGGACGAGGCCGACGGCGACGGGCGGGGGCTGCGCGTCGAGGCGCTGTACGTCTACCGCCTCAAGCACGGTCAGCCACTGCGCTACGGCTGGGACCACGCCAGCCCCTGATGCCGTACGGGCCCGCGCCCCGGATCACGCGGGCCCGCGGCGCGCCGCGGGAGGGAGGTCAGTCAGTCCCGCGGCGCGCGTTCGGGTTCGCGCACAGGGCGCGCGCCGACGGTCTCGCCGGGCGCGGACTTGACCGTACGGACCGCGGGGTCCGCGCTCGTCCCGGCCGTCGCCGTGCCGGGACCGGGGTCGTCCTTCAACGCCTTGGTCTCGCTCTTGAGGATGCGGAGCGACTTGCCCAGCGCCCGCGCGGAGTCCGGCAGCCGCTTGGAGCCGAACAGCACGATGACCACGAGCGCCACCACCAGCAGGTGCCAGGGCTCCAGTCCGTTTCTGAGCATCAACGTCTCCGCTTCCACATGCGTCGGTCCGCCGTTGCCGGACGGCGATGTGCCGCCCGGACCCCAACAGTTGCTACATTGCGCAATTATGAGAGTAGCGGTACCGAGGCGCAATGCCCGCACGGGCCCCGTCCGGACCGTCCCCGCCCGTGCGCGCACCCTTCTCGGAGGTGACCGAAGGTGATCTTCGACATCGGCCCGCTCAAGCTGCTGACGCTGCTCGTCCTGGCCACGCTGGTCTTCGGCGACAAACTGCCCGACATGATCACGCGGGCGAGAGACCTCATCCGCGCGGTGCGCTCCTTCGCCGACGACGCCAAGGAGGAGGTGCGGCGCGAACTCGGCCCGGAGTTCAAGGACTTCGAATTCGAGGACCTGAACCCGCGGACGTTCATCGCCAAGAATCTGCTCGGCGACGACGACGCGCTCGGCCTGCGCGAGATCCGCGAGAGCCTGCGACTGGACGGCGAGGCCGAGGAGTTGCGCGAGGCGGCGCGGACGCTCAGCGACGGCGTGGACCTCACGAAGCCGTCCGCCGCGCCGGTCGCCGCGCGGGCGGCCGACGGGTCCGAGCCGGTCGCGTACCAGCCCGTCGCGTACGACACCGAGGCCACGTAGGACGGGCGCCGGGACCGGGCGCCTTGGCGGGTCAGGCCGTTGTCACCGCTCGCTGTCGTTCGGACTGCTGAAGCCGGGGCTGCTGTAGCCGAGCCGGGGCCGCTGTCGCACCAGACTCACGCCGTCGCCCGAGCTGAAGCCCGGGCTGCTGTAGCCCAGGCGCGGCCGTTGGCGTACCAGGTCGACGCCGACCGGCGGCGGGCCGACCGCGCGGGGAGCGGCGGCCCCCGCCTCGCGCGCCAACCGGTCGAGCAGATACGGCAGTACGCCCCGCACCAGCAGCGCCTGCCGCCATGCCTCGTGGGCCTCGGCCACGTCCCGGCTCTCGCGCGTGACCGCGCCGTCGCGCCGGGCGGTCAGCGCCAGTCCGGCCAGACCGATCAGCAGGCTGACGCCGAAGACCGCCGCGCACAGGAAGCCGATGTCGATCAGCGGGGCGCTGATTCCCGCGCCGCTCGCGACGGCCCTGATCCCGTACCCCAGCACCAGGAAGATCGCCGCCGCGATACCGCTCAGCATCGGGACCAGGACGGCCAGGGTGGCGAGGACGCCGGGGCCGCCGACCGCGCGCACGACCGGGCGGACCCGGCCGCGGGAGTGCGCGCGCAGGCCGGTGTACCGCTCGTACTCGGGCGCCGCGGTGGCACCGATGGCGTCGGCGTCGGCCAGGGCGGCCGTCCGCAACTGCTCGGTGTTGGGCGCGCCCGGCAGGGCGCGGAGCGCGAGCCGGACGCGCTCGCCGCGCAGCGCCTGATCGAGAACCTGGGCGAAGTCAGCCCGGTAGATGTCGTCCGGCCGCTTGCCGCTGTCCATCATCCCCGCCCCGGCGTGTGTCGACGCGCGGCACGTCACCTTGTCTGCCCGCGCGTACGCATCAGGATAATCTTCCCAGTTGCATGATTGCATAATTACGCAACTGACTGAGAGTATCATGCCAGCGGCGCGGACCGCGGGCGCCGCATGCGTACTCTGGTGCTCGGAAAAGCCGCTGCGGTCAGGGAGGTTCACGTGACGAGGTCTGCCGCGGAGTTCGGCGACCCCAGCCCGGAGTTGTTCCAGAACGCCGCCGCTTCCTTCGGCTTGCTGGCGTCGACCATGCGACTCCAGATCGTCTGGATCCTGTCCGAGGGCGACTGCGACGTCACGGGGCTGGCCGAGCGGGTCGGCGCGACCCTGCCCGCGGTCAGCCAGCACCTGGCCAAGCTCAAGCTCGCCGGGCTCGTGCACTCACGGCGCGAGGGCCGACGGCAGGTCTATCTGGTGGACGATCCCGATGTCGTCACGGTGGTGCGGGTGATGGTCAGTCAGCTCGACCGCCGCTCCGCCCCCTCGCGTGACGTCCGCGGGCTGGGGGCCTGACAGGCCACGCCCCGGCCCCCTGCCGCGCGGAGGTCACGTACGGCTGGGCGCCGGATCGGCATCCGCGTCCACGTCGATCTCCACCGGCTCCCCCGACTCGACCGGCTCCACCGCCTTGACCAACTCGACCGCGGGAGCGGCGGGCGCGGGTTCCGGGCGGCGGATGGCCTCGGTGAGTTGGCGGGCGATGGGCTCGGTCCAGCGGGCGGTGAGCGGGCCGAGGACGACCAGGATCAGCACATACGCGGTGGCCAGCGGCCCGATCCGGGGCTCGACACCGACCGCGAGTCCCGCGATGACGATGGAGAACTCGCCGCGCGCGACCAGCGTGCCGCCCGCCCGCCACCGTCCGGCGGGCCGGATTCCGGCCCTGCGCGCCGCGTACCAGCCGGTGGCGACCTTGGTGAGGGTCGTGACGACGGCCAGGATCAGCGCGGGGACCAGGACCGGCGGGATGTCGGCGGGGATGGTGCTCAGGCCGAAGAAGACGAAGAAGACCGCCGCGAACAGGTCCCGCAGCGGGGTCAGGAGATTGCGGGCGCCTTCGGCGACCTCACCGGAGAGCGCGATGCCGACCAGGAACGCGCCGACGGCGGCGGAGACCTGGAGTTGCTGGGCGACACCGGCCACCAGCAGGGTCAGGCCGAGCACGACCAGCAGCAGCATCTCGGGATTGTCGGAGGAGACGGCGCGGCTGATCAGCCGCCCGTGGCGCAGCGCCACGTACAGAACGATCCCGACCGTACCGAGCGAGATCAGCAGTGTGAGGGTGCCGCCCGCGAGACTCACGCCCGCCAGCAGGGCGCTGAGAATCGGCAGATAGACCGCCATCGAGAGGTCTTCGAGGACGAGGACGCCGAGGATGAGCGGGGTCTCGCGGTTGCCGAGGCGGCCGAGGTCGCCGAGGACCTTGGCGATCACACCCGAGGAGGAGATCCAGGTCACGCCCGCGAGCGCGACGGCGGCGACCGGACCCCAGCCGAGGAGGATCGCGGCGGCGGCGCCCGGCAATGCGTTGAGGACGAAGTCGACCGCGCCGGACGGATATTGGGTCTTGAGGTTGGTGACGAGTTCCGAGGCGCTGTATTCCAGACCCAGGAGGAGAAGCAGCAATACGACACCGATCTCGGCGCCGGTCGCGACGAATTCCTCGCTGGCCTGGAGCGGGATCAGTCCGCCTTTGCCGAAGGCGAGTCCCGCGAGCAGGTAGAGCGGGATCGGCGAGAAGCCGACGCGTCCCGCGAGGCGGCCGAGGATGCCCAGGGCGAGGATGATCGCTCCGAGTTCGATGAGCATGTCGGTCGTGTTGTGCACAGGTTTCTATCCTCCTGTGATCAGTTCGGCGACGGCGCCGACGCCTTCGCGGGTGCCGACGACCACGAGGGTGTCGCCGACGGCGAAGCGGAAGTCGGGGGTGGGCGAGGGCACGGCGGAGGTGCGGCGGAGCACGGCGACGATCGAGGCGCCGGTACGGGTGCGTACCTGCGTGTCGCCGAGCGTGCGGCCCGCGTACGGCGAGCGTTTGCTCACGGTGATGTGTTCGGTGACCAGGTCGATCTCAAGGTGTTGTTGCAGGTGGCCGACGGGGTCGGGGGTCAGCAGGTCGGCCAGCGCGGTCGCCTCGTGGGGCGCGAGCGCGGTCGCGTCCTTGCAGGCGTCGTCGTCCTCGGGGTCATGGAACGCCAGGAACCGCCTGCCGTCCTGGTGCACGACCACCGACAGGTGGCGGCCGGACTCGGTCGTCATGTCATAGCGGGCCCCGACTCCCGGCAGCGGGGTCTTTCGGGCGCGGGCGGTTGGTTCCATGAACGTGCTCCATCGGGACGCGGGTGCGTGAGTGCCGGTCGCGGACGCCAGCATGCGCGTCACCCGGCAGAGTTCTGTGCCGGGTGACGACGCGCGTTATGCGGTGGCGTGCCGCAGCGCTCCTGCCACAGCGCCCGGCGTGGGAGCCGGACGCTGTCAGCAGTAAGGCGCGGAAAGGGGGTCCGTATCAGGTACGGCGTCCCGAGGCGCGTTCTCGACACGCGCGACCCGGGGAAAATACGGCGATGCCGTGGGGAGGACTTCCGACATGGTCGCGGATGCGCCTACGACGAGGACATCCCGTTCCATGACGTATCCTCCTCGGCTCACCTCTGCGACATATGTAAAGCGCTGGTCAAGACTCTAGCGCATAATAAATGCCGCAAATCCCACATGAGTGGATATAATACCCCAGGCGGATCTCTCATGGCCGGGAATTCACCTGGGCGTCACAGGGCGGGTCGGACCGCCGCGACGCGCCCCGACCTGCCGGTACGCCGGGTCCGGCCGGCCCCGCGAACAATTCGGGTGCGCCCTTCGCCGCCCGGGGGCTAGGGTCCCCGGGGCCCTTGACTGAGCGGTTCCGAGGAGACGAAGGGGTGGTCGGCCGTTCCGGCGCGCGCTGACGACGGAGGCGTTCCCGCGAAGGCCGCCGAGCCGCCCGCGGCTCCGGAGACGCCCGGGTCGCAGGGGCCGCCGGGACCGCCGGGGCTGTGGCGGGACCGGGATTTCCGCCGGTTGTGGGTGGGGCAGACGGTCTCGCAGCTCGGGGAGCACGGGAGCGCGGTGGTCCTGCCGCTGATCGCGGTGCTGCTGCTGGGCGCCGACGGCGGTGAGGTCGGGGTGCTGCGGGCGGTGGGGCAGGCGCCGATACCGCTGCTGTCGCTGTTCGTCGGGGCGTGGGTGGACGGATGGCGGACCCGTACGGTCATGGTGGCGGCGGACTGCGGGCGGGCGCTGGCGCTGGGGGCGGTGGCCGTGGCGTGCCTGCTCGGCGGGCTCGGTCTGCCGGTGCTGCTGGTGGCCGCGTTCGGCGTCGGGGCGCTGTCGGTCTTCTTCGACGTGGCGTATCAGGCGTCTGTCGTACGGCTGTTGGACCGCGACCAACTGGTCAGCGCCAACAGCGCGCTCGAAGGCAGCAGGTCGGCGGCGCAGATCGGCGGCCCGGCGCTCGGCGGTGTGCTGGTGTCGCTGCTGTCGGCGCCGGTCGCGCTCGCGTCCAGCGCGCTGTTCTTCGCGCTGTCGTTCGTGTCGATCCGGCGGATTCGGCGCGGCGAGGCGGTGCCTCGGCGCTCGGGACGTACGCCCGCTGTCCGGCGGCGGATTCGCGAGGGGGTCGGATTCGTCGTCGGTGAACCGTCGTTGCGGGCGGTGTGCCTCGCCTCCGCCGCCTTCCAGTGCGCCTTCGCGGCGACGATGACCGTCTATCTGCTGTTCCTGCCCAGGGAGTTGGGCCTGTCGGGCGCTGTCGTCGGGCTGGTGCTCGCGGCGACGGGGCCCGGCGCGCTGGTGGGTTCGCTGCTGGCGGCCCGGCTGCCGGGCCGGTTCGGCCACGGCCCGGTGCTCGCGTGCGCGGCCGTGCTCGGCGACAGCGTGATGATCGGCGTACCCGCGCTGCACGGCGGCGGCGCGCTGACCGTTCCGGCGCTCGTGGCGGTCAACCTGACGTTCGGCGCGTGCGGTCAGCTGGTCAGTGTGACGCTGATGGCGGTGCGGCAGACCGTCACTCCGGACGAGATGCAGGGCCGCGCGGCGGCGACGATCGGCTTCGTCGGCATGGGGACGGCCCCGCTCGGCTCGCTGCTCGGCGGTCTCCTCGCGGCGCAGTGCGGTCTGCGCACCGGCTTCCTGGTGGCGGCGGCGGGCATGCTGCTCTCGCCGCTGGTGATCTCCCTGTCCCCGCTCGCCCGGCTGGGCCGTACGCTCCCCGTCCGCGGAGCGGCGGACGCGTCGGCCCGGACGTGAGCGCGACGGAGGTGGCGCGGGCACCGGGCCCGCGCCACCTCGGTCACACGTGCGTTGCGCGCTCTGTCAGTTGAGGGTGAACTTCTGCGCGGCGCTGCCGTTGCAGTCGTAGATCTGGAGCCGGGTGCCGTTGGCGCCTGCGCTGTTGGGGTCGTCGAGGCAGCGGCCCGACTGCGGGTTGAGCAGCGAGCCGTCGGCCTGCTGCTGCCAGACCTGGCCGCCGACGCCGTTGCAGTCCCACAGCTCGACCTGTGTGTTGTTCGCCGTGCCGTTGCCGTTGATGTCCAGGCAACGGCCGATCGTGCTCAGCGAGCCGTTGGCGTTGTGGTACCAGTGCTGGTCGGCGGCCCAGGACTGGCAGTCCCAGAGCTGCACGGCGGTGCCGTTGACGCCCGTGTCGTCGGCGGCGACGTCCACGCACTTCCCGGCGGGCGCGGGCACCGGGGCGCCGCCCTTGACGGCGAATTTCTGCGCCGCGCTGCCGTTGCAGTCGTAGATCTGGAGCCGGGTGCCGTTCCCGGTGGCGCCGCTCGGCGTGTCGAGGCAGCGGCCCGACTGCGGGTTGAACAGCGAGCCGTCGGAGCGCTGGATCCACTTCTGGCCGCCGACGCCGTTGCAGTCCCACAGCTCGACCTGCGTGTTGTTCGCCGTGCCGTTGCCGTTGATGTCCAGGCAACGGCCGATCGTGCTCAGCGAGTTGTCGGCGTTGTGCGTCCAGTGCTGGTCCTCGGCGTACGTCTGGCAGTCCCAGAGCTGGACGGCCGCGCCGTTGACCCCGGTGTCGTCGGCGGCGACGTCCACGCACTTGCCGCCGGGGCCGGTGATCGTGCCCTGCGGGCCGTTGGGCACATTGGTCTGGCCCGAGTAGCCGACGGAGACGATGTTCGCCTGGACGGCGTTCTCGGCGGCGTCGGTCGGATAACCGGCGACCATCACGCCCTCGAAGAAGGTGCCCATGTTGCGGTTGCTGTTGTCACCGCCGGTGCCCAGGATGATGCCGCCTTCCTGGTGCATCGGTTTGTAGCCGCCCCGTGTCGGCAGCGACCCGTTCCACCAGGTCGACAGGCCCCCCGATTGGGAGTCGCCGCCCTTGATGGCGTACGTCGTCTGCCCGTTGTTCTTCAGCACCGCCGTGACGTAGGCGCTCTTGTTGCCCGCGTTGGCCGTGTTGGAGCCGTTGTCGCCCTGGAACATGCCGTTCTCCATGTCGGCCTCGACCCAGGGGCCCGAGCCGTTGCACGGCGCGAAGTAGCAGGTGGTGGCGATGCTCACGGCGTCCATGTGGCCGTTGCCGGTGTCGGACGGCGTGCTCTCGGCGTTGCCGTAGTCGAAGCAGCAGTCGGAGCCGACGTGGGTGCCGCTGGCGACCATGTAGACGCCCTCGGGCTGGCCGTTGACGGGGACGCCGGACGCCGCGCCGGTGTAGCGGTAGCCGACGCCCGGCGAGATCCAGATGCCGTACACCTTGTGGCCGCCCGCGCGCACCGCGATCTCGCTCGCGTCCGCCCCTCGGTCCACGCCGCCTGCCGTGCCCGCGGGGCCCGGCAGCAGGTCGTTGTGGCGCGAGGTCTGGTCGTAGACCTTGGAGATGCGGCAGGTGGTGTTGGCACAGAAGATGTCCTGCTGCTCGGCGTTGGCGTAACCGCCCGTGGCCAGCAGCCCGATGTCGGCCCTGCCGCCGTCCGAGGCGCGCGTGACCTGGTACAGCGGGCCGTTGTACGCGGAGAACAGGGCGCGGGTGGTGCTGTGCGCGGCGACGCAGGGGGTGCCCGCCGCGCCGTAGAGGTCACAGGGCAGCGAACCGGCGGCCTGCGCGGTGCCCGGCAGGCTGATGAAGGCGCTGAAGACCAGGCCGAGGGTGGCCACGACCGAGGTCAGCAGGGCTTTCCAGCGGGCGGTGTATCTCCTTTTGCGCATGCGGTGCTCCTTGGGGTGGGGGGTGGAGCGGAGACGAGCGGTGCCTGCGGGGACGGGCGGCCCGAGCCGGGCGTGGGGGCCCGGATCGAACGCCTGGGGGACGTGACGGGTGCGGGAGGGACGTGAAGAACACGCGGGGTCGACCGGCTCGGAAAGTACGCCCCCTGTTCGACCCCGTCAATATTTGTTGCTTTCTTTGGCTTCGGCCGGGCACGACCTGTCCGAATCTGTGGCCCGACGAGGAGTGCATTACCTCTGTGACACAAGTCAACTGACGTGGTGTAACACGCCGCTGCGAGAGTTCCCGCGCCATGAGCGAAAGGGGACATGACAGATGACACCGTTCAATCGCCGTGACTTCCTGCGCGCCGTCGGGGCCACCGGCGGCGCGGGAGCGATGCTGGCCACGATGGGTGCGCTGGGTCTGGCGCCCAGCGCGGAGGCGGCCACGCGCGGGGCGCCGTACCGCGCGCCGCGGCCGGGCGACTTCCACCTCACCGGCCGCGCCGCCGCCAAGGTCGTCGTGCTCGGCGGCGGCATCGCCGGACTGACGACCGCCTACGAACTGGGCAAGGCGGGCTACGACTGTACGGTCCTGGAGGCCCGCGACCGGCCCGGCGGCCGCAACTTCACCGTACGCGGCGGCGACACCACCACCGACCTGTACGGCAACCGGCAGACCGCCCGCTTCTCCGACGGCCAGTACATGAACGCCGGTCCCGCGCGGATCGCCCAGTGGATGATCACCCTCGACTACTGCCGTGAACTCGGCGTGCCCATCGAGGTGTTCACCAACGTCAACGCCGACACCTACCTCTACAACGAGTCGGCCGGAATGACCGAGCCCATGCGTTACCGCAGCGCCAAGGCCGACGTGCTGGGCTACGTCAGCGAGTTGCTGGCCAAGGCCACCGACCAGGGCGCGCTGGACAAGGACCTGACCGCCGCCGACCAGGAGAAGCTGGTCGAATTCCTCAAGGACTACGGCGCGCTCGGCAACACCCTCGACTACAGCGGCGGTTCGCGGCGCGGCTACTCGGCCTGGCCGGGCGCCGCGGGCACACCGGGCGTGGTGGCGGGCGACGTGCCGACCGCCTCCGAGATCTTCGCGACCGGCGTCGGCCGCTACTTCGCCTTCGAGTTCGAGTTCGACCAGGCGATGCTGATGTTCCAGCCGGTCGGCGGCATGGACCGGATACCCCACGCGCTGGCCGCCGCGGTCGGCACGCGCAGGGTGCGGACGGGTTGCGCGGTCACGAAGGTCACCGACACCGCGCACGGCGTCACCGTCACGTACACCCAGGGGGGCAGGACGCGCACGGTCGACGCGGACTTCTGCGTCGCCGCCATGCCGCCGAACATCCTCGCCAAGGTGCCGCACAATCTGGGCGCGGGCGTGCAGTCGGCACTTGAGGCCATCACCCCGTCCTCGGCGGGCAAGATCGGCCTGGAGTACGCCTCGCGCTGGTGGGAGACCGACCACCGGATCTACGGCGGGATCACCGAGACCGACCTCGACGTCACCCACATCTGGCACCCGTCCTACGGCTTCCACGGCAGGCGCGGTCTGCTGATCGGCTACTACAACACCGGTTCCAAGGCCGACTCCTACGCGGCGCTGAGCCCCAAGGCCCGCGAGGCGCGGGCGGTCGCCGCGGGCGTGAAGATCTACGGCGAGAAGTACCGTACGGAGCTGGCCACGTCCTTCTCGCACCACTGGCGGCAGTTCCCGTACCAGGAGGCCGCCTGGCACAGCACGCCCGGCGGACCGGACGCCGCCCGCTACCAGCCGCTCAACGAGCCGACCGGGCATGTGTACTTCGCCGGTGACTGGCTCAGCTACATGGACGCCTGGCAGCACGGCGCCTTCACCTCCGCGCGCAAGGCGGTGACGGCGCTGCACCGGCGGGTCCTGGCCTGACGCACCGGGTCGGCGGCGAGCCGGCGGGGGCGGTACGGGAGGGTACGGGGGCCGGGGCCGGTCTCAGCCCGAGGGCCTGGGCTCAGCCCGCGGGGGCGGTCTCAGCCCGCGGGGCCGGTCTCAGGCCGCGGGGCGGTGGATGTCGCCGCTCAGCCCGGTCAGCGGCAACCCCGTACCGCCCCAACGGCACGTGACGATCCCGGCGGCCACGGGCACCGCCGTCTCCTCCGGGGTGCGGGCCCCGAGGTCGACGGCCTCACCCGCGTCGAGCGGCCCGCGGATGACGGCCGCGGCGTACGGCGTGCCGCCGGCTCCGGTGATTCCGACGCCCCGTGCCACCCGTGGTGTGATGTGGTGATCCATGACAGACCCTTCCATGAGTCGCGAGGAGGGCCCGCGAAGTGCCGGGAGAACCCGCGGGCGTGGGCGGGCGACCGTGAGCGGAGAGGCGGTGGGTGACGCGATGGCGGTCAAGGGGGAAGGCCGGGACGCCCCGCGTGCGTCCGGACCGCCGCTGACGGCCGGTGAGCGGGAGATCCTGCGGGTGCTGCGCCGGTCGGAGGACCTGGACAGCGTGGCGGCCCGCATCCTGGTCTCGGTCGGCAGCGCGATCATCGAGGGCCGGCTGAAGCCGGGCGACGACCTCAACTCCGTGGAACTCGCCCGGCAGTTCAGCAGCAGCCGGACCCCGGTGCGCGAGGCGTTGCTGACCCTGGAGCGCGAGGGCCTGGTCGAGATCGCGGCCCGCAAGCGCCCCCGCGTGCGCCGCCTGGGCCTCACCGAGGTCCGGGAGATCTACGAGCTGCGGTCCGAGCTGTACGGGCTGGTGAGCCGCCGGATCATCGCCCACCGCTCGGCCGGTGAGATCGAGGTCTTCGACGGCGTTCAGGCCCGTCTCGAGGAGGCCGCGGCGGCCGGGGACCTGGAGCGGTACTTCTGGCTGATCGTGGACTTCCGCAACACCGAGGCGCGGCTGGCCGGGAACGAGACCGTGCGCGCCGTCCTCGACTCGGTCGGCATCAGGACCCTGCATCTGCGTCACCTCAGCCTCTCCCTGCCCGGCCGCCTCGACACGTCGGTGGAGGACCACCGCAGGCTGGTCCGCGCGTACGCCGACGGCGAGGCGGAACTGGCCGTCGCGCTCACACGGTCCATCGTTCTGCGCGGTCTGGCGGCGGTGGAGCGCTCGGGGTGGACGGGCTCCCCGGACTGACCCGCCGGTCGACATCAGCGGGCCTGCGCGTCGTGGGCGCTCCTGGACCGCGCGGCCCCGCCCGGGGGCGTCCGCCGCGGTGCGGGCCCGGTCGAGGGCGACCGCTTCGGGGCGGCGGCCGCCGCGATCTCGTCGGCGATCCTGTCCAGGACCGGGCTGTCACCTGGCACCGCCCAGGATGTCCGGCCAGCGGCGTATCACGTGGTCGACCAGTTCCCTGCTGGCCTCCGCGACCCGCGGGAAGTCCTTGAGCCGGGTCCAGGGGCGGCAGGCGTCGATCACGGCGCGGGTGTTGAACGGCGGCAGGCCGGATGCGCGCAGCGGGTCGACCCTGCTCCCCCACGTCTGCCGCATCGTCTCGATGTCGTCGGCGGGGTCGGTGCGGGTGCAGACCGCCCACATCACGTCGTTGAGGCTGCGCGGGTCGACATCGGCGTCCACGACGACCACGAATTTGTTCATGTACGCGGCCTGCGGGAGCTGCGAGGTGAGGTAGCCCGCCTGCCGGGCGTGACCCGCGTAGTTCTGGTGGATCGACACGGCGAGCAACTGCCGTCCGCCGCCGACCTCGTGGGCCCAGACGCCCTCGACGCCGGGCAGTCCCGACCGCACCAGCGCGTCCTGGATCATCGCGGACTTCATCACGCTGCGCATGTAGGAGTAGTCGTGCGGCGGCTTGCCGGGAGGGGCGCCGAGCAGGATCGGGTCGTGGCGGTGGTAGATCCGCTCGACGTCCATGGTGAGCACGGCCTCGGTGCCGCCGCTGTAGTAACCGGTCCACTCGCCGAACGGCCCTTCCTGCTCCCGGCGTTCGGGATACAGCCAGCCCTCGACGGCTATTTCGGCGGTCGCGGGGATCGGCAGCCCGGTGACCTCGCCGCGGATCACCTCGACGGGGCGGCCCAACACGGCCCCGGCGTACTCCAGTTCCGACAGTCCCGTGGGCACCTCGGTGCCCGCGACGACCAGCAGCAGCGGGTCGTGGCCGAGCGAGGCGGTGACCGGCGCCCGGCCCTCGCGGGCGAACCACTCGCGGACGTGCGCGGCGCCGTGCTTGCCCGCCTCCATGTTGATGCTCGCCGCCCGCCCGCCGTTCTGCACCTGCATGCGGTACGCGCCCGCGTTGAGGACGCCGGTGGCCGGGTCGGTGGTGAAGACGGCGCAGCCGGTGCCGATGTACCGGCCGCCGTCGTTCTCGTGCCATTTCGGCACGGGGAAGGCGAGCAGGTCGGCGTCGGCCGCGGTGATCACGTTCTCGGTGACGGGGCCCCGGTCGACGGCCTCGACGGGGTACTTCCCGGCGTTCTCCACCCACTCGTTGGGGCGGGTGCGCAGCGCCTCGACCAGACCGCGGTCGTCCAGGTCGGTGCCGAGCCGCAGGGTCATGCCGAGCCTGCGGGCGTTGGCCATGCTGGCGGTGAGCACTCGCTGGCCGGGCCGGTAGCCCTCGATGTCGTCGAAGAGCAGCGCGGGCGGCGAGGGGCGTTTGTAGTTGACCTCGGACGCGGCGCCGATCTCCTTGTCCCAGTGCGCGCCGGAGAGGGTGCGGACCTCACCGAGTTCCCCGGCCAGTTCGAGCCAGGTCCGCAGGTCATTGACGTCGTCGAGGGACCTCACGCCACTCGCCTCCCGTTCTCTCATGTGTGTCGCGACGCGATGAAGGTCGAAGAAGCCGCAAGAGTAGTCCGCGAGTTGTACGTCGCCGGTGTCGCTGCGCCCGCGGATGCCCGGGTCCCTCCTCGTCGAGGTGAGCGAGCACCGCGTTTCCCCTGAAGTGTCGACACTCGACCACGGGACCCGATTGAAGCAGGGGGGATTCCCCCTGTCCAGGGATCAGTGATCCGCACCGCCGCACCGTTGAGTGTCGACACTTCTGATGAATCTGACCGAAGTCTTGTCATGGCCCCGCACGGCTCCTAACGTGTCGCCGCGAAGAAATTTGCTCGACTCTGTTCAGTTCCGTTGAGTCAAAGCGTCGAAATGCCAGCGATCCGCACACGATCAGCCCCACGGCGCGCATCCGCGGACCTCCGGTCCGCCTCGCCCACCCCGCGAGCAGAGGATTCTCCATGCCACGACTCGTCCGCAGGCTGCTCGCCTGCGCCACCGCCTGCACCCTGTGGGGCGGCGCCCTCGCGGGCGCGGCCGTCACGGCCGGTGCGGTGGTCACCGCCACCCCCGCCGCCGCACTCGACAACAGCCTCGCCCGTACGCCCCCGATGGGCTTCAACGACTGGAACGCCTTCGGCTGCGACGTCAGCCAGGCCCTGATCGAGCAGACCGCCGACTACCTGGTCAGCTCCGGTCTGAAGAGCGCCGGATACACCTACGTCAACATCGACGACTGCTGGATGACGCACACCCGTGACGCCGACGGCCGCCTGGTCCCCGACCCGGTGAAGTTCCCCGACGGCATCAAGGGCACCGCCGACTACGTGCACGGCAAGGGACTCAAGCTCGGCATCTACGAGGACGCGGGCACGGCGACCTGCGCCGGATACCCGGGCAGCCTCGGCCACGAGACGACGGACGCGCGGACCTTCGCGGACTGGGGTGTGGACTACCTCAAGTACGACAACTGCAACAACACCAGCGACGGCACCCGCGAGGACTACGTCAGGCGGTACACCGCGATGCGCGACGCGCTGGCCGCCACCGGCCGCCCGATCGTGTACTCGCTGTGCGAGTGGGGCGTGCAGAACCCGTGGGAGTGGGCCGGTGACGTCGGCAACTCGTGGCGCACCACGGGCGACATCAGCGACAACTGGACGAGCATGCTGTCCATCGCCGAGGACAACATGCCGCTGGCGCAGTACGCGGGCCCCGGCCGCTGGAACGACCCCGACATGCTGGAGGTCGGCAACGGCGGCATGACCGACACCGAGTACCGCACGCACTTCTCGCTCTGGTCGATGATGAACTCGCCGCTGCTGATCGGCACCGACCTGCGCAAGGCGACCCCGCAGACCCTGTCGATCCTCGGCAACAAGGACGTCATCGCCCTCGACCAGGACCCGCTCGGCAGCCAGGCCACCGTGGTCTCCTCCGACGGCGGCCGGTACGTGCTCAGCAAGAAGCTGGCAGGCGGCGAGCGGGCGGTGGCCCTGTTCAACTCGGGCGACCAGGCGCAGCGGATCTCCACCACCGCGCGGGCCGCGGGACTGCCCAAGCGCGGCAACTACTCGGTGCGCGACCTGTGGGCGCACACCGACTACCAGAGCGCGGGCGGCCTGTCCGCGACCGTGCCCGCGCACGGCACCGTCCTGCTGCGGGTCGGCACCGATCCCCGCGCGGTCCTCGCGCCGCCGCTGTTCGACACCGGGGTCACCGGACCCGACCACATCGAGCCGGGCCACAGCGCGACCGTGTCCACGTACGCCACCGACCTGGGCTCGCTGCCCGCCGCGACGGTGAAGGTGCGGCTGACCGGCCCCGACGGCTGGACGGTCCGCGCGACCGGCGCCACCGGCAGCCTGCTGCTGCCCGGCGGCAGGACCCTCACCACACCGTGGACGGTCACCGTGCCCGCCGACGCGCGGCCGGGCGCGTATCCGGTCACCGGCACGGTCAGCTACCGCGATCTGGTCAACGGCCGTACCGTCACGGTGCCGTTGGTCGGCAGCGTCGCCGTCAAGGTGCCGCCGCCCGCGGGGACCAGCTACCTCAGCGACCTGCCATGGACGACGTCGAGCAACGGGTGGGGGCCGGTCGAACGCGACCGCAGCAACGGTGAGACCGGCGCGGACGACGGCAGTCCGATCACGCTCGGCGGCAGCGTCTACGCCAAGGGCCTCGGGGTGCACGCGCCGAGCGACATCGCCTACTACCTCGGCGGCGTCTGCTCCACGGTGACGGCGACGGTCGGCGTGGACGACGAGAAGAACGGCAAGGGCACCGTCCGCTTCACGGTCGTCGCGGACGGCACGACGGTCGCCGACAGCGGCGTGGTCACCAACGCCATGGGCGGCAAGGCGCTCACGGCCGACGTGACCGGCGCGCAGAATGTGCGGCTCGTCGTGGACGACGGCGGCGACGGCAACGACAGCGACCACGCGGACTGGGCGGACGCGAAGCTCATCTGCTCCTGACCGCCCACGAGCCGGGGCGGCGGCGCGTATCCCTCCCGCGCGCCGCCGCCCCGGCCCGTGTCAGCCCGTGCGGTGCCGGGCCCTGGCCAGCGCCACCGCGCCCGCCACCGGGGGAACGTCCAGCAGGCGCAGGGTCAGCGAGGGGTGCGCGGCGGCGAGCCGGGCGCGGAAGGCGTCCGCGAGCCGCGGCTGGCGCACGACGACGCTGCCCGCGGCCACCACCGTGTCCCCGACGGCGCCCCGGCCGACGAGCCGGGTCACCAGCAGCGCCAACTGCCGGCCCGCCTCCTCGACCACCGCGGCGGCGAGCGCGGAGCCCGCGTCGGCGGCACCGAAGACGGCGGGCGCGGCCGGGCCCCAATTGCCGGGCGTGGGTTCGTCGTTGACGGTACGGGCCAGCGTCTGCGGGTCCGGGTCGCCGAAGTGGTCCAGCAGCGCCGCGAGCAGTCCGTCGTCGGCCCGCCCGGCGTCGTACGCGGCCAGCGCCGATCTGACGGCGTCCCTGACGATCGCGGGCGCGCCGCCCTCGTCGCCCAGCACCCAGCCCCAGCCGCCCGCGAAGAGCACCTCGCCCGCGGCGTCGGCGCCGACGCCGATCGAGCCGGTGCCCGCGATGACGCCGATGCCGGTGTCGAGACCGGCCGCGGGCACCAGCAGCGCCGCGTCGTTGACGACGACGGCGGGTACGCCGAGGGCTTCGACGGCCGCCGCCAGGTGCGCGCAGTGCCGCTGGGTGTCGCAGCCCTGCGCGCCGATCCCGACGGCGGCGATCTCGTCGCCCTCGGGCACCGCGCCCGTCAGCCGTTCCAGCAGCCAGCGCGCGGCGGTGTCGACCGGCGCCGCCTCCCAGCCGTCGGCCGGCAGCGTGCGGTCGGCGCGCGGCGACGCCGCCGGGTCGGCCAACGGCGCGACGCGGACGGCGAGTTTGGTGCCGCCCACGTCGGCGCCGACAACGACCTTCATACGCCGGGCCGTTCGGCCGCGACCTTGATGTCGGAGTTGTGGAACACGAATTCCTCGATCTCGACTCCCCTGACCTCGGCGACCGCTTCGACGAGGATCTGCGTGACCAGGATTTCGATGATCGCACGCTGCGCGGCCGGGAGGCGCGGCACGGTGACGGGGTGCAGCAGCGGGCCGCCCTGGACGGGCTCGCTGGTGACGAGGACGACCCGGTGGCCGGAGTACGCCAGGGTCTCGGCGACGGCCAGTTCGCGGGTGTCGCCGAAGATGACGTGCACCCCGCCGCCCGCCGACTCCATCGAGCCGTGCAGATACTGCCGGGTGCTCATGCCGGTCGACGGAATCCTGGCGACCTCGCGGAAGAGCAGGGCGCTCGCCTCCGCCGAGCCGACCGCGGGCCCGGTGCCGACGAAGTCCGCGGAGGTCGCGGACGCGAACAGCGGTGCCAGCGCGCGCAGTTGGGGTGTCAGGACGCGCTCGGTGCGGGCGAAGACCTCGCCGAGGCGGGCCCAGCCGTCGTCGATCCGGCCGCCGTCCCAGGCGTCGGCGAGGAGGCCGAGCGCGGCGACGGTCGCGGTGTAGCCGATGGTGGACGCGTAGCTGTCGGGGATGCTGCCGAGGTCGAGCACACCGCTGGCGAGGTCCGCGATCGGCGACGGCACGACGTTGACCACCGCGAACCGTCGCGCCGGGTCGACGGAGTCCAGCACGGCGAGCGTCTCCGCGCTGCGTCCGCTCTGCGAGACGCCGACCACCGGGTGGGCGCTGGCGGGGAAGGGCAGCGGGTGGTCGCCCGCGCCGAGCCGCCAGGAGTGGACACCACGGCTGCGCAGCGCCCAGACCGGCGCGCACGCGGCGGCCAGGCTGGCGCCGATGCCGACGAAGACCGGTCCCGGCCCCGACAGCCGGCCCTCCGCCGCCGACGCCGTGACCGCGCCGGTCAGCCGGGTGACCGCCGTGGCAAGGGCCTCCGCCTGGGTCGCGCGGGCCGCCGAGTAGGCGATGTAGCCGTCGGTCATTTCTGCTCCGTTCCTTCGGACGTCCGAGTGGTCGGATCCCAGTGCGGCGGGATCGGTGGGACAGGCGGCGCGGTGCTGTCGATCCGTACGGGCGCGCCGAGGTCGGCGGACTCCTCGATCGCGAGCATGACGTCGAGTACGTGGTAGGCCAGTTCGCCGCCGGCGCGCGGCGGTCGGCCCGCCCGGATCGCGCGGGCCATCTCCAGGACGCCCACGCCCCGCCCGGCCGGGGCGCCGGTCGCGGGGACGGTCCGCCACGGCGCCTCGGGGGTGATGTCGGTCAACAGCCGTGTGGGGCCGTCGAATCCGCTGACCGGGACCTCCAGCACCCCGTCCGCGCCGGTCACTTCGAACAACTGGCGGCGTACCGGCGAGTCGAAGCTGTAGACGGACGTGCCGACCGCCCCGGACGCGAAGGTGGTGAGGACGCTGAGGTGCGTGTCCACCTCGACGGGGAAGCGGGTGCCCGCGTCCGGTCCGGAGCCGACGGTGCGCTCCGCGCGCGGCCGGTGCCCCGCGGCGGTCACCGAGGCGACCGGGCCGAGGAGTTGGACGAGCGCGGTGAGGTAGTAGGGGCCGATGTCGAAGAGCGGTCCCGCGCCCTTGGCGAAGAGGAACCCCGGCCCGGGGTGCCATGCGTCGGGTCCCGGGCCCTGCATCAGCGTCAGTACGGTCCGCGCCGGGCCGACCGCGCCGTCCGCGAGCAGCCGCGCGGCGGTCTGGATGCCGGGGCCCAGGATCGTGTCGGGCGCGTTGCCCACCGCGACCCCGGCGGCGCTCGCGGCGTCCAGGACGGCGCGGGCGCTGTCGCGGTCCAGCGTGAGCGGCTTCTCGCCCCACACGTGCTTGCCCGCCTCGATCGCGGCGAGCGCGACCTCGTCGTGCGCGGCCGGGACGGTCAGGTTGACCACGAGGTCGACGTCGTCGCGGCGCAGCACCTCGGCCGTCGTGCCGGACACCGGGACGCCGTACGCGTCGGCCTGCGCCCTGGCCCGCGCGGGATCGAGGTCCGCGACGGCCGTGACGGCGAGGTCGGGGTAGGAGGTCAGCGAGCGCAGGTACTCGTCGGAGATGTTGCCCGCGCCGACCACCGCGACGCGGGTCGGCGTCCCGTGCGCGCTCACGCGGTCACCAGCTCGCGGAAGTAGGCGGCGTTGCGCTCCACCAGCGGCCATACGTCGCTGTGGTGGGCGACGACCTCGACGACCGGCAGTTCGAGTACGGGGGCGGCCAGCGCCACGACCTCGGCCATCCGGTCGGTGGCGTCGACGCCGAGCACCGGCCGGTCGTTGCCCGGCTCGCGGTCCCGTACGACGTGCAGCAGCCTGACCCGGTCGCCGAGCCGGGGCAGCAGCTCGAAGACGTCGGCGCCGCCGACCCCGGCCCAGTAGACGTCCAGTTCCAGGACGACGGCCGGGTCGAGGAGTCCGGCCAGCACCTCGTAGGCGGGGACGCCGTCCACGCGCTGCGCGAACTCGAAGTCGTGGTTGTGGTAGCCGATCCGCACACCGCGCGCGGCGGCCTGCTCGGCCGCCGCGTTGAGCGTGTCGGCGAGCCGCTGGACCCCGGCGCGGTCGGCGACGCTGTCGGGGGCGACCCACGGGGTGATCACCGTGCCGATGCCCGACTCGACGGCGGCGTCCACGATTTCGGCGGTGTCGTGGCGCAGTACGGAGGAGTGCGCGGTGGCCGCGTGCAGGCCGCTGTCGCGCAGGGCGGCGGCGAGCCCGGCCGGGTCGGTGAGGATGTCGTACGGCTCGGCGTGTGTGAAGCCCAGCGCCGCCAGGCGCGCGAGCGTGCCGTCGAGCCGGTCGGGCCCGAGGTCGTCACGCACGCTGTAGAGCTGGATGCCCAGCGGGTGCTCTGCCGTCATGCTCCGGCCTTTCCGTGATCGTCGTGCTGCTGCTGGTGCTGGTGGGTGTGGTCGTGGTGGCTGTGGTCGTGGTCTTCGCCCCGGCCGTCCCGGTCGTCGTGGCCCCGGTGACCGTCATGGCCCGCATGGCCCTCGTGGCCGCTGTGGCCCGCGCCGTGGGTTCCGGCCGGGTGGCAGTGGTCGCCGCTCGACGGCGGGATGTCGAGGGTGGGATTGCGGCCGAAGAACCCGTACGGCTTGAGGACGAAGCCGGCCGAGTCGACCGGCATGACCGGCCAGTCCTCGGGGCGCGGGAAGTGGGTGAGCCCGAAGGTGTGCCACAGCACGATGTCGGTGCCGTCCACGTCCCGGTCGGCGGCGGTCCAGGCGGGCAGCCCCGCGCCGCCGGTGTGCATGTTCACCAGGTCGCCCGCCGGATAGTTCTCGTCCGGCGCGTACGGCGTCACCCACAGGTGCTTGGTGGCGTACGTGGCCCGCCGGTGGATGTCCGACTCCTCGTCGGCGAGCAGCACGGGAAGGCCCTCGGGGTGCAGCATCCAGCCGACCGGGTTGCCGAGCCGGTTGGTCACCGAGGGGTTGGTGATCAGCCAGGAGCGGTTGCGGGTGTTGTCGGCGAGCCGCTGCGCGCCCGCCTCGGTGCGCAGCCGGGTGACGGTCTGGGTGAAGCCGGTGCCGGTGGGGTTGGCGGGTCCGCGCGGGACGAGGGCGGCCTCGACCTCGTCCACGGCGTTGTCCGTACCGTCGACCGTCATGTCCAGCCGGGCGCTGAACAGGTGCTGGTGGTAGGGGGCGCCGAGGCCGGGGGCGAGTTCCGAGGCGAAGGGGTGGCCGGGGCCCTGGTAGGCCGAGGTGAAGACGACACCGGTCGCCTTGACCTCCAGCTCGATCGCGCCGTCGAGCGAGAAGTACCAGTAGAAGCCGTAGTCGTAGTTGCCGACGGTGACGAAGAAGGAGACGACCAGGCGGCGGTTGCGGCGTGAGTCGGACGAGCCGGTCCAGTTGTCGTAGTGCTTCCAGAGGATGCCGGTGTCCTCCTCGTGGACGCAGATGGCCTGCGGGACGACCCGGACCTCGCCCGCGCTGTCGGCGAGCACGGCGTCCAGGTAGGTGATGTCGCCGACGCAGTCGCAGCCCAGTTCGAGGGAGTTGGCGAAGCCGCCGAGCAGGTATTCGCCGCAGTCGAAGAAGTTCTGGAACCAGCGCTGCGGGCTCGGGTCGCCGTAGGGGACCATCATCTCCGCGATGGAGGCGCGGTAGAGCACGGGGCGCGGCACGCCCGCGTCCTCGATGGCGACGTTGTGCAGGACCAGGCCCTCGCGCTGGTCGAAGCCGATCTGGAGGGACCAGCCGAGCCAGTGCAGGACGCCGTCGTCGTCGACGGTGAAGCTGGGGCCCTCGGGCTGGGTGATCTCGATGGGCTTCAGTCCCGCGCGCGGCGGCTGCCCGACCCACGCGGGGTCGTGGAAGTTGCCGTCCTCGCGCGGCACCGGCAGGTCCATGTGGTCCTGGACGTCGAGGACTTCGCGGGTGACGACGTCCACGATCGCGGTGACGCCGTCCACCGGGTGCGCCCACCCGAGGTCGTCGGGGGTCTTCTGCACGAAGGTGAAGCAGCGCTGGAGGCGGCGGCCGGTCTCGCCCTCGCCCGGCACCCCGGCCGACAGCGGATTGACCCGGAGCTGCGTGAGGTCGGTCAGGCCGCGCTTGCGCATGGCGGCGAGCCAGCGCTCGTCGCGGTGCACGATCTCCTCGACCAGCGGGAACTCGGCCAGGACGACGGGGACATGGCCGTCGGTGGCGACGTCCAGTTCCCTGGCGGTCACGACCCGGTCCTGCTCGGGGCAGACGACGGTGTCGTACGAGACCCCGGTGCGCATGTCGATGAGCATCACGCGGAAGCGGCGGGGGGCCACGTCGCCCGCGAGCAGTTCGCGCTTGTCCTGTTCGGCCAGGCCGAGGTACGCGACATGGGTGTCGGGGCCGAGGAGCCCTTCGCGCCGCAGCAGCGCGGTGGTCGCGGTGATCTCCACCGGCCGCGGCGAGGCGAGGGCCCTCGCGAGAGCCCCGGCGGGGGACCCGGCGAGCGCGTCGGCGCGGGCTCCCGGGACGGCCCCGGCTATGACGGACGGTTCAGGCGGGGTCGGGGTCACGAGGTCTCCGCATCTGCGAGTGGGTCCGGGCGGCGGGTCGGGGCGAGGGAGGCGGCGCGCGGGCGGCGGGCCGGGGCGGCTGCCGCGACCCCCGGGCGGCGGGCCGGAACCGTACGGGAGCGCGCCGTGGCGGCGGCGTTCGGGTGACGGCTCATGTCGCGTTGCCGCGCGCGAAGGAGGTCCGCAGCCGGTAGCGGTCGCCCGCGTACCGGATCGCCGAGGAGAGCAGCGGGCGCTGGCTCCGGTCGCGGACGATCTGCCGCATCTCCAGCACTGGCGTGCCCGCGGCGATGGCGAGGTGTCCGGCCAGTACGTCGTCGGCCGGACGCGCCTCGATCGTCGTGTCGGCCCGGTCGAGCTGGAAGCCGAGCCCCGCGATGGTGTCGTAGAGCGAGTGGTCGGTGAAGTCGACCTCGTCGAAGCCGACGGCGATGTCGGCGGGGACGAAGGACTCGTCCACCGCGATCGGCACACCGTCGAGCATGCGCACCCGGTCGACGCGGTAGAGCGGGGTGCCCGGCGCGATCTGGAACGCCTCGGCCTCGTCGAAGGTCGAGGTGCCCAGTTCGCGGCGGAGCACCCGCGAGGTCGGCACCAGGCCCATCCGGCGGGCCGTCTCGGTGAACGACTCCAGGGTGTTGGGCCACTCCTTGCGCTCGGGCACGCCGACGTACCAGCCGCGGCCGTGCGCCGGGCGCAGCACGCCCTCCTCGACCAGCGCGGTGAGCGCCTTGCGCAGGGTCACGCGGGAGATGGCGAGCATCTGGCACAGTTCGCGCTCGGGCGGCAGCCGTGAGCCGGGCTCGACCTCGCCCGCGGCGATCCGTTCCTGGAGCGCGGCCTTGGCCTGGAGCCACAGCGGCTCCGGGTAGTGCGTGGTGAGCGCCCGGGGCGCCGTGTGCTGCGTGCTCATGCCGGGACCTGGACCTTCTCCCATGTGCCCGAGCGCATGGAGGCGTAGCAGGCGTCGAGGACGCGGTTGACGACATGGCCGTCCTCGAAGGTCTCCAGCGGGGTCTCGCCGCGGGCGAAGCGGTCCACGAAGTGCCGCATCTCCTGACTGAAGCCGTAGGCACGGGCCTCCTCGGGCACCGGGTGGACCCAGCCGGTGTCGGCGTCGGCCTTCTCCACCAGGTAGCCCGCGGGGTTCTCGATGAAGCCCCACACCGGGGTCGCCGAGGTGTCGGTGACCAACCGGCCCGCGCTGCCGACCAGTTCGTGGCGCAGTTGCATGCCGCCCTTCTCGATCCACGAGGACTCGACGGTGGCGAGCTGGCCGCCGGCGAATTTCAGCAGCGCGACGGCGGTGTCCTCGCCGGTGGTGCGGTCGGCGTGGGCGAGGGTGGCGCCCCAGGCGAAGACCTCGATGACGGGGTTGTCCTTGCCGAAGAAGTGCCGGGCGGACTCCACGGTGTGGCAGCCCATGTCGAGCAGGGCGCCGCCGCCCGCGGTCCGCGCGTCCCAGAAGTGCGGGGCGTGCGGCCCGGAGTGCGCCTCGCGGGCGCGCAGGGTCAGCAGGTCGCCGATGGCGCCCGCGGCGACCATCTCGTGCGCCTTGGCGATGTTCGGCGAGAAGACCGAACTCTCGGCGTAGCCGTGCCAGATCCCGGCCTCGCGGACCACCCGCAGGATCTCGGCGGCCTCGTCGCCGTCGCGGGCCAACGGCTTGGTGCAGACCACGCCCTTGCCCGCGGCGGCGACCGCCCGTACCGCGTCCAGGTGTGCCTCGTTGGGCACGGCGACCACGACGAGGTCGACGTCCGGGTCCGCGCACAGCGCCGCCATGTCGTCGTAACAGGTCGCGTCCGGCGCCCACTTGGCGGCCAGCGCCTGTGCGCGTGCGAGGTCGCGCGAACAGGCGGCGACGAGCGCCGCGTTCCGTACGTCCTGGAGAGCGTCCGCGTAGGTGTCGCCGATGAATCCGGAACCGATGAGCCCGACGCCGATCACGCGTTCCTCTTCCCTCGTCATTCTCGCCCCATGATAGCAAAGTGGTTTTGCATTGGTCTTATAAAGGTACGCCACGTAAAGACCACGGAGTACCACTGTCCGGTGCGGCGCGCATCACGCCTCCAGCAGGCCGTCGAAGGCCCGGTCCAGGTCCTCGTCGACCACCCGCAGTCCGGGGTGGGCGTCGTAGTGCGCGAGCGCCTCACGCGCGCCCTGCGCGAAGGAGACCTCCGGCGCGAAACCGGGGACCAGCGCCCGCAGCTTGGAGGTGTCGAAGAGCGTCGAGTGCCGGAAGTCGTGCTCCAGCACGTCCCGCCACCCCGGCACCAGCTCGGCGATCGACTCGCTCGACCGGTGCCGCAGCACCGGCTCCCGCACCCCGGCCGCGGCGGCCAGCGCGAGATGGATCTGGTCCCAGGTGAGGATCGCGCCGCTGACGACGTTGACGCTCTCGCCGATCGCCTGACCGTTGCCGAGCAGCGGGACGAAGGCGCGCGCGAAGTCCCGTGAGTGCATCAGGGACCACAGCGAGGTGCCGTCACCGTGCACGACGACCGGCCGGCCCGCCCGCATCCGCTCGATCGCGGTCCAGCCCGCGAGCACCGGGATCACCGTGCGGTCGTAGGTGTGGAAGGGCCGCACGATCGTCAGCGGGAAGCCCGCCTCGCGGTACGCCTCCTCCAGCAGCAGCTCACAGGCGATCTTGTCCCGCGCGTAGCCGAAGTGCGGCTGGCGGCGCGGGCTGGACTCGGTGATCGGCAGCAGCGGCACCGGGCGGCCGAAGACCGAGCAGGTGCTGATGAAGACGTACTGCCCGGCCCTGCCGGCGAACAGCTCCCGGTGGTCGCGCACGTCGTCGGGCGTGAAGCCGACCCAGTTGACGACGGCGTCGAACTCCTCGCCGCCCAGCGCCGACGCGAGCGCGGCGGCGTCCCGGACGTCCGCGCGCAGCGACCGTACGCCCTCGGCCGGCGGCCGGACGGGCGCGGACCGCGTCACGATCGTCACGTCGGCGCCGCGCGCGACGGCCTCGCGGGCCGCCGCGGAACCGATCATCCCGGCGCCGCCGAGGAACAGCACCCTCATGCCCGCTCCTCGGTCGGCGCCGGGACGTGCGAGGCGCCGCGGGAGAGCCCGCGGCCGACCAGGTGGTCGTAGGAGCGGCGCAGCGCCTCGAACGTGTCGATGTGCAGCCGCTCCAGCTCGACGATGTGCCAGCGCAGGCCGGACGGCGTGGTCAGCGTGCGCGCCCAGTCGATCCGCCCCTCGCCGATGGGCACCATCACGTCGTCCTCGTAGCTGACGGCGGGGCCGTCCTTGACGTGCACGAAGCGCGCCCGGTCGCCGAGCCCGGCCAGCACCTCGGCCGGGTCGGCGCCGCCCATCTGCGCCCAGTAGGCGTCGAGTTCGACCAGGACGCGGTCGTCCAGCAGGTCGAGCAGCAGGTCGTACGCCTGCCGCCCGTCGAAGACTTGCGAGAACTCGGCGAAGTGGTTGTGGTACGCGATCCGCATGCCGCGCCCGGCGGCGCGCTCGGCGGCCTCGTTCACCCGCTCCACACCGCGCCTGATCGCGTCCGGCGAGTCGAACTCCTCGCGTTCCATGCTCCAGACCAGCACCTCGGCGCCCAGCTCCTGGTTGGTGTCCAGCAGCGCCTCGGCGTCAGGACCGGCGGGGAACGGGGTGTGCGCGCTGGTCAGCGCGAGCCCGGCGGACGCGACGGCGTCCCTGACCCGGGCGGCCCCGAAGTGCTCCACCAGGCCGTAGGTCTCCACGCCCGCGTAACCGATCCCGGCGATCTCGGCGAGCGTGCCCTCCAGGTCGGCGCGGGCCAGATCGAGCACCGTGTACGTCATCACACCGATCTCGGCGGTCACGCGTCCTCCTCCGTACGGCGGGCCGCCCACAGCAGGGCCTGGCGGACCAGGGCGCGCACCGGCGGCTCGCCCCACGAGCGCATGTCGTGGCCGAGCGCCAGATACACCACGCGGCCTTCCCCGGCCTCGCGGGCGTAGAGCACCGGGATCACCTCGCCGTCCGCGCGGCGGCGCGAGGCGAGGACCGTCACGTCGTCGTCGGCCAGCTCGAACTCGTAGTACTCGTCGAAGAGTTCGAAGTCGGACAGGCCGCGTGTGACCGGGTGGTCCGCGACGATCTCGACGGTGTGGCGGCCCTCGTGGTGACCGGGGCCGTGCGAGAGGTAGCGGTTGCCGAGCAGTTCGAACAGCGGCCGGTCGGCCGGGTCGAGCCCGTCGCCCGCCCAGCCCATGATGTTGGCGCCGTGCACGCCGACCAGGCCCTTGCCCGCGCGTACGGCGTCGGCCAGCGCCTGCTGCTGCTCGGTCGCGAAGTGGCCGCCCGCGGTGTAGAAGAGGTACACGTCCGCCTCGGCGGTCTCCGGCCGCGCGTCGACGAAGCGGCTGGTGCCCATCGCCTTGCGGGTCGCGAACCCGGCCTCGGTGCCGAGCTGTTGGAAGACCTCGGCAGCGCTCAGCAGGTCGTGGTGGATGTCGTCGCCGTTCACGATGACCATGGCTCTCGGGGTCGAGAGGTGTGGCATTGCGTTCCTCACAGATGGCTTGGGTCGTGCGTCGTGGCGTGGCTCGGCGGCCCCCGCCCGGCCGCGGGAGGCGGGCCGGGCGGGGGCGGGGAGGGTCAGACGGGCTTGAGCCGCAGGGCGACGACGGGGTTGGGCACCGGGCTGAAGTACGGGTTCTGCGGTGTGGGGAACCCGGTGGCCTTGGCGGTGCTCCAGTTGCCGTAGCTGCCCCAGTAGAACATCGGGATCCACGGCAGGTTCTCGACGAAGATCTCCTCGATCCTGTTGATGATCTGCTGCCGCTGCTCGTCCGTGGTCGCCTTGGGGTACTCGGTGAACAGCGTCGCGGCCTCGGCGTTCTGGAACCGCTCGATGTTCTGGAAAGTCGGCGTCGCCTTGCCGACCGGGTAGTACAGATTCGGGTTGATCGTGTCGTTGTAGTACGAGAAGGCGCGCGGCGCGGAGTTGACCGGGTAGCCCATCGTGGAGTCGAAGTTCCCCTTGGACGTGAGCCCGTTGATGTCGTTGACCGTGGTCGTGTCGACGTTGAGCTTGATGCCGATGTCCTTGAGCTGCGAGACCAGCACCTGCACGCGCGCGGCGATGTCGGTGTACGCGGAGGGGAAGCTGATCGAGAACTCGACGCGCTTGCCGTCCTTGCGGTAGTAGCCGTCGCCGCCCTTGGCGTATCCGGCGTCGGTCAGCGTCTTGTGCGCCTTGTCGACGTCCTGGACGAAGTCGACTCCCTTGTACCGGGGGGCGATCGAGGAGGCGTAGGCGGGCATCGGCAGACCGGTGACGCTGGTCGCGGGCGGCGCGCCGCTGGCCGCGCCGACCTGCTTGCGGTTCACACCGAGACTGATCGCCCTGCGCACCGCGATGTCGCTGAGCGGCCAGCGCTCCAGGTTGGGGATGATGCCGTCGGTTCCGGCGATCGGGGCCCAGTAGTTGTAGTGCTTGTTCCGGCTGAGATACGTCTTGTCGGCATTGGCGATGTACGTGCCGCCCCAGTCCGCGAGGCCCTGGACGAGGGCGTTGGTCATGCTCTCGTTGTCCTTGTACGCCACGAACCGCAGCGAGCTGATCTCCGCCTTCGGCTGCCAGTAGTCCTCGTTGCGCACCAGCAGGAAGCTCTGCGCGGAGAACGACGACAGCTTGAACGGCCCTGTCCCCACGGGGTTCTTGTCGGTGTACGTCGTCGGGTCCTTGATTTTCGACCACAGGTGCTGGGGGACGATCGGCGCCGACACGATGTTGGTGAAGTGCTGCTCGGAGGGCGCGGGGAAGGCGAAGACGACCTGCGCCGGACCGGGCGCGGTGACCGAACTGAAGTCGATGCCCAGCAGGTTGAGCCCCGGATACCGCTTGAGCATCGAGTACGTGAAGACGACGTCGTCGGCGGAGAACGGGGTGCCGTCCGTCCACTTCACACCGGTCCGGAGCTCCATCGTCAGCGTCTTGTTGCCGTCCGACCAGCGCCAGGACTTGGCGAGCCACGGCAGGTCGCGCCCGATGTCGACGGTGTTGATCTGCACCAGCGGCTCGTAGATGAAGCCGCCCTGGCCCTGCGGGGTGTAGGTGAGGCTCTGCGCGGTGTTGGCCAGGAACGGGTTGAAGACCTGGGTGAGGTTGTCGGACTGGCCCGCCACGGTGAGCGTGCCCTTGGCGGAGCCCGAGCCTCCCGCGGTTCCCGAACAGGCCGACAGGGCAAGGGTTCCCGCGCCCGCGAGGGCGCCTGCGAGAAGACCGCGTCTCGTCATTCCTGACGCGATCGACGACTGCGTTGTGGTCACTGTGCGTCTGCTCCTTCGGAGGTGGGGACAGCGGAATCGGGTGTGGGGAGAGCGGGTTCGTCGACAGTGGGGTCGGTGACCGAGGGGTCGGTCCCGGCAGGCCGCGCGGCGGAGGCGGTGACGGCCGCCGCGTTCTCGGCGCGCCGCCCGCGCGCCTGCTCGTCGTCCGCGTACAGCCAGCAGCGGGCGGTGTGGCCGTCGGTCAGGTCGAAGGACGGCGGGATGTCGGTGGCGCAGCGCTCCATCGCGTACGGACAGCGCGGGTGGAAACGGCAGCCGCCCGGCGGGGAGATGAGGCTGGGCGGCTGCCCGATGTCCTTGACCCGCGCGGCGCCGCCCCGCGAGGGATCGGGCGCGGAGGCGATCAGGAGCTGGGTGTACGGGTGCGCCGCCTGCTGGGTGACCGCTTCCGAGGGGCCGGTCTCGATGACCTCGCCCGCGTACATCACGGCGGTGTCGGCCGCGAAGTACCGCGCGGAGGCGATGTCGTGGGTGACGTACAGCATCGCGACGTTGCGTTCCTCGGTGAGGCGGCGCAGCAGGTTGAGGATGCCGAGGCGGATGGAGACGTCGAGGCTGGAGACCGGTTCGTCGGCGAGGAACACCTCGGGGTCGGCCGCCAGGGCGCGGGCGATGGAGAGCCGCTGGAGCTGGCCGCCGGACAGTTCGTGCGGGTACTTCTCGGTGAACTGCCGTGGCGGCACGAGGTTGATCTGCTGGAGCAGGTCGTCGATGACGGCGGTCTGCTCCTTGCCGCGCTTGCCGGGGTGGTGGATGGCCACCGCGCGCTTGAGGGTGCCCGCGATGGTGGCGACCGGGTTGAAGGACGCGAAGGGGTCCTGGAGGATCAACTGCACCTGGCGGACGTGGTCGCGAAAGGCCCGGCCGCGCGGCGACTTCACGGGGACGCCGTGCAGCCGCACCTCCCCGCCGGTGACCGGGTAGAGCTGGGCGAGCAGCCGGGCCAGCGTCGACTTGCCGGAGCCCGACTCGCCGACCAGCGCGGTGATCCGGCCCGCGTACAGGCTCAGGCTGACGTTCTCCACGGCGTGCACGACCTGCGGGGCCGCGCCGCGGCGCAGGCGTCCGCCGCGTACCGGGAAGTGCTTGGTCACGTTGACCGCTTCGAGCACCGGCCGGGCGCCGTCCGCGGCGCGGCCGTCGCGGGCGGCGGCCCCGGCGTTCTTCTTCGTCACGTCGCCGCTCATCGCATCTCACCTGTCACGAGTCGGTCCTGGTTCTGGGCGCCGTCCGCGTGCAGCAGGCAGGCGGCGTGCGAGGTGGCGCCGTCCGGCCCGGTGATCCGCAGGAGCGGCGGTACGTGGCTCCCGCAGGCGTCGAAGGCGAGCGGGCAGCGCGGCTGGAAGGCGCAGCCGCTGGGCAGCCTGCGCAGGTCGGGCGGCGAGCCGACGATGCCGGTCAGCTCCCGCTTGGGGCCGCCGAGGGTCGGGAAGGACGCCAGCAGGCCCCGGCTGTAGGGGTGTTGGGGGCGGCGGTAGAAGTCGTCGGCCGCCGCCGTCTCGACGATCTTGCCGCCGTACATCACGGCGATCGTGTCGGAGAGTTCGATCAGCAGCGACAGGTCGTGGGTGATGAAGACGACCGAGAAGCCGAGCCGGTCCTTCAGCTCCATGATCTTCTCGATGATCTGCCGCTGGATGACGACGTCGAGCGCGGTGGTCGGCTCGTCCATCACGATGATCTCGGGGTCGAGCGCGAGGCCGATCGCGATCATCGCGCGCTGCCGCATGCCGCCGGACAGCTCGTGCGGGTAGGAGCCCGCCCGGTCGGCGGGGATGCCGACGATGCCGAGGAGTTCGACCACCCGGGCGGCCCGTTCCTGCCGGGTCATCCGCGGCCGGTGCGCGACGATGACGTCCTCGATCTGCTCGCCGATCCGCATGATCGGGTTGAGCGCGTGCATGGCCGACTGGAAGACGATCGACAGCTCCTCCCAGCGAAAGCCCCGCAGTTCGGCGTCGCCCATCGCGAGCACGTCCACGGTGTCGCCGTCGGGCTTGGTGTAGACGATCCGGCCCCGGGTGATCTCGGCGGGCGGCTTGTGCAGCCGGGTGATGGCGTACGCGAGGGTGGACTTGCCCGAGCCCGACTCGCCCGCGATGCCGAGGACTTCGCCGCGCCGCAGGGTGAACGACACGTCGCTGACCGCCGGGGTGCGCTCACCGCCGTCGCCGACGTACTCCACCCGCAGGTCGCGGACGTCGAGGACGACGTCGGTGCTGTCCGGGGTGAAGGGCGTGACCTCGGTGCGGCGTTCGGCCGGGGCGTGGTTCTTGATCCGGCGGGCGCGTTTGGCGGCGACCTGGCCGCGCTGGGCCTTCTTGGTGCCGATCCCGGCCTGGCGCAGCCGGGGGTTGATGAACTCGTCGATGCCGAAGTTGACCAGCGACAGGGCGGTGCCGAGCAGGGCGATGGCCAGGCCGGCGGGGACGAACCACCACCAGGCGCCGGTCAGCAGCGCGCTGCCGGTCTGGGCCCAGTACAGGATCGTGCCCCACGACCACTGGGTGACGTCGGCGAGGCCGAGGAAGGCCAGGGTCGCCTGGGTGAGGATCGCGAAGTTGACGGTGCCGAGGAAGGACGCGGCGATCACCGCGAGCTGGTTGGGCAGGATGTCCTTGAGGATGATCCGCCAGGTCTTGTCGCCGGTGGCGCGGGCGGCCTCCACGAAGTCGCGTTTGCGCAGCGAGAGCGTCTGCGCCCGCAGCACCCGCGCTCCCCAGGCCCAGCCGGTGAGCGTGATGACCAGGATGATGCCGAGCGAGCCGCTGTGCGGCAGATACGCGGCCAGGATGATCGTCAGCGGCACGCTGGGCAGCACCAGGAACACGTTGGCCAGCAGCGACAGCACTTCGTCGCCGAGGCCGCCGACGTATCCGGCGGTGACGCCGACGATCACCGACAGGAAGGTGGCGAGGACCGCGGCGCCCAGGCCGACGAGCATCGAGGCGCGGGCGCCGTAGAGCATCTGCGACAGGACGTCCTGGCCGTTCTGGGTGGTGCCGAGCCAGTGCGCGGTGGACGGTCCGACGAGGGTGTCGTCGCTGACCGTCGAGGGGTCGTACGGCGAGATCCACGGCGCGACGACGGCCAGGACGACGAAGACCAGAACGACCGCGAGGCCGATGAGGGTCAGCGGTGAGCGCAGCAGGCGCGACCGGAGGCGGGCGGGGCCGCCGGCGGGCTCGGCGGCGGTGTCGGCGGTGTCCGCCTCGGCGAGGGCGGCGGCTTGCACGGCCATGGATCAGCTCTCCCTTGTCCTCGGGTCGAGGAACACGTACGCGATGTCGGCGATCAGGTTGGCGATCAGCACCAGCACGGTGATGAGCAGGAAGATCGCGGACATCAGCGGGTAGTCGGCCGCCTGTGCGGCCTTGAACAGCACCGACCCGATGCCGGGGTAGTTGAAGACGACCTCGGTGACGATGGAGCCGCCGATCACGAAGCCGAGCGACATGGCGAAGCCGGAGAAGGACGGCAGCATCGCGTTGCGGGCGGCGTAGGTGTACATCACCCGGCGCCTGGGCAGCCCCTTGGCCTCGGCGAGCCGTACGTAGTCCTCGCTGAGCGTGGTGACCATCATGTTGCGCATGCTGATCAGCCAGCCGCCCACGGAGGCGACGGTGATGGTGACGGCGGGCAGGACGGCGTAGTTGATCGCGCTGCCGATGAACCCGGCGTTCAGGCCGATGGTCTGGTCGAGCCCGTAACCGCCGGACAGCGGGAACCACTTGAGGGTGATCGCGAAGACGTACACGATCATGATCGCGAACCAGAAGTACGGGATCGACGACAGGAAGGTGGTGATCGGTATCAGCGAGTCGAGCCAGGTGCCGCGCTTCCAGCCGACGAGCATGCCGAGCGTGGTGCCGATGACGAAGCCGAGCACCGTGCAGATGGTGACCAGGATCAGCGTCCAGTACATGCTCTGCCCGAGCACGGTGCTCACCTGCGACGGGTAGTAGGCGTACGAGGTGCCGAAGTCGCCGGTGAAGATGCTGTGCCAGTAACTGACGTACTGCTCCCACAGGTTCTTGTCGGACTCGCCGAACAGCACCCGCAGGGCCTGGACCGCGGAGGGGCTGAGCTTCCCGTGGAACTGCTGGATCAGGTTGTCCGCGGGGTTTCCCGGCATGACGCGCGGGATGACGAAGTTGAGGCTGATGGCCGCCCACGCCGTGAGCAGGTAGAAACAGATCTTCCGGAAAAGGATGCGCATGGGTCAGTTCCCTCGGGCTTCGAGGCGGCACGCCCAGCGGGCCGCGCGCCGGACGAGAAGGCGCACGGCGGGTTCTCCCCAGCTCCGCATGTCGTGGCCCAACTGGAGGTAGCAGACACGTCCGTTCCCGAATTCGCGGACGTGCAGCAGGGGTTCGGTGCCGCCGGGGGTCGTACGGCGGGCGAGGGTGAGCACGCCGGGCGCGGTCTCGACGTGGTAGTGCTCGTGCGTCAGCTCGAACGGCGGTATTCCGGCGGTCACTTCGTGTGCGCCGTCGAGGGTGACGGTGAACCGGCTCTCGTGGGGCGGTGGCCCGTGCGAGACGTACCGGCTGCCGACCAGGTCGAACAGGTCCGCGTCCACGGTGGTGGAGTGCAGGGCGATCAGTCCGGCGCCGCCGCGGACCGCGCGGGCCAGGCTCGCGCGCTGTGCGTCGGTGAAGCGGCCCAAGGCCGTGTAGAGCACGATGAGTTCGGCGTCGACCGGGCCGTCGAAGCGGCCGGTGCCGACGGCGGTACGGGTGACGAATCCCTCGTCGGTCAGCAGCGTCCGCACTTCGCGGGCGGCGGTGAAGAGGTCTTCGTGGACGTCGTCGCCGCTGAAGACGGCGAGGGCGGTGGGGCTGGCGGTTCTCGGCATCGTCGGGCCGCTCGTTTCAGTAGGTGGAGCGCAGTTCGCCGGTAGGGCTCCAGTAGCCCTGCGCACGCCCGCTGAGCAGGGCGTTGTCCATGCGGTCGAGCGGCAGCGGCACGCGCCGCCGGGACCGGCTGCTCTCGTAGGTCGCGAAGACCAGTTCGGCGCCGCGCAGGCCGTGCTCGGCGTCGAGGGCGGGCTTGCCGCCGGTGCGCAGGCTGTCGACCGCGTCCCGCACCGCCTCGGCCGTGGCGGCCACGATCGCCGGGTCGACGCCGCGGTCCCAGGTGCGGGAGTCGGTGTCGAAGGGTGAGTCGTGGACCAGGTCGTCCTTGCCGAAGCGCTGGATCAGGCAGCGCGCGCCGCGGATGTCGGCGCGCCCGCGGGTGCCCTGGATGATCAGCCCCAGGTTGTTCTGGAGGTTGAGGACCGGGGTGTGCGGTTCGCGTCCGGTGGAGACCACCGCGCGGACGCCGTCGGCCCAGCCGATCTGGGTGACCGACGCGGTCTCGACGAAGGCGCCGTACACATAGCGGTCGAGCGTCACGTCGAGTTGGCCGAAGACCCACTCCGGTGCGGTGTCGCCGCGGTGGAAGAGGATCAGGTCGAGGATGTGGGTGCCCCAGTCGAACAGGTTCGGGCAGTACCCCTCGATGGTCACGACCTCGCCGATCTCGCCCCCGGCGACGGCTTCGCGGGCGAAGCGCTGCACGGCCTCGAAGCGGCGCTGGAGGTTGTAGGTCAGTTGCGTGCCGGCGTCGGCCGCGACCCGGGTCATCTCCAGGGCCTCGCCGTACGACAGCGCGACCGGCTTCTCGCAGTGCACCGCGCGGACCCCGGCCGCCGCCGCGGCCCGGACGATCTCCGGGTGCAGGGCGGGCGGTGTGCAGACGCTGACGACGTCGGGCCGTTCCAGGACGAGCAGTTCGCGGTAGTCGCGGTACGTCCGCGGTACGCCCAGCTCCCCCGCCAGGTCCTCCGCGGTCCGCTCGTCGACGTCGGCGAGGGCGACGAGCTCGACGCCCGGCACCGCCCTCAGGCCGAGGCCGTGCACCCGGCCCTGCGAACCCGCGCCGATGACTGCCGCGGTGACGGATGCCATCCGCTCTCCTCCCCTGAGTCCCGCCTGAAGTGAGTCCCGCCAGGACCGCCTCCGGGGCTGTCGAGGGCCCGGACAGTGGTCGTTGGGTATGTGCCAAAGCCATACCACTTGCCGCCATCGTAATACGAAAGACGGTCCTGTCTAGAGGGTGAAGCAGACCAGAATGCTGGGGAAACCGGGCGCACTTCGCACTTTTCAGCCACAGACAGGCACAATTCGGCCGTCATCCCGGCCGGATTTCTACGACACCACTACTGACCACATAGGACCACTTCGCTACGCTGGTCCCCGGTCGTCACCGACCCCGTCACCCCGCTCGGCCCGCCATTCCCGCCCAGCCGTCACACCACCAGCCGTCACACCACCAGCCGTCACACCACTCAGGCCAGGAGATCCGTATGAAGATCAGTCAGCTCGTCGGCCCGCGCACCTCGGAGGTCGTCGCGGCCGACGACCCGGTCCCCGGCGCCGACCAGGTGCTGGTCGAGGTGCTGGCCAGCGGGGTCTGCACCTCCGACATCGGGCCGTGGCTCTCGCACGACCCGGCCGCGCCGCCGGTCAGCCTGGGCCACGAGATCGTGGGGCGGGTGGTCGGCACCGGCCGGGACGCGGGCCGCTGGGCGCCGGGCGACCTGGTGACCGGGCTCGGCGGCGAGGGATTCGCGACGCTCGCCGTCATGGACGCGCACGCCGTCCTGCCGGTACCGGCCGGGATCGAACCCGCGCACGCGATCGGCGAACCGGTCGCCGACCTGGAGGAGGCGCTGTCCCGTACGGGGGTGCGCGCGGGCGACCGGGTCGCCGTCGTCGGCCTCGGCTTCATGGGCCTCGGCCTGGTCCAGCTCGCCAAGCGGCACGCGCCGGGGCTGCTGGTGGGCGTCGACCCCGACCCGGCCCGCCGCGAGCGCGCCCTGCGGCTCGGCGCCGACCTCGTCTTCGCCCCCGACGACCTCCCGGAGGAGTACCGGAAGGACACCGGACGGGCCACCGACGCGCGGCTCGCCGTGGTCCTGGAGGCGACCGGCACGACGAGCGGGCTCGGCACGGCCGGCAGCCTGGTACGGCCCTTCGGCACCCTGTGCGTCGTCGGCTACCACCACACCGGCGACGCGATGATGGACATGGACCTCTGGTACAAGGCCGTCACCGTCGTCAACGGCTTCTGCCCGGACCGGACCCGGCTGATGGGCGCCATGCGCGACGCGCTCGCGCTGATCGGCGAACGCCGCTTCAGCTACGCGCCGTTGATCACCCACCGCTTCGGCCTCGAAGGCGTGGACGACGCCTTCCGCGCCATGACGGCGGCCGGTCCCGACTTCGTCAAGGGAGTGCTGGTGCTCTGACCACGCGTACGGCTGAGGTCGGCACACCGGTCCGGCCTCAGCCCGCGGCTCAGCCGTACGAGCGCCCGCGGCTCAGCCGTACGGCCGCCCGCGGCTCAGCCGTGCGAGCGCGCGAAGGACGTACGCAGCCGGTACCGGTCGCCCGCGTACTGGATCGTGGACTCGAACAGCGGCTCCTCGTCGGAGCCGACGGCGATCTGGTGCATGACCAGAAGCGGATCGCCCGAGGCCATGTCGAGCTGTCCCGCGGCGCGGTCGTCGGCCTTGGTCGCCTCGATCGTGCTGTCCGCGCGGACCGGCTCGACCCCGGCGGCGGAAAGCGTCGCGTACAGCGAGCGGTCCGCGAAATCGACGTCCTCGATGCCGGGCACCAGAGCGAGCGGAATTCGCGTCAGGTCCAGCGCTATCGGAACACCGTCGAGCAGCCGTACCCGCTCCAGCCGGAACAGCGGAGTGCCGGGCGCGATACCGAGCCGCTCCGCCTCGTCGATGCTGGCCGGGCTCGCCTGTGCCATTAATACCTTGGAGTGCGGCTTCAACCCCATTCGTGCCGCGGTCTCGCTGAAGGATTCCAGGCTGTTCGGCCATTCCTTCTTCGGCGCCGACTGCGTCACGTACCAGCCACGGCCGTGGGACGCGCTGAGCACGCCCTCCTCCACCAGGTGACCCAGGGCTTTCCTCAGCGTGACCCGGCTGATGCCCAGTTGACGGCAGAGCTCCCGCTCGGGCGCCAGCCGCATTCCCGGCCTCAGCTCGCCCCGGTCGATTTCGCTGCGGATCAAATTCACCGCCTGGATCCACAGGGGTTCTGGATAGCCCGGCAGGATAACGCCCGCGACCTCGCGAGAGTCGTTCATACGTGAGGCCCCCATAATGACGCGCTCGCGACCTCCGGCCGCCGACGCCGTAACTGATGAACAGCGACGCTCAGGATAGCTTTCCGCCAGGTGGTCTGACCAGTTCCACGGGTCCCGGCGGCGGGACGGCCGGAACCGGCCGGTGCGAGCGGGTCCACTCCCGCGCCCCGAATGCTTGAATGCCGGAGTGAATACGACATCGGGCGGCATCGATGTGCTGCGGGTCTTCTGCGGCCCCGACCGGCGGTACGGCAACCCGCTCGGCGTGGTCCGCGACGGCTCGCGCTACCCGGACCGCGCGGCACGGCAGGCCCTGGCCGGTGAACTCGGCTTCAGCGAAACGGTGTTCGTGGACGACCCGGAGCGCGGCGCGGTCGACATCTACACGCCGGGGCTGCGACTGCCCTTCGCCGGGCACCCGTTGGTCGGGGTCGCCTGGCTGCTCGACGTGGAGGTGCTCGAACCCGAGGTCGGGGAGGTCTTCACGCGCGACGACGGGGAGTTCACCTGGATCACCGTCCGCGCGGAGTGGGCGCCGCCGCGCACCCTGCGCGAGTACGCGCTGCCCGCCGAGGTCGACGCGCTGGACGTGCCGGAGCCGGGCGAGTGGGTGTACGCCTGGGCGTGGCAGGACGAGGCCGCCGGCCGGATCAGGGCGCGCGCCTTCCCCGGCCGCGGCGACGGCATCGACGAGGACGAGGCGACGGGCGCCGCCGCGCTGCTGCTCACCCGCCAGCTCGGCCGCGCGCTGCACATCACGCAGGGCCGGGGCTCGCAGATCCTCACCGCGCCCGGCCCTGACGGCACCGTCGAGATCGGCGGCCGGGTGTGTCTGGAGGCCGTCCTTCCCGCGCCGCGGGCTCGCTGAGCCCGGCGCGGAGGCCGGCGCGGAGGCCGTCCGTCGGCGTCACAAGTCGCGCGTTCCCCGTACACCGCCTTGACTGGTGGCGTTCGTGGCGTTCGTCGCCGCCGTGTTCGCGGTACTCGCGGTGCTCGCCATGTCCGCCCGTCACAGCCGTGTCCGCCGTGTCCGCCGTGGAGGTCGCGTATGGCCGCCGCACCCTCCGGGCCTCCGGGCCGTGAGAAGGGCCGGGCCGACCGCGAGAAGGGCCTGGTCGGCCGTACGGTCGCGGGGGCGGCCGGGCGCGCGGCGCGGTGGAAGGCGCGCGGGCTGCGGCTGCGCCACGCGGCGGAACGCCGCTTCCCCGTCATCACCGAGCTGACCGCCCGCCTGCTGTCGGTGAATCTGCTGGACGCGGGCACCCGGCTGGCCGCCCAGCTCTTCCTGACCGCCGTCCCGCTGCTGTTCGTGGTCGCGGCCTTCGCGCCGAAGACCGTACGCGACCAGCTCGTGAGCACCGCGCGTAACGTCTTCGGCCTCACCGGGGCGTCGGACGAGCAGCTCAGGCAGGTCTACAGCGCGAACGGCGGGGATCTGCGGCAGACCATCGGGGTGATCGGCGTCCTGATGGCGCTGCTGTCCGCCACCGCGTGCAGCCGGGCGATGGCGCGGGTGTGCGAGCGGGCGTGGGGGCTGCCGCGCGCCTCGGTGCGGGTCGCGGTGTGGCGCTGGGTGGTGTGGATCGCCGCGTGGATGGTGGCGCTGGTGCTCCAGGGGCCGCTGCGCGACGGCTTCGGCGTCGGGCTGTGGCTCGGCCTGCCGCTGACCTTCCTCGCGGACGTGCTGGTGTGGTGGTGGACCCAGCGGCTGCTGCTGAGCAAGCGCGTCGCGTGGCTGCCGCTGCTGCCCGGCGCGATCCTCACCGCGCTGGCGATGACGGCCCTGTCGGTGACCGCCCGCCTCTACATGCCGACCGCCCTCAACCGCAGCCTGGCCAATTACGGCTCCCTGGGGTCGGTCTTCACGATGCTCTCCTGGCTGATCGCGATCTGCGCGGTGCTGACCTTCACCATCACCGCGGGCGCCGTGCTGGCCTCCGAGCCGCCGCTGGCCTCCCTCCTCGGACCCGCCGGCGGCACGGACCCGCGATCGCGCCGGAATGCCGGTGCGGACCGCGTCATCTAGCGTGGTCAGGGCGGGGGGACGCCTCGCGGCGGGCGCACCGCGGCGGGGGAACGGCGAAAGGTGCCCTCATGCGTCGCTACCCGCCGATCGCGGACCACGGCCTCATCGGAGACCTCCAGACCAGCGCGCTGGTGTCGTCGCGGGGCGTCGTCGACTGGTTCTGCGCGCCGCGCTTCGACTCGCCGAGCGTCTTCGCCTCGCTCCTCGACCACGACCGCGGCGGCTACTTCTCGATCGCGGCCGCGAGCCCTGAGGCGAGGGTCAGGCAGCTCTATCTGCCGGACACCGCGGTGCTCGTCACCCGCTTCATGACCCCCGACGGCGTCGGCGAGGTCATCGACTTCATGCCGGTGGACCGGCCGGAGACCGCCACCGACCGGCACCGGCTGCTGCGCGTCATGCGGGTGGTGCGCGGCACGGTCCGCTTCGCCCTGGAGTGCAGGCCGCGCTTCGACTACGGCCGCTGCGACCACCGGCTGCACGTGAGCGACGACGGCACGGCCAGATTCGGCGCGTCGGGGGCGTGGGCGTACCTCCAGCCGGTCGGCCCGCTGGACCTCGAACGCGACGAGGAGGACGTCCGGGCCGCGGTCACGCTGGAGCAGGGCGAGATGGCCGCCGCGGTGCTGACGGTGTGCGCGGCGCACGGCGAGCCGCCCGAGCCGGTGACGGTGGACGGCCTGCGGGCGGAATTCGACGGGGTGCGGGAGTTCTGGCACGGCTGGATCCGGCAGTGCCGCTACCGGGGCCGCTGGCAGCAGGCGGTGAACCGCTCGGCGATCACCTTGAAGCTGCTCACGTACGCGCCGACCGGCGCTCCGGTCGCCGCCGCCACGATGGGCCTGCCGGAGCAGGTCGGCGGCGAGCGCAACTGGGACTACCGCTATACGTGGGTCAGGGACGCGTCGCTGTCGGTGAACGCGCTGGTCGACCTCGGTTTCACCGCGGAGGCGGACGCCTTCCGCCGCTGGCTCGGCGGGCGGCTGCGCGCGGGCGGCACGGTCACCGGCGAGCCGTTGCAGATCATGTACCGGGTGGACGGCGACCCGCACCTGGCCGAGGAGACGCTGGACCACTTCGAGGGCTACCGCGGCTCCGCGCCCGTCCGGCTCGGCAACGGGGCCGCCGACCAGCTCCAGCTCGACATCTACGGCGAGGCCGTGCACGCCCTGTCCCGGTCGCAGGACATCGCCCAGCTCGCCGGGTGGGAGGGCTGGCGGGCCTTCTCCGGGCTGCTGGACTGGCTGGCCGCGCACTGGGACCGCGCGGACGAGGGCATCTGGGAGACCCGCGGCGGGCGGCAGGACTTCACGTACAGCCGTCTGATGTGCTGGTCGGCCTTCGACCGCGGCATCCGGCTGGCCGCGGAACTCGCCAGGCCCGCGGATCTGGAGACCTGGACGACGGCGCGCGACACGATCATGGAACAGGTCATGGACCGCGGCTGGAGCGAGAAGCGGCACGCCTTCGTGCAGCACTACGGCAGCGAGGTGCTGGACGCGTCGCTGCTGCTGATGCCGGAGGTCGGCTTCGTCGCGCCGAAGGAGCCGCGCTGGCTGTCGACGCTGGACGCGATGGACGAGGAGCTGGTCTCCGACAGCCTCGTCTACCGCTACGACCCGGGCGCGTCCCCCGACGGGCTGCGCGGCGGCGAGGGCACCTTCTCGCTGTGCAGCTTCCTGTACGTCGGCGCGCTCGCCCGCGCCGGGCGCCTGGGCCCGGCCCGCTACGCCTTCGACAAGATGCTCACCTACGCCAACCACGTCGGCCTGTTCGCCGAGGAGATCGGGCCGACTGGTGAGCAACTGGGCAACTTCCCGCAGGCGTTCACGCATCTGTCGCTGATCACGGCGGCGACGGCGCTGGACGAGGAGCTGGACAGGTCCGAGTCCTGACCGCCGGGCCCTGCCGCCGTCAGGGCGTCGTCGGGCCGCCGCCGTGGACGGTGGTGCTCCTGATGTCGCGGCCCTGGATGACCGGGGCGTGGAACACCCCGTCGTTGACGGTGTTGTTGACGACGCTGACCGAGCCACGGCCGGCCGCCGGGGCCAACTCCTCCAGCAGCAGCCGCAGTTCGGCGGCGGCGGCCGGGTCGTCCCGCAGGACGCGGCGCAGCCGGGTGCGCCAGCCCGCCTCGATGTCGGCGGCGGCGTCCGCGTCCCCCGAGTCCCTGGCGGCCGTCAACTCGGCTCGGGAGAGCTGGAGTTCGTCGAGAGCGGCGGTCTCGTCCCCGGTGCGTGCGGCGGCCCCGGTCGTACCGTCGTCGGCTGCCGTATCGCCGTCGGCCGCCGCCCCGGCGCTGCCGCCGCTGCCGCGTGCGAGGAACCGCGCCAGCCGGTCCCGTACCTGTGTCCAGGCGTCGGACGCCATCAGTGTGACCACCTGCGTCGCGCCCGACGCGGCCAGTGCCGCCAACTCCGCGTCCACGGAGCCCCCCCTTCGTCCGCCGCCCCGCTCATCCGCGGGGCCGCCGCCACCAGCGTAGGGCGGGCGGGCCCGCCGCGGCAGACGGTCTCCGGCCGCGTACCGGCAGGGGACCGCCCGCGTGATCGCGTACGGGGACGGGGGGTCGCCGGGCGGGACCGCGATACGGCAGCATGTGGCCCATGAGCGACTTCCTGGTGATCGGTGAGTGCGTAGCGGACATCGTCCGGACCCCCGGACAGCCCGATGTGCCGCATCCCGGCGGCAGTCCCGCCAACGTGGCGTACGGGCTGGCCCGCCTCGGCCACGCCACCGCGCTCCTCACGCAGCTCGGCGACGACCCCTCGGGCAAGCTCATCACCGACCACCTGCGGTCGGCGGGCGTACACCTGCTCGCGGACGGCCGGCACGACGTCCGCACGCCGACGGCGGTGGTCACGCTCGACGAACAGGGCGCGGCGCGCTACGACTTCGACATCGCGTGGACGCTCGGGCCCGTCGAGCCGCCTACCGCGCTCCGGCACGTCCACGTCGGGTCGATCGCCGCCGTGGCGGAGCCGGGCGCGGCCACCACCGTGGACCTCGCCGCGCGGCTGCGCGCGGACGCCACCGTCAGCTACGACCCCAACATCCGGCCGGAGTTGATGGGCACGCACGAGCTGGGTGTCGCCGGAGTCGAGCGGTGCGTGGCGCTGAGCGACCTCGTCAAGGCGAGCGACGAGGATCTGGAGTGGCTGTATCCGGGCGAGCCGGTCGCGGCGGTCGCCGCGCGCTGGCTGGCGGCCGGGCCCGCCGTCGTCTTCGTGACCATGGGCGGGGAGGGCGCCGCCGCCTTCACCCGTGACATCGAGGTGACGGGCGCGCCGGTGCGGACCGAGGTCGCCGACACCGTGGGCGCGGGCGACTCCTTCATGTCCGCGACGCTGGACGCCCTCACCGGCCTCGGCCTCACCGGCGCCGCCGCCCGGCCCGCGCTCGGCGCCCTGGACAAGGCGACCCTCGCCCATGTGCTGCGCCACGCGGGCACCGCCGCCGCGCTCACCGTCTCGCGGCCCGGCGCCAACCCGCCCACGACAGGGGAGTTGCGGGCGGCGCTCGCGTAGGCCACCGGGGCAGCGGAGGTGTGACGCCCAACGGCCGGGGACCCGATTCGCCCCGGATCGGGCAGCCCGTACGGCCCGGCCGGACGGCGTGCCCCCTATCACCGTGACACCGCGCTCTTCTAGCCTCCCCTTGAAGATCGATCAGCCCACCGAGGGGGGACTTGCGTGGACGCGTCCGCGTACCGCATGGTCGTGTGGACCGAGCAGGACTACGTCACGGCCGCCGCGACGGCCGACCGGCTGGTCGCGGAGTGGCTCACCGACGCCAAGGGTTATCCGGTCACGGCGCTGCACGACGGCCGCAACGAGATAGCCGAGCACGTGACGCTCGACCGCGACACCGATTCGGGGCAGCAGGGCGCGCACAGCCGCTGGCGATTGCGGGAGAGCCCGCCGGCATTGCGGGCGACCTGGCAGTCCACGCTCATCGTCCGTACCGACATGGCCGATCCGGGCCGCACCTGGGTGCAGCTCGATGTCGAACACCGGCCGGACTCGGCGGAGATACCGCAGATCCGCGCGTCCAAGCCGCGGCTGGCCGACGCGATACTCGACGCCCTGGACACGCACAGCGGCATCGCCGAGATCCGCGCCCGCGCCAGCTTCATCTACGCCGGTGACGTGAAGGAGGTGGTCGAGGAGCTGACCGACCGGGAGCGGCGGCTGCCCATCGTCGTGGCGAGCGTGCCGTACGGGACCGACGCCGACGAGTGGCTGGAGAAGGTCGTGGACCGCGCCTTCACCCAACTCGTGGGCCGCGCGGTGCTGTACGTGCTGACCCGCGAGGCGCAGGCCGCGTTCAACAAGGCGCTCGAACACCATCCGGTCTTCGGCGGCGGCATCCGTACGTACATGCCGCGCGTCGACCCCGCGTGGGCCGCCGACGGGCAGCGGCACCCGGTGATGTCCCGCGCCACGGTCGAGGCCGATCCGGTACGGGCCGCCACCGTGCTGACCGCGCTGCCGCGCAACCAGGCGGCCCGCATGCCGCTCCCCCAGCCGCTGGCCCGCCTGCACGCCCAGCGCCCGCGGCCCCGGTCCACCGAGCACGGCGACGAAATCGCGCGCCTGCGCGCCGACCACGAAAGCCTGATCGCCCTTCTCGACGAGGCGGCGGAGGCCGAGGCCGCCCGCTACAAGCAGGTCCGCGAGCTCCAGCACGACCTCGCCGACGCCAACTGGCTCGCCGAGGAGTTCTACGCCGAGCGCCGCGCCGCCCAACAGCAGGTCCGCGCGCTCCAGTTACGTCTCCAGCAAGTCGGCGCCTACGAGGCCGCCTTCGCCCCCGTCGAGGAGGACGAGAGCGAGGCGCTGCCCGGCAGCTTCACCGAACTCCACGCCCGGCTCCACCAGTTCCCCACCCTGCTCTTCACCGGGGACGCCAAGGTGATGACCGGTCTCGACGACCGTTCCAAGCCCAACTGGGTCAACGTCTGCTGGGAAGCGCTCCAGGCTCTCGAGGACTTCGCCGCCGCCTCCGTGGCCGGCCGCGCCCGCGGCGACTTCCGCTCCTGGTGCCAGGATCTCCCCTCCGGCTGCCACCCCTTCCCCGCGGGCAAGGTCCTGATGAAGGAGTCCGACACCGTCTGGCGCAACCTCTCCTGGCGCAAGGAGCGCACCCTCCCCGTGCCCCGCGCCGTCGATCCCTCCGGCGCGGTCTACATGGAGGCCCATCTGCGGATCGGCGGCGGCAGCACCATCTCCCCGCGGCTGCACTTCTTCGACGACACCGCCAACACCGGTCTGCTCTACATCGGCCACATCGGACCGCACCTCACCAACACCCGCACCTCATAGCGCCGGCAGGTGGGCTTCGACGCGGGCGACGGCCTGCGGGGTGCCGGTGAAGAGGTGGGCGCGCATGCCCGCGGTCTCGGCGGCGGCGATGTTGGGGGCGTGGTCGTCGATGAACAGGCAGTCCGACGGGCGGACTTCGAGGCGTTCGCAGGTGAGCGCGAAGGCGCGGGGGTCGGGCTTGGAGACGCCGATCTCGTGGGAGTAGACGATCTCGTCGACCAATGAGTCGAAGCGGTAGCGGGCGGTCTCCCGTTCGCGGGCGCCGACGAAGCTGTTGCTGAGGATGCCGAGGCGGCAGCGGGAGCGCAGGCCGCGGACGTAGTCGATGAGTTCCGTGTTGGGGGCGCCGAGGTATTCGGCCCAGAGGTCGGACATGAAGGACTCGACCTGGCGGGCGTCGAGGCCGAAACGGGCGCCGACCTGGGCGCGTACCTCGGGCTCGGTGATCGCGCCGACCGCACCGGCCTCCCAGACGTCGTCGAGACGGCGGTCCACGGTGCCCGGCGGGAGGCCGAGGCGCTCGTCCCACCGCTCGATCCAGCCCGTCGGCGGTGTGATCTCCAGGACTCCGCCGATGTCGAGGATGACGCAGCGCTCTGTCGTGGAAGGTCCAGTCGTCTTCATGGAAGGTCCTCTCGTCCGGTTCCGCGGCGTGCGGTACGCCCTGCCCTCACGGTGGGCTCTCACCTTCGGTGAGGGTCAAGGCGGTGACGGAACCCGCCGACCGCCGCCGGGTCCGGGGACCGCGACCGCGGTGATTCGCGATAGCTTTCGCAAAAGGCGGACCGGCACGGCGGTACGGCCGCCGGGGGCGCGAGCGCGGGAGAGCAGAGGATGGCGGCGGCGGAACCGGGGCACGAAGCCGACGGCGACACAGACGGCGGCACAGACGCAGGCGCGGGCGGCGGAGGCACGACGACGCTCGCCGAGATCGCGCGGCAGGCGGGGGTGTCGGTCTCCACGGTCTCCAAGGTGCTGCACGACCGCTCGGACGTGGCGTCCAGGACCCGCGCCAAGGTCCAGCGGCTGCTGGAGCAGCACGGGTATCTCGCGCGGCACCGCCCCGCGGCGACGGCGCTGGCGGCGGGCGGCCTGATCGACTTCGTGATCAACGAACTGGCCAGCCCGTGGGCGGGCGAGCTGATCCGGGGCGCGGAGGAGGCGCTGCACGCCGAGGGGCTGGGCATGGTGGTGTCGGCGACGCACGGCCGCAGCCGGCTCACCCGGCAGTGGCTGGACTCGCTCGCCACCCGCCGCACGCGCGGCGCGATCCTGGTGCTGCCGGAGCTGACGCCCGCCCAGCACGAGGAGTTGCGCAGGCTCGGCCTGCCCTTCGCGCTGATCGCCCCGGCCGACGAGCCCGCGCCCGGAGTGCCGTGGGTGGGCGCCACGAACTGGCCGGGCGGGCTGGCCGCGACCCGCCATCTCATCGGGCTCGGCCACCGCAGGATCGCCGTCATCAGCGGGCCGCCGGAGCGGCTGGCCTCACGCGCCCGCGTGGACGGCTACCGCTCGGCGCTCGACGAGGCCGGGCTGCCCTTCGACCCGGCGCTCGTCCGCTACGGCGACTTCACCCACGAGCCCGCGCACCGGCACGCCCTGGACCTGCTGGGGCTGCCCGACCCGCCGACCGCGGTCTTCGCGGGCAACGACCAGCAGGCGCTGAGCACCTACCGCGCCGCCGCCGCGCTCGGGCTGCGCGTCCCGGCCGACCTGAGCGTCGTCGGCTTCGACGACCTGCCCTTCGCCGACTGGGTCACGCCGCGGCTGACCACCGTACGCACCCCGCTCGCCGACATGGCCGCGCTCGCCGCCCGGATGGTGCTCCAGCTCCTCGGCGGGGAGCAGCCCGCGTCGACCAGGGTGGAGGTCGCGGGCGAGCTGGTCGTGCGCGAGAGCAGCGGGCCGCCGCCCGTACGGTGACCAGGCCGCTGGACCAGGGGGTCAGCGCTGGACCAGGGGCGGGTCAGCCCTGGGCGAGGGCCGGGTCGAGCCAGAACAGCTCCCAGTGGTGGCCGTCCAGGTCGAAGAAGCTCCGGGTGTACATCGGGCTCTCGTGCTCGGTGCGCTTGGCCGCCGTGCCGCCCCCTGCCACGGCCGCCTCCGCGATCCGGTCGACCTGCTCCTTGCTGTCCAGGCCCAGCGCCACGATGGCCTCGGTGGTGGTCGCGGTGTCCGCGATCTCCTTCTCGGTGAAGGTCCGGAAGAAGGGCTCGACCAGCAGCATCGCGTAGATGTCGTCGCTGATCACCATGCAGGTCGCGTTGTCGTCGGTGAACTGCGGGTTGAAGGTGAACCCGGCGGCGGTGAAGAAGGCCACGGAGCGGTCGAGGTCCTTCACGGGGAGGTTGACGAAGATCTTCGTGGACATGGGTGCCTGCCTTACGTTCCGCTGGTCGGTGTCACGGGAAGGTCGTGCGCTTCACCGGGGTAGACCGGTGCGCGGCGCGGAACTCATCGGTACCCGCGGGCCGTCTTCGCCTCACTCCCCGCGCAGCAGGGTGTCCACGGCCCGGCCGAAGACGAGCCGTCCGGTACGCGCCGTGACCGCGTCGAACGCTCCCGGCAGCCGCCACACCCGCAGCTCCTCGCGCCAGCGCACCCACGAGCCGGTATCCGCGCCCGTACCCGTACCGCTGTCGTCCGGCCGTACGTCGATCTCCGCCCAGCCGGTGACGATCCGGCCGGTCTTCTCCAGACGGCAGAATCCGGGGCCGCCGTCGACCGGCGGCTCCCAGCGCACGATCCGCATCGGGTCGTCGAACCCGGCACCGCCGAGCCCGGTCCGCGCCACGAAGGCCGTGCCGACCCCGTCGGGCGGCGGCGTCAGCACACTGATCCGGGTCAACGGCACGGTGGCGGTGTGCCGTTCCCAGTCGGTCAGCCGCCGCCACGCCTCGGCGACGGGCAGCGGGGTGCGGCGCTCGACCACGAAAGGGGACATAAGGCCAGGGTAGGGCGCGCCGCCGTCAGGACCAGCCGGTACGGGTCCGCAGCCAGTCGAGCGCGACGACGCCCTGGGCGTACTGGAAGGGGCGCAGTGTCGGCAGGCCGGGCGGCGCGGGCCGCCGCGCGTGGCCGAGCAGGAAGCCGGCGAAGGCGGCCAGCACCGCCGTGACGCCGTCCGGGTCGGCGCCCGCGGCCACCGGGTGCCGGTCGAAGATCTCGGCGGGGGGCGGTCCGCCCTGCATCCCCACGCTGGGCAGCATCAGCAGCAGGTCGAACCAGGGCGCCGCCAGGCAGGCCCACGGCCAGTCCACGACCATGACGCGGCCGTCCGCGGTGAGCAGCAGATTGTCGGCCCGCAGGTCCGCGTGGGCCAGGGTCTTTCCGGCCGCCGCCCGCGCCCATCCGGCCTCCAACGCGGCCAGTTCCGCCAGATGGCGTACGGCCCAGGGGTCGAGGCCCGTCAGGTCGTCGGTGGCCGCCGCGTGCTCGGCGGCCAGGGCGCGCCAGCCGTGGAAGTTCTCCGCGTTCGCCTCCGCCACGGGCGGGACCTCCACCGGGGACGGTGTGAGCAGCGTCGCGAGGTCGCCGACCGCGGTCAGGACGCGCTCCAACTCGGCCGCGTCCCACGGCTGTGCGGGCGTGCGGCCCTCGATGTCCTCGAAGAGCAGGACCACCCAGTCGTCCCGCTCGAAGGAGGCCAGCAGGCGCGGGGCCGGGACTTCACGGGGAAGCGCCGCGGCCACCGCGGCCTCCGCCCGGTGGATGCCCGGGCTCTCCGGATTCGCCGCCGGGGTCACGGCCTTGACGAACGCCCTCGTCCCGTCCGTCAGCCGCAGGCGGGCCGCCACGCCCGGCGAGAAGCCGCCGGCCTGCGTCTCCGCCGCCGCGACGCGTGCTCCCAGGCGTGCCTCGGCCTCTCCCCGCACGCCTGCGGGCACGTCCCCCCACTCGGCTCGCACACCTTGTGCCCCCACGGCCCCGCTGTCGGTCGTCATCGCCCCATCCTCCCGACCCCCCGGGGCCCGGGGCCACCGCGTTTCGGGAGGCGCGGGTCCTGAGGGGTCGGTCGGTCGCGGCGCGGACGGGGCCGGGTCAGGGGGTGGGGAGGTAGCCGGTGGTGTGGCCGTGGGTGAGGTAGCGGGTGAGCACCGTGTCGGTCAGGGGCGGCAGGTGGACGCCCGCGGCGGCGGCTTGCGCGGCGGTGCGCCGGGAGTCGAAGCGGCGGTGGTGGGAGGGGGCGGAGCCGGCGAGCGGGGCGTCGTCGCCGAGCAGGAGCTGGGCGGCGTTGTCGGGCTGCGCCGCCACGCGGGAGCGCCACCGCGCCACCGGGACGGTGGGCAGGTCGTGGCCCAGGCGGGCGGCCACTTCGAAGACGGTCCGCAGGTCGGGGGCGTCCGGGTTGGTGAGGTGGTACACGGGCATGGCGGTACTGGTCCCGGCGGAGCGGGCCAGTGCCACGACGGCCGCGCTGACGTAGTCGACGGGTATCCAGTCGGTCGAGCCGTGCGGCAGGTCCGGCACCGCCCCGGCCTGGAGGCAGCCCTTGATGAGCTGCCAGAGCAGGTCGCGGTCCTGGCAGGCGCCGGTGGCGGTGTCGCCGCTGATCCGGCCGGGGCGGTAGACGGTGACCGGCAGGCCGCGGGCGCGTGCCAGGTCGACGATCCCCTCGGCCACCCACTTGCTCTGCGCGTAGCCGCCCGGCAGGTCGGCGGCCGGGCCGGTCGGCGTCGACTCCGTGACGGGCGCGGCGTCGGGATCGGACGACGGGGCGTAGACGCTCGTGGTCGAGATGTAGTGCATGCCCGGTGAGCCGGAGTCGGCGAGCAGCCGCAGCAGTTCCTCGGTACCGGCCACGTTGGGGGCGCGCAGATCGCCGTACGGGGCGGCGAAGTTGACCCGGGCGCCGTTGTGCAGCACCGGGCCGAGGCGGCGGGCCAGGGCGGCGCGGTCGTCGGGCGACAGGCCGAGGCCGGGGGCGGCCAGGTCGCCGGGGACGGGACGGACCAGGTCGGCGTAGGCGGGGCGCCAGAGGCCGTAGCGCTCCAGGTTGGCCCGCAGCCGGTGCGCCGCGTGGTCCGGGCCGTCGGCGCGGACCAGGCAGTCGACGGGGCCGTCCGTGGCCTCGATGAGGTCGCGCAGCAGGAACGCGCCGAGGAAGCCGGAAGCGCCGGTCAGCAGGGGGCGGGCGGCGGGGCGGGAGCGGGTGGGAGCGGGCACCGGCGCGGTCCGGCGCGCACCGCCCGTGATGTCGGGGGCGAGCCGGACCTCCGCGAGGAGGTACGACGCGACCGGGTCCAGCGGTCCCTCGCCCGGGCCCTCGCCCGGCCCGGTCGGCGTGGTGTCCGGCGCCGCCGGACCTCTGTCCGCCGCGCCGTCCAGCGACCGGATGACGCCTTCGACCGTCGGCGCCGCGAACAGCGCCCTGAGCGAGGGCCGTCGGCCGCACCGCTCCTCGATCCTGCGGGCCAGGGTCACCGCGAGCAGCGAGTGGCCGCCGAGGGCGAAGAAGTCGTCCGTCACCCCGACCTCGGGCACGCCGAGCGTCTGCGCGAACGCCGCGCACAGCTCGCGTTCGCGGTCGGTGGCCGGGGGCCTGGACGCGGCGGGCGCGGCGTGGCCGGGCGCGGGCAGGGCACGGCGGTCGGTCTTCCCGTTGGGGGTGACCGGCAGCGCGTCGAGCCGGACGCACGCGGCCGGGATCATGTGGCCGGGCAGCGTGTCGGCGAGCCGGGCGCGGATCGCCGCCTCGTCGGGGGCCGTCCCGCCGCGCGCGGCCACGGTGTAGGCGACCAGGCGCCGGTCGCCCGGCCGGTCCTCGCGGACGACGACGCAGGCCGCCGCGACGCCGGGCAGCGCCGTGATCGCGGCCTCGATCTCACCGGGTTCCACCCGGAATCCGCGGAGCTTGACCTGGTCGTCGACGCGGCCGACGTAGACGATCTGGCCCTCGGCCGTACGGCGCACCAGGTCGCCGGTGCGGTACATACGGCCGCCGGAGCGGTCGAACGGGTCGGCCACGAAGCGGGACGCGGTGAGGGCGGCCCTGCCGAGGTAGCCGCGGGCCAGTCCCGCGCCCGACACGTACAACTCGCCGATGACACCGGACGGGACGGGTGCCAGCCGGTCGTCCAGTACGTGCACGCGGGTGCCGTCCACGGGCAGGCCGATGGGGACCGTGCGGTCGGGGGCGAGGGCGCCGTCCGCCTGCTGGAAGCCGCTCATGGTGGCGCAGACGGTCGTCTCGGTGGGGCCGTAGGCGTTGACGAGGTACCGCCCGCGCGCCCAGGCCCGCGCCAGCTCCGGCGGGCACGCCTCGCCCGCGAGCACCAGGGTGATCCCGGTGGGCAGGGAGCCGGGCTCCATCACCGCGAGCGCGGCCGGGGGCAGCGTGAGGTGGGTGATGCCGCGCGTGCGGACGGCGTCCGCGAGGGCGGGTCCCGGCAGCAGGGCCTCGCGTTCCCCGATCTCCAGGCAGGCGCCGGACAGCAGCCCCATGCACAGCTCCCAGAACGCGGCGTCGAAGCTGACCGACGCCATCTGGAGGACCCGGCTGCCGGGACCGGCCCGGAGCCGGTCGCGCTGCGTCCTGGCCATGGCGCCGACGCCCTGGTGGGTGACGACCACGCCCTTGGGCCGGCCGGTGGAGCCGGAGGTGTAGATGACGTACGCGGGATGCGACGGGAGCGCACGCGGCGGGACGGCGGTGTCCCCGCGCCGCGGGACCGGCGCACCGTCCGCCTCGGGGGTGTCGAGCACCAGGCGCGGTACGGCGGTCTCCGGGAGGCGGGCGCCGACGTCGGCCGTGGTGAGGAGCAGCCGCGGCCCGGCGTCGTCGAGCATGAAGGACAGCCGCTGGGCCGGGTAGTCGGGGTCGAGCGGCAGATAGGCGGCACCGGCCTTGAGGACGCCGAGGAGGGCGACGACGAGGTCGTTGGTCCGGGGCAGCGCGACGGCCACCCGGTCCTCGGGGCCGATGCCCCGCGCGAGGAGACGGCGGGCCAGGGCGTCGGCGCGCGCGTCGAGTTCGGCGTAGCTGAGGGTGGTGGCCGCGTCGCGCACCGCCGGGGCGTCCGGGGCGCGGCGGACCTGCCGGGCGAAGAGTTCGGGGACCGTCGGGCGGGGCAGGTCGTCGGCCGGTCCTGTGCCCAGGGCGGCGATCCGGGCGCGTTCGCCGGGGCCGAGGACGTCGTAGGTCCGCAGCGGGCGGCCGGGGTCGGCGGTGACCTCGCCGAGCAGGACGACGAGGCGCTCGGCGAGCGCGCCGACCGTGGCCTCGGTGAACAGCTCCGTCGCGTAGTCCACGGTCGCGTGCATGCCGCCGGACGGGCCGGACGCGCCGGACGCGTCCTGACCGTCCGCCGTACCCGTACCCGTACCCGTACCCGTACCGGCGGGTGTCTCGGTGAAGGTGAACGACAGGTCGAATTTGCTGACGCCCGGATCGACGGGCAGGCCGGAGACGGTGAGGCCGGGCAGGTCGAAGGGGGCGGCGGGGGCGTGGTTCTGGAGCACGAGCATGGTCTGGAAGAGCGGGTGGTGGTTCTGCGAGCGCGCGGGGTTGAGCAGTTCGACCAGCCGCTCGAAGGGGACGTCCTGGTGGGCGTAGGCCGCGAGGTCGGCGTCCTTGACGCGGTCCAGGAGTTCGAGGAACGTCGGGTCGCCCGTCAGGTCCGTGCGCAGCACGAGGGTGTTCACGAAGAAGCCCACGAGGTCGGTCGCGGCCTCGTCGGTGCGTCCGGCGACCGCCGTGCCCAGCGGGATGTCGTCACCGGCTCCGTGCCGGGACAGCAGCAGTGACAGGGCCGCCTGGAGCACCATGAAGACCGTGCAGCCGCGGCTGCGGGCGAGGTCGGTGACGCGCCGGGCCACGTCGGGGTCCAGGACGAAGTCGTGGCTGGCGCCGGTGTGCCGGGGGACGGCGGGGCGCGGCAGGTCCCACGGCAGTTCGACCAGGTGCGGCAGACCGTCCAACGCCTGCTTCCAGTACCGCAGTTGGCGGGCCATGGCGCTGTCGGGGTCCTGCTCGTCGCCGAGCAGCCGGCGCTGCCAGAGCGTGAAGTCGGCGTAGTCGACGGGCGGTTCGGCCCAGGCCGGGGCCCGTCCGCCGACGCGGGCGCGGTAGGCGGCGGCGAGGTCACGGGCGAGGGGCGCCATGGAGGACCCGTCGGAGGCGATGTGGTGGATCACCAGGACCAGGACGTGGGCGTCGTCGGCCAGCCGCAGCAGAGTCGCCCGCAGCGGCAACTGCCGCTCGATGTCGATCGGTTCGGCCGCCGCGGACCTGACCCGGTCGTGCAGCTTGTCCGGCTCGACGGTCTCCGCTGCCAGGACGAGGCGGACGTCGTCGGCCGCCGTGATGAGTTGGCGCGGTCCGCCGTCGTGCTCGGGGAAGACCGTGCGCATGGCGGAGTGCCGGACGACGACATCGCGCAGGGCCCGGCGCAGCGCGCCGGTGTCGAGGGGCCCGTCCAGGCGTACGGCGAAGGGGATGTTGTACGTCGCCGAGGGCCCTTCGAGGCGGTGCAGGAACCACAGGCGGCGCTGGGCGTACGACAGCGGGAGGACGGCAGGGCGGGGCTGGGGGACGAGCGCGGGCCGCGCCGGGCGGCGCGCGTCCTTCAGCGCGGTCGCGAGGGCGGCGGCGGTGGGGTGGTCGAACAGCGTGCGGATCTCGGTCTCGGCGGCCAGGGCGGTCCGGATGCGGCCCACCAGGCGGGTGGCGAGCAGCGAGTGGCCGCCGAGCGCGAAGAAGCTGTCGTCCGGGCCGACCCGGGGCACCCCGAGCACGTCGGCGAACAGGCCGGTCAGGATCTCCTCGTGGGCGTCGCGCGGGGCCCGGACCGGGGCCAGGTCAGGGGCGGCGGGCGCGGGGAGGGCCGCCCGGTCCAGCTTGCCGTTGACGGTCAGCGGGAAGCCGTCGAGCACCTGGATCGCGGTCGGCACCATGTAGCCGGGCAGATGGCTGCCGACGTGCGCGGTGAGCAGGTCGGGGTCGGGGGTGCGGCCGGGCGCGGGGACGACGTACGCGGCGAGTCCGCGACCGCCGGGCAGGTCCTCGCGCACCATGACGCAGGCGGACCGCACCGACGGGTCGGCGCGCAGCACCGCCTCGATCTCGCCGGGCTCGATGCGGTGGCCGCGCAGTTTGACCTGCTGGTCGGCCCGTGCGACGTACTGGAGGGCGCCGTCGGGCTGTTGGCGCACGAGGTCGCCGGTGCGGTACATGCGGTCCCCGGTGGCGGCGAACGGGTCGGCGACGAAGCGGGTGGCCGTCAGGGCGGGCCGCTCCAGGTAGCCGCGCGCCACGCCTGGGCCCGCGACGTACAGTTCGCCCTCGGCTCCCGGCGGGACCGGGCGCAGCGCGGCGTCCAGGACGTAGGCGCGGGTGCCGTCGGTGGGGCCGCCGATCGGCGGCGCGCCGTCGGGGCCGTCCTCGGGGCGCACCTGGTGGCGGGTGGCGAAGGTGGTCGTCTCGGTGGGCCCGTACACGTTGAGGACGGCGGTGCCGGGGTGGGCGGCGGCCAGGCGTTGCAGGACGCCGGGGGCGGCGGCCTCGCCGCCCGAGGCGACCGTGCGGAGCAGGCCGAGCGCGTCCGGGTCGGCCTCGGCGACGAGGTTGAACAGGGAGGTGGTCAAGAACGCCGACGTCAGGCCGTGCCGGGCCACGAGGTCCCGGAGCACGGCGGGCTGGAGGGGGCCGGGCGGGGCCACGACGACCCGGCCGCCGCTGAGCAGCGGCGCCCACATCTCGAAGGTGGAGGCGTCGAAGACGTACGCCGAGTGCAGCAGGACGGCGTCGGCCGCGCCGCCGTGCCAGACGCGGTCGGCGGCCAGCGCGGCGATGTCGGCGTGGGTGACGCCGACGGCCTTGGGCAGGCCGGTGGAGCCCGAGGTGAACATCACGTACGCGAGCCGGGCTCCCCCGGTGACCTCCGGCAGGGTTCCGGGGGCGGCGGGCGCGCCTGCGCGGACCCGACCCGCGGCGTCCACGGTCAGCGTCGGCAGGGCGGTGGCGAGACCGCGGACCCACGGATGGGCGGCGGCGGCCTCGTCGACCACCAGGGCGCGCAGTCCGGCCGCCTCGGCGACACGGGTGAGCCGTTCGTCGGGCCAGCGCGGGTCGAGCGGCACATAGGCGGCGCCCGCGCCCAGCACGGCCAGGGACACGGTGACCTGGGCGGCCGAGCGCTCCGTCATGACACCGACGCGGCTGCCGGACGCGGTGGTGAGGCCGGTCAGGGCGCGGGCCGTCTCCCCCGCGACGTCGGCCAGTTCGCGGTACGACAACGGCTCGCCCGCGCCGGTCACGGCGGGCCGGTCGGGGTGGTCGGCGGCGTGGCGCAGCACGGTGTCCCAGACGCTGGTGTCCACGGTGCCGACGGGGAGCGGGGCGCCGCGCCCGAGGGCGAGCAGCCGTTCGCGCTCGCCGTCGAGGAGGACGTCGACGGTGTCGGCGCGGCGGTCGAGGCCGTCGGCCATCGCGGTCAGCACGCGCCGCACGCGGGCGACGGTGCGGGCCACGTCGTCGTGGTCGAGGACGGCGGCCCGGTAGCCGAAGGTGATCCTCAGCCGGTCGCCCGGCGCGATGGTGAGGGTGAGCGGGTAGTGGGCGGCGTCCGTGCCGGTGAAGCCGGTGAGGTCGAGGCCGGGCAGTCCGCGCCGGGCGGTGCTCAGCGCGGCGGCGTCCACCGGGTAGTTCTCGAAGACCGCGAGGGTGTCGAAGAGTTCGTCCAGTCCGGTGACGCCGCGGATGTCGGTCAGGCCCAGGTACTGGCTGTCCAGGAGGCGGCCCTGTTCGGCCTGGAGCCTGGTCAGGAGCGCGGCCAGGGTCTCGCCGGGCTCCAGGCGCAGCCGTACCGGCACGGTGTTGATGAACAGGCCGATCATCGATTCGACGCCGGGTATCTCGGGCGGGCGGCCGGAGACGGTGGTGCCGAAGACGATGTCGTCGCGCCCGGTGAGGTGCGTCAGCAGCAGTCCCCAGGCGCCCTGGACCAGGGTGTTGACGGTGAGCCGGTGGGCGCGGGCGGTCTCGCGCAGCCGGGTCGTGGTGGCCGCGTCCAGGTCGAGGACGAGCGTTCCGGGCAGGTCGTCGGTGGCGGCCGTCCGCGTCCGGCCGGGCCCGGCGAGCAGGGTCGGGGCCTCCAGGCCCGCCAGGGCGGTGCGCCAGGTGTCCAGGGCGGCGGCGCGGTCCTGCCGGGCGAGCCAGGCCAGGTAGGTCCGGTACGGGGTGGGGCGGGGCAGCGCGGTGTCGTCGCCGCGGCTCGCGTACAGCTCGAACAGCTCCCGTACCAGCAGCGGTGTCGACCAGCCGTCGAGCAGGATGTGGTGGCTCGTCATGACCAGCCGCGACTGACGGGGGGCGGTGCGCACCAGGGTGAACCGCATCAGCGGCGGGGAGGTGAGGTCGAAGCGCCGGGTCCGGTCGGCGGCGAGGAACGCGCCGAGCCGTTCGCCCGCCGCCGCGCCGTCCCGCCCGGTCAGATCGAGTTCCTCCAGCGGTACGGGGACGGTGGCGGCGACCGCCTGTACGGGCTCGTCCAGGTCCTCGTGCAGGAAACCGACCCGCAGGTTGGCGTGCCGCCGCAGCAGGGCGGCGATGGCGGCGCGCAGCGCTGCGACGTCGACGGCGCCTTCGAGGTCGAAGACGAACTGCGCGGTGTAGACGTCCACGGCGGCGGAGTCGTACAGCGCGTGGAAGAGCATCCCCGACTGAAGCGGTGTCAGCGGAAGTACGTCCTCCAACTGGAACCCGGTCACTTGTGTCCACCCCACTTGTTCTGAAGCCGGTCGATCTGGGCCTGGTCGAGCGAGACCAGCGGTAGGTCGGAGGGCGTGTAGCCGCCCGCGTCGGGTTGTTCGGTGTGCTCGGCGATGGCGCGCAGGGCGCGTCCGAAGGCGTCGGACAGGGCGTCGATCTCCTCTTCCGCGATCAGGTCGGCGGCCCACGTCCACCGGGTCACCAGGCGCGGGCCGTCGGGCAGGTCCTCGGTGTGCGCGTTGATGTCGAGGACGTGGTGGACGGGCATGTCCGGGTCCTGGGCGCGCGGGCCGCCGCCGTCGAGCAGCACTTCCCAGTCGGCGCCCGCGTCCTGCCGCGCGGCCCCGGCGGTGTCCTGGTGCGAAGTGGTGTACCGGCCGAGGTAGTTGAAGCCGATCTGCGGTTCCGGCAGGGCGGCGAGCCGGGGGCGGGTGGCCGGGTTGAGGTGGCGCAGCATCCCGAATCCGAGGCCGTGGTCGGGCACGGCCCGCAACTGCTCCTTGACGCGTTTGAGCGCGCGGTCCACGAGCGCGGGGCCGAAGCGCCCGGGGTCGCGGGGATCGACGGGTCCCGGATCGACGCTGACCGGGTAGAGGCTGGTGAACCAGCCGACGGTACGGGACAGGTCGACGTGGTCGGCGATCTGCTCGCGTCCGTGGCCCTCGACGTCGAGGAGCACGCCGGTGCCGCCGGGCAACGGGCCGCCGTCGGCCGCCCGTTGGGCCTGCCAGGAGTTCAGGGCGAGGGCGAGGCCGGTGAGCAGGACGTCGCCGACTCCCGTGTGGAAGGCGGCGGGCACGTCGGTGAGCAGCGGCGCGGTCCAGGTGGCGGGCAGCCGGGTGGTCACCGTGCGGGTCCGGTCGGCGGTGTCCAGGTCGGGGTGGAGCGGCCGGTTTCCCAGGCGGGGCGCGGGGGTGCTCAAGGCCCTTTCCCACAGCGGGAGTTCCGCTTCGCGCGCCGGTTCCAGCGCCTGGGCGGCGAGCAGCCGCGCCCAGCCGCGGTAGGTCGTGCCGACGGCGGGCAGGCCGTCCTCGGGCGGACCCGAGGTGACGGCGTGCCAGGCGGTGGCGAAGTCTTCGGCGAGGACGCGCCAGGAGACGGCGTCGACGGCGAGGTGGTGCACGACCAGCAGCAGCCGTCCGCGCGCGTGCGGTCCCGCGTCGCACCAGACCGCCTCGATCACGTGGCCGTCCGCGGGCCGCAGCCGCCGCCGGGCCCGCTCCCCGGCCTCGGCGAGGACGGTGCGGACGGCGTCGGCGTCGAGTCCCGCGACATCGACACGGGTGAGGCGCCGGCGGATGCTCACGGCGCCGGGCGGCAGCACGTCGAGCACGGGGCCGTCCTCGCCGGTCCTGACGGCCCGCAGCCGGAGCGTGTCGTGGTGGTCGATGAGGCGCTGGAGCGTGGCGGCGACGCTGTCCTCGTCGGCTCCCGCGGGTGTGCGCAGCACCCCTGACTGGTTGTACCCGTCGATGGTGCCGGGCCGTCGCAGCAGCCACGCGGCGATGGGCGTGGCCGGCAGTTCGCCGGAGCCGGGTACGGCCTGGGCCGGCACGTCCTGGCCGAGGGTTCGGGCGACGGCCGCGATCGCCTCGGGCGTGCGGTGCGCGAACACGTCGCGCGGTGTGACGCTCAGCCCGGCCTCCCGCGCGCGGCTGACGAGCTGGATCGAGAGGATGCTGTCGCCGCCGAGACCGAAGAAGTCGTCGTCGGTACGGACGGTGTCGGTGTGCAGCAGCGCGGCGAAGACCTCGCAGAGCACGCGCTCGGACGCGGTGCGCGGCTGTCCTCCGGGCCGGGCGGCGGCGGGCCGGGCCGGAGCGGGCAGCGCCTTGCGGTCGGTCTTTCCGTTGGGCAGCAGGGGCAGCGCGTCCAGCGGGACGAAGACGGCGGGTGTCATGTAGGCGGGCAGTTCCGCTGCCAGGCGGTCGCGCAGTTCGCGGTCGGTGGGGGCGCCGGGCCGGTCGGGGACGGTGTAGGCGACCAGGCGCCGCTCCCCCGGTATGTCCTCGCGGACCAGTACGCACGCGGCGGCGATCCCGTCCAGGCCGGTGAGGGCGGCCTCGATCTCGCCGGGTTCGATGCGCAGGCCGTTGAGCTTGACCTGTTCGTCGGCGCGGGCGACGAAGGTGAGCTCGCCGTCGGCGCCGTATCTGACGAGGTCGCCCGTGCGGTACATCCGGGCGCCGCCGGGTCCGTGCGGGTCGGCGACGAACCGCGCCGCGGTCAGCGCCGGGCGGCCGAGGTAGCCGCGGGCGAGGCCGTCGCCCGCGAGGTACAGCTCCCCGGTGACGCCGGGCGGCACGGGCTGGAGGCCGCTGTCGAGGACGTAGGCGCGGGTGTTGTCGACGGGGCGGCCCAGCGGGACGCTCTCCCCGTACCCGTCGGTGTCCTGCCGCCCGTCCCACCGGTGGGCGGTGGCGTCGATGGTGGCCTCGGTCGGGCCGTAGAGATTGTGCACCCGCGCCCGCCAGTCGCGGCCGACGCGCTCCGCCAGTGTCCGGGTCAGCGGCTCGCCGCCGCACAGCACCGCGCGCAGGCTCTCGGGCGCGTCGCCGGGGGCGGTCTCGGCCAGCAGGAGCGAGAGGTGCGAGGGCACGAACTGCGCGACGGTCACCTCTGTCTCGCGCATCAGGGCCAGCAGTCCCGCCGGGTCGTGGTTGGCCGCGGGCGGCACGGGGCAGGTGGCACCGCCGTGGAGCAGCGGCAGCCAGGTCTCCCAGACGGAGGCGTCGAAGCTCGGTGAGGTGCGGGCGAGGACCCGGTCGTCGTCGGTGAGTTCGAGGTGGGCGGCCATCCACGCCATGTGGTTGGTGACGGAGCCGTGGGTGACGACCACGCCCTTGGGGCGCCCGGTGGAGCCCGAGGTGTAGATGACGTACGCCGCGTCGCGCGGGTCGGCCGCCACAGCATTCCGACCGGCCGCGCCGGTGCTCACGGCCCCCGGGTCCAGGTCCAGGTCCACGTCCAGGTCCAGGACGGGTACGGGCAGGTCCTGCGGCGCGGTGGCCCCGCGGGTGAGCAGCAGTACGGGACGGGCGTCGTCGATCATGAAGGCGATACGGGCCCGCGGGTACTCGGGGTCGACCGCCAGATAGGCCGCCCCGGCCTTGGCCACCGCCAGCATGGCGACCGTCTGGTCCGCGGTGCCGGGCATCGCGAGGGCGACCAGGTCGCCGCGGCCGACCCCGCGACCGCGCAGGCGGTCCGCCAACTCGCCGGAGAGCGCGTCGAGTTCGGCGAAGGTCAGGGTCCGCGCGCCCGCGCGGACCGCGACGGCCTCCGGGGTCCGGGCGCGCTGGGCCGCGAACGCCGAGGGGATCGTGCCCGCAGCGGGCCGGAGCGGGCCGTGCCCGGCCGCCAGCAGCGCCGCCCGCCGGTCGGCGGCCAGGACGGGGGCGGTGTGCACCGGCCGCTCCGGCTCGGCGGCGAGCGCGCCGAGGAGCCGGGTGAGGCGGTCGGCCAGGCCGTGCGCGGTGGAGTGGGCGAACAGTTCGGTGGAGAACTCCAGGACCGCGTCGAGACCGGCGGGCGCGTTCACCTCGTCGCGCTTCTCGGTGAAGGTGAACGTCAGGTCGAACTTGCTGATGCCGGTGCCGACATGCTGCCCGGTCACGGTGAGGCCGGGCAGGTCCACGGCGGCGTCGGCCTGGTTCTGGAGCGCGACCATGGTCTGGAAGAGCGGGTGCCGGTTCTGGGCGCGGACCGGGTCGAGGCTGTCCACCAGGCGTTCGAACGGAATGTCCTGGTGGGCGTAGGCGGCCAGGTCGAACTCCCGTACGCGGTCGAGCACTTCGCCGAAGGTGGGGTTCCCCGACAGGTCGGTGCGCAGCACGAGGGTGTTGACGAAGAAGCCCACCAGGTCGTCCAGCGCCTCGTCGGTGCGCCCGGCCACGGGGGTGCCGAGCGGGATGTCCTCGCCCGCGCCGTGCCGGGAGAGCAGCACCGCCACACCGGCCTGGAGCACCATGAACAGGCTGCACCCGCGGGCGCGGGCGAGGTCCGCCAGCGCCCGATGGGTACCGGCGTCCACGGCGAAGGAGAACGCGTCGCCGCGATGCGAGGTGACGTCGGGGCGCGGCCGGTCGTACGGCAGGTCGAGGAGTTCGGGAGCGCCGTCGAGCGCGCCGCGCCAGAAGTCCAGTTGGCGCGCGGCCCGGCTGGACGGGTCGTCCTCGGCGCCGAGCAGTTCCCGCTGCCACAGCGTGTAGTCGGCGTACTGCACGGCGAGTTCGGTCCAGCCGGGCTCCTCGCCCGCGACGCGGGCCCGGTAGGCCAGGCCCAGGTCACGGGCGAGCGGGGCCAGCGACCAGCCGTCGCCCGCGATGTGGTGGACCAGCAGGACCAGGACGTGGGCGTCGTCGGCCAGCCGCAGCAGCCGCGCCCGCAGCGGGAGGCCGGTGCTCACGTCGAAGGTGTGCGCCACCTCCGCGCTCAGCGCCTCGTCCAGCCGCCCGGGGTCGGTGTCGCGCGGCGCGAGGTCGATGTCCGCGTCGTCGGCGGCGCGCACCACCTGGCGTGCCACGCCCCGTGTGTCGGGGAAGACCGTGCGCAGGCTCTCGTGCCGCTCGACGACGTCGGCCACGGCGCTCGCGAGGGCGTCCGCGTCGAGCGGACCGTCCAGCCGCAGCACCATCGGCACGTTGTACGTGGCGCTGGGCCCCTCGAACCGGTTGAGGAACCACAGCCGTTGCTGCGCGAAGGACAGCGGCAGCGGGTCGGGGCGGGAGGCGGCCCGCAGCAGCGGCGTCCTGGCCCGCCGCGCGTCGTCGAGAGCGTCGGCGAGCCGGGCCGGGGTGGGATGCTCGAACAGGGCTCTGACCTCGATCTCCACACCGAGCGCGGTGCGGACGCGGGCGGCGAGGCGGGTGGCGAGCAGCGAGTGGCCGCCCAGTGCGAAGAAGTCGTCGTCGGCCGCCGCGGCGGGCAGTCCGAGGACGTCGGCGAACAGGCCGCGGACGATCTCCTCGCGGGCGGTGCGGGCGGCCCGCGTGCGGACCGGCGCGCGGCGGGCGGGTTCGGGGAGCGCGTGCCGGTCGACCTTGCCGTTGGGGGTCAGCGGCAGCGTGTCGAGGAGGACGAAGGCCGACGGCACCATGTAGGCGGGCAGCGAGTGGCCGAGGGCGCTCGCGAGCGCACCGGCCTCCGGGCGGCCGTCGGCCGCGGGCACCACGTAGGCCACCAGCCGGCGGTCACCGGGGGTGTCCTCCCTGACCATGGCGAAGGCGTCGGCGACCCCCTCGCAGCCTGCCAGCGCCCCTTCGATCTCGCCCAGTTCGATGCGGTAGCCGCGCAGCTTGACCTGGCCGTCCGCGCGGCCGACGTACTCCACCTGGCCGCCCGCGGTCCAGCGCACGAGGTCTCCGGTGCGGTACATCCGGCCGCCCCCCGTACCGAACGGGTCTGCCACGAAGCGCGTGGCGGTCAGGTCGGGGCGGCCGATGTACCCGCGCGCCACGCCGCGTCCTGCCAGGTACAGCTCGCCCGTGACACCGGGCGGCACCGGACGCAGGTGGTGGTCGAGGACGTGACCGCGCATGCCGTCCAGCGGGCGGCCGATGGGCGGCGGCCCGGTCGGCAGATCCTCGGTGACGTGGTGGCGGGTGGCGAAGGTGGTGGTCTCGGTGGGCCCGTACACGTGCAGGAGTCGCGCTCCGGGCGCGACCCGGGCGACGCGCTGCATCAGGTCGGGCGAGGCAAGTTCACCACCGGCGCAGACGAGCCGCAGCCCCGCGAAGGCACCGGGATCGGTCTCCGCGATCACGTTGAACAGGGCGGTGGTCAGGAAGACGGCGGTCACGCCGTGCTCGTGGACGGCGTGGTCGAGGACGTGTGCCTCCAGGGCGCCTTCGGGTGCGACGACGATCCGGCCGCCGCTGAGCAGCGGCGCCCAGATCTCGAACGTCGAGGCGTCGAAGACGTACGCCGAGTGCATCAGCACCGCTTCCACCGCGCCGTCGTGCCACGCGGAATCGGCCGCCAACGCCAGGACGTCCCCGTGCGTGACGCCAACTCCCTTGGGCAGACCGGTCGAGCCCGAGGTGAACATCACGTACGCCAGGGTCGCGGGGCCGGGCACGGGGGCCGGGGCGGCGGGGCGGCGCGCTCCGGACAGCACCCGGCCGAGCCGGTCCACGACCACGACCGGCGTCCCGGCGGCGGCGACCCGGGGCGATCGCGCGGCCTCCTCGCCGACGACGAGGAGGCGGATGTCCGCGATGTCGGCGACCTGGCTGTGGCGTTCGTCGGGCCAGCGCCTGTCGAGGGGGACGTAGGCGGCGCCGGAGCGGACGATGCCGAGGGACACCGACACCACCGCGGCGGACCGGTCGAGCAGCACACCGACCCGCGTCTCCGGACCGGCCCCGAGACCGGCGAGCACCCCGGCGAGGTCGGCCGAGATCCGGTCGAGTCCCGCGTAGTCGAGGGTGGTGTCGTCGGCGACGACGGCCACGGCGTCCGGTGTGCGCCGCGCCTGGGCGGCGAAGGCGGCGGTCAGGGTGCCGTCCTCCGGGCCGGTCGGCAGGGCGCGGCCGGTGCCCCAGCGCGTGATGCGGGTGTGTTCGTCCGGCGTCATCAGGTCGTACGCGGCCAGGCGCAGGTCCGGATCGGCCACGACCTGTTCCAGCAGCCCGACCAGGCGCGCGGCGAGGGTTTCGACGGTGGCACGGTCGAAGAGCGCGGTGGCGTACTCGATTCCGGCGCTCAGCGAGCCGTCCGCATCGGGGGCCCCCGCGGGCTCCTCGGAGAAGGCGAAGGTGAGGTCGAACTTGCTCAGGCCGTTGTGGACGAGGCGGTCCTCGACGGCGACGCCGGGCAGGTCGGGGCGGGGACTGTCCTGGTTCTGCAGGACGAGCATGGTCTGGAACAGCGGGTGGTGGTCGCGCGCTCTGGCGGGGTTGAGCTCCTCCACCAGCCGCTCGAAGGGTATGTCCTGGTGCGCGTAGGCCGTCAGGTCGAACTCCCGGACACGGGTGAGGAGTTCGGCGAAGGTGGGGTCGCCGGACAGGTCGGTGCGCAGCACGAGGGTGTTGACGAAGAACCCGACCAGGTCTTCGAGCGCCTCGTCCGTGCGGCCCGCCACCGGGGTGCCGAGCGGGATGTCGTCCCCGGCGCCGTGCCGGCTCAGCAGGGTGGCGACGGCCGCCTGGAGCACCATGAACAGGCTGCTCCCCGACTGCCTGGCCAGCTTCAGCAGGCCGTCGCGCACGGCGGGCGGCACGTCGAAGGCGTGCACCGCGCCCCTCGGGTCGACGACGGCCGGGCGCGGCCGGTCCGAGGGCAGGTCGATCAGGACGGGCAGCCCGTCGAGGGCGGCGCGCCAGTGGTCGAGCTGTTCCCGCAGCAGGCTGTCGCCGTGGGCGGCGGGGTCCTCGACGGCGCTGTCGCTTCCGTCCTCGGCGAGAAGGGCGTGCTGCCACAGGGTGTAGTCGGCGTACTGGAGCCGCGCGCCGGGCGCCGTGCCGCCCTCTTCGCCCGCCAGGCGCGCCCGGTAGGCGTCGCCGAGGTGGCGGGCGAGCGGGGCCAGCGACCAGCCGTCGCCCGCGATGTGGTGCAACACCAGGACCAGGACGTGGTGTTCGGGCGCAGAGCGCAGCAGCAGCGCGCGCAGCGGCAGGTCGGTCCCGACGTCGAACGGCTCCTGTACGGCGTCCAGGACGGCCGCCTCCAGCCGCGAGGGGGCGGTGCTCGTGACGGGCAGCGCGGGCGCGGCCGTGTCGGCCGGCAGGATCAACTGGTGTGGTACGCCGTCCCGTTCGGGGAACACCGTGCGCAGCGCCTCGTGCCGGGCGACGGTGTCGCGCAGCGCGCCGCGCAGGGCGTCCGCGTCCAGGGCGCCCCGCAGTTGCAGGACGAGCGGGATGTTGTACGTGGAGCTGGGGCCCTCCAGCCGGTTGAGGAACCACAGGCGGCGCTGGGCGAACGACAGCGGCAGCGGGTCGGGCCGCCGCGTGACGGGCAGCACCGCGGGTCGGCGGCGGCCCGGCGTGTCCAGGACGCGGGCCAGCTCCTCGACGGTCGGGTGCTCGAACAGCCTGCGCAGGGTGACGTCGGCGTGCAGCAGGGTGCGGATACGGCTGACGACGCGCATCGCGAGCAGGGAGTGCCCGCCGAGGTCGAAGAAGCTGTCCCCGGGCCGTACTTGGGGCACTTCGAGGACGTCGGCGAAGATCCCGGCGAGCAGTTCCTCCTGGAAGGTGCGCCGTCCCGGTGCGCTCGGGCCGCCGGTGCCCGCGGCGGGCTCTGGCAGGGCGCGGCGGTCCACCTTGCCGTTGGGCAGCAGCGGAAGGGCGTCGAGCACGACGACCGCCGAGGGGACCATGTGGTGGGGCAGCGTCCCGGCGAGCGCGTCGCGCAGGCCGGGACCCTGCGGTGCCGGGTCGCCGGTGACGGCGTACGCGACCAGGACGGGCCTGCCGGGGACGTCCTCGCGGACGACGGCGCAGGCGGCCGTGACGCCGGGCAGGGCCGCCAGTTCGGCCTCGACCTCGCCCAACTCGATCCGGAAACCACGGAGTTTGACCTGGTCGTCGGCGCGGCCCCGGTATTCGAGCAGGCCGTCGCGGCTCCACCGCACGAGGTCGCCCGTCCGGTACATCCGGGCACCGGCGGCGGAGGTCGGGTCGCCGGGGTCGGCGGTGGCGGCGAGGTCAGCGCCGGTGGCGGCTGTTGTGGCGGTGGCGGCGAGGTCGGCGGCGAAGGGGTCGGCGACGAACCGGGCGGCGGTCAGCCCCGGCCGGTCGAGGTAGCCGCGCGCGAGGTTGGGGCCCGCCAGGTACAACTCCCCCGTGACACCGGGCGGGACGGGCCGCAGCCGGTCGTCGAGGACGTACCCGCGCATGGTGTCGACGGGGCGGCCGATCGGCACGGTCTCGGACGCGGCGGGCGCGGCGGACGGCTCGTCGGGCGCGGCGGGCCGGGCGTGCGGGCCGGTGGGCGCGGTCGTCGCGTCCGGCACGCGGTGGGCGGTGGCGTCGATGGTCGCCTCGGTCGGCCCGTAGAGATTGTGCGTCGGCACCCGCCACTGGACGGCGACCTCGGCCGCGACGGCGTGCGGCAGCGGTTCGCCGCCGCACAGCACGGCGCGCAGGTCGGGCAGCGGGGCGTGGCTCCCGGCCTCGGCGAGGACGAGGGCCAGGTGGGAGGGCACGAATTGGGCGAGGGTCACTCCGAACTTGCTCATCCAGGAGACGAGTTCACGGGGTTCCTCGTTGGCCTCGCGCGGCAGCACGCAGACCTCGGCGCCGTTCACCAGCGGGAGCCACACCTCCCAGACGGACGCGTCAAAGCTGGTGGAGGTGCGGGCGAGCACCCGGTCGTCCGCGGTGACGTCCAAGTGCCGCGTCATCCAGGCCATGTGGTTGGCCAGCGCGCCGTGCGGGACGACCACGCCCTTGGGGCGGCCGGTGGAACCTGAGGTGTAGATGACGTACGCGGGGTCGGCCGGATGGGACGGTCTCGGGTCCCGCACCATGGGGCCGGCCGCCATGTCGGCCGGGTCGTCGAGCGCGAGCCGGGGCGGGCCGCCGACGGGCAGGTCCTCGCGTATCCGCCCGGTGGTGAGCAGCAGGACGGGCCCGGCGTCGTCGAGCATCTGCCGGATGCGCGCCGCCGGGTACCGCGGATCGACGGGCAGGTAGGCCCCGCCCGCCCGCAGGACCGCCAGCATGGCCACCACGGTGTCCACGGACGGCGGTACGGCCAGGGCCACGAGGCTCTCGCGGCCGACCCCTCGCTCGCGCAGTACCTGGGCGAGGCTGTCGGCGCGGGCGTCGAGAGCGGCGTAGGTCAGGCTGGCGCCCGCGTCGCGCACCGCGACGGCGCCGGGTGTGCGCAGGGCCCACTCCCGTACCGCCTCGGGCACGGTACGGGTCGGCAGCGGTCGCCGCTCGCCCTGTCCGCGGCCGAGGAGCCGGGCCCGCGCGCCGGGCGCCATCGGCTCCAACGCGCTGACGGCGAGGCCGGGTTCGGCGACGGCCTGGGTGAGGACACGGACGAAGCCGTCGCACAGGTCGCGGGCGGTGTCCGGGTCGAAGAGGTCGGCGGCGTACTCCAGATACCCGCTGATGCCGGCCGCCTCGGCCGGGTCGCCGTCGGGGTCGGGGTCGGCCTCCGTCAGCGAGAGGGTCAGGTCGAATTTGCTGATCCCGGTGTGCGCGGACCGGTCGTGGACGGTGACGCCCGGCAGGTCGAGCCGCGCCTGCCGCTGGCTCTGGAGGACCAGCATGGTCTGGAAGAGCGGGTGGTGGTCGCCCGAGCGCTCCGGGTTCAGCTCCTCCACCAGCCGTTCGAAGGGCAGGTCGGCGTGGCCGAAGGCGGCCAGGTCGAACCGCCCCACCCGGTCCAGCAGTTCGCGGAAGGTCGGGTCGCCGGACAGGTCGGTGCGCAGCACGAGGGTGTTGACGAAGAAGCCGACCAGGTCGTCCAGCGCTTCGTCGGTACGTCCGGCCACCGCGGTGCCCAGCGGGATGTCGGTGCCCGCGCCGTACGCGTGCAGCGTCACCGCGAGGGCCGCCTGGAGGACCATGAACGGGGTACGGCCGCACGCGCGGGCGAGCCGGACCAGCGCCGTGTGCGTGGCGGCGGGCAGTTCGATCGGGTGCGCGCCGCCGCGGTGGGTGGGCACCGCGCGCCGGGGCCGGTCGAGCGGCAGGTCGAGGAGGTCGGGCGCGCCCGCCAACGCCTCCCGCCAGAAGGCGAGTTGGCGTGCGCCCAGGCCGTCCGGGCTGTCGCCGCCGAGCAGTTCGCGCTGCCAGAGCGTGTAGTCGGCGTACTGCACGCGCAACGCGGGCCAGTCGGGGGCGTCCGCGCCCGCGGTCCTGGCCCGGTAGGCGGCTCCGAGGTCACGCACGAGCGGGGCCAGCGACCAGCCGTCGGCGACGACGTGGTGCAGGACGAGGACCAGGACGTGCCGGTCGGCGCCCAGCACGAGCAGGTGGGCGCGCAGCGGGGCGTCCCCTGCGAGGTCGAAGGGGAGCGAGGTCAGGTGCCGTACCGTTTCCTCGGCCCAGGCGGCGGCATGCTCCTGGCGCTGCTCGCTTCCCCGGCCCGCGCCGGCTTCCGCGCCTTCCGCGCCGTCGTCGCGTGCTGCCGCTGCCCCGCCTGCCCCGCCTGCCCCGTCTGCCCTGCCTGCCCCGCCTTCTTCGGACGGCGCGTGCGCGACCGTGAGCGGGACGAGCGCCGCCGCGTCGGCGCCGTGCCGGATCACCTGCCGGGCGACGCCGTCCTCCTCGGCGAAGACGGTGCGCAGGCTCTCGTGCCGGTCGACCACGTCGGCCAGCGCCTCGCGCAGGGTCCGCACGTCCAGGTCGCCGTCGAGCGCGAGGACGAGCGGGACGTTGTACGTGCTGCCGGGGCGGCCCTCGACGCGGTTGAGGAACCACAGCCGCTGCTGCGCGAAGGACAGCGGCAACGGGTCGGGGCGCTGGCGCGGGGCGAGGACCGGTCCGCGGGCGCGAGCGGTGTCGAGGACCCCGGCGAGGGAGGCGACCGTCGGGTGGTCGAAGAGGGTGCGCAGGTCGAGTTCGGCCCCCAGCGCCGCCCGTAACCGGCCGGTGAGCCGGGTGGCCAGCAGCGAATGGCCGCCCAGCGCGAAGAAGTTGTCGTCGATGCCGACGGCGGCCACGCCCAGGACGTCGGCGAACAGCCCGGCGAGCACCTCCTCGCGCGGGGTGCGCGGGGCACGGCCGGTCGCGACCGCGGCCGGCGGCACGGGCAGGGCGCGCCGGTCGACCTTCCCGTTGGGGTTCAGCGGCAGCGCGTCCAGCGGGACGAACACCGAGGGCACCATGTACGAGGGCAGGGCGCGTGCGACGTGCCGGACCAGGGACTCCTCGTCGGGGCGGACGTCGGCCGACGGCACGATATAGGCGGCCAGCCGCCGGTCGCCCGGCGTGTCCTCGCGCACCACGACGCACGCGGCGCGCACACCCGGCGCGGTGAGCAGGACGGACTCGATCTCGGCGGGCTCGATGCGGTAGCCGCGGAGCTTGACCTGGCCGTCGGCGCGGCCGACGTACTCCACCTGGCCGCCCGCGGTCCAGCGCACGAGGTCGCCGGTGCGGTACATCCGGCCGCCCCCCGTACCGAACGGGTCTGCCACGAAACGGGTCGCGGTCAGGTCGGGGCGGCCGACGTAGCCGCGCGCCACACCGGAGCCGCCGACGTACAGCTCCCCCACCACGCCGGGCGGCACCAGGCGCAGGGCGTCGTCGAGCACGTACAGGCGCATGCCGTCCAGGGGCCGGCCGATGGGCGGCGGTCCCGGCAGCGGGTCGGCGGTGACGTGGTGGCGGGTGGCGAAGGTGGTGGTCTCGGTGGGCCCGTACACGTGCAGCACCGTCACGTCGGGCGCGCCGACGGCCACCCGTCGCAGCAGGTCGGGAGCGGCGGCCTCGCCTCCGGAGCAGACCAGGCGCAGTCCGGCGAACGCCGTCGGCTCCTCCTCGGCCACCAGGTTGAACAGGGCGGTGGTCAGGAACAGCGCGGTCACCGCGTGGCGCTCCACCATGTCGCGCAGGACCGGTGCGTGCAGGACGCCTTCGGGTGCGACGACGATCCGGCCGCCGCTGAGCAGCGGCGCCCAGATCTCGAACGTCGAGGCGTCGAAGACATACGCCGAGTGCATCAGCACCGCTTCCACCGCGCCGTCGTGCCACGCGGAGTCGGCCGCCAGCGCCAGAACGTCCCCGTGCGTGACGCCAACGCCCTTGGGCAGACCGGTCGAGCCCGAGGTGAACATCACGTACGCGAGCCGGTCGGGATGTCCGGCCCTCGGCGGCGGCGTCGGGGACGGCGGCCCGCCGCGGACGACGGCGCCGGTCCTGTCGACGACGACGACCGGCAGACCGGCCGCCGCCTCCTTCACCCACGGCTGCGCGGCGGCGGCCTCGTCGACCACCAGGGCGCGTACGTCCGCGACGCCGCGGACGCCGCTGAGCCGTTCCGCGGGCCAGGCCGGGTCCATCGGCACGTAGGCGGCGCCCGCGCCCACCACGCCGAGGGTGGCGGACACCACCGCGGCCGAGCGTTCCAGGAGCACCGCGACCCGGTCCTCCGCGGCCACGCCCCAGCCCGCCAGGGCGTGGGACAGGGCGTCCGCGGTGCGGGCGAGTTCGCGGTAGGAGAGCGTGCGGGCGCCGTCCACGACGGCCGTCGCGTCCGGGGTCAGGCGCGCCTGGGCGGCGAACGCCTCGGGCAGGTTCGCCGCGGCGGTGCGCGGCGGCAGTTGCGCGCCGCGGCCCTGGGCGAGGACCGCCTCGGCCGCGTCGTCGTCCAGGAACGGCAGGTCGCGCAGCAGGGTGTCGGCGTCCGCCGCCGCCAGCGCGGTGAGGAAGGAGACGAGAGCGTGCTGGTGGAGCAGGACGTCGTCGGGGTGGTAGAGCGCCGGGGCGGCGTCCAGCCCGATCAGCGGGCCTATGCCCTCCGACCGTTCGGAGACGAAGAGCGACACGTCGTCGACGGGTCCGATGGACAGCACGCGGGAGGTGGCGGGGCTGCCCGCGAGGTCGAGGTCGAAGTTGTAGGGCATGACGTTGACGACGAGATCGGTCAGGCGCGCGGCGTCGTCGCCCGCGTCCACCTCGCGGGCGAGCTGTTCGCGGGAGTAGCGGCGGTGGCGCAGGGCGCGGGCCATCTCGGCGGACACCGACCGGATCAGGTCGCCGACGGTCCGGTCGGCGGGCAGGCGCAGCCTGATCGGCAGCACGTTGGCCGTCATGCCGACGGCGTGCCGCAGCGCGCTGTGCCGACCGTTCGAGGCCAGCCCGACGGTGACGTCCTCGCGGCCGGTGGCCCGCGCGACGTACGCGGCGGCCGCGCTCACCACGACGGCCGTCCAGGTGGTGCGGCGGGCGGAGCCGAGCCGTCGTAGGCCGTCCAGGACAGCGACGGGCAGCGACTCGCCGGTGTGCAGCGGGGCGGCAGGGCCCGCGCCCTGCGGGGCGGCGGCGCCCGCGTCCGGCAGGTCCGCGGCGCGGCGGCGGATGAGCGGCGCGCCGCCGCGGGCTTCCGCCTCGTCCGCCGTTCCCGCCGTTCGTGCCGTTCCCACCGGTGCCGCTGTCCCGGCCGTCCCGGCCGCGTCCGTCCCGCGTTCGGCGGTCGGCCCGGCGAAGGTGTCGATCCAGTACGCCCGGTCCGCGCGGTGGCGCTCCGACCCGAGGTACGCCAGCTCGTCCGCCACCAGCTCGCGCAGTGAGGCGGCCGGGAGGTCGACGGCGGTGATGTCCTCGCCGCGGACCGCACGCGCGTAGAGGTCGGCCACGAGGTGGTTGACCACGCCGCCGCTGAGGCCGTCGATGGCTATGTGGTGGTAGCGCACGTACCAGTAGCGCAGCCGGGGGGCCAGACGCAGCAGCGCGAAGTGGTGGGACGGGGCGTCGAGCCGGTCGACGGTGGCCATGTCCCGTGCCATGTACGCCTCGGCCTCGGCCGCCGGGTCCTCCGCCCCGGACAGGTCGATCAGGCGGACCCGGTCGGTCGCGGTGGCCGGGCGGTCGGTGACGTACTGCCGGACGCCGTCGTCGCCGGTCTCGAACCGCAGGTGGAGATTGTCGCAGTGGGCGACGGCCCGGCCGAGCGCGGCGGCGAAAAGCGCCTCGTCGAGGTCGCCGCGGATCTCCAGGCATTCCCCGATGTTGTACTTCGGACTGTCCGGATCGATCAACTGCCCGTACCAGACACCTTGCTGGGCCGACGTCAGTTCGAAGAGATCCCGGGAAACGCTGTCCGCCGGGAAGGAACTGTCTTCTGAGAAGGAGCTGTCTTCATGCATGCCGGTCGACCCCTTCGGGGAGATTCTGGAACGGTGCGGAGAAACGACGAAATCAGCCCGTCGATAAAAAGGCCGCCGACGCCGTGCCGAGGGAGGCGGGCCGAAAGCGCGCCCGCGTCATCGCGTCGGGCACTCGGGTTCCGCCGGCGCGGCGATTCGCGGCGAAGGGCGTTCCCTGCCGCGCGCGGCGGATGACGCCGCGAAGGACCGGATGATGGTCCCGGTGAAACACCCGCGACGAAAGAGAGCATTCACGGACCGAAAGTGATCGCGTGCGGTCACCTTCGGTCGGACCCGCTCACCGAGGCGGCGGGAAGCGCGAGGGACGGGGTCGGCACCCGTCCCGACGAGGACGGGTGCCGACCCGGGATTCCGCCTACCGGACGTCCGCCTCCATCGCGCGCACCAGGCTCGTGGGCCGCATGTCGATCCAGGACTTCTCGATCGCGTCCAGGCACTCCTGACGGGATCTCTCCGGGCCGTCCGCGTGCCAGCCGCCGGGTTGGTCGAGATGTGCGGGCCACAGGGAGTGCTGTCCCTCGTCGTTCACCAATACGACGAACCGAGCCGAGTCGTCGTCGAAAGGATTAACCATGGCCGCTCCACCTTCCCTCAGTTTTCCGTTTCTTCTCGCCGTACGGGCCCCGGTAAAGCGCGGGGCGGCACAGCCCTGTCCCTATTCGCATCATCGTCAGAGTACAACAGCCGACTTCTTCGGACGGAAAGACTGCCGGGAGGCCGACGATTGGCCGGTTTCACCTGTTGGGGGTACGAACTTCCTCCTGACCTGATTCAGATCGAAGAACCGGGGTATATAGGCCCCGGCGGCGGCGGACATATTTTCGATTACCGGGTGCACCCCGCCCCGAACTGCGCCTTCTTCGACGGCGGCGGAGCGGACCGGCCAGGCCGTAGATAAATGCCAGGGCATCGCATCACGTAAAGCTCGCCGCCTTGGCGCCCGAAACGACGGCGCGGAATCGGCGGCGCTCGTTAATGGCCAAATCCGTACATCGGTAATCGACCGGGCGGCATCACGGATTATTCGGCAAGAGCGGCTGGCATAGGCCACCGGATTCGGTGATTCCGCTCCGCGGGGAATTCGCACGTCACAGGTGCGCGCCAGGAAATGCGCCGTGCGGGCGCCGGGTGCCGCGCGCCCCCCGCGCGCCGGTTGCACTCGGGGCACGGGAGGGGCGCGTGAGGGGCGTGGGAGCTGAGATCTACGACCTTGCGCGTACGGCGACGCGGACGCGCGTAGGCGGACTGCTCAGCATTCCTGGTACGCGCGGCGACGCGTGACCGCCGGACCGGCCGGACGGCCCGGTGCGGCCCGGTCCGGTCCGATGGGTCGTCGGCGGCAACGGCGGCAACGGCAACGGCAACGGGTGAGCGTCACCGCCCGCGCGGTGTCACCAGGCGGAGGGGGCGTAGTCCTTCAGGAAGCAGCCGTAGAGATCCTCGCCGCGTTCGCCCCGGACGACGGGGTCGTAGACGCGGGCGGCGCCGTCGACGAGGTCGAGCGGGGCGTGAAAGCCCTCGGCGGCGAGCCGGACCTTGTCGGGGTGGGGCCGTTCGTCGGTGATCCAGCCGGTGTCGACGGCGGTCATGAGGATGCCGTCGGTGTCGAGCATCTCCTGGGCGCTGGTGCGGGTGAGCATGTTGAGCGCGGCCTTGGCCATGTTGGTGTGGGGGTGGCCGGGGCCCTTGTAGCCGCGGCTGAACTGCCCCTCCATGGCGGAGACGTTGACGACGTACTTGCGGCGCGCCGCGGCGGCGGCCATGGCGGGCCTGAGCCGGCTGACGAGGACGAACGGCGCGGTGACGTTGCAGAGCTGGACTTCGAGGAGTTCGACGGGGTCGACCTCGCCGACGGTCTGCACCCAGGTGTTGGTGGGGTCGAGGTCGGGCACGAGCCCGCCCGCGTCGATGGCGGTGCCCGCTTCGATCCTGGCGAGCGAGGCGGAGCCGCTGACGAGCGCGAGGCCGGTGACGTCCTGCGCGGTGAGGGCGTCCTCGCGGCGCGGGGCCGGGAGGGCGGCCGCGGTCTGCGCGCCGCTGCCGAAGGCGCCGAAGACCTCGGAGGCGGGCAGTTCGCCCGCGGGCAGCGGCGCGGACTCGGCGGCGACCAGCTCGCGGTAGGCGTCCGGGGAACGGCGTACGGTCTGGGCGGCGTTGTTGATCAGGATGTCGAGCGGGCCCGCCGCCGCGACCGAGTCGGCGAGGGCGACGACCTGGGCGGGGTCGCGCAGGTCGATGCCGACGATCTTGAGCCGGTGGATCCACTCGTCGCTGTCGGGCATGGCCTTGAAGCGGCGGACGGCGTCGTTGGGGAAGCGGGTGGTGATCGTCGTGTGCGCGCCGTCGCGGAGCAGCCGCAGCGCGATGTACATGCCGATCTTGGCGCGTCCGCCGGTGAGCAGCGCGCGGCGCCCGGTGAGGTCGGTGCGCGCGTCGCGGCGGGCCCGGTTCTCGGCCGCGCACGACGGGCAGAGCTGGTGGTAGAAGGCGTCGACCTCGACGTAGCGGGTCTTGCAGACGTAGCAGGAGCGGGGCCGCTCCAGGATGCCCGCGATCTCCGTGCTGACGGAGGTGGTGAGCTGGATGCCGAGGGTCTCGTCGTCGATCCGGTCGGCGGCGCCGGTCGCGGTGGCCTCGGTGACGGCCTTGTCGTTGGCGGTCTTGGCGGCCCGGCGCTCCTGACGGCGGCGCTGCTTCACCGACCGGTAGATGCCCGCGGTGGCCCGGCGTACGGCGATGGCGTCGGGGTGGTCGACGGGCAGCGTGTCGAGCTCGCCGAGTACGGCGAGGCAGACCGCCATCCGCGCGGGATCGATGCCGGGCACGTCGGCAAAGCCCTCGGCGCCCTCCACGGCCTCCGCGCCGTCCGCGTCCTCGGCATCACCGATCGGTTCCTCGTAGGCCCCGTGGCCGTGAAGGTCCTGCGTTGTCGCCGTCATCCCGCCGCTGCTCTCTCCGTATGTGCCCATGCGATGCCCCCGCGTGCCCCGCCCCGGCCGAACTTTACGTTTGCACCGGTAGCAGCTCCAAACCCGGCCGCCGGACCCGGCGGTACCCTCGGGTCGTTTCCGCCGCGCAGGAGCCGCACCTGGAGGTCCGTTGAGCGCCAGCAGCCCGCTCGCCGTCCCGTACGACGCGCCCTTCGGGGTGCGCAATCTGCCGTACGGGGTGTTCAGCACCGCCGACGAGCCCGCCGCGCGGCGGATCGGGGTGGCGTACGGCGATCACGTCCTGGACGCGGGGGCCGCCGCGCGGGCGGCCGGGGCGCCCGCCGATCTGGCCGCCGCGCTCGGCGCGGACTCGCTCAACCCGCTGCTGGCCGCGGGCCGTCCGCTGTGGACGCGGGTCAGGGCGGCGCTGACCGCGTGGCTGACCGACGACACCTACGCCGACGCCGTCGAGCCGTGCCTGCTGCCGCGCGCGGAGCTGACGATGCGCCTGCCGTTCGAGGTGGCGGACTACGTGGACTTCTACGCCTCGGAGCACCACGCCGCGAACATCGGCCGGATCTTCCGGCCGGGGTCCGAGCCGCTGACCCCGAACTGGAAGCATCTGCCGATCGGTTACCACGGACGGGCGGGCACCGTCGTGGTCTCCGGCACGCCGGTGGTCAGGCCGTGCGGGCAGCGCAAGGCGGCGGCCGATCCGGCGCCGGACTTCGGCCCCTCGCGGAAGCTGGACATCGAGGCGGAGCTGGGCTTCGTGGTGGGCGCGCCCTCGCCGCTCGGCGGCCGGGTGGCGCTGGCCGACGCGGACGCGCACGTCTTCGGGGTGTGCCTGGTCAACGACTGGTCGGCGCGCGACCTCCAGGCGTGGGAGTACGTCCCGCTCGGCCCCTTCCTCGGCAAGTCCTTCGCCACGTCGGTGTCGCCGTGGGTGGTGCCGCTGGCCGCGCTCGCGCAGGCCCGTACCGACCCGCCGGTCCGCGACACCGAGCCGCTGCCGTATCTCGACGACCGCGCGGCGCGACCGCCGTACGGCCTCGACATCGCCCTGGAGGTACGGCTCAACGGGCATCTGGTGTCCCGGCCGCCGTTCGCCGCCATGTACTGGACGTACGCGCAGATGCTGGCGCACATGACGGTGAACGGCGCGAGCCTGCGGACCGGGGACTTCTTCGCCTCGGGCACGGTCAGCGGTCCCGACAGGGAGACCAGGGGCGCGCTGATGGAGCTGGCCTGGAACGGCGAGGAGCCGCTGGAGCTGCCGGACGGGACGCGCCGGTCGTTCCTGGAGGACGGCGACGAGGTGGTGATCAGCGCCACCGCGCCCGGCCCCGGCGGCGCGCGGATCGGCCTCGGCGAGGTCGTCGGCCGCGTCGAGCCCGCCCGCCCCTGACACACACCCGCCTTCAGCGGACCGCGCCCCCGGACGGCCGCGCCTCTAACAGACCGGTCGCCGCTTCCGGTGCCGCCACTCCCGTGTCCGCCTCACCTCTCCCACCACTCTCCCCCGTACGGCGCAATCCCATCCGGCACAGCCGGTTCACACGTGCTTCCGTGTGAAGGAGCATGCGGAGAGCAGAAGACGCATGGCCAAGAGCGGGACGAGCTACAGCCGGTCCATACGGCGGCCGGCGGGAAGCGGGAATCCATGGCGACACGTGCACGCTCAGGACTTCTGGGCGAACTGTCGGCGGAGTTCGTCGGGACGATGATCCTCATTCTGATCGGTGTCGGCGTCGTGGCCCAAGTCGTCGGCGGCGGCGCGCTGACCGATCCGAAGGGCGGTCTCGGCGACCATGACAGCATCGCCTGGGCCTGGGGGCTCGGCGTCACCCTCGGTGTCTACGTCGCCGCGCGACTCAGCGGCGCGCACCTCAACCCGGCGGTGACGCTGACCCTGGCGGTGTTCAAGGGCTTCGACTGGAAGAAGGTCGCGCCCTACGCGCTGGCGCAGACCGCGGGCGCCTTCGTCGCCGCGCTGCTGGTGCGCTGGAACTACTCCGAGATCCTGGGCCACGCCGACCCGGGCCACACCATCAAGACGCAGACGGTCTTCGCCACCCTGCCGGGCAACGGCTCGCTGACGGCCGGTGTCCACGAGTGGGGCGCCTTCCGCGACCAGGTGATCGGCACGGCGATCCTGCTGATCCTGATCCTCGCGGTCACCGATGTGCTCAACACCGCGCCCCGCGCGAATCTCGGCCCGTTCATCGTCGGCCTGATCGTGGTCGCGATCGGCATGGCGTACGGCGCCAACGCCGGTTACGCGATCAACCCGGCGCGTGACCTCGGCCCGCGGCTGGCCAGCTACATCACGGGCTACAGCACGGCGTGGCGCGACCAGTGGGGGAATCTCTACTTCTGGGTGCCGATCGTCGGACCGCTGATCGGTGGTGTCCTCGGCGGCGCGATCTACAAGATCTTCGTCGGCCGCTTCCTGCCCGAGGCCCCGCCGGAGCCCCCGGGACGCGCCCCCGCCTCCGAGCCCGCTGCCGAGGTCTGAGCCCGCGGGTCCACGAGGTCCGTACACCCCCGCGGTCCGTACGCGGGGGTCACGTACACGGCGGCCGTGCGGACGGCGGTCACGCACACCGCGGTCACGTACACCGCGGTCCGGTACACCCACGAAAGGCAGGAAGCACCCATGGCGGACTTCGTCGGCGCGGTGGATCAGGGAACCACCAGCAGCCGCTTCATGATCTTCGACCACGACGGAAACGAAGTGGCCAAGCACCAGTTGGAGCACACCCAGTACCTGCCGAAGCCGGGCTGGGTGGAGCACGACCCGGTGGAGATCTGGGAGCGGACCAACGTCGCGATCCAGAACGCGGTGCGGTCGGCCGGTATCTCGGCCTCCGACCTCGCGGCGATCGGCATCACCAACCAGCGTGAGACCACCGTCGTCTGGGACCCGCGCACCGGTCGCCCGTACGGCAACGCGATCGTCTGGCAGGACACCAGGACCGACTCGATCGCCAAGGCGCTGGAGCGCGACGGCCACGGCGACCTGATCCGGCGCCGGGCGGGCCTGCCGCCCGCGACGTACTTCTCCGGCGGCAAGATCAAGTGGATCCTGGAGAACGTCGACGGGGTCCGCCAGGCCGCCGAGCAGGGGCACGCGCTGTTCGGCACCACGGACTCCTGGATCCTGTGGAACCTCACCGGCGGTCCGAACGGCGGCATCCACGCCACCGACGTCACCAACGCCAGCCGCACGATGCTGATGGACCTGGAGACGCTGGACTGGGACGAGGAGCTGCTCGGCATCTTCAACATCCCGCGCGCGATGCTGCCGACGATCCACGCGTCGTCGCACCCCGAGGCGTTCGGCACCACCCGCACCTCGCGCCCGCTGAGCGCGCCGATCCCCATCACGGGTGTGCTCGGCGACCAGCAGGCGGCCACCGTCGGCCAGGTCTGCTTCGCGCCGGGCGAGGCGAAGAACACCTACGGCACCGGTAACTTCCTGCTGCTCAACACCGGTACGGAGGCGGTCCGCTCCGAGCACGGCCTGCTGACGACCGTGGCGTACAAGTTCGGTGACGCCCCGGCGGTGTACGCGCTGGAGGGCTCCATCGCGGTGACCGGTTCGGCGGTGCAGTGGCTGCGCGACCAGATGCACCTGATCAGCGAGGCCGCGGAGAGCGAGCGGCTGGCGAAGACCGTCGAGAGCAGCGACGGGATCTACTTCGTGCCCGCCTTCTCCGGGCTGTTCGCGCCGTACTGGCGGTCCGACGCGCGCGGCGCCATCGTCGGCCTCGCCCGCTTCCACACCAACGGCCACCTGGCGCGGGCCACGCTGGAGTCCATGTGCTACCAGAGCCGCGACGTGGTCGAGGCGATGGAGCAGGACTCCGGCGTGCACCTGGACGTGCTCAAGGTCGACGGCGGTGTCACGGCCAACGACCTGTGCATGCAGACCCAGGCCGACGTCCTGGGCGTCCCGGTCAGCCGTCCGGTGGTCGCCGAGACCACCGCGCTGGGCGCGGCCTACGCGGCCGGTCTCGCCACCGGCTTCTGGCGCGACACCGACGAGCTGCGCGAGCACTGGCACGAGTCGCGCCGCTGGGAGCCCCAGTGGAGCGAGGAGCAGCGCGCCACGGGCTACAAGGGCTGGAAGAAGGCCGTGGACCGGACCCTGGACTGGGTCGACGTCGAGTAGTCCGGCGCCCGGGCGGCCCCCGGCTCTCCGCAGCCGTCCCCCGTACGCCCCGCCGGTCCCACCACCGGCGGGGCGTCCGCGTGTTCGCGGCCCCGACGTACCGGCCCAGCAGGCTGTACGGTCGCCCGCCGGTCGCTACGGGCAGCTCTCCACGAGCCGGGACAGCGCCCAGCCCGCGCCGATGACGCGGACGTCGGGGCTGGGCGACGCCGACCGCGGGGTCCCGGCGGTCGGGACGTCGGGGACGGCGGTGGGGACGGCGCTGGCCCCGCCGGGCGGCGCGGTGCGCTGCGGGCCCCCCGGATTGGCCGCCACTGTGCACACCACCTGGTCCATGGCCAGCGGCGAGAGGCGGTCGACGCCCGCGGGCAGGCGCACGACGGTGGTGACGCCGTCGAAGGCGATCACGGGCGGGCGCGGCAGGGACGGCAGTCGCGTGGTGAGCGTCGTCGGGTCGGCGTCGCCGGGGCCCGCGAACAGCAGCCGCAGCGCGACGACCGGACCGGCGCCGTCGGGCGCGCGGCGGGGAACCGCCCGCAAGGTGTCGTCGGAGAGGAAGTAGACGCTGACGCCGGGGGTCATGCCCACCGCGGGCTCCCCGGCCTGGATGACGCTGGTCGGCGGGACGCCGCAGGCCGTGAGCGCGGCGGCGGACGCCAGGCAGGCCAGCGGACCGGCGGCGCGCCTCATCGGACGTCCTCGCTTCCGAAGGCGGCGGAATCAGCGGAACCGACGGAATCAGCAGAACTGACGGAACCGGCAGAACCGGCGCGGTCCCCGGCGTCGGCGGTGCCCGCGGCCGAGTCGCGGCGCAGCGGCAGTTCGACGGTGAGGACGGAGCCGCCGCCGTCCGCGTTGCGGGCGGTGATCCGGCCGCCGTGCAGCCGTACGTTCTCGGCCGTGATGGCCAGGCCGAGGCCGCTGCTCTCACTGCGCGTGCGCGAGGTGTCCGCCTTGTAGAAGCGCTCGAAGATGTGCGGCAGGGCCGCCTCCGGGATGCCGGGACCGGCGTCCCGTACCTCGATCACCGCCCACGCTCCCCCGGCGGACCGCCCGCCGACCGCGCTCAGGGACAGCACCACGGGCGGCGCGCCGTGCCGCAGCGCGTTGCCGACGAGGTTGGCCACCACCACGTCCAGGCGGCGCGGGTCGACGCGGGCGCGCAGGGCGCCGGGCGCGGGCAGCCGGGTGTCGACCTCCGCCAGCCAGCCGCGCGAGACGAGGGTGCGGCGCACCGACTCGGCCAGGTCGATCTCGTCCAGGTTGAGCCGCGCGGCGCCCGCGTCGAAGCGCGACACCTCCATCAGGTCCTCCACGAGCCGGGCGAGCCGTACCGTCTCCTCGCTGATCAGGCCGACCGCGGTGGCCGTCTCGGGGTCGAGGCGGCCCGCGCCCTCGTCCAGCACGTCGGTGACCGAGGACATCGCGGCCAGCGGTGTGCGCAGTTCGTGCGAGACGTCGGCGACGAACCGCCGGGCCTGCGCCTCCAGCCGCCGCAGTTCGGTCACCGAGCGCTCCAGGGCGGCGGCCGTGTCGTTGAAGGACCGGGAGAGGTCGGCGAGTTCGTCGGAGCCGTTGACGGCCAGCCGTACGTCGAGGTGGCCCTCCGCCATCCGCCGGGTCGCGCGGCGCAGGGCACGTACCGGGCGCAGCACGCCGCGCGCGGCGAAGAGCGCCAGGACGACCGCGAGGACCACGGCCCACAGCGCGGCGTCCTTGATGGCGGTGATCATGGCCTGGACGTACGCCTGCTCGGTGTCCTGCAGCACGACCAGGTACATGACGAGGCCGGAGAGCGTCAGCGACTGGTTCTCGGCGGCGCGGTACGCGACCGGCAGGCCGACGACGAGGACCGGGCCGTCGTCGGTGCTCACCCGTTGGAAGACCGCGGCGGCCTGGTCGCGCACCGACCCGAGGAGTTCGGGGGTCAGCCGCTCGAAGGCGTTCTCCGGCGCGGATCCGGCGCGGCGCTCCCCGTACGTGGCAAGGACCTGCCAGCGCTGCGACTGGTGGGCCCTCGCGACCTGGATGACCAGCGAGTCCATCGCCGCCTGGTCGGGCTCCGCGGGGATCGCGGGGGCCAGCGCGTCGACGCTGTCGCGGAACTGCCGGATGACCGCGTCCTGGCTCTGCTGGAGCACGCCGGTCCGCGCCTCCCTGAAGGCGAGGGCCCCGGTGCTCAGCGCGCTGACGACCGCGACCAGCACGAAGGCGACCACCAGCCGGGTGCGCAGCCCGCGCAGCGCGAGCAGGGCCCTGGAGACGGCGGACCTCATGGGGTCGGCTGGAGCGGCCGCGCGTACGGCGCGCGGAAGCGGTAGCCGAAGCCCCGTACGGTCTCGATGTAGCCGGACCCGGCGCCCGGTCCGCCGCCGAGCTTGCCGCGCAGCCGCTTCACGCAGGCGTCGACCAGCCGGATGTCGCCGTGGTAGCTGTGCTCCCAGACCGCTTCCAGGAGCTGCTGGCGGCTGAGCACCTGTCCCGGCGAGGCCGACAGGGTCAGCAGCAGCCGCAGTTCCGAGGGGGCCAGCGGTACGGGCTCGCCGCGCAGGGAGACCCGCAGCCCGGCGCGGTCGATGGACAGGTCGCCGTGCGACTCCTGCCGGGGCCTGGTGCCGTCGGCGCCGGGTGCGGCGATCCGGCGCAGCACCGCGCGTATACGGGCTTCGAGCACGCGGGCCTGTACCGGCTTGACCACGTAGTCGTCCGCTCCGGCCTCCAGGCCGACCACCACGTCCACGTCGTCGCCGCGCGCGGTCACGATGATGATCGGGACCTGGTCGTGCTCGCGTATGCGACGACAGACGTCGAGTCCGGCGATGCCGGGGAGCATGAGGTCGAGCACGACGACGTCGGGCCGGAAGGGGCGCAGGTGGCTCAGGCCCTCCTCACCGGTCGCGGCGGCGAGGACGTCGTGTCCCTGGTGGCGCAGGGCCAGCTGCACGCCCTTGCGGACCGCGGGGTCGTCTTCGACGAGCAGAACGCGGGGCATGCAGGTCAGTATGCGTGAGGTCCGGGCGGGCAGGGCCGTGAGAGGGGCTCGGCCGGGCAGCTGTTACGAAGGGGTCATACAGCGGCCGTCCGCCGCCGTGGTTACGCTTTCGTGATCTTCTGGGCCAGGGGCCATCACACGCGGACCGCAGTGTGAACAGCCATGCACCGGGAGAAGAAACGGAAATCGGCGGGGCGGGCGGGGGGCGGCGCCCGTACGCGGCGTTCCCTGGCGACCCTACGGCGGCGCAGGCGACGGCGGACGACGTACACGCTCGGCACGCTGGCGGCGGTCGGGGTGGCCGGGGCGCTGCTGGTCGCCGCGCACGGCGGGAAGGACGGGAAGGACGGGAAGGACGGCCACGCGGCGGACGGGGCTACGGCGGGTTCGCCGCCCGCCGCCACCGAACCGGCGAGGACGCCGGCGGCGCCTTCCACGTCACCCGCCGGGCGGGCGCCCGCGTCCGCGCCGTCGTCCGCGCCGTCGTCCGGCACCGGGGGCAACGGCGTCTTCGACACCGCCCGGGCGTCGGGGACGTCGGTCGGCACCGGTACGCTGCGCCGTTACAAGGTGCAGGTCGAGCAGGGCACGGGCGTCAGAGCCGCCGACGCGGCGCGCGAGATCGAGAGCATCCTCGGCGACCGGCGGAGCTGGATCGCCGACGGCCACGACGCCTTCCAGCTCGTCTCCGGCGGCCAATACGACTTCGAGGTGAAGATCGCCAGCCCGGACACCGTGGACCGGATCTGCGGGGCGGCCGGGCTGCACACCCGCGGCGAGGTCAACTGCGATGTCGGCGACCAGGTGGTGGTGAACCTCAAGCGCTGGCGGACCGGTTCGCCGCAGTTCCCCGGGCCGCTCCACGAGTACCGCGCCCTGATCGTCAACCACGAGGTGGGCCACCGCATCGGGCACGGCCACGAGGGGTGTCCCGGCCCCGGGCGTCCGGCGCCCGCGATGATGCAGCAGATCGACGGACTGCACGGCTGTGTGGCGAACGCGTGGCCGTACGACGCGCACGGCACGTATCTGGCGGGACCGCCGATGCCCTGACATCGATGTCCGCACCGGAGTGTCCCGCGCGGAACGGCCCCGGAACGCCTGAGCGTTCCGGGGCCGCGATCCATTCGTCAACCGCCCGCGACCCGTTCCCCGGGCCGCTCGGGACCCGTTCCCCGGGCCGCCCGGGACGCGTGTCCGGACGGTCGGGGACCGTGGTCCGAGGGTCAGTTGGCCACCCAGGTGGCCCAGGACATGTTCCAGCCGTTGATGCCGTTGCTCGGGTCGATGACCTTGTCGGGCGAGTGCACGACCTCGACGACGTCACCGATGAGCGAGTGGCTGTAGAACCAGGCGGCCGGGGTGTCCGGGTCGCCGCCGCCCTTCACGTCGTGCAGGCCCACGCAGCCGTGGCTGGTGTTCTCGTGTCCGAACACCGACACCGGGCGCCAGTAGTTGCCGTGCGCGAAGGTTCCCGAGTCGGACAGCCGCATGCCGTGCGGCACGTCCTTGATGTGGTACGAGTTGCCGAGGCCCACGGTGCGGGAGTCCATGTCCACCACCGGGTCCTTCTCCTCGATCACCATCTTGCCGTTGTACGTGGTGTGCTGGGGGTCACCGAGGCTCGCCGGGTACGTCTTGTACAGCTTCCCGCCCCGGTAGATCTTCAGCGTCTTCGCGGTGTTGTCGGCCACCGAGGTCTGCGAGCGGCCGATGGTGAAGCTCACGTCCTTCGACTGCTGGCCGTAGACACCGGGCGACATCTGCACACCGTTGAGGTTCATGTGCAGCGTGACCTTGGTGCCGGGCGCCCAGTACCTCTCCGGCCGGAAGTCGATCCGCTGGTTGCCGAACCAGTGGCCCTCGACGGGCACCTGCGGGTCCGCCGTGACGGTGATCCCCTTGTGCGTCGCGGCCTGGTCGGCGACCGGCTTGTTGAAGCGGATCGACACCTCCATGCCCACGCCGTACGTCGAGCCCGGATCCACGTTGAACACGCCGTAGTTGACGGCCTGCGGCTTCAGCGTGGTGAACGACGAGTGCTGTACGGTGCTGCGCCCGGCCGAGTCCACCGCCTCCGCGTTCACGGTGTACTTGGTCGCGGTGCGCAGAATCCCGGACGGCTTCCAACTGGTGCCGTCCGCCGATATCGCGCCGTCGACCGGCCGGTGGCCGGCCGCGTCGGTCACCGCGATCTTCACCAACTTGCCCTTGGCGGCCGTGATCTTGAGCGCGCCCGTGGTGTCCACCCCGGTCGCGCCGTCCTTGGGCACGATGCTCAGCGCCACCTGCGAGGCAGGCGTCGTCGTGGCGCCGCCCGACGCCGAACCCTTGCCGTCCTGCTTTCCCTTGTCGGTCGACGCGCCCGCGCTCCCGCTGCAGGCGGTCGCCCCCAGCAGGACGGCGCCGAGCGCCAACGCCAACATCCCCTTCGCCACCCGCCGCTTACGCGAGCCCTGAGCGGCGGTGTCAACCGCCGTTGCCGTGATCAATCGAGTCTCCCCATCTCGCCGGTCGCACTATAGGAGAGTACGACCGCCCCAGCGGTTGCAGGTGCCGCATGACTGATACCCAACCCTTAGGCGGCGGTCGGGCGTACGCCGAACGGGTTGCCGGGACGGGCGCCGTGGGCGCGCCCCGGCGACGGACGCCGACGCGGAGCCGAGGATTTGACGACTTCGGCCGGGCTCATGGCCCCGGCGTACCAGAAGGGCGGACAGCGTTGACGGGCACGGGGAGCAGTCGGGTGGTACTCGACAGGCCGGGCAGGCACGGCATCGTGGAGGAGTTGCGGGACGCGATCACATTCAGGGCCGTCCTGGTCATGCTGGGCGTGCTCCTGCTGCAACTGGGCTTCGCGCTGTCCTACATGGGCGCCTTCCACTCGCCCAAGCCCCACCGGGTGCCGATCGTCGTGGTCGCACCGCAGGCCGCGGCGCGGGACGCGGTGGCCCGGCTCAACGCCCTTCCCGGTGAGCCGGTGCACGCCGTCGCGGTCGCCGACCGCGCCGAGGCCAGGGCCCGGCTGCTGGACCGGCGCACCGACGCCGCCGTCGTCGTCGACCCGCGCGGGACGACGGACACCGTCCTGGTCGCGTCCGCGGGCGGCCCCTCCGCCTCGGACGCGGCGACCCAGGTCGTGCGGCTGGCGGGACAGGCGCAGCACCGTGAGGTCGTCGTACGCGACATCCGCCCGCCGGTGAAGGGCGACTCGCGCGGCCTGTCGTCCTTCTACCTCGTCCTGAGCTGGACGATCGGCGGCTATCTGGCCGCGTCCGCGCTGAACATGGCGGCCGGGTCGGCGCGCCCCACCCTGCGCCGCGTCCTGGTGCGGCTGACCGCGATGCTGCCCTACGCCTTCGTCTCCGGCATCGGCGGCGCGGTGATCGTCGGTCCCGTCCTGCACTGCCTTCCCGGCGCCTTCTGGGACCTGGTCGGCATCGGCACCCTGATCGTGTTCGCCTCGGGCGCGGTGGGCGTCGCCCTCCAGTCGGTGGCGGGCACCATCGGCCTCGGCCTGACCATCCTGATCTTCACCGTCCTGGGCAATCCCAGCTCCGGCGGGGTCTATCCGGCCGCTCTCCTGCCGCCCTTCTGGCGGGCCATCGGCCAGATCCTGCCGCCGGGCGCCGGGACGACCGTGGTCCGCAACACCGTCTACTTCGACGGGCACGACATCACCAGGTCCCTGTGGATCCTGGGTGCCTGGGCCTTCGGCGGCATCGTCGTGTCGGTGCTGTCCGCCGCCCTGCGCGACCGTCGCCGCCCCGCCCCCATGCCCCTCCCGGCGACGGTCTGACCCTCGGCCGCGTCCTCATGGCGATGCTCGGCCTGGACGCGCTCCGCGGGGCCATGTTCCTGTTCCGGGGGCCGAACCGCCTCACGCCCTGACCGGGCCGGCCGCCCCGCCGTACCACCGCACCCCGACGGCGGTGGTACGGCGGGCGCGCGTGCCGCGACCGGTGGTCAGGCGGAGAAGCTGCCGACTCCGGTGACGTGGGTGCCGTAGCCGACCGGAAGGACGCCGACGCCGGTGGTGGGTAGGGTCGCCGGGACCGTGCAGAAGGGGTCGGCGAAGACCTTGACCGGCTGGTCGGTGAGGTTGTCCAGCACATGCGCCGTCAACGGGAGTCGCTGACAGCCGGTGGGGTCCTGGTAGACCTTGAGGGGCTGGCCCTCGACGGAGAAGACGACGACCTGGCCGGTGGCGGCCTGGGCGGGAGTGGCCGCGAGGCCGACGACGGCCGCCGCGGCCATCGCGATCATGGTGGTGCTTCGACGCATGACAGGTGCCTCCAGTGCACGTGATTCGCGGGTGGGACATGTGCGCCGAATCACGCGGGTCGGCCGGTGGGTGCCGGGCTCACCGCGCGCTTCGGACGAGAGGGGTGGGCCGTGCGCGCGGCGACGCGTCGCGCGGCCAGTTCCGCCGAGCGGACCGCGCCCTCGCTGCTGGGCCGCAGGAGAGTCCAGTCGCCGACGTAGTCGACGGGCCCCGCGGGCCGGGCGGCGAAGGCCGCGCGCAGGCCCAGCGCGGCGGGGGTGGCTTCGGGCAGGCCGTACCGGAAGCGGTGCACGAGCGTGCGGGTGGTGGCCTCGCCGAGCCCCGGCAGAAAGCGTTCTGCCTCGCCGACGAGCGTGCGGGTGACCTCGGCGTCGTCGACGTCCAGCAGGCGGGGGCCGATCGCGGGCGAGGCGAAGAGGCTGACCATCCCGCGGCCCGGCGGGACGCGCCCCTCGGCCTTGAGGTGGTCGAGGAGCAGCCCGCCGCAGATCCGGCTCTCGGTCGCGGGAACGGACAGGGCGTAGCTGGGGGCGCGGGTCGGGCTGGGCAGCGGCCGGTCGAGGAGGCAGACGGCCTTGAGCATGGGGGTGAAGGAACAGGCCGCCAGATAGGCGCGTTCATCGGGCGACGGGTCGGCGTACAGGGACAGTGCGACCGGTGCCGGTACGGCGATCAGGATCTGACGTGCCGTCAAGATCTCGCCGTCGGCGAGGTGCAGCCGTGCCTCGTCCGCGCCGGCCCGCTCAACGGCCGTGACCGAGCTGCCGAGTTGTACGGGGACCCGTTCGGCCAGGGCGCGCGGGAGGGTGTCCATGCCGGTGGTGTAGGTGGTCCAGCGGGCTCCGGCGCCGCCGACCGCGAGCAGCGTGGCGAGCATGGGGGCGGCGGCCGAGCGTTCCGAGTGCCAGCCGAAGCAGTGGCCCGACAGCGGCTGGAGCAGGCGGTCGTGCACGTCGGGGTGGTAGGCGCGGGCGTACTCGGCGAGGGTGGCCGTGCCGGGCGGCGCGAGTTCGGGCCGGTCGGCGTCGAAGTCCCCGCGGCGGCGCAGCAGTCGGGCGGTGAAGCGCAGCCAGTCCAGCCGCCCGCGCCAGGACATGCCCGCGCCGGTGAGCAGCCCCGCCGGGTGGCCGAGCCGGGCGTGGGCGCGGCCCTCGTGCCAGAGGGCGAATCCGGCCCGCACCGGGGTGAGGTGTGCGGGCGGCACGGCGAGTTCGTCGATGAGGCGCCAGGTGGCCTGGTAGCCGCGGGTGGCGATGGTCTCCGCTCCCTCGTCGACGAGGCAGCCGTCGACGAGGGAGCTGGCCATGCGTCCGCCGACGCGCGGGGCGGCCTCGAAGACCCGCACGGAGCGGCCCGCCCGTTGCAGCCGGTAGGCGGCGGCGAGGCCGCCGATGCCGCCGCCGACGACCGCGACGTCGAGGTCCGTCACGTCCATCTCCCGGTTCCGTGGGTGGCGGTGCCGGCGAGGTAGCGGTCGCGCAGCTCGTGGCGGCGGACCTTGCCGGTGGCGGTGCGCGGGACGGCGTCCCAGTCCACCGTGAGGGGTTCGGCGAGCGCGGGCAGGTCGCGTACGGCGTGCCGCCAACGGGCCGGGTCGATGGGCGCGTTGACGACCAGGACGGTCTGCGGGTCGCGGTCCACGACGCCGAGGACGACGGCCTCCTCGACCTCGGGCAGCCGGTCGTGCAGGACGTCCTCCAGCTCCACGCAGCTCAGCCCCGGGATCATGTCGACCTCCCGGTCCAGCAGGATCAGCGAGCCGCCGCGCGTGCGGACCGCGAGGTCTCCGGTGTTGAACCAGGGCCCGTGCGCCTTCTCGTCCCAGCGGTCCTGTTCGCCGAGGTAGCCGAGGCAGCGGGCCTTGGTCCGGGTGAGGACGAGGCCGACCTGCCCGCGCGGCACGGGTTGGAAGGTCCGCGGGTCCACCACCCGCAGGCCGACCCAGCCGGGGACCGGGCGGCCGAGGTCGCGGGTGGTGGGGTGGCGCTCCGCGCGCCGGGCCAGCGCCCCTCGGGTGAGGAAGCGGAAGGTGAGCGGCCCGGTCTCGGTCTGGCCCCAGCCCTGCATCCACAGCGGCCGGGCGCGCCGGCTGGCGTCGAGGAAGACCCGCACGGTCGGCGGGTGGACGGCGTCGAAGGTGGAGATGTACATGCGCACGTCCCGGAAGGGACTGTCGGGCTCGGCGGCCAGGCGCTGCCAGCGCACATACGTGGAGGGCAGCGCTTCCAGGACGGTGGGCGGGTGCGCGGTCAGGGTGCGGCGGGCCGCGTCGGGATCGGAGTCGGCGACGATCACGGCCTCGCGGGGCTGGTGCCACAGCGCGCTGACGGTCCAGGCGAGCGCGCGGCCGTGCGCGAAGGAGATGGCGCTGGCGACGGTGTCGCCGGCGCGCGAGGTGACCACGGGCCAGCGCCTGGCCTCGAATCCGGCGAGCCGCCGGATGAGCGTCGTGGTGGAGTGGACGACCAGTTTGGGCACGCCGGTGGTCCCCGAGGTGTGGTGCACGGCCAGCGGCTCGCCGTCACCGCGGCGGTGGATCGGGGCGAGCGGCCGTGCGGGCAGGTCGTGGAAGGAGCGGACCGGCTGGGGCGGCCGGGTGTCGTCCGGTACCGAGTCGTGCAGGCTCGCGCTGTCCAGGGTCAGCGTGCACGCGCTGTGGCGCGCCAGCTCGACATCGGCTCTGGCGGCCGTGCGCAGCAGGTGCGTCTGGGTGACCAGGACGGCGGGGCGCAGCCGTTCGAGCAGGGTGTCGAGCACCTCGGGGGCGAGGTGGTCGGAGAGCAGCGCGGGGACGGCGCCGATCCGGACGGCGGCGCAGGCGAGCAGGACGTAGTCCCAGTGGTTGCGCTTGACGACGGCCACGTGGTCGCCGGGGCCCGCTCCCGCCGCGGCGAGCCGGGCGGCGGTGTCCCGTACCAGGCCGGCCAGTTGGGGCACCGTCCACCGGGTGCCCTCCTCGGGCGCGAGGTCGAGGGGGCGGCTGAGGTGGACGACGGTCGGCGAGCCGCGGCGGGCGAGCGCGTCGAAGACGATGCCGGGGTCGAGGGGCTTGGTCACCGGGTCACCGCCAGCAGCAGGTCGGCCGCGATCATCAGCGCGGTGGCGAGGCGGTGCAGCCGGATGCCGCGGGTGCGGGCCCCCAGGACGTCACCGCGCCGATTGCCGCGTACCCACTGGCGGGCGCGCAGCACGAGGACGGGCGACATGAGCGGCGGGAACCACCACGGCGCGATCCCGGCGGCGGCGGGGACGACGATCAGCAGGGCCTCCAGCCCGGAGACCCCGGCGATGAAGGCGGAGTTGCCGCGCTCGGAGGCGACGGCGGCCACGGTCAGCCGCCCGACCGCGTGGTCCCCGTCCCGGTCGTTGATGTTGGAGTAGACGCCGAACAGCACGGGGCCGAGCCCGAAGATCAGCGCCTGCACGACGACGAAGCCGGGTGCGCTGCCGTTCAGCAGGCCGAAGAGCGGCAGCACATAGCCCCAGCCGAGCGCGGCCAGGAAGATCTCCTGGCCGCCGCGGTAGCTGAACTTCAGCCACCAGGAGTACTGGAACCCGAAGAGCGCGCAGGCCGCCGTGCCGAGCACCGCCCACAGCGGCCGGGCGGGAGCGGCGAGGACGGCCGCGCCCCAGAACAGCGCGCACAGCGCGACCGCCGCCCAGCCGAACCGGATCGCCTGCCGCTCGGTGAGCGTCCCGGCGACCAGCGGTTTACGGGCGAGGCGGCGGGCGGCGGCGTCCGGGCCGTAGTTGGCCGCGTCGCTGCCGTCGCGGTAGCCGGTCACGTCGTCGAAGGCGACCATCCCGGCCACCATGGTCAGTTCGCCCAGGAAGAACAGGACCAGCACGAGCGCGGCGCGTCCCGTGGTCTCGGGCCGGAGCCCGGCCCCGGTGACGAGCCCGGCCCCGGTGACGACGCCGAACGGGACGAGCATCGCGGCGGCCAGCGGGATGCTCAGGTAGTAGTCGAGGATGTCCAGCTTGGCCAGCTTGGCGTAGGCGCGCCAACTGCCGGGCGCGATCGGCGAGGTGTCGGCGGCGGGAACGGCGCCGACGGGGGGCCTGGCCGCGGTGTCGAGTACGGGCGCGGGTTCCATGGGCGGGTGCTCCTCCTGCGGTGCGGTGTGGCTCAGGCGCTGCTCAGCGCCGGGGGGCGCGTACCGGGTCTTCTGGCGGGCGGCCGAGGGCCGCGGCGGCGAGGGTGCGGCGGCAGACCTTGCCGGTGGCCCCGAGCGGCAACCGGTCCAGGTGCAGCACGAGTTCGGGCAGCTTGCGCCGGGCCAGACCGCGCTCGCCGGTCAGATACGCGGACAGCGCCGCGACCGTCAGCGGCTCCGTGCCCGGGCGCTGGACCAGGAAGGCGCACAGCCGCTCGCCGAGATCCGGGTCGGGGACGGGTACGCAGGCGGCCTCGGCGACGTGCGGGTGGGTGTGCAGCTCCTCCTCGACCTCGGCGGGGCTGATCGTCCAGCCGCCGCGGATCACGGTCTGCCTGATCCGGTCCAGGACGCGCAGCGAACCGTCGGCGTCGAAGACCCCGAGGTCACCGGTCCTGATCCAGCCGTCGTCGGTGCGGTAGCGCAGGTCGAGGTCGGGCGCGCCGACATAGGCCAGCGGGCTCATCGGGCCGCGGGCCTGAATCTCGCCGCTGTGCCCCGCGGGCAGCGGCCGGTCGTCGGCGCCGCAGACGCGCAGGTCGGTGACGCGCGGGTCCGGGTGTCCGACGCGGCGGACGTCGCCGTCAGAACCGGTCCAGGTGATACGGCAGTTCACGCCGTCGCTCGACCCGTAGACGTTGGTGACCGGGCGGCCGAAGCGGCGCAGCGCGGCGGCGAGGACGGTGGCGGTGAGCGGGGCGCCGCTGGAGACGACGGCCCGCAGCGAGCCCAGGTCCTCGCCGGGCACGGTGGGGTGGTCGGCGATCCGGCCCAGCATGGTGGGTACGGCGACGACGTGGGTGGGCCGCCAGTCGGTGACGGCGCGCAGGGCGGCGCCGGGGTCGAAGCGGTCCAGCAGGTGGAGGGTCGCGCCGCAGCGGGCGAGGGCGACCAGTCCGAAGGAGCCGAAGGAGGAGGCGAGCGGGACGAGGACGAGCGCGGCCGGGCCGCCGTCCTCGGCGCTTTCGCCGGTGCCGGGGTCGCCGCCTAGCATGTCCTGGCCGGTGCCGGTGGCCGTGTCGTGTCCGGCGCCGCCGCCGCGCAGCACCGCGTCCACGTAACTGCCGCGTCCGCCGAGCAGCGCGTTGTGGCTGTAGGCGGTCATCTTGGGCGCGGCCTCGGAGCCCGAGGAGACCAGGACGCGGGCCGGGTCCTCGGGGTCCACGACGGCGGGGACGCATCCGTCGGGGTCGCCGTAGAGGAGTTCCCCGACCGTGGTGAGGCGTTCCAGGTACGGGAGGGGGCCGTGCCGGTGATCCAGTGGGGTGTCGCTCACCATGTAGCGGGCGCGGGACAGCTCCAGCAGGGCGTGGCTCTCGCGGGTGCCCTGCCCCGTGGGCCAGGGAAGGGCGACCGCGCCGACGGCGGCGACGGCGAGGTCCGTGGCCAGCGCGGGCCAGCCGCCGTTCAGCCGGATGCCGACCACATCGCCGGGGCCCGCGCCGAGCGCGCCCAGCGCCGACGCCATCCCGCGTACCCGCACGTCGAGTTCGCGGTAGGTCAGCGCGAGGCCGGGAGTGCGTACGGCCGTCCGGTCGCCGTGGTCGCGTACGTGCTCGGCGAAGGCCGCGTACAGCCCCGTGTCGGGACACTCCTCGCGCCGGGCCCAGCGCCGCCGCAGCGGGGCCGGGACCGTGTCGCGCAGCACGAGGCCGTTGCGGGACCGCCATGTGCGTCCGGCCGCCGCCCGTACGGGAGGTGTCGCGTCGGTCGGCGTCTCCACCGGAGTGGTCATCGGTGGAACTCCCAGGGGTTTGCGGCCCGCGCGCACAGGTCGCGGTCGAGGGCGGGCGCGAGGCGGGGGTCCGCCGCGAGGTCGGTCAGGTCGGCGCGGTCGGGGACCGTCGTCCGCGCGGGAGCCGAGCGGAACCGCGGCCCGCACAGCAGCCGGGCGGCGGACAGCAGCGAGGAGGTGACGGCCTGTCCGCGCCCGGTCCGCCGGGCCGCGAGCAGCCCCGCGACGGCGCCTTCCGCGCAGATCACGCCGCCGAGCACGTCGGTGAGGGTGAGCAGGGACGGTGTCGGCGGCAGTCCCGGCGGGGTGACCAGGGCGGCGAGGCCCGTCCACGCCTGTACGGGGAAGTCGGTGCCGACGGGAGGCCGGGAGCCGCGCGCGTCGCCCCAGCCGGAGGCGGCGGCGTGCACCAGGCCGGGGCGGTGGGCGGTCAGGGTGTCGGCGTCGAGCCCGCACCGCCGGTCCTTGCCGGGGGCCAGGCTGTGCAGGAACACCTCGGCCCCCGCGAGGAGTTCGCGGACCGCGGCGCGGCCGGACGCGGTGGTGAGATCGGCCTCCACCGTCTCCTTGCCGTCGTTCAGGGCCGTGAAGCGGGCCGATGTGCCGCCCGCCATGGGCGGCATGCCCCGCATCGGGTCGCCGCCCGGCGGCTCGACGCGGACGACGCGCGCGCCGAGCAGCCGCAGCAGGTGCCCGGCGAGCGGTCCCTGGACGCGGCGGCACACCTCGACGACGGTCACCCCGTCCAGCGGCGCCCCGGTGCCGGGCGCGGCCTGCGGCGCGGCCGTCGGGCCGGTGGGGCGCAGCCGCCAGGGCCGCTCGTCGCCGTCCGCCCACGGGGGCGGCCCCGCGGCGACCGGGGTCAGATCCACGCCGATCGCGTCGGCGAGGCGGCCGAGTTCGGGGAAGGGCAGCCGGGCGACGGCCTCGTGGAGGGCGGGCGGGAGCGGGCAGACCGCGGTGGCGTACCGCTGCTGGAAGGGGAGCCAGCCGCGTGCGGCGTCCGCGCGGTCCACGCCGAGCGCGGACCAGAAGCCGCGCCACGCCTCGGGGTCCAGGGTCTCCAGTTCGAACCGGACGCCGTCGGCGGCGGCGAAGGGCGGGCCGCCGGGGGCGTGGCGTTCCGGCCAGTCGTCGGCCGCGGTCGCGGCGGCCAGGTACTGGCCGACCGAGAGCAGCGCCGCCTGGGCGACCGAGGTGGTGACGCGGATCTCGCCGCCGTCGTCGGCGGGCCCGGCGGCCAGCGCGGCGAGGGTGCCGGTGGCGGCGAGCGCGCCCGCGACGCAGGAGGCGTAGTCGACGCCGAGCGGGGTCGGTGCACCGTAGCGGCGGCCGTGCACCTGCGTCAGACCGCACGCGGCCTGTACGTCGGCCTCGCTGGTCAGCGGGAGGTCCACGGGCCCGGCCCAGCTCACCTCGCAGCGCGCGCGGACCAGGCCGTAGTGCGCGGTGAACGCGCCCGACCTGCCGTGCTCGGTGCCGCAGCCGAGCGCCCGCAGGTGGGCGACGGCGAGCCGGACGGCCGTGGCGGGCGCGCCGCCGCGCGCGGAAACCGGCGCCGTGCCGATACGCGGCGCCGCGGTGGTACGGGGGCCGGCCGCGGTGGCCGTCACTCCGGTCGCCTCGCCTGTACGCAGTACAGGACGCAGGAGGCGGCGCGGAAGTCCGGGTGGCGCATCGCGTCGCGCGCCGCGAGCAGTTCGTCCTCCGTCATCCCGTGCTCCAGGAGCGCGTCCCGCAGGTGGTAGGTGTGGTGCAGTTGCAGCCGCAGGCCCGGGGAGCCCGCCGTCCAGGGCACGAGGTGCGGTACGGGTTCGATGTCGGTGAATCCGGCGGCCCGCAGGTCGGCGGCGCAGGTGCGGCCCCACGCGGGGTCGGCTCCCGCGGCCCGCAGCACGCGGCCCTTGGCGGCCCGGAACGCCTCGTAGCCCGCGCGGGTGCGCTCGTCGGGGGCGAGGAGCACCGGCGCGTAGTCGATGTCGAACTCCTCCAACTGGAGGTGCCCGCCGGGCCGCAGGGCGCCCAGCAGCCGGCCGAGCACGGCCCGCCGCTGGGGCAGGTGGGTGAGCACCAGGCGGGAGTGGACGAGGTCGAAGGCCGCGTCGGGGAGCGGGTCGCGCACGATGTCGTGGCGGCGCTGTTCGAGACCGGGGCGGGCGGGGATGTGCTCGGGCTTGATGTCGGTGGCCAGCACGCTGCCGCCGGGCGCGGTGCGGTCGGCCAGCCACAGGGCGACGCTGCCGCCGCCCGCTCCCGCCTCCAGGCAGTCCCAGCCGGGGCCGACGCCGGTCTCCGCCAGCCGCGCGGTGGTGATCGCGTCGTGCGCGGCGGCCAGGCAGCGGTGCTGCTCGGTGGCGTACGGGCTGTCGTTGTCGAAGGCGTAGTCGCCTTCGGGGCGGTCGGCCGTCGCCGCCGTGGCGGTGGTCGTGCCGGGACTCGCGGCTGGCATGGACTCTCCGGTGCGTGGGCGGGGTGGCGGTGGGCCGCCGTCCGGACGACGGCCCACCGGAAAGGACTTCAGATCCCTCAGGCGTCCCAGCTCACGGTGTAGACCGCGAGCGCGGTGTTGGTGAAGTGGGCCGCGCCGGTGAGGCCCTTGTAGGCGCCCGTGCCGCCGACGACGACGCCGTCGAAGGACTTCGGGTAGGTCGCGGTGAGCGGGTTCTGGATCGGGAAGACCACCGAGAGGGCGACCTGGTCACCGCCGTTGAAGACGATGTTCGCGTGGCAGAACGCGGTCACCTCCTTGGCGGAGATGGCGTCCTTGTCGCACATGTCGTAGGCGGTGCCGACCGGCTTCCCGGAGGAGTCCTTGACCGTGGCGCTGCCGCCGAAGCCCGCGCCCACGGTGCTGGCGGCGGCGCCCGCGCTGTTGTTGCCGCTGAAGTCCAGCGTCAGCGACGGCGGGGTGGCGCGTACCTGCGTGGCGGTCGCGGTGGCGGTGGCGGAGGAACCGGCCACCAGGGCGAGGGCTGCGGCGCCGGTGGCGGTGGCTGCGACAGCGGCACGCTTCGCCGTGACAAAACGGGTCATGAACTCTCCTCGAACGGTCCGGACCGAATGTCCGGGTTCGCACGAAGTGGACCATATCGGAAGAAGGTTCGCATATGACTGCGGGATGTGCCGCCGTCGCCGTGTCGCGGGGAGCCCGATGGCCCGATCGTGGCCCGGCCCGCTGCTCGTCGGCGCCGGACGCGGGTCGTCACCGGCCGCTCCCGGCTCCCGCGAAGGCCGGACCAGCGCCGACAGGGTGAAGAATTCACCCTCATGACCGCCGCCCGGCCGCCACACGCACGGGCCGGGCGGGGACTGGTTCAAGATCGCGGTGAGCGGGCCCCGGGGCGCCTTCCCGGACCGCCCGTCGCGCAGCGCCCACCGTCCCCGGGGAGTCTCGGTCATGTCCTTCGATCTGCTCGTGGTGGGCCTGGGATACGTGGGTCTGCCCCTCGCCCGCGCCGCCGCCGACGCCGGGCTCGCGGTGGCCGGATACGACATCGCGCCGTCGACCGTCGCCGCGCTGCGCGGCGGGCGGTCCCCGGTCCGTGACGTCACCGACGCGGACGTGACCCGGATGCTCGCCGCCGGTTTCGCCGTCGACACCGACCCCGCGCCGCTCGCGCGGGCCCAGGCCGTCGCGATCTGCGTCCCCACCGGCCTGACCCCCGAAGGAGGCCCCGACCTCGGCCCGCTCACCGCCGCCTGTCGTACGGTCGCCGCGCATCTGCGGCCGGGAACGCTGGTCGTCGTCGAATCGACCTCGTTCCCCGGCACCACCGAGGAGTTGGCCAGACCGCTGCTGGAGGCGTCGGGGCTGGTCGCGGGGAGGGACTTCCACCTCGGCTACTCCCCCGAACGCGTCGATCCGGCCAACCAGTTCTTCGGCATCGGCAACACGCCCAAGGTGGTCTCCGGGGTGACGCAGGTGTGCGCCAAGCAGTGCGCGGCGCTGTACGAGCGTTTCGTGGACCGGGTGATCGTGGCCCGCGGCACGCGCGAGGCGGAGCTGGCGAAGCTGCTGGAGAACACCTACCGCAGCGTCAACATCGCCCTGGTCAACGAATTCGCCCGCTACTGCCACGACGTGGGCGCGGACGTGTGGGACGTGGTGGCGTGCGCGGCGACGAAGCCCTTCGGCTTCCAGTCGTTCCGCCCCGGCCCCGGCGTCGGCGGGCACTGCATCCCGGTCGACCCGGTCTACCTGCTGCAAGGCGCGCCCGCCGACGCGTTCCAGGTCGTACGGGCCGCCCTGCGCGCGAACCGCGTCATGCCCGGCCATGTCGTCGCGCGCGCCTCGCGGTTGCTCCAGGACCGCGGGGTGCCGCTGCCGGGCGCCCGCGTCGCGCTGCTCGGCGCCGCGTACAAGCCCGACACCGACGACCTGCGCGAGTCGCCCGCGCTCGAGGTGGCGAGCGGGCTGCTCGACCTCGGCGCGCGGGTCGGCTGGCACGACCCGCACGCGGCGGACCTGCCGCTGGCGGACCCCCGGCTGCGGCGGTACGACGACGCGCTGTCGGCCGCGGCCGAGGCGGACCTGGTCGTCCTGCTCCAGGCCCATCGCGCCTACGACCTGGGCGCGATCACCAAGACGGCCCGGCTGCTCTTCGACACGACGGGCCGGCTGTCAGGGGAGCGCGTCGTACGGCTCTAGCGTCTGTCGGCGGACCGCGGGCGTCAGGGGGCCAGGGCGAACTCCCTGACGGCGTCGGCGATGTACTCCACCTGCGCGTCGCTCAGGTGCGGGTAGACGGGCAGGGAGAGGATCCGCTCGCCCGCGCGTTCCGCGGCGGGCCAGCTGTCGCCGGGGGCGGCGAAGCCGGAGAAGGCGGGCTGGCGGGGCAGCGGCAGCGGGTAGTAGACGTGCGAGTCGACACCGCGCTCGGCCAGGTGCGCCTTGAGCGCGTCGCGCCGGTCGCACTGGAGCGTGTAGACGTAATAGCAGCGGCCGTCGCGGCCGGGCGGCGGGGCGAGGACACCGCGCTCGGCGAGGTCGGCGAAGCGCTCGGTGTAGTGACCGGCGATCCGGGCGCGGCGCTCCAGACGGCCGGCCAGCCCCGGCAGGCGGTGGAGCTGGAAGGCGGCGAGCACCTCGTCGAACCGGCTGTTCCAGCCGATCCGGTGGTGGACGAAGCGGTGGACGCCGTCCTGCCCGTGGTTGCGCAGCATCCGTACCGTACGGCCCAGTTCCGCGTCGCGGGTGACGACCGCGCCGCCCTCCCCCGCCGTGCCGAAGGTCTTCACCTGGACGAAGGAGTAGACCCCCGCCTCGCCCGCCAGCCCCGCGGGAACCCCGCCCTGGACGCCGCCCTGCGCGACGGCGGAGTCCTCGACCAGCCGCAGCCCGCGGTCCCGCGCGAGCGCGGTCAGGCGCGGCATGTCCGCCATCACCGAGAACATGTGAGCGGGCATCAGGGCCTTGGTGCGCGGGGTGATCCGGCGTTCCATGTCGTCGGGGTCGACCACCATGGTCCAGGGGTCGATGTCGGCGAAGACCGGTGTCGCGCCGAGCGCCACGACCGAACCGGCCAGCGGCGCGCAGCCGAAGGCCGGGACCACGACCTCGTCGCCCGCGCCGACGTCCATCGCGGCCAGCACCAGGGTCAGCGCGCTGGTGCCGCTGCCGCAGGCGACGACGTCGGCGGCGCCGAGCTGTTCGCGCAGGGCCTGCTCGAAGCGGGCCGTGTGCTCGCCGAGGATGAACTTCTGGGCCGGTCCGGTGCCGGTCTCGCGCACGACGCGCAGCAGGTGCTCGCGGTCGGCCTCGAACAGGTCGGGGGGGAAGAACGGCAGCCGCGGGCGGTCGCCCCGGGCCGTCGCGGGCGCGGGAGGCGCAGGCACGGTGGTGGGCGTCGGAGGCACGGGAGCGGTCGCGGGCGTCGGCGTGGTCCCGGGCATCGGCGTGGTCGCGGGCGTCGGCGTGGTCGCGGGCGTCATGGGCGGGCTCCGGCTCCGGAGAAGAAGTCCTGGACCAGATCGCAGACCCGGTCCACGGCCTCGGTGGTCAGATCGGGGTAGAGCGGCAGCGCGAGGGTGCGCGCGCAGGCGGCCTCGGCCACGGGGAAGTCGCCCGGCTGGTGGCCGAGTTCGGCGAAGCAGGGCTGGAGGTGCAGCGGGCTCGGGTAGTACGTCTCGGTGCTCACGCCGTGCGCGGCCAGGTGCCCGGCCAGCTCGTCACGGCGTTCGGCCTCGATCAGATAGACGTAGAAGACCGGATCGGCCGTGCCGCCGCGGGCCACGACCGTCGGCAGCCGCAGGATGCCCGGCGTTCCGGCCAGCCGCCGGCTGTACGCGTCGGCCAGCGCTTCCCTGCGGGCGATGTCCGCGTCCAGCCGGGTGAGCTTCGCGAGCAGTACGGACGCCTGCACGTCGTCCATCTTGCTGTTGCAGCCCGGCAGCGAACTGCTGGTGTTGATGGTGGTGAAGTCCGCGATGGTGCGCCCGAACCGGCCGTGGTGGCGCAGCGCGTCCACGGTACGGGTGATCTCGTCGTCGTCGGTGAGCACCGCCCCCGCGTCCCCGATCGCGCCCAGGGTCTTGGTCGGGAAGAACGACAGCACCCCTCCGGCGCCGAACAGCCCCGCGTGGACGCCCTCGCGGCGCATGCCGATCGCCTCGGCGCTGTCCTCGACCACGGTGAGCCCGTGCCGCCCGGCCAGTTCGCCGAGCCGTTCCACGTCCGCGAGCTGGCAGAAGAGGTGGACCGGCATCAGGAAGCGGCAGCGCGGGGTGAGCACGCGCTCCACCGAGGCGGGGTCGAGGGCGTACGTGACCGGGTCGATGTCCGCGAACACCGGCCGCCCGCCCGCCAGGACGACCGAGGAGGCGGAGGCCACGAAGCTGAAGGCCGGGACGACGACCTCGTCCCCCGGCCGCAGACCGGCCGCGCGCAGCAGCAGGACCAGGGCGTCGGTGCCGCTGTTGACCCCGATGACGTGCCGGGCGCCGGTGTAGGCGGCGAGCGCCCGTTCCAGCTCCGCCACCTTGCTGCCGTGGGAGAACTTCCCGTCCTCGAACATCTCCGACAGGTGCCGCTCGATCCGCGGCCAGAGGGCGGAGAAGGACTCGGCCTGGGTGAAGAACGGCACGTCGGCGGGGGCCGGTTCGCGCGGCTCGACGGTGTGCTGGAGGTCCATCTCCGCCTCTCTGCTGCCCGGATACGCCGGGTACGCCGAATGCGCTGATCCATCCGGACGCGGTCGCTCATCCGGACGCTGTCGCTCGTCCGGACGCGGCGGTTCGCCCGGTCGTGCCGGACGAACCGGGCGTCCCGGACGCGCTGGAGGCCGACGCTATGCCAGGCCCTCGGCCGGACGGGGGTCGGCGGCGCGGCCGACGGGGGGATTCACACAAAAGGGCGCTATCGGCGCGTTTGTTTGACTTCGCCCGGTTCGGGCGAGCAGGCTGACCGACGTCGTCGCGCCCTGCCCTCTCTTTTCCGCAACTCCCCCCGGCGCCCGGCGCTTTCCCCCCGCTGTCCCGTACCGCCCTGTTCCGCTTCGTTTCCCCCGCCCCCACCGAAGTCGACGGAAGGCTGACGCAGGAGATGCCGCTGCGCACGATGGTCCTCGGCCTCGGCCGCGCGGGGGCGGGTCTGCACCTGCCGGTCCTCGCCAAGGCGCGGGACCTGCGGCCCCGGCTCTTCGCACCGGAGCCGGTGATCGCCTTCGACCGCGACCCGGCCGAACGGGCCCGGGCGGCGGCCGACACCAGTCTGAGCGTCGTGGACTCGCTCGCGCGGGCACGGGAGTCGCTGGACCCGGAGCGCACGGTCGTGCACATCTGCACCCCGCCGCTCGCCCGCGCCGAGGTCGTGGCCGAACTGCTCCGACTCGGCTTCCGCAGGCTGCTGTTGGAGAAGCCGCTCGCGGCGGGGCCGCGCGATCTCGCGCGGCTGGTGGAGCTGGTGGGGCGGCCCGGTGTCCAAGCCACCGTCGTGGCGCCCTGGTTGGCGAGCACGCTCACCGACCGGCTGATCGCCCTCGTGGAGGAGCGGCCCGGTCTCGGCGCGCTGCGGCAGATCTCGGTCGTGCAGGACAAGCCGCGCTTCCAGCGCACGCTCGCCACCTCAGGGCACCCCACGGCGTTCGACATCGAGATCCCGCACGCGCTCGGCGTCCTGCTGCGGCTGGCCGGGGACGCCGAAGTGGTCGGCGCCTCGTGCACCGACCTGGACGTGGACGGACGGCGGCTGCCCCGGCTCGGCGGCGCCGAGGTGCGCCTGGCCCACCGCGACGGCGTGCTCGCCGACATCCGCTCCGACCTCACCTCACCGGTGCGCGAGCGCCGGATCACGCTCGGATTCGACGGCGGCACCGCCGTCGGCCACTACCCGGCCGACGCCGGCGACCACTACGCCCAACTGCGGCTGACCACACCGGAATGCCCGGCCGGGGACCGCGAGGTGTTCCGCGACGACGCCCTGACCGCGTTCATGCTCCGCGCCTACGCCGACTTCGCCGGGGACGACGGCCCCTGCCCCACCGACTTCGCGCGACAGGCGCGCGTGGTCGGCCTGCTCACCGACGCCAAGAATCTGGCGGCCCCGCCCGACGCCTCGGGCCCACGAAGGGAGTTGGCCGGTGCCCACTGAACAGCAGACCGCCGTACGGGCGGACGAGCCGTTGCGCCTCACCGGGATCGGCGACGAGGCCGCGCTCGGCGTGGAGGGCCAGATCGCGGCCGTCAGCGCCTTGGGCTGGCGGTCGGTCGAGCTGCGGACCGTGGACGGCACGCCGGTCGCCGACCTGTCCCCTACCGCCTTCGACCGGGTCGCGGGGACGCTCGCGGACGCCGGGGTGTCGGTCGCCGCGGTGGACGCGAGGATCGGCGGCTGGGCCCGCCCGGTGACCGGTGACTTCGCCGCCGACCTGGCCGAACTCGCGGTCCTGGAACAGCGATGCGCCCGGCTCGGCGCCCGCTTCGTCCGCGTGATGTCCTTCCCGAACGACGGGCTCGACGCCGACGCCTGGGAGCGTGAGGCGCTGCGCCGCGTCCGCGAACTCGCCCACCGCGCCGCCGAGTCGGGCCTGACACTGCTGCACGAGAACTGCTCCGGCTGGGCGGGCGCCGACGCGACCCGTACGGTCCGCCTCCTGGAGACCGCGGGCCCGGGGCTCGCCCTGCTCTTCGACACCGGCAACGGCCCCGCGTACGGCTACGACGGCCACCGGCTGCTGACCGAACTGCTGCCGTACGCCGACCGAATCCTGCACGTCCACGTCAAGGACGCCGTCATCGCCCCCGACGGCCGCCCCGCCTACTGCGAGCCGGGCACCGGCGACCTGCGGATCGCCGACTGTCTGCGCGCCCTGCTGGCCCACGGCTACCGGGGCGCGCTGTCGATCGAACCGCACATCGCCGTACGGCCGCACGAGGACCACCGCGATCCGGAGGAGCGGTGCCACGCCGCCTTCGTCAGGAGCGGGGTGGCGCTGCGGAATCTGCTGGACGCGTGCGCGCGGGTGCCCGGCGGCACCATCGCGCACACCCCGCCGGACGGGGCGGCGTTGCGGGAGCCCGCTCAGTGAGCCCGCTCAGCCCCGCCGACCGCACCCTGCTGCTCGACCTGCTCGCCCTGCCGACGGCCGGCCCGCTCGAATGCGGCCCCGACGCGCCCGCACCCGCGCTGTGGGAGGCGCAGCGCCGTTACGCGGGGGCCGCCGCCGAACTCGGTTTCACCGTCCTGCACCACGCGGCCCCGCCGCCCGCCTGCGTCGACCGCGACGACGTACCGCTCCTGGTACGTCAAGCCGCCGCCGAGCGGCCGGAGTTCCTGGCCTGCCAGCCCAGCCTGGTGCTCGCCCTCGGCCCGGCCGGGGCACCGCGCGACCGTACGGTGATGTTCAACGTCCACCTCGACACCGTCGCGGGCCTCGAACCGGTCTCGTTCGACGGTGACCGCTTCCACGGCAGGGGCGCGATCGACGCGAAGGGCCCGGCCGTCGCGCTGCTGGCCGGACTGCGGCGCGCCCTGCGGGAGCGGCCCGAACTCCCCCGCGACACCCGGATTCTGGTGCAGGCCGTCTCCGGCGAGGAGGGCGGCGCGCTCGGCGCCTTCGGCACCCGTCCGCTCGTGGACGCCGGGCACCACGGGCGGCTCAACGTCTTCTGCGAACCCACCGGCGGCCGGGCCCTGACCCGCAGCACCGCGGCCATGACCGCGCGGCTGAGCGTCCGCGGCCGTGACGCGATCGACGACCGGCCCGAGGCGGGGCACAACGCCACCGTCCTGCTCGGCCATCTCGCCCAGCACCTCGCCGCCGCGCTCGACCCGCGACTCGACCCGGCCGACGGGCAGGTGTGCGTGGCGGGCCTGCGCACCGGCGACCTGCACAACCGCGTCTACGGCAGCGGCGACCTGCTGCTCAACCTCTCCTACGGCTCGGCCGCCACCGGACGGCGGCTGGAGCGGCTGCTGGGCGACGCCGTCGCCGAGGGGCTGGAGTCCTTCTGCGCCGCCTTCCGGCACAGCCGGCGGTTCGCCCGCACCGCGGCCGACGCGGCGGACATCCTGCGGCTGGACTGGCTCAAGCGCGGCCTGCCCGCGCTCGACGGCGACCCGTCGTGGCTCGGTCCGCTGCTCGACCGCGCCGGGGTGCCGCGGTGGCCCGCCGCCGAACCCGCGTTCACCTGCGACGCGATCTGGATGTCCGGCGTGCCCGACGCCCACACCGTCGTCCTGGGCCCCGGCAGCCTGGACGCCAACCGCGCCCACGCCGCGGGTGAGTTCGCCGATCTGGCCGACCTGGACGCCTTCGCGGCCACGGTCCCGCGCCTCCTGGCCGCCTTCGACGCGGCCGCGTCGCCTGCCGTGCCCGCGCCCGCCGTACCGCTCGCGCCGTCCGCGCCGCCGTCACTTCCCGCGCCGTCCACGCCACTTGCGCCGTCCACGCCCGTCAGCAGGAGGAACGAGCCCCATGCCGTTGTCGAGCCCGCCGCAGTCGACCCTTCCGGCGCGGGCGCCGGACAGTACCGTGCGCCTCGCGTATGAGGAGTTGCTGACCTTCGTCACCGGCGTCTTCACGCGGTGCGGTCTCGCCGGGGAGCGGGCGGCCACGGCGGCCGAGGCGCTGTGTTACGGCGATCTGGCCGGGATGAGTTCCCATGGCGTGACGAATCTGACCCGGCTGTATCTGCCGCTGTTCGAGGAGCGCCGCGCCGACCCGGCGGCCGAGCCGGAGCGTGCCGTGGATCTCGGCGCCGCGGTCCGCCTGGACGCCCGGCGCGCGCTCGGCCTGTGGGCCGCGGCCGACGCGATGGACCTGGCCGTCGAGCGCGCGGAGCGCTTCGGCGTCGGCCTGGTCAGCGTCCACAACGCCACCCATCTGGGCTGCGCCGGGTACCACGCGGCCCGCGCGGCGCACCGCGGCATGGTCGGCCTGGTGGCCTCCAACTGCGGCCGTCAGCGCATCGCCCGGCCACCGGGCGGCCGGGTCACGATGCTCGGCACGAACCCGCTCGCCGTCGCGGCCCCCGCCGGGCCGCGCCACCCGTTCGTGCTCGACATGAGCACCACCGTCGTCCCCACCGGACGCGTGCGCGCCGCCGCCCGCGCGGGCCGGGCGGTGCCCGAGGGCTGGCTGACCGACGAGGCCGGGCTTCCGGTCACCGACCCGGCGGCCTTCGACCGCGGCCAGGCGTACCTCGGCTGGCTCGGCGGCGCACCGGAGACCGGCGCGTACAAGGGCTACGGACTCGGGCTCGCGGTGGAGGTGCTGGCCGGTCTGGTCAGCGGCTCCGGCCTCGGCCCGGCCCCCGAGGCGCTGGACGGGGACGGGCTCCCCTCGGGCCGCGACGACGACATCGGCACTCTGGTCGCCGCCATCGCCCCCGCCATGCTCCGCCCGCGGGAGGACGTCGCCTCGGACGCCGACTCGCTGTTCGGCAGCCTGCTCGCCTGCCCGCCGGTCGACCCCGCCTCCCCCGTCCGCTACCCCGGCTGGACCGAGGGCGCGACGGCCGACGCCCACCGTGCGGACGGTGTGCCGGTCACCGCCGGGCAGTACCGCGAACTCGGCGATGTGGCAGGGCGGTTCGGCCTGACCGCGCCCGTCCCGCTGGACGGGGGCCTTCGCCGATGACCCGGCACTCGATCGCCGTCGTCGGCCTGGGCGTCATCTCCCGCTTCTACCTGGCCGCCCTCGACGCCTCCCCGGCGGCCCGCCTCGCCGCCGTCTGCGACCGCGACCCGGCCGCGCTCGCCGCCAGGGGCGGACAGGACGCGTCCGGGGCCGTACCCGCCTACCGCGACCACCGTGAACTCCTCGCCGCCGGGCCGCCGCTCGACGGCGTGGTGATCACCGTCCCGAACGACGCCCACGCGGCGCTCTGCGCCGACTTCCTGCGCGCGGGCGTACCGGTGTGCGTGGAGAAGCCGCTGGCCCTCACCGGCGCGGAGGGCGCCGAACTGACCGCGCTCGCGCAGGCGTCCGGGGTGCCGCTGTTCACCGCCTTCCACCGGCGCTACAACGCGGCGGTCAGGGCGCTGGCCGCCGGGCTGCCGCGGGACGTGCCGGTCGAGCGGGTCACGGTCCGGTACTTCGAGCGGATCGAGGAGCACATCGGGCGGGACCGCTGGTATCTGGACCCGGCCCGGTGCGGTGGCGGCTGCGTCGCCGACAACGGGCCCAACGCGTTCGACCTGGTACGGCTGTTGCTGGGCGAGGTGACCGTCGAGACCGCCCGGATCGGCTACGACGGGACGGGGCTCGACCGCACCGCGACGATCGGGCTGCGCTCCGTCTCCGGCGCCGCGCGTGCCACGGTCGAGCTGGACTGGTCGTATCCGGGCGAGTTGAAGGACGTGACGGTCACGCTGGCCGACGGGTCCGTGCACCACGCCGACATGCTGGCCGGGCACCAGGGCTTCAAGTCCTCGCTCCGGCACGAGTACGCGGCGATCCTCGCGGACTTCACCGCCCGGCTCCGCGGTCCCTACCGCGCCGACCACGGCGGTACGGCGGCCCTGGAGCTGGTCGAGGCCGCGTACCGGCGTACGGAGGTGACGGCGTGCTGACCCCGCCCGCGGCGCGAGAGCCCGCCACGCACGAGCCCACCGCTCAAGAACCCAGCGCTCAAGAGCCCGCCGTGCATGAGCCCGCCGCTCAAGAGCCGACCCCCGAAAGGGCTGCCGCCCCGCGCGAGGACGGCCTCAAGCGCACCGTCCACGGCTGTCTGGTCAAGGTCCTGATCCACCGCCGCGACGACCGCGGCATGGCCCTGGAACCCCACGCCAGCCGCTGCGTGCGCGCGGGCGAGGTCCATGAGCTGGTCACCACCGACCACGCCGACAGCGCGCCGGGGGCGCGGATCGACCGCGTGGGCTTCCTCGGCTTCGTCGAACTGGACCGCGGCGGTGTCATCGACCGCGGCGACACCGTCCGTATCGGCGGACGGACCGTCGGCACGGTCCTCGGCTTTGACGCCTGCCACTTCCCCAACCACTACAACATCCTCATCCACGCCGACGCCCCGGTGACCGGCGCCGACCTGGAGCTCACCCCCGAGACACCGGTCAGCTTCGAACAGACCCCGCCCCCACACCCCTGAGAGCCACGCCCATGCCGCAGGTCAACCCCACCGCCGCCGCCCCCGACGCCCTCCAGGCGCTCACCGAGCTGACCCGGGTCTCCGCCGAGGGCCTGGCTCCCGAGATCGCCGAACTGGTCAGCCTGCACGTCTCGCAGATGAACGGCTGCGCCTACTGCACCGCCCTGCACCACGAGGCCGCCCTCGCGGCGGGCCACCCTCCGCTCAAGCTCGCCGCTCTCCCCCAGTGGCCCGACTCCCCCGATTTCACGCCCGCCGAGCGCGCCGCCCTCGACCTGGCGCGGCACCTCACCCGCCCCGCCGACGGCGCCGTCCCGGCCGCCGTCCACGCCGAGGTCACCACCCTCCTCGGCCCCGACGCCACGGCCCGCCTGATCTGGACCGTCGCGGCGACCAACGCCTGGAACCGGATCGGCATCGCCACCGCGACCTGGCCGGCGGAGGCCGAGGAGCCCCGCGCGAACTGACCGCCCGCCGGATCAGGAGGCGGTCAGGCGGGTGCGCCAGCCGTGGCAGATCATGGGCATCACGACCAGGCCGTCCCGCATCTCGGCCGTCTCGCGGACCTTCGCCCCGATCAGGTCCGCGAGTTCGCGCTTCTGGCCGTCCGGCAGGGCGATGTACCTGCTGTAGGTGGCGAACATCGCGACGACCTCCTCGACGGTCAACTCGGCCGTCCAGGTGACGACATGAGCCTGCGGCGGCGCGAAGGGGACACCGTCGGGGAGCCACGGTCCGTCGGACATGCGCTGGATCAGGTCGCCGATCCAGTCGTCGTTGCCCATCTCGTCGTGGACGTAGGCGTCCAGCACGTCCACCCAGGGCACCCGCCGGTCGCGGCGGGTGTAGAGGATGCCGAGCGAGCCGCCCGGGGTGAGCACCCGGGCGATCTCGGGGAGCGTGAGGGCCGGGTCCATCCAGTGCCACGCCGAGGACACCGTGACCGCGGCGACCCGCGCGTCCGGCAGCGGAATGCGTTCGCCGAACCCGTGGAGCACCGTCGCCCGCGGGCAGACACCGGTCAGCACCCGCCGCATGCGCGCGTCGGGTTCGACCGCCACGACGTCCTCGACCCGTTCGGCGAGCCACCGGGTCAGCAGACCGGTCCCGGCGCCCAGGTCGAGCACCGAGGGGCAGTCCGCGGGCAGCAGCCAGTCGAGCATCCGGGCCGAGGGACCCACTCGGTAGCGGTCGTAGTCCCGTGCCGCGGCCCCGAAGGACAGGGCGAGGCTGGACAGTTCGGGCACGGCACTCCGTAGGTCGTCGGGCGCGGCCGTCGTACGGCCGGGAACAGGGCAGGACCGGCGCGGGACCGGACCTCGGGTACCGCGACCGCGCGGCCTCAGAGGCCGCGCAGCCCGGTGAGCACCCGCTCCAGCAGCGTGACGTCCGGCCGGCCCTCGGCGTACGTGGGCTGCTGGACGATGACGAAGCCGCTCTCGGCGAGGTCGCCCACCAGGACGCGGGTCACGCCGAGCGGGATGTTCATCAGCGCGGAGATCTCGGCCACCGATGTGAGGTTCATGCACAGCCGGCAGATCGCCTGCTGCTCGGGGAAGAACCGCACACCGCTCTCCCAGGCGAGAGCGGTCGTACCGACCAGGGCCTCCAGCGCGAAGTCGGTCCGCGCCGTCGTCCGGCCGCGGGTGACGGCGTACGGACGGACGAACGGCGAGTTGCGCCTTCGGTCTCGGTCTCCACTCACGAACGCACATCCTTCCGGGTGTGATTCGGACGGCCCATCGCGCCGGCCCTCAGCCGGCCAGCGCGTTCTGCAGTTCCCTGCGCACGTCGGGCGTGAGGACGTCGCCGGTCCGCTCGACCAGCAACGCCATCTCGTAACCGACGACCTTCATGTCGCAGGTCGGCGAGGCCAGCACCACCAGCACGGAGCCGTCGCTGACCGACATCAGGAAGAGGAATCCGTTCTCCATGTCGACGACGGTCTGCGTGACCACCCCGGCCTCGAAGAGCAGGGCCGCGCCCTGCGTCAGGCTCGCCAGGCCCGAGGCCATCGCGGCGAGTTGCTCGCCGCGGTCCCTGGGCAGGGACGCGGAGGCCAGGAGTTGAACGCCGTCCGAGGAGATCACGACCGCGTGCGCGACTCCCGGCACCTGCTTCACGAAGTTGGCGATGAGCCAGTTCAGGTTCTGTGCTTCGTTGCTCAGATCGCTCATGGGTGTAGCTGCTTCCTATGCTGCCGAGGACGTCGTCCGACGGCGCTACGGACAGGGGAAACACGGGAAACACGGAGGTCGTGGGAGCTGTGAGTCCGCTCATAGCGGACCCGATCCGCCCGGCGTCCGGCCGGGCCCCTCGCGGTCGGACCCATCCTTACCCTGTCTGACCCCTTGGTGGAAGTTCGACAGCCGATCCCTCATCAGGTTCGCCGCGCGCGGGGCGGTGGGCGCCGCGTTCGGCTGCGGCACCGGGCCGCGCGGGCGCGCCTCGGCGGAGAGGTTGTTCAGGGGCACCCGCCGGGGCAGACCCTGGGCGGTCGTGCCTCCGGTCGCCTGGCCGCCCGCGTCCTCGGGTCCCGGCCGGGCCCACGAGGGTGAGGTGTGACCGGGGTTGCCCGGCGGCTGGGCCGGCGGGCGGGGTTGCGCCTGCGGCCGGAGCTGCGCCTGGGGTTGGGGCTGCGGCAGGGGCTGCGGACGCTGGGCCGGCGGCTGGACCCGCTGGTGGGGCAGCGCCTGCGGCTGCGGCGGGACCTGCGGACGTACGTGCCCCTGCGGGGGCCGCGCCTGCTGCGGTCCCTGCCCGGCCGGCCACTGCGACCTCATCGCGTCGAAGATCGGTAACCGGTCGGACCCGTGCCCTTCCAGGCGCGCGACCGCCTCGGCCTCCTCCTCTTCCGAGGCGAACCACGAGAAGTCGCCGTCGGGGCCGCCGCCCTCCTCCTGGTCGTGGAACCACGGGAAGCCGCCGTCGGGCTGACCGGAGTGGCGGCCCGCCGGCACGTCGTCGTACGACCGGCCGCGCGAGGGCGGGCCCGCGGGCCCGTAGGGGCCGTCGAAGCGCGGGTCGCCCGCCTGTCCGGCCGCGACCCCGCCGCCCGGCAGCCCGGCCATCTCGCCGGTGTCGTACGGTCCGGGCCGCAGCGCCGACTGGTCGAAGACCTGCGGGCCGTCCACCTCCAACTCGCTCGCGGACACCAGCAAAGTCAGTGGGATCCGGATGAGCGCGTTCAGGCCGGTCCTGCCCGTACTGGTCAGCCGCACCTGGATGCCGTACTTGGCCGCCAGCCGGCCGACCACGAACAGGCCCATGCGGCGGGAGATCGCGACATCGAGGACCGGGGGCTCGGCGAGCCGCCGGTTGATCCGCTCCAGCTCCTCGGGCCGGATGCCGATGCCCGCGTCCGCGATGTCCAGGACCACATCGCCCGCCGTGAGCATCTTGGCGCCCACCAGCACCTGGGTCTCGGGGCCGGAGAACGTCGTGGCGTTCTCGATGATCTCGGCCATCAGGTGGACGACGTCGGTGGCGGCATGTCCGACCACCGCCACGTCGGGCAGTTCGTAGAGCACCACGCGCTCGTACTGCTCGACCTCGGCGGTCGCGGCGCGGACCAGGTCGAACAGCGACACCGGCTGGTCCCAGCGGCGGCTTTGCTCCTCGCCCGCGAGCACCAGCAGGTTCTCGTTGTTGCGGCGCATGCGGGTGGCGAGGTGGTCGAGCTGGAACAGGGCGGTGAGCTGACCGGGGTCCTGCTCGCTGTTCTCCAGGTCGTCGATGAGCTGGAGTTGGCGCAGCACCAGGCTCTCACTGCGCCGCGAGAGGTTGGTGAAGATCGCGTTGACGTTGGAGCGCATCCGCGCCTGCTCGGTGGCGAGCCGGACCGCCTCGAAGTGCACGCGGTCGAAGGCGCGCGCGACCTGGCCGACCTCGTCCTGCGACTGCACCTCGATCGGCTCGACCCGTACCGGCCGGTCCGTCTCCGAGGGGTTCACGTCGCGCAGTCGGCGGACCGCGCCCGGCAGCCGGTTGTCGGCCACGTCCAGTGCGGACACCCGCAGTTGGCGCAGCGGCCGGACCACGGACCTGGCCAGGATCAACGCGCCGAGGAAGGACAGCGCGACCACGGCGACGATGATGGCGATGTTCTGGTAGAGCTGGGTGCGCACAGCCGACAGCAGGTGCGAGGACCGGTCGTTGAGGTCCGCCACGGTCTGCCGTTCGACGGTGCGCACGGCGTCGAGCTTGTCGGTGATCTGCTGGAACGCGGTGGCCTTGGTGATGCCGAGGCTGCCGAGCGGGATGTCCTCCTGCGCGGCGGTGGCGACCACCTGGATGGTGCCGTCGGCCGCGCCGACTTTGTCGCCGCTGACCGTCGACTGGTACAGGTTGAGCAGCGAGGTCGACGCGTTGTTCGTGAAGGTGCCGTTGGCGGTCTCGAAGTGCGCCTGCTCGATGTTCTCCTTGAGCTCCAGTGTGAAGCCGCGGTCGAGCGCGTCGACGATGAAGCCGCGTTCGCTCGACGTCTGCTGCTCGATCTGCTCGATCGAGGCGAGCGTGGTGACCAGGCTGCCGAGCGTGTGGTCGGAGCCGACCGCCGCGAGCTGCTGGCTGAAGTCGAGCAGATTGCCGATGATCGTGCTGTAGGCGCTGAAGGTCGGCGTGTTGGCGCCGTGGGCGAGGCCCTTGGTCGAGGCGCGCAGCGGGGTCAGGTCACCGAGCCGGGCCTCGGCGCGCACGCCGATCAGGCGTACGGCGGCGGGCAGCGCGTCGACGCTGCTCCGGTGTTCGTCCAGGCTCTGGCCGAACGCCTTCACCTGCGCGTTGGTGGCCCGTTGCGCCGCCGCGAGCTTGTCGTCCTTGGCGGTACCCGACCCGGTGAGTGCCAACTGGGTGAGGTCGCGTTCGTCGTCGAGCGCGCTGACCAGCGTGGACACCTGCCGGGCGAGTTGCGCCTGCCCTTGGATATGGGCCGCGCTCCGGAGGTTGCCGACCGCGGAGAACACGCGCACGCCCGCCAGCGGAATGATCGCGATCAGCGGGACGAGCACGAGGAGCAGCATGCGATTGCGCAGCCGCCAGTCACCGAGCTTGCGTTTGGTCCAGAGCCTGGAGCCGAGCCCGGTGAGGGGGGAGATCCATTTCGGTGCGGGCGCGCGACCCCGTCTCCGCGCGCTCGTCATGCCGTCGCCGCATCGTGCTTCGTCAAGCGGTCCCCGCATGTCAACGGATTGCCGGCTCCGTGAGACCGCTGGTCTTCCATTCACTAACCCTTAACCCTCATAACGCCGCCGCATGGCGCGGCGACGCTTGATTATCCGGTTCACCGCGATGAGACGTTCGGCTCCGACCGCATACCACTGCGTACCAGGTCGGAGGCTCTTTGTGTCTGTTCACTTCCACGCCCTCTGCGGGAACTTTATTGCAGCACACGCGTGCCCGCAGGAGCAAAGGGTTGCGCTACTGACTTAACGCGGCCTCACCGCCGCCCACTCCCCCAGTCCAGTGGTCGGATCGGTCGAAATCGGACCCACCGAAAGCGGCGGCGATACGAGGTGTCCGACGGCATGATAGGTGCACAGGAGGGCATATATTTCCTGCTGCACGAGTTCAGGGCTTTTCGACCGTAATAGCACCCGTGGCCCGGTGATCTGCTCGACGAAGTGGGCGACCCCGTCGCCGCTCGCGACGGCCGCCTGTTCGTACCGGGCCCTGATCTCGTCGGCCGTCACCGTGCTGTCGAGTACCGAGGTGACCAGCAGCGGAGCGCCCAGGACCGGTCCCGCGGCGGCGGCTCGCGCGGCCGTGCGGTCGCCGCACGGCACCACCCGGACCGCGGTCCCCGGCCCCGGACCTTCGCCGGGACCGGCGTCCGCCGCCAGCTCCGACAGGTAGGAGCCGTCGGGGAGTTCGCGCATCACCGGCAGTGAGTACGGGGCGGGTCCGAGGCCGCCGGAGCGCCAGATCTGGTCGGCGCCGGTCTCGGCCAGCGCCGACCACAGCGCGACCGGGATCAGTTCCTCGTCGCCGACCACCAGCGCCCGCTTGTCGAGAAGGTCTTCCGGCCACTGCGCGAGCAGGCCCTCGGCGCCCTCCTCGGCCCGGGGCGTGATGGCCGCGACCGCCGAGACGCGCAGCCGGCAGTCGGTGAGCGAGGACACCCACACGTCGAGCGACCGGTGCTTGTCCAACCGGGGCGCCATGGTGTCGGGGGAGCCGTAACCTGCCCTGTTCGCGGGGGTGTCCGGCACTTCCATCGCGACGCTCTCGTAGACGAAGACCCGCTCGCCGTCCAGCCGGGTCCCGTGGCCCGCGGCGTCGGCGAGGTGGCCGCAGAGCGCCTTGAGGGGTTCGACGCCGAGCCGCATGCGGGCCCGCGCGATGGCGGCCGCGCTGGCCACGTCGCCCGATCCGCCGACGCCTGCGCCCGGGAACATCTCGGGCAGACCGCCGGTGAGTTTGGCGAGCACCTCCTCATAAGAGGAGGCCCCGAAGAGCCACATCGCCAGAACGAAATACATCATGAGCTGTGCGGGCAGGAGACGCCTGCGGCGCTCTCGGCGCTCGGTTTTGTCCACGAGCCGGTCCATCACATCCGGCCGGAAAGTCTCCACGAGCATGCGCAGTGCGAGCCGGTCGGGAAGATGCGTTTCAGGCGATATGTCGAGATGGCGAAACGTCATTCGCCAGAAGCTACCCCCGGAGAACCCTCCGCGTCTAACCCACTATGGATAGTCGGGAGAAAGAGGCACTAGACGGAATTTCTCCGGACAACGACGTCGACGGAGAGTGAGGTCAGCGGCCTCCGGACGCTTAAGTCAATGCACCCTTGTTCGACGAGGTTGGTGTCTGCCCGTCGGTTCTGGCAGCCTCACTCGCGTGGCAAGCGAATCCCAGCACGGGCACAGCAATGGTCTAGTCAAATCGCCGCAACCGACGACATCGCCTATCGCGATGCGCGACGTGTGCAAGTCCTTCAGTACCCCGCAGGGCGGAAATCATGACGTCCTGCGCAACATCGATTTCACCGTCAGGCCCGGAGAGTTCACCGCGGTCGTGGGTCCCACCGGATGCGGGAAATCGACGACTCTCTCGTTGATCTCCGGCATGGAACGTCCGGACAGCGGTGAGGTGCTCGTCGACGGGCGCCCGGTGGAGGGCATTGGCAAGGACGTCGGGTTCGTCTTCCAGACGGACGCGGTGTTCCCCTGGAAGACCGTCATCGGCAACGTCGCGGCGGGTCCGCGCTTCCGGGGCGCGTCCCGCAAGGAGGCGCACGCCGCCGCGGCCGAGTGGATCCGCCGGGTGGGCCTCGCCGGGTTCGAGCGGTACCACCCGCACCAGCTCTCCGGCGGAATGCGCAAGAGGGTGGCGCTCGCGCAGACGATGATCAACGAGCCGCGGGTGCTGCTGATGGACGAGCCCTTCTCGGGGCTCGATGTGCAGACCCGTCAGATCATGTCCGACGAACTGCTCTCGCTCTGGGACCTGACCCGGCCCTCGGTCGTGTTCGTCACGCACGACCTGGAGGAGGCGATCTCGCTCGCCGACAAGGTCGTGGTGCTGACGGCGGGACCGGCCACCGTGAAGGAGGAGTTCGAGATCGATCTCCCCCGGCCGCGCAATCCCCGCGAGATCCGGCACACTCCCGAATTCGTCAAGCTCCACGAACGGGTCTGGCAGGCGCTGCGGGACGAGGTGCAGCTCGCGTACTCCCGCACGGCCGCGCGGCCCGAGACCGTGTCGGCCGAGACCGTGACGTCCGAATCGGCGGCCTGAACCATCCGTACGGAAGAGGCATGAGCCTATGAAGACCGACACCGCGACCGGGTCGGCGACCGACGAGATCCTCGCGCGACCCGAACCGCCGAAGAGCGACGCCGGAGCGGCCCGCGCCGCGCTGGCCAGGCGACAACGGGCCAGGCGCCGCGTGTGGGTCAACGTTGTCAGGGCCGCCGTCCTCGCCGCGTTCATCGGCCTGTGGCAGGTGCTCGCCTCGACGGAGGTCGTCGACCCGTTCTATTCCGGCAAGCCGTCGGGCATCTGCTCGAAGCTGTGGGGCTGGATGCGCGACGGTACGTCGCAGGGACCGCTGTGGGACCAGGTGTGGGTGACGTTGCAGGAGACCCTGATGGGCTTCGGCATCGGGGTCACCCTGGGTGTCGTCCTCGGCATCGTGCTGGGCCGGCTGCGCTTCCTGGCCGATGTCTTCGCCCCCTACATCAAGACCCTGAACTCGATCCCGCGCATCCTGCTGGGCTCGGTGTTCGCGATCTGGTTCGGTCTCGGCATCAGCTCCAAGGTCATGCTGGCCGCCGTACTGGTCTTCTTCGGCGTGTTCTTCAACGCCTTCCAGGGCGCCCGCGAGGTGGACCGCAATCTCCTCGCCAACGCCCGCATCCTCGGCGCGAGCAACACCCGGGTGACCTTGCACGTGGTCGTCCCGTCCGCGCTGAGCTGGATCACCACCAGCCTGCACGTGGCCTTCGGTTTCGCCATCACCGGCGCGATCGTGGGCGAACTGCTCGGGGCGCAGCAGGGCCTCGGGCTGCTCATCTTCCAAGCGCAGGCCAACTTCGATCCCAACGGGGTCTACGCGGGACTCGTCATCACCGCCGCGTTCGCGCTGGCGGCCGAGGGACTGATCTCGCTGCTGGAGCGGTGGCTGCTGAGCTGGCAGCCGCGTCCGCAGAAGTCCGGAGCGCAGGCGTGACCGCCGTGACCGGCGACAGCACCGCCGGGACCGGGGCCGCCTCCGGCACTCCCGCCATCCCCGCCCATTCCGCCATCCCCCCGACGGTCAACCGCCCCGCGGCGACTCGCGGCCCGCGGCACGACCCGAGACGGCGCACGACCCACCCGCTTCCGAGGAGAAGACAACGCACATGTGGCACAAGAAGATCGTTCTCGCAGCCGCGACGGTAGTCCTGGCGACAGGCGTGACGGCCTGCTCGGACAGCAAGTCCGACAAGACCACCGACGCGGCGAGCGCGGGGTCGCTGGAGACGGTGACGATCGCCCTGTCGAACCAGGCGAACCAGAGTTACCTCCCGCTGATCCTGGCGCAGCGGATGGGCTACTTCACGAAGCAGGGTCTGAACGTGAAGATCGCCAACCTCCAGGGCACGCCGCAGGTCTCCGACGCGCTGCTCAAGGGTGACGCCCAGGGCATGATCGGCTTCTACGACTCGAACCTCAAGCTCCAGCTCAAGGGCAAGAACACCCAGGCGGTCGTCCAGCTCCTCCAGGCGCCCGGCATGGTCGAGATGGCCCGTACGAACGCGCCGTCGATCAAGTCGCCCGCGGACCTCAAGGGCAAGAACGTCGGCGTCACCTCGCTCGGTTCCGCCAGTTCCACCATCGCCTCGTACCTCGCGATCCACAACAACATCGCGGTGGCCGACACCCACCTGGTGGCGGTGGCGGCCGGTGCCACCTTCGTGGCGGCCTTCGAGCACAACCGGATCGACGCGGGTGTCACCACCGAGCCGACCATTTCGACGCTGCTCAAGAAGCAGCTCGGGACGATCATCGCGGACATGCGCACCGCGGCGGGCACCAAGGCCGCGCTCGGCGGCCCGTACCCCGGCACCGCGCTGACCGTCCAGACGGCGTGGGCCAACAGCCACAAGGAGACCGTCCAGAAGATGGTCAACGCCGTCTACCAGACGCTCCAGTGGATGGAGTCCCACTCGGCCGCGGAGATCACCGAGCAGGTCCCGGCCGACTTCTACGCCGGCAGCGGCAAGGACCAGTACGTCCAGGCGCTGGCCAACGAGATGGGCATGTACAACCCGACCGGCCAGATGCCGGCCGACGCCCCGCAGACGGTGCTCCGCGTCCTGACCGCGGTCGACCCGACCGTGAAGGGCAAGACGATCGACCTGTCGAAGACGTACACCGACGAGTACGTCCAGAAGGCGGCCCAGGACCACTCCGCGTCCTGACCCCCGCTCCCCCCAGGGCCCCTGCCCGGCGCGCCCCCGCCGCCCAGGGGCCCTGTGACGTTCCCCGCCGCGCCTCCGCCCGGTCAGCGCTCCCGGCCGCGCGCCTTCAGCGGGCCCGGCGGGAGGTCGGGGGCGGACAGGCGGTCGCCGTCGTAGCCGTGGACGTCGCCGAAGCGGGTGGCGGACTGCCAGGCGGTACGGGCCTCGGTGATCTCCTCGCTGGTGCGGGCGACGAAGTTCCACCACATGATGATGCGTTCGGCGAAGGGCTCGCCGCCCAGCAGCATGAGGGAGGCGGGGGTGTCGGCGCGCAGGGGGAGTTCGCGGCGGCCGCAGCCGAGGTAGAGCAGGGAGCCGGGGGTGAGGGGGACGCCGTCGACGTGGGATTCGCCGGACATGGTGAGGACGGCGTACTCGAAGTCGGGGTCGAGCGGGAGCCGGGCGTCGGTACCGGCGGCGAGGGTGAGGTCGGCGCCGACGAGCGGGGTGTGGATCGTGCCGGGCGAGGAGGCGCCGTCGAGGTCGCCGAGGATGACGGTGGCGTGGAGTCCGCCGCCGCCGGTGACCTCGGGGAGTACGGGGTGGTGCTCGAAGGAGGGCGCGGTGTCGCGGGTGGCGTCGGGCAGGGCGACCCAGAGCTGGGCGCCGTGCAGGTAGCGGGCGTGGTCGCGCGGTGATTCCTCGGAGTGGGCGATGGCCCGGCCCGAGGTCATCAGACCCAGCTCGCGGGGGCGCACCGTCTGGAGGCTGCCGAGGCTGTCGCGGTGCAGCACCTCGCCGTCGTGCAGCCAGCTGACGGTCTGCAAGCCCATGTGCGGATGGGGCGGCACCTGCATGCCGGGCTCGTCGGCGATGTCGTCGGGCCCGTAATGGTCAACAAAGCACCAAGCGCCGACCATGCGCCGTCCGAGGTTGGGGAGCAGCCGCCGTACCTCGGTGCTCTCGCCGAGCTGGACGGTGCGGCCGGCGAGCAGGTCGCGGACCGGGGCGGCGGAGACGTCGGCGCGCCCGCCGCAGCGGGTGGCGGCGGGCGTCGTGTCGAGATTGCTCATGGTGCCGATCATGCCGCGCGCGACCGCCCGAAGCGAGGAGGGGACCGGGCGGTCGCGCGGGTCAGGGGGTCCGTCGGCCCCGGGCGGCAGGAATCCGGAGGCCAGGGGCCGGGCGGGCGGTTACCGGGCGGGCGGCGCGGAGTGGGCGGGGTGGATGCCGTGCACGAGGTCGCGGGCCTCGCTGACGTACATCTCCCGGTCGCCGAGCGTCAGGCCGGGGAAGTAGTCCTTGAGCCTGGTCACGACCTGCTGCTCCGACTCGTGGCACTCACGCAGCAGAAAGATCGCCTTGCGCAGGATGTCGCCGTCCATGGGGACCGCCCTTCACTACCCCCGCGGGCCCGTCGCCCTCGGACGATTCCCATCATGACTCCACGAATGTCACCTCTTGGGCAACGGCGTGTACTGGCTCTGCAAAAGATCCACCAGCTTTTCCGGCACGTCCGCGAGGCATCCCCGAAGCCGCTCCCCCAGCGCCTTGGCCTGCGGATCGGCCCTGGTGGAAGCGGCGACGCCGTCGCCGAGCAGCCCGTGCACGACGAAGTTCACCGCGCGCAGATTCGGCAGTTCCCAGCGGCTCACCGGCAGCGTCGCGGTCTCCGGCAGCAGGGCCCGCAGCCGGGGTACGTCCAGATACGCGCGCAGCCACGCGTACCCCTCGTCGTCCCGCGCCCACAGCCCGACGTTCGCGTCGCCGCCCTTGTCCCCCGAGCGCGCCCCGACGACGGTCCCGAGCGGCAGCCGTACCGTCCGGCCGAAGGGCTCGGGCGGCCCGGTCCGCGCCTGGCGCGGCGCGGGTCCGGTGACCGGCGACACCAGCGGCGGCGGTACGGGGCCGGAGTCGGGCACCGGACCCGGCCGTCCCTCGCGGAGGTCGGTGGCGCCGTGCGGCGGGCGCGGTACGGGCAGCCGGGTGCCGTCGGCGAGCACGGTCACGGCGGTGACCTCGTCGGCGGCCACCAGCGCGGGCCAGTACACGCCGTACTCGGTGGGGCGCGGCGAGGCGTGCTCCAGGTAGAGCCCGGGGTAGCCGGCCAGCGCGGAGCCCGCGACGTCGGTGAAGAAGCCGCGGCCGACGGTGTCGAGGTCCGGGTCCTTGACGGTGAGCGTCAACCGGTCGGCCTCGCCGCCGTGTTCGCGCCGCAGGTCGTACCCGGCGAAGCGGCCCGGCCCGCCGGTCGCGTCGCGCAGGGTGGCCTCGGCGAAGTCCGCCTTCGCGTCGAGGTCGAGGCCGGTGAGCACGAAGGTCGCGGAATTGCGGTAGCCGCCGCGGTGGTTGAGGCAGACCTTGAGGGTGTCGGGCGCGGGCTCGCCCGCGACCGGGCCGACGGAGACCCGGTCGGGGCCCTGCTGGATGAGCCGGACGGTGTCGAAGCGGGCCACGACGTCGGTGTTGAGGTAGCCGGGTCCGCCGATCTCGTACAGGAGTTGGGCGGTGACGGTGCCGATGGTGACGGCGCCGCCGGTGCCGGGGTGCTTGGTGATGACGCTGGAGCCGTCGGCGTGGATCTCGGCGATCGGGAAGCCGGGGTGCACCGGGTCGGGGATCTCGGTGAAGAAGGAGTAGTTGCCGCCGGTGGCCTGGGTGCCGCACTCGATGATGTGGCCCGCGGTGACGGCGCCCGCCAGCCGGTCCCAGTCGTCGAGCGCCCACTCGAAGGCCCAGGCGGCGGGCCCGACGACCAGCGAGGCGTCGGTGACCCGGCCGCAGATCACCACGTCGGCGCCGCCGCGCAGCGCCTGCGCGATGCCCCAGCCGCCGAGGTAGGCGTTGGCGGTGACCGGCTCGACGCCGGAGCCCGCCAGCGGGCGGCCGGTGGCCAGGTGCGCGAAGTCGTGGCCGCGGGACTGGAGTTCGGGCAGCCGGTCCAGCAGGTCGTCGCCCTCGACGTACGCCACGGACGGGTGCAGGCCGCCGACCGCGGCCAACTCGGCGAGCTTGGCGGCCAGTCCCGCCGGGTTGAGGCCGCCCGCGTTGACGACGATCTTGATGCCGCGCTCCAGGCAGGTGCCGAGCACCTCGCGCATCTGGGCGAGGAAGGAGACCGCGTAGCCGCCGTCCGGGTCGCGCTGCCGCGCCTTCCACAGCAGCAGCATGGTCAGTTCGGCCAGGTAGTCGCCGGTGAGGACGTCGATGGGGCCGCCCTCGACCATCTCGCGGGCGGCCGACAGCCGGTCACCGTAGTAGCCGGAGCAGTTCGCGATCCGCAGCGGCGCCCCGCGCTCCCGCTGCGCCCGCGGTGCCCGCCGGTCCTGTCGCGTCTGGGGCGCCTGCGGTACCCGGGGCGCCTGGTGTGCCGTCATCCCACACTCCCGTCACTCCCCCGTCTCACCGAACCGGGACGATCATCTTGCCGGTGTCCGCGCCGCGCAAGACCACCAGGGGGCGCGCCCGGGGCGGGTCCGGCGGCCGGTGGTTGAATCGGCTCCATGAACGAGCCCACACCGCGACCCCCGCTGTCCGCCGACGAGATCATCGACATCGTGGACGAGCACGACCGGGTCGTCGGCAGGGCGCCGCGCGGCGAGGCGTACGCCAAGGGCCTGCGGCACCGCTGCGTCTTCATCCTGGCCAGGGACGCCGAGGACCGGATCTTCGTGCACCGCCGCACCGCGGAGAAGCTGGTCTTCCCCTCCCTCTACGACATGTTCGTCGGCGGTGTCGTCGGCGCGGGCGAGTCCTACGAGGAGGCGGCGCTGCGCGAGGCGGAGGAGGAACTGGGGGTGAGCGGACTGCCGCGCCCCGAGCCGCTGTTCCGATTCCTCTACGAGGACGGGCCGCGGACGTGGTGGTCGTCGGTCTACCAGGTGCGGTGCACACTGCCGGTCGCCCCGCAGGCCGAGGAGGTGGCCTGGCACACCTTCCTCACCGAGGAGGAGCTGGCCGCCAGGCTCACCGAGTGGGAGTGGGTGCCGGACGGCCTCGACGGCTACCGCAGGCTGCTCGAATGGCGTGCGACGCACGGGAGTTGACCGCCCGGCGGCTCAACCGGCCACCAGGAGACCGGCGATGACCGAGGCGCAGTTGGCGGCGACCGAGGACGCGTACGGCAACGGGCCCCGCAGCCGCAGCAGTCGGCCGAGCAGCAGACCCTCCACGAGGCAGACCGCGCTCTCGGCGACGGCGAAGGCGGGCCAGTACGCGGCGCCGTGCGTCTGCCGCAGGAACCACCACAGCGGCGGGTGCGTCACACAGTTGACCATGACGGCCGCGAGAGCGGTCCGCGTCGGTCGGACGGCGGACGCCGCGGTGACCGCCGCGACGTAGCAGGGCACCTCGACGAGCAGGGTGAGGGCGAGGGCCAGCGGATACGGCACGGGCGGATCGTGCCACGGGGAGGGGACGAGTGGCCAGCGCGGTGGGGGCGCCCCTGGCGGGCGATACGGGCACGGCCGATACGGGACGCGCGGGGCGTACGCTGCCGGTCGCCGGTTTCGTCCTGGCGGCGGCGGTGGCGCTCGCCGTCTCGCTGCGGCTGCCCGCGGGCACAGCCGTGGTGGGCCTCGCGGTCTTCGGCATTCTGCACAATGTGCTCGAACTGCGGTACGTGACCGGCCGGTTCGAAGGCGTCCTGCACGGCCCGTTCCTGCGGCTGCTGGGCGCGCTCATCACCGGCATCGTCGTGTGCCGCCTGCTGCCGCCGTCCTCCGCCACCCGTACCGCCGAGATCCTGCTCGCGTACGTGCTGCTCGCCGCGGCCTGCGTGCACGCGCTGCGGACCAGGCCCGTACCGCTGGCCGCCTCCTGCGCCCTGCTGGCGGGCGCCGCCATGGCGTCGCTGGCCTTCCCCGCCTACCACTTCGTGGTGCTGGCCCATCTGCACAATGTGGTGCCGCTGCTCTTCTTGTGGGAGTGGTCGCGCGCCATGCCGCGCGGCCGTGCCGCCTTCCGTGCGGTGCAGTGCGGGTGGGTGCTGGTGATCCCCGCGCTGCTGCTGTCCGGCGCCCTCGACGGTCTGCTCGGCGCGGGCTCGGGCTGGACGGACCGGCTGGCGCTGTCGTACACCCCGCCCGCCTGGCAGCACACGCACGCCGGGCTGCGCTTCGTCGCGGTCTTCGCCTTCCTCCAGACCATGCATTACGTGGTGTGGGTGTGGTTCATGCCGCGGTACGCGCCGGACGCGACCGAGGCGTTCGAGCGGCGCGCGCCCGTGCTGCGCGGTGTGCGGGCCTGGGCGCTGGGGCTCGGCGGGGCGGCGGCCCTGTCGGTGCTGTTCGTCAGCGACTACACGCGGGGCAGGTCGCTGTACGCGGCGGTGGCCAGCTACCACGCGTATCTGGAGTTCCCGGTGCTGCTGATGCTGGTGCTGGGGCTCGGGGAGCGGGGCCGGGCGGCCGGGGCGGACCTGACCGGGACGAGGCCGACCGGGACGAGGCCGACCGGGACGAGCGCGACCGAAGAGGGGCCGCCCGAGAAGAGCCCGCCCGCAATGGGCGTGCCCGAAGAGAGCGCGACCGACGCGCGTGCGACCGACGGAAGGAAGGAGTCCTCCGATGCTGCTCGCTGACGTCGCGCCGCCGCAGGACGGTGGCGGCGGCTCCGCAGGCCATGTGGTGATCGCCGTGGTCGGCGTGGTGCTGCTGGCCGCGGTGCTCGCCGTGATCATCGCGGCGGTCTCCCGCCGGAAGTGACCGCCCGCGCCCGCTTCCGACCTGGTCGTTAGTGTGGACGCGTGAGCGCTTTCGCCCAGGAGCTGCCCGCGCGGCTGCGTGCCGCGCGGGATTCCGTACGTCTGTGGTTCGCCCCCGCCCACGTGCGGGACGAGGGCACGACCCCCGACTACCGCTTCTCGCTGGCCAACGAGCGGACCTTCCTCGCCTGGATCCGCACCGCGCTCGCCCTGATCGGCGGCGGTTTCGCCGTCGACCAGTTCCTCACCGACCACCTCGCGCACTGGGTACGGGTCTCGCTGGCGCTCGTCCTGCTGGCCGGTGGCGTCGCCTGCACGCTGCGCGCGGTCAACCACTGGGCCCGCTGCGAACGCGCCATGCGCCGCGGCGCCGACCTGCCCGTCTCCCGCTTCCCCGCGCTGCTCGCGGTCGCCATCGCGGTGATCGCCGTCGCGATGGTGTGCGTGGTGCTCTTCGGCTGGGCCGGATGAGCCACGACCGCCAGGACGGCGGGCCGCCGGGAGTCGGCGGCCGACCCGGTGACGACCGGGATCCGGGGCTCCAGCCGGAGCGAACGCGGCTGGCGTGGCGGCGTACGACGCTGTCCTGCGCGGTGACGGCCGTGCTGGCCGGGCGGCAGGTGCTGCACCACGAGGGCGGGGCGCTCCCCGCGGTGGCCATCGGTCTGACGGCGCTCGCGTTCCTGGCCTTCCTCCGGCTGGCGCACCGCAGGATTCAGCAGCTCGGCGGCGCGCCGCACCCGGCGGTGATGGCGCCGGGCGCCGCCGTCGCGGTGGTGGGCTGCACGGTGGCGCTCGCGGTGTTCGGCGCGGCGCTGGTGTGGTGACGCGCGCCCAGCTGTGGTGACGCGCGCCCTCGTGTGGTGAAGCGCCCAGCTGTGGTGAGGCGCGCCCGCCGCGCCCCTCAGCGTCGTCGCAGCACGCTCACCAGCGCCCGGACCTCCCGGTCGGCGAAGCCCGGCTCGCCCGCGACGGTCCGCACGAGTCCGTCCCGCACGGTACGGCTTCGGCCGGCCTCCACCAGCGCCAGCGACTCGGCCAGCGCCTGCGGGAGCGCCTGGTGGTACCAGGGTGTGTCCGCGTCCTCGTCGAACCAGCGGCTCGGCGGAAAGGTGCCGTTGAGCTTGGGCTGCGCATTGCCGTACCAGCCCCATTCGGGCCAGGGCAGCGACACGTTGACCACGTGTCCGGCGGGCAGCGTCCGCACCCAGCGGGCGGAATCGGGCGACTGCTGCCAGCGGTCGGCGTTCGGGCCGCTCTTGCCGCGGGGCGTCACCCCGACGTAGCGCAGCTTGCGGCGGATCACCGGCCAGGGTTCGCGGCTCTCGGCGATCCACGCGGCCAGTTCACGGTGGAGCGCGTCGAAGGTGGAGCCGCTGTGGACCACGTCGACCACGGCCAGCGGGCGCTTGCGGCGGGCCAGGGCGCGCGGTTCGAGGCCCGCCGCGGCCAGGTGCTCGCGCAAGCGCTCCCGCTGGGGCTGCCCGAGGCGGGCGGACCGGCGGATCGACAGGGGGAGCCGCAGGAGTCCGCCAGGGCGGTCCGCGTGTTCCAGCGCGCCGGTGAGCAGGTCGTACATGCTGTCCAGCGAGCGGCCGACGAAGCGGAGGTCGGCGGCGCGGGAGCGGGCCAGCACCTTGCCCGTGCACTGTGTGAGCGCCGGAAGGTGCCACAGCCGTACGGGTTCCGAGCCGTCCGCGAGCGTGCCGAGGCGGTCCGGCGGGCGGCCCTCGTACGAGGACAGCGCCCAGCGGAAGGGCTGCGGCGGGGCGGGTTGACGAGCGGTCACGCGTATTAGTGCAGCACTGCCGGGCCGTGCGGGTAAACGGATTTTCAGGGCGCCAGGATGTCCAGCTCGTGCAGGGCGCCCACGCAGATCTCGCGCATCAGGTCCTCGGCGGCGGCGGCTTCGCGGGAGCGGATCGCCTCGGCGACGCGGACGTGGAGGGTGACGGCGGCGGGGTCGGGCTCGGCGAACATCACATGGTGTTCGGTGCGGCCGGTGAGGACTTCGGCGACGACGTCCCCGAGGCGGGCGAACATCTCGTTGCCCGAGGCGTCGAGGACGACGCGGTGGAAGGCGACGTCGTGCACGAGGTACGCGTCGAGGTCGGCGGCGCGGGCGGCGGCGGCCATCTCGGCGGCCAGCACGGTGAGTTCGCGGCACTGGGCGGGACCGGCGGCGGTCGCGGCGAGCCCCGCGGCGACCGGTTCGACGGCGGTGCGCAAGGTGGTGAGGGAGCGCAGTTGGCGGGGGCGGTCGGCGCCGGCCAGGCGCCAGCGGATGACGGCCGGGTCGAAGACGTTCCACTCCTCGCTGCGCAGCACGGTGACGCCGACGCGGCGGCGGGACTCCACGAGGTGCATCGCCTCCAGCACCCGGACCGCCTCGCGGACGACGGTGCGCGAGACGCCGTAGCGCGATTCCAGTTCGTCGATGCGCAGAACCGTCCCCGGCGGGTAGTCGCCCGAGGCGATGGCGGGGCCGAGTTCGGCCAGAACACGGGCGTGCAGACCCCCGGCGTCGTCCCGCGGTGCTTCCTGCTGAGGCATGAGGACAGCTTATGCGGCAGCACAGTCATGTGACTTTTACATCACAGACTCTTGAATAAGTAGTACCTATGGCGTTGAGTGTCCCCGACCGCTTGCACAAGGAGGTTCGAGCGCATGACCAGCTCCCCGCGCCCACCGCACTCCCCCGTCGTCGTCGTGATGGGGGTCTCCGGTTCGGGCAAGTCGACCGTCGGCGGCCTGCTGGCGGATCGGCTGGGCGTCCCGTACGCCGAGGCCGACGACTTCCACCCGGCGGCCAACATCGCCAAGATGTCGGCCGGTCATCCGTTGGACGACGCCGACCGGGCGCCGTGGCTGGACGCCATCGGCGCGTGGATCGCGCAACGCGAGGGCAAGGGCGGGGTGGTGAGCTGTTCCGCCCTGCGCCGCCGCTACCGCGACCACCTGCGTCAGAGCGCGCCCGACCTGTTCTTCCTGCACCTGGACGGGTCCCCGGAGCTGATCGCCTCCCGGCTGGCCGCGCGGATGCAGCACTTCATGCCGTCCGAGTTGCTGCGCTCGCAGTTCGCGACGCTGGAGCCGCTGGAGCCGGACGAGGCGGGCGCGGTCGTGACGATCGAGGGCGGCCCGCGGGAGATCGCGGACCGCGCGCTCGCCGCCGTACCCCGCTGACGTCGCAGGACTGACCCGCCCCACCCGTTCGAACCCCCTCCCCCCTGTCCCCGTCCTTCCCCCCTGGAGTCCTCCGTGTCCGCACTCAGCGTGGAGCTGCTGGCCGCCGATCCGTCCCCGATCACCGACGCGGGCAACACCCGCCTGGCACTGGCCGCCCTGGCCGGTATCGCCGTCATCGTGCTGCTGATCACCCGCTGGAAGGTGCACGCCTTCCTCGCCCTGACCATCGGCTCCGGTGTGCTCGGCTCCGTCGCGGGCGCGCCGCTGGCCAAGACGATCACCAGTTTCTCGACCGGCCTCGGCTCGACCGTGGCGAGCGTCGGCACCCTGATCGCGCTCGGCGCGATACTGGGCAAACTGCTCGCGGACTCCGGCGGCGCGGACCAGATCGTCGACACGATCCTGGCCCGTACCAGCGAGAAACGGCTGCCGTGGGCGATGGCCCTGATCGCGGGTCTGGTCGGCCTGCCGCTCTTCTTCGAGATCGGCATCGTGATCCTCATCCCGGTGGTGCTGCTGGTCGCCAAGCGCAGCGGCCAGTCGCTGATCCGGCTGGGCATCCCGGCGCTGGCCGGTCTGTCGGTGATGCACGGTCTGGTGCCGCCGCACCCCGGCCCGCTGGCCGCGATCGGCGCCATCCACGCCGACATGGGCATCACGCTCGCGCTCGGCGTGCTGGTCGCGATACCCACGCTCGCCATCGCGGGTCCGCTCTTCGGCCGGGTGGCCGCGGGCTGGGTGGACGTGACGCCGCCGGAGCGGATGACGCCCGCGCGCGCCTCCGACGACCTGGAGCGGCGGCCGAGCTTCGCCGCGACGACCTGCACGATGCTGCTGCCGGTGGTGCTGATGCTCGCCAAGGCCCTGGTCGACGTGATCGTGGACGACCAGAGCAGCCTGACGTACCGGATCTTCGACGTCATCGGCACGCCGCTGGTGGCGCTGCTCGCCGCGGTGATCGTGGCGATGTTCACCCTCGGGCGAGCCGCGGGCTTCAGCAAGGACCGCATCTCCTCGACCGTGGACGCCTCGCTCGGCCCGATCGCGGGCATCCTGCTGATCGTCGGCGCGGGCGGCGGCTTCAAGCAGACCCTGATCGACTGCGGGGTCGGTCAGATGATCCTCGACTGGTCCAAGAGCTGGCACATCTCGGCGCTGCTGCTCGCCTGGCTGATCGCGGTGCTGATCCGGGTCGCGACCGGTTCCGCGACGGTGGCGATCATCTCGGCCGCCGGTCTCGTCGCGCCGCTCGCCGAGGGCATGTCGTCCTCGCACACCGCGCTGCTGGTGCTGTCGGTGGGCGCCGGTTCGCTGTTCTTCTCGCACGTCAACGACGCCGGATTCTGGCTGGTGAAGGAGTACTTCGGGATGGACGTCCCGCAGACCCTCAAGACCTGGTCGGTGATGGAGACGGTGATCTCGGTGGTGGCGCTGGGCTTCGTCATGCTGCTGTCGCTGGTGCTGTGAGGCGCTGACATCGTGAGGTGTGTGGGGCGGCGGGCCGTACGGTCCGCCGCCCCACACGCGTGTGTCACCAGCGCGGCACGGGCGGCGTCCGCCAGTCCGGGTCCGCCTTGCGCATCGCGGCGGCGTCGTCGCGGTCGCGCATGGCCCCGTCGTCGTCGAGCCAGCGCTGGTGCAGCGCCTTGAGCGCGTCCTGGTCGAGTTCGACGCCGAGGCCGGGGAGGTCGCTGACGGCGAGACGGCCGTCCTCGAAGACATGGCGGCGGGTGATGACGTCCTCGGTCTGCCACGGGTAGTGCGAGTCGCAGGCGTAGTCGAGGTTGGGCACGGTGGCCGCGACATGGGTCATGGCGGCGAGGCTGATGCCGAGGTGGGTGTTGGAGTGCATGGACAGGCCCACGCCGAACGTCCGGCAGATCGCGGCGAGTTGCTGCGTGTTGCGCAGACCGCCCCAGTAGTGGTGGTCGGAGAGCACCACCTGGACGGCGCCGCGCGTGAAGGCGTCCTGGATCTCGGCGAAGGTCGTCACGCACATGTTGGTCGCCAGCGGCACGGAGGTGCCGCTGGCGACCCGGGCCATGCGGTCGGTGGTGCTGGCCGGGTCCTCCAGGTACTCCAGCACCTCGCCCAGCTCGCGGGCCACGTACAGCGAGGTCTCCACCGACCAGGCGCCGTTGGGGTCGAGGCGCAGCGGCCGGCCGGGGAAGGCGGCGGCCAGGGCGCGTACGGCGGCGATCTCCTCGTCGGGCGGGAAGACACCGCCCTTGAGCTTGAAGGAGCCGAAGCCGTACGTGTCGGCGAAGCGGCGGGCCTGGGCGACGACGCCTTCCGGGTCGAGGGCGGGACCCCAGTCGTCGGCCTCGCCCTGCCCCTCGGGGTGGGCGGCGAGCCGGTAGAAGAGGTAGGCGCTGTAGTCGACGGCGTCGCGGACCTTGCCGCCGAGCAGCGCGTGCACCGGCAGGCCGAGGTGCTTGCCGAGGGCGTCGAGGCAGGCCACCTCGAAGCCGGAGATGACCGACAGCCGCAGCTTGTCGGCGGTCTGCACACCGCGCAGCCCGCCGACGTCGACGGAGTCGGAGACGTCGGCGGGGTCGCCGCAGACCTCTTCCGCGAGGGTGAACAGCCCGTTCAGATCGCTGACCGTGTGGCCGGGCAGCGCGCGGGCCAGGGGCGCGGCGAGGTCGAGATAGCGGGTGTCGCCGTAGGTCTCGCCCACCCCGGCCGTACCGTCGGCGGTGACGACCTCGATGATGAGGCGGGGCGTGTAGGGCTGGTGGACACCCTGGGTGTTGAGCAGCGGCGGATCGGCGATGAGGATGGGGGTCAGCCGCACCTCGGTGATCACGAGTCCGGCGGAGCGATCTGCTGTCTGCATATGTGAATTACGTTCACCCATAAGTCCAGAGCGTAGGTGCGGTGACCACGGCCGTCAATGCGGCCTCCCAAGCGCGGACGTGACGGACGGGACGCGACGGGGAGAGCGAAGAGCTGGACGACATACCGACTGGTCGGTACGATTTCTGAAGCCACGACGGTGACGAGGAGACGGCATGAGCGATACCGACAACCCCCCGGGTCTCGATCTGGGCCGGCTGCGCGCCCATCTCGACCGGGAGCGGCCGGGGCTGGTCGGCGGCGGCCTGCGCGGCAAGCTCATCGAGGGCGGCCGGTCCAACCTCACGTACTGGGTCACCGACGGCGGCACCGAATGGGTCGTCCGCAGGCCGCCGCTCGGGCACGTCCTGGCCACCGCGCACGACATGACGCGCGAGCACCGGGTGATCAGCGCGCTCGCCGCCACCCCGGTGCCGGTGCCCGGCACGGTGCTGCTGTGCGAGGACGGCGAGGTGATCGGCGCCCCGTTCTACGTCATGGAATTCGTCGAGGGCACCCCCTTCCGCACCGAGAGCCAGCTCAGGGAGCTGGGCGCTGAGCGGACCCGCGAGGTCGTGCTCGCGCTGGTCGACACGCTGGTCGACCTGCACGCGGTGGACCCGGCGGCGGTCGGCCTCGGCGACTTCGGCCGCCCCGAGGGCTATCTGGAACGGCAGTTGCGCCGCTGGGGCAAGCAGCTCGACGCCTCCCGCAGCCGTGAACTGCCCGGCATCGACGCGCTGCACGCCGCGCTCGGCGCGGCCCTGCCCGACTCCCCCGGCGGCGCCGTCATCCACGGCGACTACAAGCTGGACAACGTCCTGGTGGACACCGCCGACCGGCTCACCGCCGTCCTGGACTGGGAGATGTCCACCCTCGGCGACCCGCTCACCGACCTCGGGCTGCTGCTGGTCTACAGCGAGCCGCAGATCGCCTCCGACTTCCCCATCCAGGCGGCGGGCGGCGCGCCCGGCCACCCCTCGGAGGCGGAACTCCTCCAGCGGTACGCCGAGCGGTCCGGCCGCGACGTGTCGACCGTCGACTGGTACACGGCCTTCGCCTGCTACAAGCTCGCCGTCATCTCCGAGGGCATCCACTACCGCTACACCCTCGGGCAGACGATCGGCGCCGGATTCGACCGGATCGGCGGCATCGTCCCCCACTTCGTCGAACGCGGCCTCGACCGGCTCCGGCGGCACGCCGAGCGGCAGGGCCGGCCGCGCCCCTCGCAGGACTCCCCCCGGAAGGAAGGCTGAGCAGCCATGGAATTCGCCTTCGACACCCGTACCGAGGAGCTGCGGTCGCGGCTGACCGCGTTCCTCGACGAGCACGTCTACCCCGCCGAGCCGGTCTTCGCCGAGCAGCGCGCCGAGGCCACGGGGGACGACCGGTGGACCGCGCCGCCCGTGGTGGAGGACCTCAAGGCCGAGGCCAGGCGGCAGGGCCTGTGGAATCTCTTCCTGCCCGGCGAGCACGGCGCGGGACTGACCAATCTCCAGTACGCGCCGCTCGCCGAACTCACCGGCCGCAGCCCCCACTTGGCCCCGCCCGCCCTCAACTGCGCCGCTCCCGACACCGGCAACATGGAAGTCCTCAGCGAATTCGGCACCCCCGCCCAGCGCAAGGAGTGGCTGGAGCCGCTGCTCGCCGGGGAGATCAGGTCCGCCTTCGCGATGACCGAGCCGGACGTCGCCTCCTCCGACGCCACCAACATCGAGACGCGGATCGTACGGGACGGCGACTCGTACGTGATCAACGGCCGCAAGTGGTACATCTCCGGGGCGATGAACCCCAAGTGCGCGGTCTTCATCGTCATGGGCAAGACCGACCCGGACGCCGAACGGCACCGCCAGCAGAGCCAGATCCTCGTGCCGCGCGACGCCCCCGGCATCGAAGTACGGCGCGGCATGCGGGTGTTCGGCTTCGACGACGGCGACCACGGCGGTCACGCCGAGATCGTCTTCCACGACGTGCGCGTGCCCGCCGGGAATCTGATCGGCGAGGAGGGCGGCGGCTTCGCCATCGCCCAGGCCCGGCTCGGCCCCGGCCGCATCCACCACTGCATGCGGCTGATCGGCATGGCCGAGCGCGCGCTTGAACTCATGTGCCGCCGCGCCGCCTCCCGTGTCGCCTTCGGCAAGCCGCTCGCCGCCCAGGGCGTGGTCCAGGAGTGGATCGCCGAAGCCCGCGTCGAGATCGAGCAGTTGCGGCTTCTCGTCCTCAAGACGGCCTGGCTCATGGACACCGTCGGCAACCAGGGCGCCCACACCGAGATCCAGTCCATCAAGATCGCCACCCCCGTCGCCGTCCAGCGCATCGTCGACCGCGCCATCCAGGTCCACGGCGCCGGCGGCGTCAGCCAGGACTTCCCCCTGTCCCAACTCTTCGCCGCCGCCCGTAGCCTGCGGCTCGCGGACGGACCCGACGAGGTCCACAAGCGCTCGCTCGCCCGCCGCGAGCTGAAGAAGTACCTGACCCCGTAAGGGGACCGCGCCCGCGCTGGGCGATACGCCGGTGTCTTGAGCGGCCCACCGCGGAGGGGTACCTCCGCGGTGGGCGGCGCGCCGGTCTTTTCAGGGGCGCTGAGGGCGTTACGGCTGGACGACCAGCCGGCCGATCGTCGTGCCGTCCGCGACGCGTTGAACGGCCTCGGCGGCGCCGTCGAAAGCCACCCGCTCGCTCACGAGGGGGCGGACGGCCCCGGAAGCCGCCAGCTCGCAGAGCGCCTCGTGGGCCTGGCGGACCGCCACCGGATCGTGGGTGTTGTAGAGCCCCCAGTGGAGACCGAGGATGGCGTAGTTCTTGACGAGGGCGTGGCTGAGCGCGGGCGCGGGGACGGTGCCGCCGGCGAAGCCGACGACGACGATGCGCCCTTCGAAGGCGACGCACTTGGTGGACTTGGTGTAGGAGTCGCCGCCGACGGGGTCGAAGACGACGTTGGCACCGCGTCCGGCGGTCGCTTCCTTGACGACCGCGACGAAGTCCTCCGCGTGCCGGTCCACGACGATGTCGGCGCCGAGCTCACGGGCGGCCTTGGCCTTGTCGGGGCCGCCGACGACACCGATGACGGTGGCGCCCGCGGCCTTGCCGAGCTGGACGGCGGCGCTGCCGACACCGCCCGCGGCGGCGTGCACGAGCAGCGTCTCGCCGGGCCTGAGGGCGGCGCGGCGGTGCAGGGCGAACCAGCCGGTCTGGTAGCCGATGTGGAGGGCGGCGGCCTCGGCGTCGTCCAGGGCCTCGGGCGCGGGCAGCACCCCGGCGGCGGGGACGACGGCGTATTCGGCGAAGGCGCCGCGCGGCAGGGCGGCGGGCGTGATGACGCGGGCGCCGGTGTCCAGGTCCGTGACCCCTTCACCGACGGCGACGACCTCGCCGCAGAATTCCACGCCGGGCGTGAACGGCAGCGGCGGCCGGATCTGGTAGGTGCCCCGGCAGAGCATCGCGTCGGGGAAGTTGACCCCGGCGGCGCGTACCCGCAGCAGCACCTCGCCGGGACCCGGCTCGGGGGTGGGGACCTCGTCGAGGCGCATCGCCTCGCGCGGCTCGCCGTTCTCGTGCACGCGCCATGCCTTCACGTCAAAGCTCCCAGCGGGTCAGTGCCGCCGCACCGAGTGCAGCAGCAGGTCGGAGAATTCGGTGGCGACCTGCTCGGCGGAGAGCGGGCCCTCCGCGTGGTACCAGGTGCCGAGGTGGTGCACGGAGCCGAAGAAGAAGTCGACCACGAGGTCGGGCCGCAGGTCGGCGCGGAAGTGGCCGCCGCGCTGGCCCTCCTCGATCAGGGAGCGGAACTTCTCGTGGTAGCGGCGGCGCTCGGCACGTACCGCCTTCTGCTTCTCCGGGGCGAGCTGGTGGATGGAGCGGAAGAAGATCTTGGTGTCGTCCAGGTTCTGGATGCTGGTGACGACGACATCGGCGGCGGCCTCGGCGAGCCGGTCGGGCACGGCGGTGTCGCGGGCGGCGATGGCGTCGAGACGTTCGGTCTGGAGCCGCAGCACCCGGCCGTAGATCTCGTGCAGCAGATCGTCCTTGGAGCCGAAGTAGTGGTAGAGCGCGCCCTTGGTGACTCCGGCGGCCTCCACGATCTCCTGGACGGAGGTGCGGTCGTAGCCGCGCTCGGCGAAGAGCCGGGTGGCCTCGGCGAGCAGCCGCTCGGGTACCGCGGCGGTGCCGCCCTCGCCGGAGCCGCCGCTGCCGCCGCCCGTCGCATTGCGTGCCATGGCCTGACCTCTTTCCGTACCCACGTGCCCACGTATCCCCGTACCGACCTGCCGGTGAACCGATGTGGCGCCGTACCGACAAAGCGACGCGCGTTCCGGCCGGTAGGGAACCCTATCCGGCCCGGACCTTGAGTTCGCGCCGGAGGATCTTCCCGGTGGCCGTCTTGGGGAGGTCGCCGAGCACCTCGACCTCGCGCGGGTATTTGAAGGCGGCGAGCCGGTCCTTGCAGTAGGCGACGATCTCCTCGGGTCCCGCGGTGGCGCCGGGCCGCAGGCTGACGTACGCCTTGACGCTCTCGCCGCGGTAGGCGTCGGGGACGCCGACGACGGCCGCCTCGCGGACCGCGGGGTGGGTGTAGAGGACGTCCTCGACCTCGCGCGGCCAGACCTTGAAGCCGGACGCGTTGATCATGTCCTTCTTGCGGTCGACGACATAGAGCCAGCCGTCCTCGTCCATGAAGCCGATGTCGCCGGTCAGCAGCTCGCCGCCGGGCAGGGCCGCCGCGGACTCCTCCGGCCGGTTCCAGTAGCCCGGTACGACCATCGGTCCGGTGACGGCGATCTCACCGGATTCGCCGAAGGGCACCTCGGCGCCCGTGTCGTCCAGGATCCGGACCATCGTGCCGGGACCCGGAACGCCGACGGCGAGGGTGCCGGACGCGGGGTCGACGGGGGCCTCGGTGCCGGGCGGGACGCTGGCGCAGGGGGCCGTGCACTCGGTGAGGCCGTAGCCGTTGGCGAGGTAGAGGCCGCCGGAGCGGGCGCGGAAGCCCTCCACCACGGCGGGCGGCAGCGGCGCGCCGCCCGAGGAGATCAGCCGGAAGGACGCGAAGTCCGCGGCGTCGGCGTCGGGCCTGGCCAGCAGCGCCATGAAGGCGGTGGACGGGCCGACGGTGTACGTCGGGCGGTGCTCGCGGAAGGCGTCGAGCACCACGCCCGGCTCGAAGCGGTACGCGAGGACGACGGTGTGTCCGCCCGCCAGCCCCGCCGACAACTGGCAGACCATGCCGGTGATGTGGAAGAGCGGCGCGAGCGCGAAGATGACGGCGTCGTCGGCGAAGCCCTGGACGCGTACCTGCCGGTGGGCGTTGAAGGAGATGTTGCCGTGTGTGTTGAGCGCCCCCTTGGGCTTGCCGCTGGTGCCCGAGGTGTAGCTGATCAGCGCGATGTCGCGGGCGGCGGGCAGGGGGACGTCGGGGCGCGGTCCGGCCGCGGCGCGGGCGGCGGTGAGGACGTCGTCCGCGCCCTCACCGGCCTGCGCGGGCGGCCGTTCCCCGGTCAGTACGCGGCTGTCGTCGCGCGTCTGGAGGTCGAATTCGCTGGCGGTCAGCGCGATGCGGACCGGCGAGTCGACGACGGTGGCGCGGACGTATCCCTGCCAGGCGCGCTCCGAGCAGAGGATCGCGGCGGCCCCGGCGTCGGTCAGGATGTGCGCCAACTCGCCCTGCTTGTACATGGGGTTGACCGGGATGACGGTGCCGCCCGCCTTCCACGCGGCGAGCAGGCCGACGACGAACTGCGGCACATTTTGCAGCATGACCGCGAGGCGGTCGCCGGGGGCGAAGCCGCGCGCGGCCAGATGCCGGGCCAACCCGTCGGAGAGGGCGTCGAGTTCGCGGTAGCTCAGCGCGCCGTCGAAGTAGGCGAGCGCGCGGTGGTCGGGTATCCGCGCGGCGACGTCGAGGAAGGTGTGCAGGACGGACGGCGGGTGCTCGACGTCCTCGCGCTGCTCGTCGGTGAAGTGCTTGAGCCAGGGCTGGTCGGCGTAGGTGGTCATGCCGGTTCCCCTTCCCGCGCGGGGGCGTTGGCGGATTCCGTGGTCTGCCCGGCTCGCCCTGTGTCCTCGGCTTTCCCGGCCTTCCCCGCGCCCTCGGCCCGTCCAGCTTCCTTCGCCCGCAACTCCTCGTAGGTGCGCTGGAGTTTGTTCATGCCGCGGAGCCAGCGGTCGGGTTCCGCGGCGCGGGCCGCGTAATAACCGGCGACCTCGGGGTGCGGCAGGATCAGGAAGCGGTCGGCCGCGATGCCGTCGAGCACCGCCTGGGCGACGTCCTCGGGCTCGATGGCGTTCGGCGCGAGCACGAGGTCGCCCGCGACCCCGGTGGAGCGGAGCATCGCGGTGCGCACGCCCTGCGGGCACACCGCGTGCACGTGGACGCCGCGGTGCCGGTAGGTGAGCGAGAGCCATTCGGCGAAGGCGAGCGCGCCGTGCTTGGTGACCGAGTACGGGGCCGCGCCGATCATCGTCAGCAGTCCGGCGGCCGAGACGGTGGACACGAAGCGCCCCTGTCCGCGCTCCAGCCATTCGGGGAGCAGCGCGCGGGCGGCGCGGACATGGCTCATGACGTTGACGTCCCAGGCCAGCTCCCAGGCGGCGTCGTCCGCCTCGGGGCCGCCGCCGGTGCCGACCCCGGCGTTGGCGCAGAAGATGTCGACGCCGCCGCCGAGCGCGGTGCGGGCGGCGGGCACGATGCCGGAGGCGTCGCCGGGGACGACGGCCGCGCCGATCTCGTCGGCGACCGCGCGGGCGGCGTCGGCGTCCAGGTCGTTCACCACGACCCGGGCGCCCTCGGCGGCGAATCTGCGGGCGAGGGCGGCTCCGATGCCGCCGCCCGCCCCGGTGACGACCACCCGGGCGCCGCGCACTGCTTCCACGACCACGATCGTGTCTCCTTCGACTCGACTCGGCTCCTTCGCATACTAAGCGGTCGGTCACACAATCCGGTAGTGCCGGGCCGGGCGCCGGGGGCGGACCCCGGACGCCGGGGCCTGGGGTCCGCCCGCGCGCCATGTACGTAGCCGGTGCCGCCGCGTACGTAGCCGGTGCGTATTCAGCCGTCCGGGGGATGGACGACACCCGGCCCTGTCGGGATGATGCGGGCGAACCACACCATCACGGCGTATTTCCAGGGGGGCACCATGGCCGTGACCGGCACCTCAGTGACCAGCGTCCGGCCGTACTGGGATTTGACCTTCGACGCGGACGGCGACCCCGACCCCCGGCAGCGGGACGCGCTGCTGGAGGCGGTCGGGGACCGGACCGATCTGGTGGTCTTCTCGCACGGCTGGAACAACGACATCGCCACCGCGACCGCGCTCTACGACGGCTTCTTCGGCCCCTTCCCCGGCCTGCTGGCCGCCGCGCCGGACCTCCGCTTCGGCTACGTCGGCGTGCACTGGCCGTCGATGCGCTTCAGCGACGAGCCCATCCCCGATTTCCCGCGCACCTCCCCGACGCTCGCCGCGCCCGTGGCGGACGGCGCCGCCGCGTCGGGCGCCGCGCTCGACCCCCTGACCAGGGCCGCGCTCGGCGAGGTCTTCCCCGGCAGCGGACCGACGCTCGACCGGATCGCGGAACTGCTGGCCGAGCGGCCGGAAGCGCCCGAGCGGCTGGACGAATTCGCCGCGCTGGTCCGTACGCTCACCGGACTGCCGCCGAGTCCGGGCGCCGCCGCACGGACTCCCGGCGCACGGGGTCCCGCCGCCTCAGGTCCCGCCGCACAGATTCCCGCCGCACAAGGCGTCGCCGCCCAGAGCCTCCTCGCCGAGGACATGGGCACCGCGCCGGGCGCCGAGCCGCTCCTCTTCACCCAGGACCCCGTCACCACCTGCCTCTCACTGGCCGACGCCCTGGCGACAGCGGGCGCCGAGGTCGCCCCGGCCCAACCCGTCTCCGGCGAGGCGCTGTTCGGCGGGCTCGGCCGGCGCGTGTGGGACGGCGCCAAGGAGTTGCTTCGGCAGGCCACGTACTACGCGATGAAGCGGCGCGCGGGGACCGTCGGGCAGCGCGGGCTCGGGCCGCTGCTCGGGGTGCTGGCGCGCCGGGCGCCCTCGGTCCGGGTTCACCTGATCGGGCACAGCTTCGGCGCGCGGCTGGTGTCCTTCGCCCTGGACGGCATGCCGTCCACCGTCCGGGTCTCGTCGGTGACCCTGCTCCAAGGGGCCCTCTCGCACTACGCGTTCAGCGGCCCGCAGCCCTTCGACGCGCGGGGCGGGGCGCTGCACGGCAGACAACAGCGGGTCACCGGGCCCCTGGTGGCCTGCCATTCGCGGCACGACCAGGCGCTCGGCGTGTTCTACCCGCTGGCCTCGCGGCTCGCGGGTGAGGACGAGTCGCTGCTCGGCGACATCGCCCACGCGGGAGCGGATCTGCTCGGCTTCGGCGAACGCTGGGGCGCGCTGGGCCACGACGGCTTCCAAGCTCTGGACGGCGCACCGGAGTTGACCCTGGAGCGGGCCCTGGCCGGTGAGCTGCCGAGGACCGGCTGCGTCAGCGTGGACGCGTCCTCGGTGGTGTGCTCGGGCGGGCCGCCGTCCGGCGCGCACAGCGACATCTGCCACGAGGAGCTGGCCCGCCTGGTGCTGCGCGCCGCGGGCCGGGTCCCCGGCTGAGGACCCGGCCCGCGACTGTCACCGCGGACCGCTCAAGGGCTCACCCCTGAGCGGAACGCGTCACCTGTGTGACGGGAATTCCACCACCTGCTGGAAGGTGGGCCGGTTCTGCCACGCGATCCGGTCGTCCGTGACTCCGCCCAGCGGACGCTGGACGATCGAGTCGGCGCACCACTGGTCACCGGCGGAGCAGCCGCTGTCGTCGGCCGGGTAGACGGTGGCCGCCGGGACGGCCGCCGCCTGCTTCAGCGTGGACAGCAACATGTCGCGGCAGGCGGCCAGTTGGCCGCCGCCGCAGTACGTCTGGTCGAGAGCGCCCTGCACCGGCTTGCCGAGCACCTTGCGCAGATCCTTGTCGGCGTACGACCACCAGCCGTACTGGAAGGCGCTGCCCGCGTGCGAGCCGGTCGGCCCGTGTCCCGCGGACGGCGACTCGTCGATCGCGAGGTTCGCGGCCAGCGCGTTGTAGAGGTCGCTGCCGAGGCCGGGCTGGAACTCGCCCGCGATCAGCAGCGGCCACCACGCGTCCATCACCCGTACCGCGTCGGCGTTGGCGTACGTGTGCGAGCCGGGCGAGGTCTCGTGCCGCTTGGTGCCCGCCGTGCTCCACGCCTCCAACTGCTGTACGGCGGTGGCCTCCTGGGGATCGGTGACCGGTGCGCTGTGGATCACCTGGAGCAGGTCGGGCAGGACGTCCTCACCGCGCAGGTCGGTGAGCGCCGCGTCCGCCATGGCCTTGGTGAGCGCGGCGCGGGTGACGCCGCCCGCCTGGGTGAGCGCCTTCACCCGGTCCTCCAGCAGGTCGGCGCGGTGCACGGAGCCGTTGCCGAAGCCCGCCGAGGTGTACCCCTTGGCCTGCTTGTTGTTCCACGACACGTAGTAGTCCTGGTCGACGGACTGCGGATGCTGCGCGGGCGGGGTGTAGGAGGCGGTGTTGGTCACCGGGTCCCAGCCGCGCCAGTCGTAGGCGGCCTGCGCCCACACCGGGAACGACGGGTCCACGCCGTCCGCCCTGACCGGGTTGGTGCCGCTGTTGTAGTACGCGGTGTGCTGGGAGTCCGCGTAGAACCAGTTGAAGGTGTAGTTGATGTCCTGCGTCGCCCGCTGGAACGAGGCGGCGTCGTGCACGAATCCGGGGTCGTTCAGCTCCTGGAAGCCCAGGATCGAGTCGGCCTCGTGCCGGTACGAACTGCGCAGCGCCGTATAGGCGACGGCCTTGCCGCCGACGGTCGCCCGGTACTGCACCGGGCCGTACGCCGTGCGCCAGACCTGCATGCGGTACGAGCCCGCCGCCGTGGAGTCGGCGACGGTCGGCGACCAGGAGTTGGTGCGTTCCAGCTTCTCCATCGGCACGCACGCGCCGTGCAGCACATAGTGCGTGGAGTCCTGGCACAGCTCCACGGCGTAGGTGTCGGTGACGTCCTGGCTCGCGGAGGTCGCGCTCCAGGCGTAGTCCTGGCCCCGGCCGAGTTCCACGTACATGCCCAGGCCCGCGAAGGACGCGCCGCGCGCGCTGATGCCGGGGCCCTGCAACTCCTGGAGCATCAGCAACTGTGGCGCGAAATAGCCGGTTTGCGGACCGAAGACGGCGACCGGGTGGCCGCTGGCGGTGTGCGCGCCGCTGACCACGAGAGCGTTGGACATTCCCTTCTTCGTGGCGTCGCCGGAGAAGAGGTTGCTCGGCAGCACTCCGGGGCTCTTGGTGGTGGCCTGCTTGGCGCCGCCGGTCGCGTCGTAGACCAGCGGTTCCGGTACGACCGAGCCGGCGTCGGGCAGCGCCTGGCCCTTGGCCTGCGCGGGCTTGCCGGCGTACGGGAAGCTGCTGCCGTCGTGCACGGTGGGCGTGGCCTCGGGGTCGTCCCGCTCGCGGAAGGACTCCCAGACCTTGGTGCCCTCGGCGACCCCGTACTTCTGCTGCGCCGCCAGCAGCGACAGCGCGGACTCCACCTCTCCGCCGCCGCCGGTGCCGAACAACGCGCCGATCACCGAGGCGAGCGCGATCATGTCGGTGAGCTGGAACGGGTCGATCGTGCCCGCGTTGGTGATCGCGTCCATGTGCCCGGTGAGGACGTACTCGCCGGGGAAGTAACGGCCGTTCTTGGACTGCGTGATGTAGGCGTTGATGCCGTCGACGTACGCCTGCGCGTCGGCGAGCGCCTGCTGGCCGCGGGCGCCGCCGCTGTTCGCCAGCCGGGTGACCTGGTCCTGGAGGTCGGCCTCGGTGTACGGGGCCTGCCGCCAGAACTCCTGCTCCAGGCCGCGGTTGGCCGCCGCGCCGCCCGCGAACGACGACAGTTCGCCGCGTCCGACGTGCCGGAAGAGGTCCATCAGCCACAGCCGGTCCTGCGCCGCCGCGTATCCGGCGCCGTACTCCGTGCCCTGCCTGGTCGTGCCCTTGATGTGGGGGACGCCCGTCGCCTTGTCACGGGTGATCGTCACGTCCGAGCGCGGGCTGATCACCGAGGCGACCTGGCCCGAAGGGACGCCGAAGGACGAGCTGTTGAAGAAGTTGCTGATGGTCGCGTCGGTCAGCCCTGGGTATCCGTCGGCGAGCGACGAATACGGTCCGAGCTGGTCAGAGGTGTGCGCGGGGCGTGTCCCGAGCACCTTGTTCGCCAGAATGTCCGCGAGCGTGGCGTTGCCGTTCTCGCCAGGCGGCAGAATGTCAGAGCACTGTCCCGCGCAGTAGTCGCCCGAGTTGTCCGCGGCCTGCGCCGCCAGCGGCAACGGGGCCACCAAGGTGGCCCCGAGCGCCAGCAGCGCCGCGGCTGTCGCCGTTCTCCACTTGCCGATCCTGCCCAGCTTGCCGATCCGTCGTGGGGTCCGCAGCGGCATGTCTGCTCCTTCCGGATACCAGTCCCCGGACGTTACCGCCGGTACCTCCTTCCCGGAAGATGAACATGCGTCAGCTTTTCACTTCCCCCACATCCCGTCGTCCCCGACTCCCGCGGCCGCGGGGGGGGGTGGGGGGCGCGTTGGGGTGAGTGGGGGCGCGTTGGGGTCGGCGGGCACGCGTCGCGGTCAGCGGGGCACGCCGGGAGCAGCGGCGCGCGTCGCGGTCAGCGGGGGCGCAGGACGAAGACGCCCCAGCCGAAGTAGCGCTTGCCGTAGGTGAGATGGCCGCGCCGCTGGTGGTCGAGGAATTCGCGCATGGCCGGTACGTCGGGGTGGTCGGCGGGGGTGCGGCGGAGCCATTCGGAGATCGCGAACCACTGGGGCGCGTAGTAGCGGTCCCAGTTGTCGCCGTCGGCCAGCACCATTTCGACCAGGTCGACGCCCGCCGCCTCGAAGCGGTCCAGGGTGCCGCTGAGCGACACGAAGTCGTCCGGCTCGGTGCCGAGGGCCTCGTACGCCTCCTCCGGAGGTGTCTCGTGCCAGTACGGCTCGCCGATCAGCATGAGTCCGCCGGGGCGCAGGGCGGGCCGCAGCAGCTCGATCGTGCCCGCGAGGCCGTCCCCGATCCAGGTGGCGCCGAGGCACGAGGCGATGTCGAAGGCGGCGGGCTCCGGCTGGTATTTCCCGGCGTCGCCACGCTCGAAGGTCACGCTCTCCGACACGCCGAATTCCGCGGCCCGCTCGCGCGCCGCCGTCAGGAAGACCTCGCTGAGGTCGACGCCGACACCGCCCGTGCCGTACCGCTTCGCCCAGCCGGCCAGCATCTCGCCCTTCCCGCAGGCGAGGTCGAGATGCCGCTGCCCCTCCTTCAACCGGCAGATCTCACCGAGCAGCCGCAGCTTCTCCTGGCTGAGGGGGTTGAGGATGCGGTTGTCCGCCTCGGCGATCTCGTGGTGGCGCAGGCTCATGTGGCTCCTTGGCGGTGCTGGTCGTTCACAGGCGGGCTCGGGCGTTCGCGATGGTCCCCGATCGGGATGGCGGGTGCCACTCGTTTTGGCCCGTCGGCTCCGCTCCATAGTGGCCGACGGCGGGGCGACGGCCGTCACCGGTCGGCGGCGTCACCGGCCGACGGGCGTCACCGCCACGGGGCCGTGGTCATCAGGCATGACGGGTTCCGGGCGGTGACCGGGTCCGCCGAGGGGCTGGTCGCTACCCGCCGGTAGTGCGAGGATCGCGGCGCACGACGCGTGGCGCACGGCGGTACGAGCGGCGGAAGGCGGGAGCGGGCATGGCCCAGTTGCACGATCTGACGGCGGTGGAGCAGGCGGCTGCGGTACGTGAGGGGGCGGTGTCGCCGGTCGAGTTGACCGAGCACTATCTGGAGCGGATCGACCGGCTCGACGCGACGCTCGGCGCGTTCATCACCGTGACGCCGGAGGTCGCCCGCAAGCAGGCGGCGGAGGCCGAGGCGTGGGCGCTGGCCGCGCGGCGCGAGGGCGCGGCCGACGAACTGCCCGTGCTGCACGGCGTCCCGGTGCCGGTCAAGGACCTGAATCTGGTGGCGGGTGTGCGCTGCACCTTCGGTTCCGCGGCCTTCGCGGAGCACGTACCCGACGCCGAGGACCATGTGGCGGCCCGGCTGCGCAAGGCGGGCACGATCCTGCTCGGCAAGACCAACACCCCCGAGTTCGGGCTGCCCTGCTACACCGAGAACCGGCTGGCGCCGCCCGCCCGCACGCCCTGGGACCTGGAGCGGTCGGCGGGCGGTTCGAGCGGTGGCGCCGGGGCGGCGGTGGCGGGCGGCCTCGCGCCGGTCGCGCAGGGCAGCGACGGCGGCGGCTCGATCCGTATCCCGTCCTCGGTTTGCGGGCTGTTCGGCATAAAACCGAGCCGCGGCCGGGTGAGCGGCGGTCCCGTCCTGCACGACGTGAGCGGGCTCAGCACGTCGGGCCCGATCGCCCGTACCGTCGCCGACGCGGCGGCGCTGCTCGACATCCTCGCGGGCCCCGAGGCCGGCGCCCCGTACGGGGCGCCCTCGCTGCCGCCCGGCGAGACCTTCCTCTCCCACGCCCGCCGCGAGCCGGGGCCGCTGCGCGTGGTGGCGCTCGCCGATCCGCCGGTGCCCGGCGTCGCGCTGCACCCCGACTGCCGGGCCGCGCTCGACGGCGCGGCGGGGCTGCTGCGCGAACTGGGCCACGACGTGGACGAGATGGCGCTGCCGGTGGACGACTCGGTGCGGCAGGCGTTCAACGCGGTCTGGTCGGTGATGGCCGCGGCCCGGCCGGTCGCGCCGGGCGACGAGCACTTGCTGATGCCGCTGACCCGGCATCTGCGGGCGGCGGGCGGCAAGGTGTCGGGGCTGGACTTCGCGGGCGCCCTCTACGTCTTCCGCATGCTCGGCCAGCTCATCGCGGACGCGCTCCTGACGTCGTACGACGTGATCCTGACGCCGACGCTCGCGCAGCCGCCCGCCCTGGTCGGGGGCATGCGCGACGACGCGGACCCGACGGCCGAATTCGACGCGATGGCCGCCTTCACGCCCTTCACCCCGCTGTACAACGCGACGGGCCAGCCCGCGGTCAGCGTCCCGCTGCACTGGACGGACGCGGGGCTGCCGATCGGCGTGATGCTGGGCGGGCGGTACGGCGACGAGGCGACGCTGGTGTCGCTGTCGGCGCAGTTGGAACGGGCCAGGCCCTGGGCGGGGCGGCGGCCGGAGCTCTGGTAGCGGCGCGGGAGCCGGGGGTACGGGATCGGCGCGGGAGCCGGGGGTACGGGATCGGCGCGGGAGCCGGGGGTACGGGATCGGCGGCCGGGCGGCGCGAGGGGCGGCCGACCGCGCGGCGGCGATTGACACCCGGCGGCCCCCGAACCATGCTGAGAGTCGCTGAGCAAGCGCTTAGAAACCCCGTAGCGCGCCGTACCGGACCGCCCCTGGAGGCCACCCCATGTCGCAGCCCCGCATCTTCGCTTCGCCGGACGAACTGCGCGCCGCCGTCGGCGAACAGCTCGGCTGGACCGAGTGGCAGGAGATCGACCAGAAGCGGATCGACCTGTTCGCCGAGGCCACCGGGGACCACCAGTGGATCCACGTCGACGCGGAGAAGGCGGCGCTCGGCCCGTTCGGCACGACCATCGCGCACGGCTATCTGACGCTCTCCCTGATCCCGTCCCTCACCCCGCGGCTCCTGCTGGTCGAGGGCGTGAAGATGGGCGTCAACTACGGCGTGAACAAGGTGCGTTTCCCCGCTCCCGTACCGGTCGGCTCCCGGCTCCGCGCGACCGCCGAGGTCGCGGAGGTCACCGAGGTGGGCGGCGGCATCCAGCTCGTGACGAAGGTGACCATCGAGCGCGAGGGCGGCGACAAGCCGGTGTGCGTGGCGGAGACGGTGGCCCGCTTCTATCTGTAGCTCTGCGGACGCGTTCGGGCGGCTGTCCGTGGACGCGTTCGCGCGGGTCGCGCCCTCAGGCCGTGGGCCGCACCATGCGCAGCACGAGGTCGGCGTAGAGCGCGCCGACCTCGTCCGGGGTCCTGCGGCCCTCGGGGTTGAACCAGCGGGCCACGTCGATGCAGAGCGACAGCACGGCGAGCGTGGTCCCGGAGACCTCGGGGACGTCGAATTCGCCCGCCGTCACGCCGTCCTTGATGATCGTGCGGATCGCGTCCTCGCTCTGCCGCCGCAGCGCCACGATCTCCGCGTGGTGCTCGGGGGCGAGCGCGCCCAGCTCGTACTGCACGACCCGCCCGGTCGTGTGGTGCTCGGCGTGCCAGCGGACGAAGGCGCGTACGGCGCTCTCCAGCCGTTCGGCCGGGCTGCCGTCGCCGTCCCTGGCCTCGGAGAGCATGGCGAGCGAGCGCAGGTGGCCGACCTTGCTGATCTGGTAGAGCAGTTCCTCTTTGGTCTTGTAGTGGATGTAGAGCGCGGCGGGGCTCATGCCCGCGCGCCCGGCGATGTCGCGGGTGGTCGTGGCGTGGTAGCCGCGCTCGGCGAACGCCTGCACCGCCGCGATCACCAGCCGCCTCGCGGCGTCGGGGCTGATGTCCCCCCACGCCTCGCCGGTTGTCGCCTCGACGCTCATCGCACGCTCCTCACCGCCGGTCACAGCCGCCACCCTATCGCGGGGCTGAGCAAGCGCTTAGATACTAAGCGGTCGCTCGTCACTTGTCGTGACCAGGGCAGGGGGACGTCGAGACAGGACGTCGAAGCGGTACGGGGGCGCGGTGCGTGGAAGCGGTACGGGTGCGTACGGGTGCGCGGCCTGCGGTCAGAACGCCGATACGCCGGTCAGCGCCCGTCCGATCAGCAGCTTGTGTATCTGGCTGGTGCCTTCGTACAGCGTCATGACCCGCGCGTCCCGCAGCAGCTTGCCCGCCGGGTACTCGTCGATGTAGCCGTAGCCGCCGAAGACCTGGAGGGCGTTGTTGGCGCAGCGCACGGCGGCCTCGCTCGCGTAGAGCTTGGCGACCGAGGACTCGGTGGCGAAGGGCAGCCCGCGGTCGATCAGGTCGGCGACCCGCCAGGTGAGCAGCCGGGCCGCGTCCACGTCCACCGCGATGTCGGCGAGCAGCTCCTGGACGAGCTGGCGCCCGGCGATCGGCGCGCCGAACTGCTCGCGCTCCCCCGCGTACGCCACCGCCGCGTCCAGGCACGCCTGGGCGATGCCGACGCAGCCCGCCGCGACCGACATCCGGCCCTTGGCCAGCGCGGACATCGCCACGGAGAAGCCCTTGCCCTCGGGCGCGAGCATCGCGGAGGCCGGGACGCGGACGCCGTCGAGGACCAGCTCGGCCGTCGCCTGCCCGCGCAGCCCGAGCTTGCCGTGGATCTCTCGGCGGGTCAGGCCCGCCGTGTCGGTCGGCACCAGGAAGGCGCTGACGCCCTTGTGCCCCTCGTCGGCGCGACCGGTGCGGGCGAAGAGCAGGACGACATCGGCCCAGGTGCCGTTGGTGATGAACATCTTGCTGCCGGTGATCACGTACGAGTCACCGTCCCGTACCGCGCGGGTGGTGAGATTCGCGGCGTCCGAACCGGTGCCCGGCTCGGTCAGCCCGAAGCAGCCGACCGCGTCGCCCGCGGTGAGCCGGGGCAGCCACGCGCGCTTGTGCTCCTCGCTCCCCCAGCGCGCGATCGACTTGGCGACCAGCCCGAGCGAGACCGAGACGATGCCGCGCACGGAGGAGTCGCCGCGGCCCAGCTCCTCGGTCACCAGGCAGTAGGCGAGGTGGTCGCCGCCGGAGCCGCCGTACTCCTCGTCGACGGTCAGCCCCAGGAAACCGAGCGCGCCGAGCTTCTTCACGATGGCACGGTCCACGCTCTCGGCGCGGTCCCACGCCACCGCGTTCGGCGTGATCTCGCGCTCGGTGAAGTCCCTGGCCAGCTCCTTGACGGCGGCCTGCTCCTCGGTCAGCTCAAGGTTCACTGCGTCGTCACCGCATCCCACGATCGTCCGGACGATCCTTTGAAACTACCACCGCTAGTTTTCGGGCGGCAGGCTCTACTATGTGCCGCATGGCCCGCCCCCGCAAGCCCCTGCTCAGCCGCGACCGGATCGTCACGGCGGCCCTCGCCCTCATCGACGAGGAGGGTCTGGCGGCCCTGTCCACCCGGCGGCTCGCGGCCGAACTGGGCGTGAGCGGGCCCTCCCTCTACAACCACTTCGCCACCAAGGAAGCCATCCTCGACGCGGCGGCCGACACCGTCGTCACCCAGGTCGACCTGTCGATGTTCGGTGACGGCAGGGACTGGCGGCAGGCGCTGCTCGACTGGGGTCGCTCCTACCGCGCCGCCCTCACCGACCACCCGCACATCGTGCCGTTCCTCGCCGTCGGGCCCGGCCTGCGGCCCGCCGGGCTCCGGATGGCCGACGCCGTCTTCGGCGGCATGGTCGAGGCGGGCTGGCCGCCCGCCCACGCCACCCGGATCGGCGCCCTCATGCGCTACTTCGTCACCGGCTCCGCGCTCGGCTCCTTCGCGGGCGGCTTCGTCGGCGACGCGGACGTCTACGACCCCGCCGACTATCCGCACCTCGGCCAGGCCCACCTCCTCGCCAAGCACCAGCGGCAGATCGACAGCGGCGCCTTCGAGACGGGGCTGCGCGCGCTGATCGACGGTCTGGCCGTGCAGTTCGAGGCGCTCGCGGGCCCGGGAACCGCCCCGGCGTGAGCCCCGGCGCGGGTGGCCTCCCGGCGGGAAATCCGGGGGCGGACCTGCCGCGCCTGCTGACAGGATGGCGCCATGTCAGAACCGGTCCCGCAGGGCCCCGAGCCCGACTTCGTCCAGGTCAACTACCGCAAATACGACGGCACTCTGCACTGGAATCTGCGGATGCGGCGGCTCGGTGAGGACGAGCACGGCGTATGGCTCGGCCTTCCCGGCTTCGGCCTGGTGCGCAAGGGCCACAACCCCCACGTCCCGATCCCCGAGGCGCACATCATCCTCTTCCCGCGCGACGCCTGGTGGACGGCGACCTTCAACGCCGCGCCCCGCCGCACCGAGATCTACTGCGACATCACCACCCCGCCGCGGTGGCCGTCCCCCGCCGAGGTCACCATGGTCGACCTCGACCTGGACGTCCTGCTCAAGCGCGGCGCCGACCTGCCGATCCTGGTCGACGAGGACGAATTCGCCGAGCACCAGGTGCGGTACGGCTACCCCGCCGATGTGATCGGCGCCGCCGAATCCGCCGCCGCGTGGCTGATGACGGCGGTGGCGGAGGGCACCGGTCCCTTCGACGGCACTCACCGGCACTGGCTGGCGATGGTCGACGGCGCGCAGGCGTAGGCGTACGCGTAGACGTACGCCTAGACGTACGCCTGGGGACGCGCCCGCTGACAGCGGCGGGTGCGCGGTCCCGCGGGAATCCGGCCCGACCGACCGGTCAGAAGACCACCAGCGCCCGGCCGCCGCGCCCGGCGGTCATCGCCTCGAAGGCCGCCGGGATGCCGTCGAGCGTGATGCGGTCGGTGACCATGGCGGACAGGTCGAGGCGGCCCGCCCGTACGTGCTCGGCGAGCACCGGCAGATCCACGGCCGGGTCGCAGTTTCCGTACACGCAGCCGGAGAGCGTGCGGCCGAAGTAGAAGAGTTCCAGCGCGGTGAAGGTGACCTGCTGGTCCTGGCCGCCGATGCCGACCACTGTCGTACGGCCGCCGCGGCGCGTGGAGGACCAGGCGGTGCGGATGGTGTCGGCGCGGCCCACGCACTCGATGGCCGCGTCGGCGCCGAAGCCGTCGGTGAGCTTGCGGATCCGCTTGGCCGTGTCGTCCCCGGAGACGACGAAGTCGGTGGCGCCGGCCGCCCGCGCCAGCTCCTCCTTGGCGGGCGCGACATCGACCGCGATGATCCGCTCGGCGCCCGCGATCCGCGCCGACTGGAGCACGGCGAGCCCCACGCCGCCGACCCCGTAGACGGCGACGCTCTCGCCGGTACGGATCCGCGCCGAGTGGTGCACCGCGCCGTAGCCGGTGAGTACGGCGCAGCCGAGCAGCGCGGCGTCGGTGAGCGGGACGCCGTCGGGGAGCGGCAGGACCGCGCCCGCGGCGACCACGGTCTCCTCGGCGAAGACGGCGGTGCCCAGGCCCGGGTAGAGCGGGCTGCCGTCGGCGGCCAGCGTGGCGTACGGACTGGCGGCTGCCGTGGCGGAGTTGGCGCACAGCCAGGGCTCGGCGAGGCCGCAGAAGTGGCAGTCGCCGCAGGCTGGCGCCCAGTTGAGGACCACGCGGTCACCGGGGGCGAGATGGCCGACGCCGTCTCCGACCGACACCACCGTGCCCGCGCCCTCATGGCCGAGGACGGCGGGTACCGGCTGGCGCAGCGTCCCGTTGGACAGCGACAGGTCGGAGTGGCACACGCCCGCCGCCGCCAGCCGGACCCGGACCTGTCCGGGTCCGGGGTCGGGCAGCTCGATGTCGGCGACGGCCAGCGGCGCGTTGACGGCGGGCAGGACGGCTGCGCGTACCACGAGGTCTCCTGGGTGCGGGGCTGCGAGCGGATCCGGATGCGGACGGATGCGGTCGGGGGCTGGCGGATGCGGACGGATGCGGGTGCGGGTGCGGGTGCGGGCGAGCGGGCGTGAGCGGGGTGGGGCATCGGGCCGGTCGGACCGGGTCGGCCGGGGTGATCCCGGTCGACCGAGTCGGCCCGAACGGGTCGGGAGGGGGAGCGGTTCGTGCGGTCCTGCGGTCAGAACTGGAGGGACTTGGTCTGGAGGTACTCCGCCAGCCCGTGCGCGCCCAGCTCGCGGCCGACTCCGGACTGCTTGTAACCGCCGAAGGGCGCCAGCGGGTTGAACCGGCCGCCGTTGATGTCGACCTGTCCGGTGTCCATCCGGCGGGCGAAGGCGACGGCCTCCGCGTCGTCGGCGCCCCAGACCGCGCCCGCGAGCCCGTAGACCGTGCCGTTGGCGATGCGCAGGGCGTCGTCCTCGTCCTCGTACCTGATCAGGGCGACGACCGGGCCGAAGATCTCCTCCTGGGCGATCGTCATACCGGGGTCGACGTCGGCGAAGACAGTGGGGCGTACGTAGTAGCCGGTCTCCAGTCCGTCCGGCGCGTCGGGGCCGCCGACGACGATCCGCGCGCCTTCCGCGGCGCCGCGCCGGATATAGCCGCGCACCCGCTCGCGCTGCTTGGCGTTGACGACCGGGCCGAGCCGTTCGCCGGGTACGTACTTGGCGGCTGCCGCGGTGGCCGCCTCGACGGCTTCGTCGTAGCGCGCGGAGTCGACGAGGATCCGGGTCCAGGCGCTGCATGTCTGGCCGGAGTTGGCGAAGACGTTGGCGATGCCGACGTTGACGGCGCGGGCGAGGTCGGCGCCGGGGAGGATGACGTTCGCGGACTTTCCGCCCAGTTCGAGCGCGACGCGCTTGACGGCGGCGCCCGCGGTGGCGCCGATCTGCCGTCCGACCGCGGTGGAACCGGTGAAGGAGACCATGTCCACGCCTGGGTGCTCGGCGAGCGCCTGTCCGGCGACCGGGCCGAGGCCGGTGACCAGGTTGAAGACTCCGGCGGGGAGCCCGGCCTCGTCGAGGATCGCGGCGAAGAGCTGGGCGACCAGCGGGGTGTCCTCCGCGGGCTTGAGCACCACGGTGCAGCCCGCGGCCAGCGCGGGGGCGGCCTTGGCGACGACCTGGTGCAGCGGGTAGTTCCACGGCGTGATCGCGCCGACGACGCCGACCGGCTCCTGGAACACCCGTGAGTTGCCGACCTGTTCCTCGAAGCCGTACCCGGCGGCGAGCGCGGCGAAGCTGCCCATGACGGCGGTGGGCATGTCGGTGTGGACGGCGGCGGCGAAGGCGGGCGGGGCACCCAACTCGGCGGCGACGGTCGCGGCGATCTCCTCGCGGCGCGCCGCCATCAGGTCGCGTACCGCGCCGAGTATCGCGCCGCGTTCCGCGGGCGGGGTGGCCGCCCAGCCGGGCAGGGCGGCGCGCGCGGCGCGTACGGCCTCGTCCACGTCCTCCGCGGTGCCCGCGGGCACCTGTCCGATGACCTTCTCGGTCACCGGGTTGACGACGTCGATCCGGCCGCCGCCCGCGGCGGGGCGCCACTTCCCGCCGATGTACAGGGCGTCGCGCGATGTCACCAGGTCCTGTGCGCCCTCTGCCGTACCGTCCACCGTTGCTGCCCTCCGGGGTCACCGCTCTGCGTCCGACGCCCAAACTAGCGCCGTTAGTTTTTTGTGGCCAGGGTGTGTCGCGTGCCGTCAGTCACGTCGCGCCGGGAACACCCGACGACCCGGGCTCCGCGCGGGGCCGGGCCGGGCCCGTGACGTCCGGCCGCCCTCCCCGGGCGACCCGCGCCCAGGGGTCCCGTGCCCCGCTGTCCGGGTGTCACACCACTCGGCGGCGCCGTGTCACCCGGCCGTGTCACGGGCGCGGCGCGGGTCAGCGGACGGCCTCCATCCGTATCGGGAATCCGTTGAGCACGGCCGTGCCGGAGAGCGGGTCGAGCCGCGTGCCGTCGAGCAACTGATTGACGTTGACGCCCGGCTCGCGGGCCGCCTCGGTCAGCCGGGTGCCCTCGCGGTCGTGACCCCAGCCGTGCGGCACGCTGACCACTCCGGGGCGCAGCGCGTCGGTGATCTCGACGGCCGCGGTGATCTCCCCGCCGTCGCCCTTGATCAGGGCGAGCGCCCCGTCGGCCAGCCCGAGCCGGGCCGCGTCGACGGGGTGTATCTGCGCCGTGCAGCGGTTGGTGCCGCCGGTGAGCGCGGGCACATTGTGCATCCAGGAGTTGTTGGACCGCAGATGGCGGCGCCCGATGAGGACCAGCCCTTCGCCGTCCGCGCCGCGCGTCACCGCGGCCCGCAGCCGCGGCAGATCGGCGGCAACGGCCTCGGGCGCCAGCTCGACCGTGCCGGACGGTGTCCGCAGCACCTCGGGCACGCGCGGGCGCAGCGGGCCGAGGTCGATGCCGTGCGGCCGGTCCAGGACCCTCGCCAGGGTGAGGCCGTCGGGGTCGGCGCCGAAGCCGTCGCCGTACGGGCCGAGGCGCAGCATCATGTCGAGCCGCCGCTCGTATCCGGTGCTCCCGCCGAGCGCGGCGGACAGCTCCGCGACGTCCCGGCCGTGGACCGGCGAGTGCGGGTCGCCGGTCTCGGCGGTGAGCTTGCGGACCACCGCCTGTTCGTCCACGAGCGCGGGGTCGGCTCCCTGGCCCCGGGTCTGTCCCAGGACGGCGAGGATCAGCCGGGCGTGGATCTCCGGTTCGTCCAGCAGTCCGTCCTCCAGCGGCACCGCGGGCGGGCTGTAGCGGACGGTGTTGCGGACCGCGAGCGTGCTGAAGGCGAAGTCGTAGTGCGCGCTCTGCGCGGGCGGGGGCGGCGGCAGCACCACATCGGCGTGGCGCGAGGTCTCGTTGAGATACGGATCGACGCTGACCATGAAGTCCAGGCCGTCCAGGGCGCGGTCGAGCCGCAGGCCGTCGGGGGCGGACAGCACCGGGTTGGCCGCGACCACGACGAGGGCGCGCAGGTGGCCGTCCCCGGGGGTGTCGATCTCCTCGGCGAGGGCGGCGGCGGGCAGTTCGCCCTTGACCTCGGGGTGTCCCGAGACCCGGCTGTGCCAGCGGCCGACGCGGAATCCCTTGCCGGGGCCGGGCGGTCGGGGCGCCCGCGCGGTGGCCGCGAGCGGGAACATGGCGCCGCCCGGCCGGTCCAGATTGCCGGTCAGCGCGTTGAGCACGTCGACCGCCCAGCTCGCCAGGGTGCCGAATTCCACGGCGGTGCTGCCGAGCCGCCCGTAGACCGCGGCGCGCTCGGCCGCCGCCAACTCGCGTGCCAGGGCCCGGATGTCGTCGGCCGGGACGTCGCAATACGCGGCGACCGCCTCCGGCGCGAAATCCGTCACCAGGTCGCGTACTTCGGCCACACCGCTGAGCCACGGGGTCAGTTCGCCGGGGTCCGCGAGCCCTTCGGCGAACAGTGTCCTGACCATGGCGAGCAGCAGGGCCGCGTCGGTGCCGGGCCTGGGCGCCACATGGCGGTCGGCGGCGCGGGCGGTCCTGGTGCGGTGCGGGTCGATGACGACGAGTCTGCCGCCGCGCCGCCGCAGCGCCTTGAGCTTGCCGGGGAAGTCGGCGGCGGTGGCCAGACTGCCGTTGGACACCAGCGGGTTCGCGCCGATGAGCAGCAGATGGTCGGTGCGGTCCAGGTCGGGCACCGGGATCGCGTTCGGGTCGCCGAAGAGGTAGCCGCAGGACACGTGCTTGGGCATCTGATCGAGCGTGCTCGCGGTGAAGACGCGGCGGGTGCGCAGCGCGGCGATGAGCTGCGCGGGGTAGAGGCCGCCCGCCATCGTGTGCACATTGGGGTTGCCGAGGACGACGCCGACCGCGTCACCGCCGTGCGCGCCGGTGACCGCGCCGATCCCGGCGGCGACGGCCGCGTACGCCTCGTCCCACGTCGCCTCGGTCAGCCGGCCCTCGCGGCGCACCAGGGGGCGCCGCAGCCGGTCGGGGTCGGCGTCGAGCGCGCCGAAAGCGGCGCCCTTGGGGCAGATGAAGCCCGCGCTGAACACGTCGTCCCGGTCGCCGCGGGCGTGCGTCACCCGTCCGTCGTCGACGGACAGCGTGAGGCCGCAGGTGGCCTCGCAGAGCGGACAGATGCGCAGGGCGGTTCGGGTCATCGGGGACTCCCCTGGACGGGCGGCGACGTTGGCGCGCGGTCGTCTTCGACATTACCCGGCGGTACTGACAACGACCCCTGGAGCGGGCATCGGGCCTCGCGAGGCGGGTGCGGGAGATCCGGGAAGGGGCGGGGAGGCCAGGGGGCCTGGGGGCCTGGGGGCCTGGGGGCCTGGGGGCCTGGGAGATCAGTCCAGGACGGTCGCGAGATAGGCCCGGATCAGCTCCTTCGTCTCGGAGATCACCCCGGGGTCGCCCGACGGGTCGGTGCGGAAGGCGAGTTGCAGCGCGGCGTCCGCCGTCTCGACGGCGATCACCAGGGCCAGCCGCAGCCGGGGTTCCGAGGGATCGACCGAGAGCCGTTCGCCGAGCAGCGCGGGCAGCCGGTCGGCGAGGTCGTGGTTGGTCTCGCCCGGCACGCCGAAGTCGACCAGCGCGAAACCGGGCGCGGTGCGCTTCATGGCGGTGTACTCGTCGACCAGGATGTTCACCGCCGTGCGCCAGTCGGGGTCGGTGCCGGGCTCCGCGAGACGCGCGGCCGTACGGTCGAGGAATTCGTCGAGGTTGCGGTGGGCGAGGGCGTCCGCGAGGGCGCGCTTGTCGGAGAAGAAACGGTAGACCGACCCGATGGGGACGCCCGCGCGGGCCGCGACGGCGCGGGTGCTGAGACGCTCGTAACCGCCCTCGTCCAACAGCCGGGCGCAGGCGTCGAGGATGCGTTCCAGGCGTTCGGTGCTGCGCTGCTGCACCGGTGCGCGGCGCAGTCCGCTGTCGGCGCCCACGGCCCGTGGCACGGCTCCCTCAGCCCTTCGCGGCGAGCGCGTCGAAGAGCTTGCGCAGGTCGGCGAGGGCTTCCGCCAGGGCGGCCGGCGGGTCGTCGGCCCTGACGATCGCCATCGCGCTCTCGCTGAGTCCGCCGTAGAGCATCGACGTCAGCGGGTCGGCGGGGCGCTGCGAGATCGCGCCCGCCTTGATGGCGTACTTCACGCCGCGCAGGGTGAGTTGGCGGCAGTTGACGCCGAGGTCGCGCATCGCCTCCCAGCCGAGCGCGCCCGGAGCGTCGAAGAGCGTGATGCGCTGCACCTCGGGGTCCAAGGACGCCTCCAGATAGGCGCGGCTGCCCTCGTAGACCGCCTCCCACGGGTCGGCGACCTGGAGATACGCGGTCGAGATCCGGTGGGCGAGACGTTCCTGCTCGCGGGTGTAGACGGCACTGAAGAGCTGCCTCTTGCCGGAGAAGTGGTGGTAAAGGGCGCCTTTGGTGACGCCCGCCCGCTCGCAGACCGCGTCCAGCGAGGTGGCCGCGTAGCCCTCGGCGGCGAACAGTGCGCGGGCCGCGGTGAGCAGGTCCTCGACGGTGGCGTCCGACCGCTCGCGCTGCGTGGGGCGTGCCGCCGTCCTGCGGGCCGGGACGGTGCCCGTCCCGCTTCCGGTGCCTGTGCGCGGTGCTGCCACGGCGGCGCCCTCCTGTCGTTCGCGATGCCCTTCCCACCCTAGGGCCTGCCCACTCTTGACACGCACATACCTTCGGTATGTATTTTCATACCGTCAGTATGTACTCTCAGTATGTTTCTCGCTGCCAAGGCAAGGACGGCCCATGTCCTCCCCCGCTTCCACCCTCCCCGCACCGCCCGGCTCAGGACGGACCCCGGACGTCAGACCGGGGCTCGTCCTGCTGCTCAGCGCGGGCGCCACCTTCATCGCGTTCCTCGACGCCACCGTCGTCAACGTCGCTTTCCCCGACCTGGCCGAGAGCTTCCCCGCCGACCGCGTGTCCGACCTGTCGTGGGTCGTGAGCAGCTACGCGGTGCTCTTCGCCGCGCTGCTCACCCCGGCGGGACGGATAGCCGACGCCTTCGGCCGCAAGCGCGTCTTCCTGCTGTCGCTCACCGGCTTCACGGTCGCCTCCGCCTTGTGCGCCGCCGCGCCCGGCCTGCCCTGGCTGATCGCTGCCCGCGCCCTCCAGGGCGCCGCCGCGGCCGGGATGATCCCGGCCGCGCTCGGGCTGCTGCTCGCCACCACGCCCCCCGCCGGGCTCGCGGCGGCGATCGGCGTCTGGGGCGCCGCGGGCTCGATGGCCAGCGCCGCCGGGCCGAGCCTGGGCGGTCTGCTGGTCGACGCCTTCGGCTGGCGCTCCGTTTTCCTCATCAATGTGCCGGTGGGCATCCTCCTGGTGGCCGCGGGACTGCGCGGCCTGCCGGAACGCGTCGGCGCGGAACGGCGGTTGCCCGACCCGCTGGGCACGCTCGCCGTCACCCTGGGCATCGGCCTGCTGGTGCTCGGCCTCAGCAAGGGCAGCGACTGGGGCTGGGCGTCCGCGGCCACTGTGGGCAGCACATTGTGCGGCGCGGCACTGCTCGTCGTGGCGCTCGTCCGTTCCACGCACCAGGTGACGCCCGCCGTCGAGACCGGCCTGTTCCGCGACAGCGCCTTCGCCGTCGCCTCCGCCGCAGCCGCTTTCGCCGGGGCCGCGCTCTTCGCCTGGATGCTCTGCGGACCGCTGTTCCTCACCACCGTGTGGCACTACTCGGTCCTCAAGGCGGGCTTCGCCCTCACACCCGGCGCGCTCACCTCCGCGGTGGCCGCGCTGGTGGTCGGCAAGCGCGCCCGGCCGCACCATCTGCCCGCCGTTGTCGCCGTGTCCATGGCCGCCTTCGCCGCGGTGAGCGTCTGGACCTGGTTCCAACTCGGCGCCGACACCCGTTTCCTGGCGCTGTGGCTGCCCATGGGCCTGATCGGCGGCGCCGCCTTCGGGGCCACGCTCACCGCCCTGTCCACCGCCGCCGCGACATCGCTGCCGCCCAGGCAGTTCGCCTCGGGCGTCGGCATGACCACCACCGCGCGGCAGTTGGGCGGCGCGCTCGGCGTCGCCGCGACCGCCTCGGTCATCGCCGCCCACGGCCTGGACGGGACGCGGGCGTTCCGCGAGGTGTTCCTCGTCTGCGCCGCGCTTGCCGCCGTCGCCGCCGTGGTCGGCCTCGGCCTGACCCGCACCCTTGCCAAGGAGTCCTGAGATGACGCAGCACGGCGACGCCGTTCCCGTTCCCCTCCCCGATCCCGATCCCGATCCCGATCCCGATCCCGCTCAGAGTCCCGTCCCCGCTCCCGGTCCCGATCCCGTCCGCAGCGCGGTCAGCGCCTTCTCCGCCACCTATGCGGCCGACCACCCGGCGGAGGCCGCCGACCCCCACTGCCTGTCGCCCGAGGAGAGCGACCGGCTGTTGCGCGGCGCGCCCTGGAAGCGCTTCGCGGTCGTCGGCGACAGCATCGCCGAGGGCCTGGGCGACCCCGTGCCCGGATACCGCACCGTGCCCTGGGCCGACCGCACCGCGGAGGCCCTGCGCCGGGTCGTGCCGGAGCTGACGTATCTCAACCTCGGCATGCGCGGTCTCACCGCGGGCCAGGTACGCGCCGACCAGGCCGAGCGCGCCGCGCGCTTCGCGCCCGACCTGGTCGCGATCGTCTGCGGCGGCAACGACCTGCTGCTGCCCGGCTTCTCCCCCGAGGTGCTGGAGAAGGAGCTCGACCTGCTCTTCTCCCGGCTGGCCGCGCCCGGCAGGACCCTGTTCGCGTACGCGCTGATGAATGTCGCGGCGGCCGTGCCGGAACTGCGCGGCGGCCCGCTGGAGAGCGGCGTCGTCGTCCTCAATCAGGTGACCCGGACGGTCGCGGAGCGCTACGGCGCGGTGGTCGTCGAGATGTACGACCATCCCGCCGTCGCCGACCGCGACCTGTACAGCGCCGACCTGGTGCACGCCTCGGCGCGCGGCCACGCGGTCTCGGCCGCGGCCACCGTCCGGGCCCTGGCAGCGGAGTTTTCCACAGGCTCGGGCTGAGGGTTGCCGCCGTGATTCCTATGGGTCAGCATAGGAATCACGGACGAGACCCCACCGGGAGCAGACCATGAACGCCACGAACGCCGTGAACGGGCCGGGCGGCGCCGACGCCGAGGACGGCAAGGACCTGCCGTACTCCTCGGGCTTCGGCAACGAGCACAGCAGCGAAGCCGTGGCGGGCGCGCTCCCGGAGGGGCGCAACTCACCGCAGCGCGCCCCCTTCGGGCTCTACGCGGAACAGCTCAGCGGCACCGCGTTCACCGAGCCGCGCGCCCGCAACCGACGGAGCTGGCTCTACCGGATCCGGCCCTCGGCCGCCCATCCGCCCTTCCGCCGCGTCCCCAACGGCCAGGTGCGCAGCGCCCCGTTCCTCGACGTGGAGCCCGACCCCAACCGGCTGCGCTGGGGCCCGCTGCCGATGCCGCAGGAGCCGACGGATTTCGTGACCGGCCTGGTCACGGTCGGTGGCAACGGCGATGTGCTGCGCCGTGAGGGCATCGGCATCCACTGGTACGCGGCCAACCTCTCGATGCACGACCGGGTGTTCTCCTCCTCGGACGGCGAGTTCCTGATCGTGCCGCAGCGGGGCGCCCTGCTGCTGCGGACCGAGTTGGGGCTGATCCGCGCCGATCCGGGCGAGGTCGCGCTGATCCCGCGCGGCGTCCGCTTCCGCGTCGAACTGCCGGACGGCACGGCGAGCGGCTACGTCTGCGAGAACTACGGCCAGCCCTTCCAGCTCCCCGAGTTGGGGCCGATCGGTGCGAACGGACTCGCCAACGCGCGGGACTTCCGCGCCCCGGTCGCCGCCTACGAGGACCGGGACGAGCAGACGGAGGTGGTCAACAAATTCGGCGGCAATCTCTGGGCCGCGGTCTACGACCACTCGCCGCTCGACGTGGTCGCCTGGCACGGCAGCCATGTGCCGTACGTGTACGACCTGCACCGCTTCAACGTGCTGGGGTCGCTCAGCTACGACCACCCCGACCCGTCGATCTTCACGGTGCTCACCTCGCCCTCGGACACGCCGGGGCTCGCGGGCGCGGACTTCGTGGTCTTCGCCCCCCGCTGGCTGGTCGGCGAGGACACCTTCAGGCCGCCGTACTTCCACCGCAATGTGATGACCGAGTTCATGGGCCTGATCGAGGGGGCGTACGACGCCAAGGCCGAGGGCTTCGTGCCCGGCGGCGCCTCGCTGCACAACATGATGTCGGCGCACGGACCTGACCGGGCCACCTTCGACAAGGCGAGCGCCGCCGAACTGGCGCCGCAGCGCGTGGACGACGGGCTGGCGTTCATGTTCGAGACCCGTTGGCCGGTCGTGCCCACCGAGTTCGCACTGAACGGGGAGCACCGGCAGGGGGGCTACGACCGGGTGTGGGAGGGGCTTGCGAGAAACTTCCGGCCGTGACGTCCTTCGCCCCCGACTCCCTCGTCCTGAACCGCAAGCTGCCGCTGTGGTACCAGGTCTCGCAGTCGTTGCGCGCCTCGATACTGGGCCGCCACGCGCAGGCCCCGCTGCGGCTGCCCACCGAGGACGAGTTGGCCGGGCACTACGGGGTGAGCGTCCTCACCATGCGGCAGGCGCTCAAGGAGCTGGAGGACGAGGGCCTGATCAGCCGGCACCGCAGGCGTGGCACCTTCATCGAGCCGACGGCGCTGCGCGGGGCGCCGGTGAAGCTGCTCGGCTCGGTGGACGCGATCGTGGCGCAGCAGTCCGGCGGCCGTACAGCGGTGCTGCGCTACGGTTCCGAGCCGCTCCCGCCGGGGGCCGCCGAGCACTTCCCCGACCTCGACCGGGCCATGGCCTACCGCAGGCTGCGCTGCGACGAGAGCGGTGAGCCCACCAACTGGGCGGAGAATTTCGTACGTCCGGAACTCGGCGCCCGGATCGACCTCGCCGACCTGGAGCGGTGGCCGATGACGAAGGTGCTGCGGGACGTGCTCGGCGTGCGGATCAGCCGGATCACCGACACCGTGGAGGCGCGGCTGGCCGACCCCGAGACGGCGCGGCTGCTGCAAGTGCCGCTGCTGAGCCCGATATTGCACTACACCGGGGTGACCTACGACGAGTCGGGCCGGGCGGTGGACGTGGTGCGCATCCATTACCGGGGTGACCGCTTCTCGTTCACGGTGACGATGGAGGCGCCCTGAGGGTCGTCAGTAGCATGCGTGCGGTGAGCAATGACGCGCCTTTGCTGCACGACGTGATGCCGTGGTCCGTACGCCCGTTGCGGATCGGCCGCGGCTGGCCGATGGCCGCGGAGCCTTCCTGTCTGCGTGCCCGGTGGGCGCTGTTCACCGGCACCGCGGACCAGGACGCCCGGTCGGCGCTGCTGCATCCGACGCGGGCCAGGAATCTGCACACGCCCGTCGCGCAGTTGCCGGGCCACCGCACCCCGACCACCGCGCTGGCCGGCGAGACCGGTCGCTGCCCCGAGCCGGTGCGGGTGCAGCACGGCCCGTACGACCGGCAGTGGCTGATACCCGACCACCGGCTGATCGACGTGGCGCGGGCCGAGATATGGCGGACGGCCGACGACCGGCAGGTCTTCGCGCTGGAACAGGCGTATCAGGCGCGGGCCGCGTCGGTGGCGGAGTCCGGGGCGCCGGAGCCCGCCGTGGTGTTCTGCGCGCTGCTGCCCGACGGGCGCTCCCCTGCCGGGCGGCCGGGCTGGATACGGCCGCTGTTCCGGCAGCCGGGCGGCCGGGACCCCAACATCGCGCCGGGGCTGACCGCCCTGCTCTCCGCGCGGCTGGGCACCGAGGTCGCCGCCGCGGACGTGCTGGCCTGGATCGGCGCGGCGGCGCGGCCGGGCCCCGGCGGCGCCCTCGTACCGCTGCCCCGTGATCCCGCGCTCTGGCAGGAGGGGCTGGCGCTCGGGCGCCGGACGCTGTGGCTCCAGACCCACGGGGCGCGGTTCGCCGATCCCGCCGAGGGACGCGACGCCGGTCGGCTCCGGCTGCCCGGAGGAAGCCGCCCTTACGTCCGCTCGCCGCTGCCGGACACCCCGGCCGCCGGGGAGTTGTCGTACGACCCGGACGAGCGGGCGCTGCTGATCGGTGACGGCCGGATCTCGCCGGTCTCACCGGCCGCCTGGGAGGTCACCGCGGGTGGGGTGCGGGTGATCGAGGCGTGGTTCGAGCGGCGTACGGCGCCGGGTGCGCCGGGGACCCTGGAGGCGCTGCGACCCGCCGCGTGGACACGGGCCACCACGTCGGAACTGCTGGAACTGATCAGTGTGCTGACGCTGCTGGCCGGTCTGCGTGCGGACCGCGAGGGTCTGGCGCGCCGCCTGGCGGTGCGCGGCGAGACGGTCACGACGGCCGAACTGCGGGCCGGCGGCGTACTGCCGGTGCCCGCCGCCAGGCGCAGGCCCGCCTCCGTGCTGGAACACCACGAGGAAGGGCCGGACGGGCAGTTCTCCCTGCTGTGACCAGCCGTGGTGACCAGCCGTGCCGTGAACGACACTGCCGTAAACGGTCCTGCTGCGGCCGGGGGGAGGGTGTCCGCGCGACCTGGTGTCGCGGCGGACCGTCCGGTGGGGAGGGACGGCCGCGGCGGGCACACACCGAAGCGCCGCGCGAAGCAGCGCCGAGCCGGGACGGTGTGGCCGCCGGACGATCCGAGCACCTGGCCGGTCCGCGGCCCCGACCGAGGTCAGGGGACGGCGGGACCTGGGAGTCCGAGTCCTGGGAGAGGGCGGAGCGGACTCAGCCTCGGTTGCCGAACAGCGATCTCCGCAGCCGTCGCAGCGGCGCGAAGAGCGACACCCTCGCACCGCGGTTGGCCGTGGTGTGCACGGTGTTGCGCGAGGTCAGCTCCTGCATCAGCACAGTCGCTTCCTCTGTGTCGCGCTGGGGCAGGGCAGGCCCGGCCAGTATCGCGAGGTGCCGGTCGAGGCGCGCACTGGACGCGCCTGTACCGCAGTTGATGGCAGGCACTCGTGGCCTGCTGTGCATCGCTATCTGTTCCATTACTCTCCCCACCCTTACGAGGGCACCCGGCTCGGGCAGGCTAACCCTATCGCCCCGCCACGTCACGTGCGCATCCTGGACTCATTCGCGACGCCGTATTCACCTTCTCCTCAAGGGCGTTGACATTCCAAGGGCATGTGCCCAGCTCGGCCGCCCGATCGGCGGCGACCGCTGTGACCTGGCAACAGTGCCGTTCCCGTGGGTCTCCCCCGCCGCCCCGCCGGGGACACCCGCGAGCGTGGACGTACGCTTGTACGAGAAGTTCAAGCCGACCGGCACCTCGCTCGCCAAATACTGACAAGACGGTATGAATCCACCAACGGCGTGGTGGGAGGCCCGGCATGGAAAAAGACTGGGCGAATCGGGCCCGCGTGCCGGATCATGGGCCGCATGTCCGCGACACCCAGTGAACCGAGGAGGCAAGTGCCGCCCACCACCGGAACCGGCAAGGGACCGGCCGCCAAGCCGACCGCCGCCACCGCCCCGCACCAGGCGCTCCCCGTCCATCTGCGACTGGACGACAGCGACTCCCCGTCCGATGTCGTGGACGCCCTCTTCCTGGGCCGGTTCACCTCGGGCGAGCAGCCGTTCTCGCGCGGCGCCTCGCTGGAGAATGTGAAGTCCGGCCTCACACTGCTGCCGCCGGACGCGGTGGTACTGCGCCAGGCCCGCGACAAGGACCGCAGCGCCACCCTCGCCGAGGGCGACGGCTGGACCGTCCTCATCTCCCGCTGGAACCGGGGCGCCGACGTCACCGTGGCCGCCGTCACGGACGAACTGGCCGAGCAGGTGCTGAAGTCCTCCGTCGACGACGCCGAGGACGAGCCGGAGCCGCAGCCCGAGAACGTCACCATGGGCTTCTGGTACGTCTCGCCGCGCCGCGGACCGCACCGCACCACCCGGCAGATCTCCGCCGCCACGTGGGAGGAGCTGCGCGGGAACTACACCGCGCCGGTCGCCGACTCGATGGACGGCCTGATGAAGCTCACGGCCGACGACATCACCGGCCGCCTGCTGCTGCTCCACGGCCCGCCCGGCACCGGCAAGACCTCGGCGCTGCGCACCCTGGCCCGGTCCTGGCGCGACTGGTGCCAGGTCGACTGCGTGCTCGACCCCGAGCGGCTCTTCAACGACGTCGGCTATCTGATGGACATCGCCATCGGCGAGGACGACGGCACGGCGGGCGGTCGCTGGCGGCTCCTGCTGCTGGAGGACTGCGACGAGCTGATCCGGGGCCAGGCCAAGCACCAGACCGGCCAGGCGCTGTCCCGGCTGCTCAATCTCACGGACGGGCTGCTCGGCCAGGGCCGCAATGTGCTGGTCGGCATCACCACCAACGAGGATCTGGAACGCCTGCACCCCGCGGTGGTCCGGCCGGGCCGCTGCCTGGCCAGGATCGAGGTCGGCCCGCTGACCCGTGACGAGGCCGTCAACTGGCTGGGCACTCCCGAGGGCATCGGCCGCGAAGGCGCCACCCTCGCCGAGCTGTACGCGCTCCGCCGCGGCAGCACGGCCGCCCTGCCCGTCCCCGCCCAGGCGTCGGACGGCCTCTACCTCTAGCAGCTCCGGCGGTTTCCCCGCCCCGGACGCCGCCAAGGCCGATGAGGCGTCCGGGAACCGCGCCGCCCGCGGGTGAGAAGACGCACGAGGAGACGCGCGAGTGCCGGACGCCGCCTTGGAGACGTCCGCTGTTGTCATGACTCCGACGACACCGACGCCCTCGTGGCCCGAGTGGCGGAGGAACTCGCGGCATCGCCCGGCGAACGCTCCGAGCAGACGGTGTACGCGGCGGGCGGTCTCGCCGTGGCCGTCCGTACCGGCATCCCGGCGACCGATCCTCCACCACCCGCGGACCATCGCGATCACTCCCCCCGTCTCGCCGAAGCCGACTCGCCCATGGGCCGACTCCGTTACGCACTCCCGCCGATCCACTACGACGGCTCCCCCACCACCTGGTCACGCCCCGCCCGGCCCCCCGGCCGCCGACCTGCCACGCTGGCGCCCCTCCGAGAGCGAGAACCTCCGGGGTCCGGGGCTCTAGGTCTCGTCGACGGCGCGCAGCGCCTCGTCCACCGCGGCCCGCGCGGCGTCCCGGTCGAGCCCGAGGCGGCGCGTGCGTGCCACGTACTCCGCCGCCGCGGCGGCCACTTCCCGTGCGCGGGCGTCGGCTGCGGCGATATAGGTGCCGTGCCTGCCGCGGGTCTCGATCACCCCGTCGGCCTCCAGCGCGCGGTACGCCTTGGCGACCGTGTTGGCCGCAAGCCCCAACTGCTCGGCGAGTCCCCGTACGGTGGGCAGCTTGTAGCCGACCGGAAGGCGTCCCTCGCGGGCCTCTTCCGCGATCTGCCCGCGCAGTTGCTCGTACGGGGCGGTGGCCGCGTCCGCGTCTACGGTGATCTTCAGGCTCATATCCGGGATCCTGGCACAGCGGACGGCGGCAGCGGCACCGCTCGGCCGCTGCCGGCCGGGTCGTAGGCGATCGGGTCCCCGCTCTCGTGCAGGTGGAGCAGGAACGGCTGCCCGCCCCGGTAGGCGTCGATCCCCGCTCGGCAGTACGCGACCATGTCGTCGGGCAGGGCGTCCAGCGGGTACCAGCCCAGCTCGGAGCACTTGTCGGGCTCGCGGTTGACGGGCTCGCCGCCGCTGCCGTATTCGGCCGTGAAGAACCAGCCGATCCTGGCCGCGCCGTCCGGTGCGCGGTGCTGCATGACCAGGGCGACCGCCAGCTCCTCCGACGCCAACTCGATGCCGATCTCCTCGCGGGCCTCGCGGATCATGCCGCTTCTGACGTCCTCGCCGTCCTCCAGGTGTCCGGACGGCGCGTTCAGCAGACCGTCCGCGTAGCCGGTGCCCGAGCGGCGGGCGAGCAGCACCTCGTCGCCGCGGAGCAGCAGCAGATGGACGTCGACGATCTCCTTGTGCCGTTGGGGCGCGGGCGGCCGGAGCACCGCCGCGTACCGCTCGTCCTCGACCTCACGGCCCCACAACGCGGCGTCGTGCCCGAGCTGTTCGATCACCAGTCGGCCGCCGAGCGGTGCGGTCAGCTCGACGAGTTCCGCGGCCCCGATGCCGACCGGGCTGATCGCGCCCCAGCGTCCTTCGACCAGTACGAGTCTGCCCCCCGGCCGCAACAACCCCACCCAGTGCCGCAGTACGGCCGCCGGATCCGGCAGGGTCCACAGCACGTGCCGGACGAGGACGACATCGAATCCGGCGGGGCCGACCGGCGGCCGGGCGGCGTCGCCGACCAGCACCCGCGCCCCCGTACCCGCCAGCTTCTCCTCGGCCCGCGCGACCATCTTTGTCGATGAGTCGACAGCGGTGATCCGGTGTCCCGCCTCGGCCGCGAGCAACGCGAGGCTTCCCGTGCCGCAGCCGAGGTCGAGCACGTCGGACGGCGTCCCGGGCAGCCACGAGCGCAGCCGTATGGCCCAGGCGTCCCTGACTCTCGGGTCGCGCAGGCCGTGGTCGGGCTCGTCGTCGAAGCGGTCGGCTTCGCCGTCCCAGAAGTCGCGGTTGTCCGTCTCGGTGCTCATGGGAAAAGCCTGCCACCCACCACTGACAATGGCCCCTCAGACCCCGCCCAGCCTGCGATAACGCGCTCTGCGGGCGGCAGTTCGCCGCTCGGGGTCCATCGCGCGGAGGTCCGCGAGACGCGCGCCGAGGACGTGGGCGAGACGAGTGAGGAAGGCGTCCGGGTCGTCGGCGGCGTCCGGGTCCTCCGGGACGACGGCGTCCGCGATGCCGTGGGCGAGCAGCGCGGCCGAGCCGATGCCCTGCTGTTCGGCGAGTTCGACGGCGCGGTCCGTCGTGCGGTGGAGGATCGCGGAGGCGCCTTCGGGCGGGAGCGGGGACAGCCAGGCGTGCCGGGCGACGAGCACCTGATCGGCGGGCAGCAGAGCGAGCGCGCCGCCGCCCGCCCCTTGGCCGAGGAGCAGGCACAGCGTGGGCGCGGGGAGCGTGACGAGGTCGGCGAGGCTGCGGGCGATCTCGGCGGCGAGACCGCCTTCCTCCGCCTCGCGGGAGAGCGCGGCGCCCGCCGTGTCGACAACGGTGAGGAGGGGCAGGCCGAGTTCGGCGGCGATCCGCATCCCGCGCCGTGCCTCGCGCAGCCCGGCGGGTCCCAGCGGCGCGGGTCCGGCTTCCGCGGGGCGGCGGTCGTGGCCGAGCACCACGCACGGCGAGGGTCCGAAGCGGGCGAGTGCCAGCAGCAGTCCGGGGTCGCGCTCTCCCGCGCCGGTGCCGCTCAGCGGTGTCACATCGGTGGCACGGGCCAACAGGTCGTGCAGTCCGGGGCGTTCGGGTCGGCGGCTGCGGCGCAGCGAGTCGGCGGTGTCGGCGGTGTCGGCGGTGTCGGCGGGAAGTGACGCGCTCGTGGGAAGCGACGCGTCCACGGGTAGCGGCGTGTCCTCTCCTTGTCCTCTCTCTTCCTGCCCTGCGGGCGCGGGCGGAGATAGGAGTGCGGGCGTGGACACGGACGGAGACGCGGTCAGGGGCCGGGGCGTGGTCAGGGGCCGGTGCGAGAGCGGGCCCTGCTCGCCGCAGAGCACGTCGAGCGCCGTGGCCGCCGCCGCGGCGAGCGCGCCCGCGGGCAGCACCGCGTCGATCAGACCGTGGGCGAGCAGATTCTCGGAGGTCTGCACTCCGGCGGGGAACTCCTCGCCGTAGAGCGCCAGGTGCACCCGTGGTCCCAGGAAGCCGATGAGCGCGCCGGGTTCCGCCGAGGTGACATGGCCGAGCGATCCCCAGGACGCGAGCACCCCGCCGGTCGTGGGGTGCCGCAGGTGGACCAGGTAAGGGAGTCCGGCGGCTTTGTGGTCGGCGATGGCGGCGGTGACCTTGACCATCTGGAGGAAGGCGATGGTCCCTTCCTGCATGCGGGTGCCGCCGGAGGCGGGCGTGGCCAGCAGCGGGAGCCGTTCGCGGGTGGCGCGTTCGACCGCCGTGACCAGCCGGGTGCCCGCGGCGACTCCGATGGACCCGCCGAGGAAGCCAAACTCCCCTGCCATCAGCGCCACTCGGCGCCCCCGGATCCGCCCCTCCCCCGTCACCACCGACTCGTCCAGGCCGGTACGCGCGCGGGCGGTGAGCAGATCCGCCCGGTAGTCGCCCGCTTCGGGCAGGTCGGCCTCGGCCACCGGTTCGTCCCAGCGGCGCCAGGTGCCGGGGTCGAGGACGGTCCCGATGATCCGGAGGGCGGTGGGCCGGCGGTCTGGGTCGCTCATGGTGCCACCCTGCCACGGCCGGTGCGGCCGGGCCGCGTTCTCCTCCGGCGGTCGGCCGCGTGCCGCGCTACCAGCTCGGACGGATGGGGCCGGTGGGCGCGAGGCGGACGAGTTCGTCGCGCAGCGCGAGCAGCCGATCCTCGCCGAGGAGTTCGATCCAGGGCTGGACGGCTTCCGCGGCGGACTCCTCGGCGGCGCGGGTGCACCGCCACCCCTGCGGGGTGAGCACGACCAGCCGGGCCCGCGCGTCGTCGGGGTGCGGGCGGCGTTCGACGTACCCCTTGCGCTCCAGCTCGTCCACGATCTGACTGGCCGCCTGGCGGGTGACGCCGAGGTGTTCGGCGATCTCGGTGACGGTCGCGCCGGACGGGGCCAGCCGGGAGAAGACAAAGCCGTGCGTGGGGCGCAGGTCGGTGTAGCCGAGGGCCACGACGCCGTTGTGGATGTCCTCGACGAGCGAGCCGGTGGCGGCGAGGAGCGCCGCGCTCAGGCTCATGGCATCGGAATTCTTCACAGGAACACCTTGACACAGTGCGCAAGCTGCTTGAACATATAGGCAAGGAACTTACGCAAGCTACTTGCCTAACACCGGAGGTTGTCATGCCTTTCATCACCGCGGCCGACGCCGTCGCACATGAGATCCACGGGGTGCGCTTCGTGTCCTACGCGGCGCCCGCACTCGGCAGCGAGGAACTGTGCGCCTGGCGCAGCGAGGTCCCGGCCGGGACGTCGGGACCTCCGCACACCATCACTCGCGAGGAGGTGTTCCTGGTCCTGTCCGGGTCGGTGGAGCTGTCCGTCGACGGGGAGACGCGCTCCCTGACACCGGGAGATGCCGCCATCGCACGGCCCGGCTCCTCCATAGGTCTGTCCAACCGCACGGAGGAGCCGGCCACCTTGTGGGTCACCACGAGCATCGGCCTGCAAGCCACGCTGGCCGACGGCTCGCGCATATCACCGCCATGGGCTAACTGAACGCCGACAGACAGGTGGTCGGGGTCGCGTGCGCCGGATCGAGCGCGTTCGCCGCCTCGTGGAAGGCGATGCGGTCGGTCAGGCCGATGGCCACATGCTCGGACACGTCGACCGGGCACAGGTTCTGGAGCACGACGTTGTGCACGTCGGGCCCGGACAGCGCCTGGGTCGTATACGGCGTGACGACCTCGTCGTAGATGGTCGAGATCACCGTGTAGTGCACGCCGGGCACGGTGTCGCCGCCCGCGTTCAGGTGCTGCTGGAAGGGCGATCCGGCCACCTGGTCGGCGAGTCCGGGGGTGATCCCGTGGAGCGCGTCGGCCGCGCCGGGGAAGTACGGAAGCAGCTTGGTGAGTCCGTCGAGCGTGGTCCCGTGGTTGTCGGGGGCCAGTGCGACCAGGGCGTTCACCTTCGCCGCGCCGCCGAGGAAGCGCAGGTAGTAACGCGGCATCATGCCGCCCTGCGAGTGCCCGACGATGTCGACCTTGGAGGTGCCGGAAGCGGCGAGCACCCGGTCGGTGAAGTCGGAGAGCTGCTGCGCGGAGTCCGCGATCGGACCGAGGCCGCCGATCAACGGCACGCCGGGCAGCATCCCGTAGTCGAACGAGTAGACGCAGTAGCCGCGCTGCACCAGGTAGGGGGCGAAGGCGAGCCAGTTGTCGGTGCCGTTGCCGAAGGTGCCGTGGACCAGGACAACAGGACGGGGGTGTTGGGCCGAGGGGCGGCAGGAGAAGTTGTTCCACCCGCTTGACGGTGCCGAGTTGGCAGATGCGGAGGCGGTGGCAGCGGGCGCCACAACCATCGCGGCAGCCAGCGAAAGCGCGGCCAAGAGCCGTCGCCAGGGCAGCCTCATGTGATCTCCTCGCAGTTCGGGAAAATGGACACACGCAGGCCCTGTGATCCGGATCACGAGGTTGCTGAACACCCGTTAAATTACGCGCGAGTAAGTACGGGCGGCTAGTTACGCGTGAGTAAAAAGTCGGCGCGTCGTTATCCGCCGGTCACAAAACCCACGACCCTCCACGGCATCGCGGCGGAAGTGACGGCCTCCACCGGCGTCCGCGAGTACGGCAGGCGGCGGGCGGACGTCGGCCACCGGAGTGACGACGGCCGAGCGGGCCGAGAACGGCGTCGCGACCACTCCCGCCGGGGCGGCCAAGGGCGGGCCGAGCGGCCGCGGTCGAGCGGATGCAGAGGACATGCGTATCGACCGTACGACACCCCTCACGTGCAGTGATGGGGGTGTGCCGACTTGCCTTGTTCGAACGCGCGTGCGAATGTCGGGGGCATGGGTGCAGTGCTGGCGGCAGACGGTCGAGCGGGACACGGGACGGTCGCCGGACCGGGGTCCGTGTGGGGTCCGCTGCTGCCCGAAGGGCGGCTGCGGGCGGGCACGGTGACCGCTGTCGGCGGGGACAAGGGGCTGCTGCTGGCGTTGGCGGCGCAGGCGGTGGGACGGCGTCCCGGGGCCGGCTGGGCCGTGGTGGGGCTGCCGTCCTTGGGGGCGCTGGCCGCGCGGGACGCGGGGCTGGACGCCGGGGCGGGCCTGTGGGTGGACGCGCCGGGGGGCCGGTGGGCTCAGGTGGTGTCGTTGCTGGTGTCGACGGTGCCGGTGATCCTGCTCGGCGCGCCGGGGTCGGCGCCGGGGCGAGTGGTGCGACGGGTGGCAGGACAGGTACGGGCCCACGGCGCCGTGTTGCTCGTGGCCGGTCCGTGGGACGGCGCCGATCTGCGGCTGCGGGTGACCGAGGCGCGGTGGGACGGGCTCGGTGCGGGCCACGGTGTGCTGCGTCATCGCCGCGTGGTGGTGGAGGTGTCCGGGCGCGGCGCCGCGGGCGGTGCCCCGCGCCGGGCGGAGCTGTTGCTGCCCGGCCCGACCGGGATGGCGATGCCCGTGGCGGGGCCGGAACCGGTCTCTCCGCCCGCGGATCAGGTGCGGGCCGGGGCCGCGCCGGGCCGGGGCCGGGCGCTGCGCGTGGTGGGGTGAGCGGGCGTGCGAGTGCTGGTGTCGTGGGTCCCGGACTGGCCGCTGATCACCACGGGGCTGCCGGACGGCGAGCCGGTGGCGGTCGTGTCGGGGGACGGACGGGTGGTGGCGTGTTCGGCCGCGGCGCGGGCGGCCGGGGTACGCCGGGGGATGCGGGTGCGGCAGGCGCAGTCCCGCTGCCCCGGGCTGCGGGTCGTCGAACGGGATCAGGCGGCCGAGACGCGCGGGTTCGAACCGGTGGTACGCCGGTTGGAGGCGGAGGTGATGCCGCGGCTGGAGGTGATCCGTCCGGGCATGGTGGCCGCCCCGGCCCGCGGTCCCGCGCGGTACTGGGGCGGCGAGGCGGAGCTGGCCGCGCGGGTCGCCGCGGCGCTCTCCCGGCTCGGCCACCCCGTGCAGAGCGGGGCCGCGGATACGACGTTCGCCGCGGCGCTGGCGGCCCGCGCCCGGTCCGGGGTCCTGGTTCCGGCCGGGGAGACGGCCGGTTTACTCGCCCCCTATCCGGTGGGCGTGCTCGGTCGGCCGCGGCTGGCCGAACTGCTGGTCAGGCTCGGGATCGGCACGCTGGGCGGTTTCGCGGCGCTGCCCTCGGACCAGGTGTCGGCCCGCTTCGGCGCCGACGGGGCGGCGGCGCACCGCACCGCGTCCGGGCGTGAGCCGCGGCTTCTGAACGCCTCGGGCGCGGAGCCCGACCACGCGGTGCGGTGGGGCTTCGACCCTGCCGAGGAACGCACCGAGCCGTTGGCGTTCGCGGGGAAGGCACTGGCCGAACGGTTGCAGGAGCGGCTGACGTCGGCGGGCGTCGTCGGAGCACGAGTGGAGGTGGAGGTGGGCCTGGCCGACGGCCGCAAGTTGCGGCGGGCGTGGCGGCACGAGGGACGGCTGTCGTCGTTGGCGGTCGCGGAGCGGGTGCGCTGGCAGGTGCAGGCGTGGACCGATGCCGGGGATCTCGCCCCGGCCGCCGACGGGGCCGGGGGCGCGGTCGGAGTGGTGGAGCTGGTGCTGCGGCCCCGGCAGCTCAGCGCGGCCACCGGCCGTCAGACGGTGCTGTTCGGCGGGGGCGCCACGCTGGACGATCTGGAGCGTGCGGCCGGTCAGGTGCAGGCGCTGCTCGGGCACCGGGCGGTCACGCGGGTGGAGTTGACCGGGGGCCGCGGCCCGGCCGACCGGGTCCGCAAGGTCCCGGTCGGCGACATCGCCACGCCCCCGGCCGGTGGCGGGCCGTGGCCCGGCAGGCTGCCCGCCCCGCACCCGGCCACGGTGTACCAGCCGCTGCTGCCCGCCCGGTTGCTGGACGGCGCCGGGCAGGTGGTGGGCGTCTCGGGACGGCTGGCGGTCTCCGCGCCTCCGGTCCGGCTGACCGTGGACGGGCTCCCCGGCGTGCTGGAAGTGACCGCGTGGAGTGCGCCGTGGCCCGCGCTGGAACAGTGGTGGGACCGTGACCGTGCGCGGCGGATCGCCCGGATGCAGATCACCACCGCCGCGGGCGGGGCATGGCTGTTGCAGATCTCCGCGGGCCGGTGGTGGGCCGAGGCCCACTATGGCTGACCGCCGCACCGGTCGTCTGCTGCGCCTGCCCGCCGCCGCTCCGCGCACGGCGCGCCCAGCGGATCCGGCGCACGCGGCGGACCCGGCGGACCCGGCACACACCGAATACCGGGAAGAGCGGAGCCGGTTGCCGTGGGCGGAGCTGCATGTGCACAGCTCGCTGTCGTTCCTCCAGGGGGCCAGTGATCCGGGGGCGCTGGTCACGGAGGCCGTGCGGCTGGGCATCGAGGTGCTGGCGCTCACCGACCGGGACGGGCTGTACGGGGCCCGGCGGGTTGCCGAGGCCGCCCGCGGTACCGGGCTGCGGACCGTGTTCGGCGCCGAACTCACCCTCACCACTCACGGGCTCGGGCACCCCGTCGTCCTCGCCCGGAACCTCGACGGGTTCCACCGCCTGTCCGCGGCGATCACCGCGGCCCAGCTCGCCGGGTCCAAAGGCCGTCCGGTGTACGACCTCGACGTGCTCGCCCGAGCCGCCGCCGGCGGCGACTGGGCGGTCCTGACCGGCTGCCCGCCCGCCGACGCGGGCGAGGACGGTACGGAGATCGGACAGCTCGCCTTCCACCTCGACCGGCTCGGCGAGGTGTTCGGCAGCGGCAGCGTGCACGCGGAACTCATCGACTGGAATCTTCCCGTCGACAGCGTGCGCGCCGACGCCCTGGTGGTGGCCGCTCACCGCACCGGCACCCCCGTGGTCGCCACCAACGCCGTCCACTACGCCGCGCCCGCGCAGGCCCGGCTCGCCCAGGCCCTCACCGCACTGCGACGGATCGAGACCCTCGACCAGGCCACCGGGCATCTGATGGCCGCGCCGACCGCGCACCTGCGGACCGGAGCGGAGATGGAGGAGCGGCTGGCCCGCTACCCCGGAGCGTACGAATCGACCATCGCCCTGGGCCAGTCGTGCGTCCTCGACCTCGCCGAGCTGCGGCCCGAACTGCCGCGCTTCCCCGTACCGCCCGGCCACGACGACAGCTCCTGGCTGCGGCGACTGGCCGAGCGGGGCTGCGCCGCCCGCTACGGGGCCCGTGACGATCCGGCGGCGGCGACCGCGTGGCGGCAGCTCGACCACGAACTGGGGGTGATCGGCGATCTGGGCATGGCCGGGTACTTCCTGATCGTCCACGACATCGTGCGCTTCTCGCAGGAGCAGGGCATCTGGTGTCAGGGCCGGGGCAGCGCCGCCAGCAGCGTGGTCTGCTACGTCCTGGGCATCACGGCGGTGGACGCGCTCAAGCACGGGTTGCTCTTCGAACGGTTCCTGTCGATGGAGAAGTCGGGGCCGCCGGACATCGACATCGACTTCGAGAACCACCGCCGCGAAGAGGTCATCCAGTACGTCTACACCCGCTACGGCCGTGACCACGCCGCGCAGGTCGCCAACCTCATCAGCTACCAGCCGAAGCTGGCGGTCAGGGACGCGGCCCGAGTGCTCGGTTACCCGGCCGCCGCCGTCAACGCCATGACCCGGTCCCTGCACCACCGGCCCGGCCGCCCCCACACCCCCGACGGCGCGAGCAGCGACACAAACACGGCCACGAGCACGGCCACAAACACGAGCACGGGCACGACAGCCGATCCGGACATCCCCGCCGACGTCACCGAGCTGGCCGCTCAGCTCAAAGGTCTGCCACGGCACCTGGGGGTGCACTCCGGCGGCATGGTGCTGACCGCGCAGCCGATCGGCGAGGTCATGCCGGTCGAATGGGCCACCATGCCCGGCCGGTCCGTCCTCCAGGGCGACAAGGACGACGTCGCCGCCGCCCATCTGGTCAAGATCGATCTGCTGGGTCTCGGCATGCTCGCGGCTCTGCACACCGCCTGTGACCTGATCGCCGGACACCACGGCGTACACCTCGACATGGCGACGATCCCGCAGGACGACCCGCGGGTGTACGCGATGATCGCCCGCGCCGACACCATAGGGGTCTACCAGGCCGAGAGCCGCGCCCAGATCAGCACCCTGCCGCAGCTGAAACCGGCCTGCTTCGAGGACCTCACCGTCGCCGCCTCGATCATCCGCCCCGGGCCGATCCAGGCCGGGAGCAAGCACCCGTATCTGCGGCGCAGGGCGGGCGAGGAACCCGTCACCTACCCCCACCCGCTGGCCGAAGCGGCGCTGAAGAAGTCCCTGGGGGTGGTGTTGTGGCAGGAGCAGGCGATCCGGCTCGCCACCGACTGCGCCGGGTTCACCCCCGGCGAGGCCGACCGGCTCCGCAAGGACCTCGCCGCCAAACACGCCACCGAGAAGGTCGCCCAGCTGCGCGACCGGCTGCTGACCGGCATGGCGCGGCGCGGGATCGGCCCGGACGCCGCGGAGCGGATCATCACCATGATCTCGTCGCTGAGCAGTTACGGCTTCCCCGAGTCCCACGCGCAGTCCATGGCGGGCATCATCTACGCGTCCGCCTGGATCAAGCACTACTACCCCGCGGCCCTGATCGCCGGGATCATGGCCCACCTGCCGATGGGCTTCTACGACTCCCAGACCCTCATCCAGGACGCCCGCCACCACGGCATCGCCGTCCGGGGCGTCGACATCAACGCCTCCGGCGCGCACGCCACCCTCGAACCCGACTCCGCGCGCCCCGACGGACACCCGGCGATCCGCCGCGGGCTCACCAGCGTCCGCGGACTGTCGCAGGACGCCGCCACGACCCTCCTCACGGCCCGCGCCGAGCGGCCGTTCCTGGACCTGGACGATGTCGCCCGACGCGGCGGCCTGGGCGCCCGGCTCCTGGAACAGCTCGCCACCGCCGGCGCCTTCGCGTCCCTGGGCACCGGCCGCCGCACCGCGATCTGGCGCTCCGGCGCCCACACCGCGCACCAGCAGCCGGTCCTGCCCGGCTTCGACGCCCTGCCCGACGCCCCCGAACTCCCCGCCATGACCGCGGGCGAGACCACCCTGGCCGACCTCACCGCCACCGGCGCCACCGCGGGACCGCACCCCGTCCACCACCTGCGCCCCTACCTCGACCACCTCGGCGCACAGCCCACCAAGGCCATCCGCACCTGGCCCGCACAGCGCCGCATCCGCGTCGGCGGCATCGTCAAATACCTCCAACGCCCCCCGACCGCCAACGGCATGGCCTTCGCCGTCGTCGAGGACGAGACAGCCATGGCCAACCTCGTCATCACCCCACCGGTCTGGGCCCTCATCCGCCGCACCATCCTCGACGCCCCCGCCGTCCTGCTCGACGGCCACATCGAACGCGAACACGACGTCACCAACCTCGTCGTCCACACCGCCCGCCCCCTCGGCGAGGGCGAGCCGAAGGCGTAGGACCGCGACGGGTGTTGGGGGACGGTGGGTGTCGGGTGACGGTGGGTGTCGGGTGGCGGTGCGAGGGGCGGGCGGGGGACGATGCCAGGTATGGGTCAGAAGGGAACGTCGGGGCGCGCGGCGGGTACGACCGCGTTGGTGGCTGTGGTGCCGGAGGCGGAGAAGGTGGTGGGCGCGGCGCGGGAGCGGTACGACCCGGCCGCGGCGGAGGGGGTGCCCGCGCACCTCACGGTGCTGTATCCGTTCCTTCCGGCCGAGCGGATCGACGCGGGGGTGCGGGCTGCGCTGGGTGAACTCTTCGCGGGCCACGCGCCGTTCGAGGTGCGCTTCCCCCGCTTCGGGCGGTTCCCGGATCTGTTGTGGCTGGCGCCGGAGCCCGAAGCACCCGTGCGGGCGCTGACCGCGGCGGTGGCGGCCCGGTGGCCGGAAGCCCCGCCGTACGGAGGCGCGTTCGGTGATCCGGCCCCCCATCTGACTGTCGCGCAGGGGCAGTCGGACGAGGTGTACGCCGCGGTGGAGGCGGAGTGCGTCCCGGCGCTAGCGCTGCTGCGGACGCGGATCGCGGAGGTCCGGCTGGTGGTCTTCGACGGCGTCCGCTGGACGCAGGACGCCGTGTTCCCCCTGGGCGGAGCCCCCCTCGGCGGGGCTCGCTGAAACAGAGCCTGCCGGAACGGCGTCCGCCGGAACGCACTGCGCTGAACCGGCGTCCGCCAAACCCGCGGCCCTCACCGAACCCGCGTCCGCCGAACCCGCGCTCCCGCCACGCAGCAGCAGAAGCCACGCGGCCATCAGCCCGAGGACGCCGACGGCGGCGAGTTGGAGCCGGAAGTCGACCAGGGCGACCAGCCCCGCGCCGAGGGCGGCGGCCAGCGCCGTGGGGCCGAAGATCACCGTGCTCGCGGTGGCCGCGACCCGGCCGACCAGTTCGGGAGCGGTGCGCTGCTGGACGGCGGTGAAGGCCGCGACGATGACCCAGGGCAGCCCGACCCCGATGGCGAGGGTCGCGACGAGCACGACGGGCAGTGAGGGGACGGCGCGCAGGGCGGCGCCGGTGGTGAAGAGCAGCAGGCCGACGGCGGCGAAGACCCGTTCCGGCAGGCGGCGCATGACCGCGCCCGCGACCACTCCGGCGACGATCGACCCGGCGCCCTGCACCACGTAGAGCACCGCCACGAAGGCGGGCGGACGGTGCAGCCCGGCCTCGGTCATCTCGTAGATCGCGGAGCTGCTGAGCCCGGACAGCACCATCGCGACCGCTCCGACGGTCACCAGCGGGCGCAGCAGGGGGTGGTCGCGCAGGCAGCGGATGCCCTCCGCGGTCTGCTCGCGCCAGCCCTCGGCCGGTGGGACCGGCGGGAGTTCACGGGTGCGCAGCATCGCGAAGGCCGCCGCCGCGAGGACGAAGGTGACGGCGTCGAGGACGGCGACGGCCCCGCCGCCGTAGCGCAGGAAGAGGCCCGCGCCGACGAGCGGGGCGAGCAGCTTCATGGCCTCGTTGACGGTCATCCGCAGGCCGTTGAAGTCGCCGCGCAGGTCGACGGGGACGGCGGCGGTGACGAGACCGGCCTCGGCGGCGTCCGACAGCACGGAGGCGGCGCCGACCACCGCGAGGACCACGAACAGCAGCCATGCCTCGCGGCCGGACCGTACCGCGAGAAGGACCGGGAGCAGGACGGCCAGGGCCGCGTTGGTCCAGATCAGCAGCGAGCGGCGGCGCACCCGGTCGGCGAGGGTGCCGAGCACGGGTCCGGCCAGGGCGGGCGCCCACACGCAGAAGGTCACGGCCGCCGCGAGGCTGCTGGAGCCGGTCAGCGTCTTCACCCAGATACCGGCGACGAGCAGCATCGCCGAGTCGCCGAAACCGGAGACCAGGACACCGCCCAGATACGTCGCCGCGTCACGGTCCCCCAGGACCTTGCGCACCGTCATGACTCCCAACATATTGCTTGGGAGTCAGCGGCGGCAACCGCCTGCCCGCTTCCCGCGGCCGTGGACGGTCTAATGGGCACATGACGGCGACCGATCCCCTCCTCAGAGCACTCGCCCACCCGGTGCGGCTGCGCATCGTGTCCCTGGTCTGGAACGCGCCGCTGTCCGCCGCGGAACTCGCCCGCGAACTGGGCGTCTCGCACGCCCTGGCCAGTCAGCATCTGCGCAGGCTGGACGCGGTCGGCCTGGTGGAACTCGCCGAGGTGCGCGCCAACCGCGGCGGCAGGGAACGCCGTTACCGCGCGGTGCACGGCTCCCCGCTCTCCGATCAGCGGGACGAGGGGGCGCTGCTGATCGCCGAGGCGCTGGCCCACAATCTGCGCGACCGGGCGGGCCGCCGCGCGCCGGGCGCCGCGGGGGTGACCTCGGACGCGGAGCTATGGGTGGCGCCCGAGGTCTGGGACACCTTCCGTGTCCGACTGGCCGCGCTCTTCGACGAGCTGCACGACGCGGCGCGAGCGCCGCATTCGCCGGGCACGGTCGGAATCGGCGCGACGGTGATGGCGTTTCCCCTCACTGAACCCGACGCCGGACCGGGACCCGCACAGCCCGACCACAAGCACGAGCCAGCCCGCGTGCACGACCACGACGAGCACCAGCACCAGCACCAGCACCAGCACCAGCACCAGCACCAGCACGACCACGCACTCGTGCCCGAGGCCGCACCGGCCACCGGCCACCACCCCGAAGCCCCACGATCAGAACCGGAGCGATGATGAGCCGTCAGGAAACCTCCGCCCACCCGCTGTTCGACCTCCTCCAGCGGCAGCTCAACGGCGTCCTCGTCACGCTGAAGCGGGACGGCCGGCCGCAGTTGTCCAACGTGACCTTCCACTACGACGACTCGACCCGCACCATCCGCGTCTCGGCGACCGACGACCGCGCGAAGACCCGTAATCTGCGCCGCGACCCGCGGGCCAGCTTCTACGTCTCCACGCCCGACCTCGGCGCGTACCTGGTCGCCGAGGGCGACGCCGAACTCACCCCGGTGGCCGCCGATCCGCACGACGCGACCGTGGAGGAGCTGGTCGACCTGTACCGCGCGCTCCGGGGCGAGCACCCGGACTGGGACGAGTACCGCGCCGCGATGGTCGCCGACCACCGCCTGGTGATCAAGCTGCGTGCCGACCGCGCCTATGGCTGGGGCCGCGAAGAGGGCGCCACCAGCGGCCCGTTGGCCTGAGGCCCGGCGCCACGACACCGATTGATACGGCCAGCCGGCCGAACAGGTTGAATTCCGGCGGGAATTCCCGGCAGAGTTCCCTCATGGACGAAAATGAGTTCGATTTCTACCGGACGCAGAGCGTGGCCAGCGACCCGGGCGGCACGGACGTCTTCGCCGGGCTGCCCGCCGACCCGGGGGTCCTCGCCGAGACGGTGCGCAGTCTGCTCGTCCACCGGGAGGAGACGCACCTGTTCGGGTACGAGCTGCCGCGCGACCGCAAGGACGCCGAGGCGGAGACCCGTTACGCGGCGGACATCCTCGCGGTGGCGCGCGGCCTGTGCGACGCGCCACTCGACCGCCCGCGCCGCCCGGAGGAGCGATTCGCCGGTACCTGCCGGGACTTCGCGCTGCTGCTGTGCTCCGCGCTGCGCGAGAAGGGCGTCCCCGCCAGGGTCCGCGGCGGCTACGCCACGTACTTCACACCGGGTTTCCACGACGACCACTGGATCACCGAGTACTGGGACGCGGACCGCGCGAGCTGGCGGCTGGTCGACGCGCAGATGGCCGCGCCCGAGCTGATCAGCGCGCACGGCATCGACTTCGACCCGTTCGACGTGCCGCGCGACCGGTTCGTGGTGGCGGGCCGGGCGTGGCAGGACTGCCGGTCGGGCACGGCGGACCCGCGGACGTACGGGGTCGAACTCCTCGGTCTGCAAGGGTGGTGGTTCGTGCAGCACAATCTGCTGCTCGACCTGGCGATGCTCAACAGCACCGAACTGCTGGTGTGGGACGGCTGGGGGCTGGCCGACCCGCCGATGGACCAGCCGTTCGACGCGCTCGGCGCCGACGACGTGGCGCTGCTCGACGCGGTCGCCGAACTCAGCGCCGCGGGCGGCCCCTTCACCGGAATCCGCCGTCTCCCGCGCGAGCACGAGGCGCTGCGGGTGCCGCCGGTGGTCAGCTCGCACACCACCTACCTGGGCGAACGGACTGTGACGCTCCGTCAAGCGGTCGCTTTCGACTGAGCCTTGCTCACCCCGGCCCCGAGGACGCCTCCGTCCCGTCGGCCACGCCGCGGTCCGCCGCCCGCGTCAGCCGTCCCGCCACCACCCGCAGATACTCGGCGAGTTCGGGCGGCTCCCGCACTTCGAAGTCCACCCCGAGCATGCCGACGAACATCGCCAGCGCGTCCAACGACTCGAAGCCGGTGGTCAGTTCGCAGGTGTCGGCGTCGATCGGGTCGACCGCTCCGAAACCCGCCCAGATCTGCCGGACGGTCGAGGCGGGCGCGTGCAGCACCACGCGCGCCTGGAAGCGGTACGCGTGCGAGGTGACGCCCTTGGCCACGTACTCCGCCGCTTCCTCGGGCAGTTCGCGGGGCGTGAAGCGCGGGCCGGTGGGCGGCTTGGGCTCCATCCGGTCGACGCGGAAGGTCCGCCAGTCCGCGCGGTCGACGTCGTAGGCGAGCAGGTACCAGCGCCATCCGTGGTGGACGAGCCGGTACGGTTCCACGGCCCGGCGGCTGGCCTTGCCCGCGTAGTCGCGGTAGTCGAAGCGCAGCAGCTCCCGGTCCCGGCACGCGGTGCCGATCACGGTCAGCACCTCCTGGCCGACCGTCGGACCGGCGGCGCGCGGCCGTACGGTGACCGCCTGCATCGCCTGGACGCGGTGCCGCAGCCGGGACGGCAGCACCTGCTCCAGCTTGGTCAGCGCGCGTACCGACGTCTCCTGGATCCCCTCGACGCTGCTGCCCGCCCCGGTGCGCAGGCAGAGCGCGACCGCCACCGCCTCCTCGTCGTCGAGCAGCAGCGGCGGCAGCGCGGCGCCCGCGCCCAGCCGGTAGCCGCCCGCGGTGCCGGGCGCCGCGTGCACGGGATAGCCGAGCGCCCGCAGCCGCTCGACGTCACGGCGGACCGTGCGCGCGGTGACGTCCAGCCGTTCGGCGAGGTCGGGCCCTGTCCAGTCGCGGCGTGACTGGAGCAGCGAGAGCAGGCGCAACAGCCGCGCCGAGGTTTCCAGCATGCCGTCCAGTCTGTACGAACCGGCGCCCCCACCGCGCGGGGTGCGGTGGGGGCGTCGGACGGTGGAGCTGTTGAGCGGGTGAAGTGCCTTTGCCCGCAAGGCTTCCGCCCGCTCGGCCGATTCACGCCGACTCGCGCGGGCCTCGCTTACTCGCGCGGGTTTCGGCGGACGGCTCAGTAGACGCTGACCCCGTACGCGCTCAGCGCCTCCGTGACGGGCTGGAAGTACGTGGTCCCGCCGGAGGAGCAGTTGCCGCTGCCGCCGGAGGTCAGGCCGATGGCCTTGGTGCCGTCGTAGAGGGAGCCGCCGCTGTCGCCGGGCTCGGCGCAGACGTTGGTCTTGATCAGACCGTAGACGATCTCGCCGTTGCCGTAGTTGACGGTGGCGTTGAGGGCCTGGACGGTGCCGCTGTGGATGCCGGTGGTCGAGCCGCGACGCGTGACGGACTCGCCGACGTAGGCGTTGGCGGCGCTGGTGATGTCCTGGCTGCCGACGGTGCCGTCATGGGCGACCGTCGAGTCGTAGCGGACGATGCCGTAGTCGTTGGTCGGGAAGCTGGTGCCCGTCGTCGGGCCGATGTAGGTGCCGGAGGTGGTGTAGTACGCGGGCTTGCCCTCGGTGCAGTGACCCGCGGTCAGGAAGTAGTACGTGCTGCCGCTGCGGACGTTGAAGCCCACCGAGCAGCGCCACTGGGTGGTCTGCACCGCGTCGCCGCCGGAGAGCAGCGTGTTGAAGGTGCCCTCGACCCGGTTGATGCGCACGGCGTCGCCGAAGCCGGCCGTGGACTTCTTGAGCTGGTCGAGCTGGGAGGCGGTGACCCGGCTGTCGATGCTGACTTCCAGGGTGTTGCTGCGCGGGTCGACGGACCAGGCGGTGCCCGCGACGTCGGCCGCCTTGGTCGCGTCGCCCGCCTTGGCGAGCTGCGCGGCGCTGTGGCTGACCAGGCGCGGGGTGGCGCCCGCGGCGCGGACGCTGTCGGCCGCGGCCTGGGTGGTGACGTTGACGACGGTGGTCTTGCTCGCCGCGTCGTAGTAGGTGCCCGCGGTGCTGTTCGCGCCGAGGTGGGTCGCGAGGGTGGCGGCCGCGTCGGGCGTGGCCTTGGGGGTGGGGGTGGCGCTCGCCGACGGGAGTGCGATGGCGGTGGCGGCGATCAGGCCGGAGGTGACGGCCAGAAGCTGTATGCGCCGGGTGGTCTTCACTCGTTTCCTCCTGTGGGGGTGGGAGGTTGCGGGGGGATTTGTCGGTGTACCGTCAGACTCGATCCGATATTCGAACGCCTCATACGCCTGACAAGCACTCACAGGAGTATTCAGATCCCACAGGCAACACACAAGGGGGCCTTTCGGCCGGGTAGTTCGGCCGAATGTCCGTACGGCGCCTGACACAGCGCTGCCCCGGCGGTCCAAAAACCGCCGGGGCAACCGGATGTGACGCCGTCTCAGTTGGTGAGAACTGCCCGCTCCCCCGCTTCCAGCGCGAAGGCCAGGGTGTTGCCCGGCGGCGGGAACGGGCAGATGAAGGCGTCCGCGAAAGCACACGGCGGCAGCGTCGTACGGTTCAGGTCCAGCGTCAGCGAACCGTCGGCGTCCGGCGCGGGCGCGTGCAGGAAACGGAACCGGAAGGTGCTGGTTCCGCTGGTCGCGTCCGCGATGACGCCCCACAGCCTGCCGTCGTCCTCGACCGTCACGGCGAGCGTGTGCTCGGTCCCGTCCACCGTGAACGCCAGCTCGCCGCCGAGGCCGAGACCGCGCTCACGGCCGTCCGCGTTCGGTACCCGGACGGTGCGGTCGGCCTCGAACGGGCGGAAGACCGCGGGCAGCACCCAGCGCTCGTCGGGGTCGAAGGCCGCGATCCCGGCGAAGGCCAGACGGGCGGGCGACCGCGGGTCCCAGACCCGTACGGCGAGCAGGCCCTCGCGGACGATCGCCAGCAGTTTCCTGCCGTCCGGCAGGAACACCGGCTCGCCCTCGGCCTCCAGCACGGTCGACACGCCGTCCGCCTCGTGCACCACCGCCCCGCCGTCCTGCCGCCACCGGCCCGGCAGTCCGGGGATCGTCCCGTCCCCGGCCACGTCGTCGAGCCAGTACGTACCGATCAGGGCCAGCGGACCGTACGGCGCCGCGACGGTCTCGGCCCGCCGCTCGTGCCACCGCTTCCAAGCAAGAACCGTTTCTGCGCTCATGCCGACCAAGCCTTCCATACGGGCCGCGCGAGGCGGATGCGCTCGCACGGCGGTGACCTGCGGGGAGTGTGCCGTGAGGGGGTACGGGGAGTGTCGCGGGAGAGGGCGCGCGGAGTCTCGGGACAGGACGTGCGAAGCCTCGGAAGGAGGCGCGCGGAGCCTCGGGAGGCGGCGCGCGGCGACGCACCGCCGTCCGACCGGTGAGACGGGCGGTTCACCGGAGGTCCGGTAACGGGCGGTGCAGGCCCAGGTGTTCGCGCAGTGTCGCGCCCGGGTGGAAGGAGCGGAACAGACCCCGGTGCTGGAGCAGCGCGGTGGTCCCGTTCACGAAGCGCTCCAGATCGCGTCGGGGCTCCACCGGCCGGACGCGGAAGCCGTCGACCGCGCCCGCCTGCTGCCACGCGGCGATCAGCTCGGCCAGGTCGACGGGGCCGCCGCAGAACAGCACGCCGCCCGCGCCGTCCGGCACCAGGGTGATCTCGGCGCCCGGCTCCGGGCCGATCTCGCCGCCGCCGAGGTCGACGGAGAGTTCGGCGAGTACCAGCAGCCGGTCCGGGTCCCGCCCCGCTCCGACCGCCAGCCGCCGCAGTTCGTCCCGTACCAGCCCGGCGGTCTCGGGACCCGCGGCGCGGACGAAGGCGAGGTCGGCGTACCGGGCCGCGACGGCGCGGGCGGCGGGTTCGGTCGCGTCCACCGCCGTGACCGGCCGCCCCTGCCGCACCCGCGGGCCGGGCGCGCCGCCGTCCCACTCCCGCGCGACCGCCTCGGCGACGGCCGCCGTCTCCCGCCACATCGCCTCGGCTCTCGCTTTCGGCGTGAGCGCGGATCTCGGACCGGATCTCAGGTCGGCCGTCCCCCCGGCCTTCCCCCCGGCCGTCCCCCCGGCCCTCGACTCGGACCTCCGACCGGACGCCGGACCGGACGCCGACTCAGGCACCGGCTCTGGCACCGCCCGGGGTGTCCAGCCGGCCCGGCCCCGGCTGGCCGAATCCAGGGCGCCGACCGCCGCCGCGACACCACGCGGCCCGGCGCGGGTGACGGGCACCGCGGGGACGAGCCCGATCCGGCCGGTCTCGGCGGCCACCGCGGTGAGTACGGCGAGCGGATCGGCGTCGGCCGCGCCGTCCAGGGTGACGAAGTCCAGCGCGCCGCCCTCCGCGAGCCGGGCCAATTCCCCGTACGAGGCCACCTCGTAGCGGTCGGGGACGTCGATCGCGGCGGCGAGATGCAGCGAGCGCGTACGGCGCCGGACGGCGGGTGCGGGCGGCGCGGCGGCAGCGGCGGCGGTCACGGAGGCACCCCGGGACGCGGAGGCCGGGGAAGAAGAGGAAGAAGGCGAGGGAGAAGAAGGGGAGAAGGCAGCAGGCATGCGAAGGCTCCGTGGACACGCGGAAGGGGCACGGGAGTCGTCTTCACACAGGCCGCCGCGTCCCTCAACGCGGCTGGGCCCGTCAAGGGCCTTGACACGAGGCTATGCCGACGCCGTCACCCGCTGTCAAGCATGTCCAGGTGCTGGACCACGCGTCTCAGCGTGGTTGACGGATGCCCTGATGGGCTGCTGCACTGTGGGCATGCGTAGCTGTCGGCTCGTCACTCGCGGCCACATCGACTTCGGTCGGGTGTGGTCGGCGTCGTGTTGTTGTAGCTGACCTTTCTCCGACGGATCGTCCCGTCCTCACACACGCGCGCACGCAGCCCCGCCGTTTGGCCGCCCTCCCTCGGGCGCTCCCCTCGCAGGTCACCCCCGCAGGCCGTCCCGCCCACCGGGCTCCCGCTACGGGCCCGACCTCATTCGTAGAGCTCATTCGTACAGCTCACCCGAACACCTCACCCGAACAGTTCACCCGTACAGCTCATCCGCACGCCCCGCCGTACAGCCTCAGCAGTCGCACCCGCAGTCGCAGCAGTCACAGCAATCGCAACAATCACCGCAGTCCGAGCAGCCGTCGCAGTCGCAGTCGCAGTTGCTGCACCAGGAGTCGCGGCGCTGCCCGCTCCACGGGTCGTCGTGCTCGCGGCAGCACAGCTCACAGGTGCAGCACATCCCGGCGTAGACCAGGCAGCCCATGATCAGTCCGCGCCTGCGCGGCGGCTCGGGCGGCGGGAAGCCGCCGGGAAAACCGGGGCCGCCGGGCGCGTTCGGCCGCTGGCCCGGACCGTGCGGAGTGCCGCCGGGCGCGCCCGGCGCGTAGGGGTTGCCCGGCGGGGGCGAGGCGGCGGACGGCGCCGCGCCCTGGTGCGCGCAACCGCCGGTGCCGAAGGCCCTGTCCACCGACCGTCCCAATTCGTGGACGAGCAGGACATGGGTGAGCTTGCCCGAGGCGGACCCGGCGAAGTCGGTGTCGCGGAGCGCGAGCCGTATGCCGTGCAGCGCGTCGTCGCACAGCCGCCGCGCCTCGGCGAGGTCGGTGCCGGTCGCGGTGAGCGGGTTCCAGGCGCCGGAGCAGGTGTCCTCGGCCAGGTCCTCGACCGCGTCCAGGAGGTGGGCGAGCCGTCCGAAGAGCCGTCCGGCCTCCGCCAGCGGTTCCCGGTTGGCGGGCCGCCCGGCGAGTACGGCGGTGTGCGCGAAGGCCGCGGCGGTCGCCGTCTCGGTGGGCTCGGTGACGGTCAGCAGCGAGGTGCCGAGTCCGGCCGCCGCCTCGATCCCGCCCTGCCGCCCGACCGCGTCGAGCAGCACCGCGGTGTCGAAGCCCAGGCTGTCACCGGTACGCGCCCCGGCCCGGTCCCAGCGGCGGGCGACCGTACGGGCCGCCGCGGCGACCGGCCGCCGGGCGAACGCCCCGTCGGCGTCCTCCACATGGTCACGCATCTTCGCCGAGGCGAGCACCAGCGAGACGGCCGCGGCCAGCCGCGCGCCCTCCCCCATGGCGACCGGCGCCGTCCGCATCCCGCGCAGCGGGCACGGCCCGGCCTTGCGGCGCAGGCTGTCGGCGTCACCGGACACGGCCGTCTGCGCCTCGACGAGCACCGACACGACGAGTCCGTCGTAGTTGGTGGCGATTCTCGCGAACTGGCCGTGCCCGTCCCGCAACGCGAGACACAGGCCGCACAAGTGGGCCGTCCAGGAGGCCGCGAGCCCCTCGGACATGCGGTGCCGACACGGCCTGATGATCCCGAACATCGCGTGCTCCCCCGTTGAACTCGCCCGCCCGCAGGGCCGACCCCTGCGACCGGCGGACATATTATCCGCAGCCGGGGGCAGGGGTCAGTCGCCGGCGGCAGCCGTACGGGCCCGTCCGGGCCCACGGTCGGCCGCTCACACGACGCGCGGATCGCGTACGACGGTTCGGGGCCGGCCGGTCGGCGCCGGATACGAGCGGACTTACGACGACACGTACGGCCGTGCCTACGAGCGCGCGTACGGCCGGACGGCCCCGCGTGTCACCCGGAAGTGGGGAGCGCTCCCAACGAAGTGTCAGGGGCCATATCCCTGGGCCTGCCTGACGATCCGCCACTATCGTGTGCACCAGTACCGTCACAAGACGCCTGACTGGCGGCAATCCGCTTGGCACATCATCCACATCATGGACGACCATAGGACTGCGGACGGTACTGACCGTGTGAGAGAGGAGGCGTCCATGGGATCGGTTCGACGGGCGAGTGCTTGGCTGGGCCTCGTTGACGACAACGGCGGCGAGGGTTACTACGACGAGGAGTACGCCGACTACGGCGAGGGCTCCGAGCGGGCTGACACGTGGGTGACCGACCCGCGGGTGCGGGTGGCCACCGAGACCGCCGAAGAGCAGGGCCGCAGGATCGCCACCGTGACCCCGGACGGTTTCCGGGACGCGCGCGGCATCGGGGAGCTGTTCCGCGAGGGCGTCCCGGTCATCGTCAACCTCACCGGCATGGAGCCGAGCGACGCCAAGCGCGTCGTCGACTTCGCCGCCGGTCTCACGTTCGGGCTGCGCGGCTCCATCGAGCGCGTCGCCACCAGGGTCTTCCTGCTGACTCCCGCCGACTACATGGTCATGAACGCCGACGCCAAGCGCGGCGGCGACGGCTTCTTCAACCAGAACTGACACTCTGGTTCGACCAGAACCGACACTCTGGCCGCCGCTCCCTCACCCGCCCGCCGGTCCCGCCCCTGCCGGGGGCCGGGGGTTGTCTCCCCGGGGACAGCCCCCGATCAGGACCGGGCAGGGCGCTCACCGGGCGGGTACGGCCGCACCGCGTCATCCGCGGAAGGCGTCGAGTCCGGTGAGCGCCTTGCCCAGGACGAGCTGGTGCATCTCGACCGTGCCCTCATAGGTGAGCACGGACTCCAGGTTGGTGGCGTGCCGCATCACCGGGTACTCCAGTGAGATCCCGTTGGCGCCCAGGATCGTCCGGGCGGTGCGGCAGATCTCGATCGCCTCGCGGACGTTGTTGAGCTTGCCGAAGCTCACCTGTTCCGGCCGCAGCCGTCCGGCGTCCATCCGCTGTCCCAGGTGGTGGGCGAGCAGGATGCCCTTGTGCAGTTCGACCGCCATGTCGGCGAGTTTGGCCTGGGTGAGCTGGAAGCCGCCGATCGGCCTGCCGAACTGCTCGCGCGTCGTCGCGTACGACAGCGCGGCCTCGAAGCTGCTGCGCGCGGCACCCATCGCGCCCCAGACGATTCCGTAGCGCGCGTGGCTGAGGCAGCTCAGCGGTCCGCGCAGGCCGGTGACCTCGGGGAGTACGGCGTCGGCGGGCAACCGGACGTCGTCCATGACGAGTTCGCTGGTGACCGAGGCGCGCAGGCTCCACTTGTGGTGGATCTCCGGCGCGGAGAAGCCGGGGGTGTCGGTGGGGACGACGAAGCCGCGGATGCCGCCGGGCGCGTCCGTCGTCTGGGCCCAGACGACGGCGACACCGGCCACCGAGCCGTTGGTGATCCACATCTTGCGGCCGCTGAGCACCCAGTCGGAGCCGTCCCGCCTGGCGTGGGTGGTCATGGCGGCCGGGTCGGAGCCGTGGTCGGGTTCGGTGAGGCCGAAGCAGCCGATCACCTCGCCCGCGGCCATCGACGGGAGCCAGCGCCGCTTCTGTTCCTCGGAGCCGTAGCGGTGGACGGCGTACATCGCGAGCGAGCCCTGGACCGAGACCAGCGACCGGATGCCGGAGTCGGCGGCCTCCAGTTCCAGACAGGCCAGGCCGTACTGGACGGCGCTCGCGCCCGCGCAGCCGTAGCCGGTCAGCGGCATGCCGAGGGCGCCGATCGCGCCCAGCTCACGGGCGAGTTCCCTGATGACGGGCAGTTCGCCGCGCTCGTACCAGTCGGCGACATGCGGCAGCACGCGGTCGGCGGCCCATTTCCGTACGGTGTCGCGGACCGCGCGGTCCTCGGGCGTCAGCAGGTCGTCGAGGCCCAGCGGGTCGTACGGGTCGAAGGGCGGGGTTGCGGCTCCGGGCATGACGGGGGACCTCCGGCACAGAAGGACACGGAAACTAGCGGCGGTAACCTACGGCTCGGCGCCGACGTTACGTTTCAGTCTGCCGCGCGTCCAGACCGCTCGGCCCGCCGCGCGCCGGGACCTTCGCGCACCCCGTGGCCCGGCCGCCGGGGGCCGGACGCGGCTCACTCCCCCGGCGCGCCGGACCGTACGGCCGCCGCGGGCTCCTGGCGGGCCGGGAGCACCAGATCGCAGGTGGCCTGCCCCTTGTCCGCGCCGCATTCCATGACGCGCGGCAGCCGCAGCGCGGCCAGCGCCCCGGTGAGCAGCAGCCCCGCACTCACCAGCAGGGTCATGTGCAGCCCGGTGACGAAGGAGTGCCGGGCCGCGTGCCGCAGCGCCGCGCCCGAGCCGCCGCCGAGCCGGTCGGCGACGTCGTACGCCTCACCGAGCGAGTGGCCCGCGGCGGTGCTGTCGGCGGCGCTCACTCCCGGGGTGCGGGCGACGCCCGGCGCATAGGCGGCGTTCATCACACTGCCGAGCAGCGCGATGCCCATCCCGGCGCCCAGTTGGTACGAGGTCTCGCCGATCGCCGCCGCGCCGCCCGCCTGGTGCGCGGGGGATTCGCTGAGCATGGACTCGTAGGCCCCGAAGAGGGTGGCCTCCAGGCCGAAGCCGAGCAGGACGAAGGCGGTGGTGAGCAGGACCGGCCGGTCGCTCTGGCCCATGGCGGTCAGCGCGAGTACGGCGACGGCGGTGAGCACGAAGCCGCCGCAGACCATGCGGCGTGGACCGAAGCCGCGCAGCATGCGGGAGCCGGTGAGTCCCGCGGCCATGGCGGCGAAGGTGAGCGGCAGCAGGCGCAGTCCGGTCTGGAGCGGGCTGAGGCCGAGAACCAGTTGCAGGTACTGCACCGCGATCAGTTCCAGGCCGACCAGGGCGAGCATGGCGAGCACGATGCAGCCGACCGAGGTGGAGAAGGCGGGCTGGGAGAACATCCGGACGTCGATCAGCGGGTGCTCGCGGCGGCGCTGGCGGCGTATGAACCAGACCAGCAGGCCCACTCCGGCCAGCAGCGGGACGAAGGCGGCGGCGTCCAGCGGGCTCGCGCCGCCGCCGAGCCGCTTCATGCCGAGGACCACGCCGAGGACGCCGAGGGCGGCGGTGACCGCGCCGAGCACGTCCCACGGGCCGTCGGTGCTGCCCCGGGACTCCGGCAGGAGTATCCGGCCGAGCGGCAGCATCACGGCCATCAGCGGGATGTTGATCAGGAAGACCGAGCCCCACCAGAAGTGCTCGACGAGGAAGCCGCCGAGCACCGGGCCGACGGCGGCGCCCACCGCGGCGACCGCGCTCCACACGCCGATCGCCGTCGCGCGCTCGCGGCGGTCGGGGAAGACCTGTCGAAGTATCGACAAAGTGGCAGGCATGATCATCGCGCCGCCGGCGCCGAGCAGCGCGCGGGCGGCGATCAGTACGTGGGGTGTCGGCGCGAAGGCGGCGAGCGCGGAGGCCACGCCGAAGAGGGCGTAGCCGATCAGCAGGACCTTGCGGCGGCCGATGCGGTCGCCGAGTGTCCCGAAAAGGATCAGCAGAGAGGCGGCGATCAGCGGATAGGCGTCCACGATCCACAGCAGGTCCTGGGCGCCGGGCCGCAGATCCTCGGTGAGGGCGGGGACGGCCACGTGCAGCACCGTCGCGTCGAGAGCGACGATCAGCAGGCTGACGCAGAGGACGAACAGAATGGTCCACCTGCTGACCGGCCTCGTCATACGCATACCTCCACGAACGAGTGAGTCGTCAGCGTACGCGAGACCACTCGCTGGTCACGGGCTCACAACACCCGGTCACCGCCCCCGCGGGACCCCCTCGGACACCCGTCGCGCGCCCCGGCGCCGCCCGTGCGCGGCCCCGTTCGATCACGTCGGCCCGGGTATGGACGGGGAAACTGCGGAGAAAGGTGAGGGAAATAAGCAATAAATAAGAAGGCCGCACCTTGCCGACCCTGTGAGTATCAACACCCGAACATAAACTCCAGCCACTCCCGCATTCCGCCCGAATCACCGGCCGCCAAAGGGCTCCCTGAGACGCACTCCACATCACATCGTCATTACAAAGCAGCTCGTACGGCCGAACTATGCCGTCACACGCTGTAACGTCGATTGAGTGCGAACCGATGAGAAGCGCCTCCGTACGGCGGAGCGCCCGACCACCCGCGACCTGCCGCGGATGAGCCGAACACGCGTGTGGCTGTTCGGTTCGACGCTGGCGGTCTACGTGGCGATCGTCGTGGGCGTCCTCACCACTTCCAAACTGGTGACGCTGGACTGGCAGGTCATGCTCTGGCGTCCTTACAAACAATGGCCGCAAATCCACGCGTTCCTGGATTATTTCGTCGTCCTCGGCCAACGAGGTCCCACCGCGGTGATGGTGCTCGCGTGGCTGGGGTGGCGCGCGTGGCGCCACCGCACGCTGCACCCGCTGCTGGTCCTCGGCACCTCACTGCTGTTGCTGAACATCACCGTGGGAGCCGTGAAATACGGTCTCGGGCGGCTCGGTCCGCACTACGCGACGACCGTCGGCTCCGCCGAGATGTTCGCCGGCGGCGATATATTTCCCTCAGGTCACACCGCCAACGCGGTCGTGACCTGGGGCGTTCTGGCGTATCTGGCCACGACTCCGCGCGCCCGCAGGCTGGGGTCCGTGGTGAGCGCGCTGCTCGCGCTCGGCGTGGGCGCCACGACGGTCTACCTCGGTACACACTGGGTGAGCGACGTGCTGCTCGGCTGGGCGGCCGGTCTGCTGATCCTGCTGGCGCTGCCGTGGTTCGAGCCCGCGATGGCACGGGCCGAGGACTTCCTGGCCTACGCCTGGGCCCGGATGCGCACCGGTTCCGCCGAAGCGGTCCTCCGCCCGGAGGCCGTGAGCCCGGTGCTGGTCGCCCAGCGCTCCCCGGCCTCCGCGCAGGACCAGGACCAGGACCAGGACCCGGACGCGGAGCAGGAGGAGCACGCGCCGAGCCGCGCGACGGTCGGCGCGGTCGCCCGGGGCGCCACCGCGGCGGTCACGGCCACCACGACCACTCCGGTCGCCGCCACCCCGCACGCGCCCGGCAGGCCGCCCACCGGACGCAACGAACGCACACCGCTCACCCCGGTCGGCAGCCGCCGTCCGCCCGTCGAGCGTCCGGCCAGGCCCACGACCCCGCTCGCGCACCAGCAGGTGCGCGGCCGGGGCATCGCGGGCTGAGCCGGGCGGCTCGGCCCGTCAGCCGACCCAGCAGCGCTGGACACGGCCCCCTTCCACGGTGAAGTTCAGCCGCCCGACGACGTACTCCATGGTCACGATCGCGCCGGGCGGCAGGCTGCGCACCGTCTGCCAGCCCCGCTGCTCGGCCAGGCGCTCGGCCTCCCGCGCGTCGAGGCCGGTGTAGGCGTCGGGGTCGTCGGCCGGGCTCCGTGGGGGCCGCGGATCCTGTGGGGTCTGAGGGTTGTGAGGCATACCTTCACGGTAGGCGTCCCCGGGCCGGAACGACCTTGATCATCACGTTTCTGTCACAGATCGTGCCCTACGGTTCGCTCCGTCCCCGTGAATACCCGCAGGTCACTGAATTACCTGTCCACACAACTCCCGCACAGCATCTTCGCAATGCCTCCGGTTACTCGCGGGTCCATGAGCATGAAGAGATGGGAATTGGGTAGACGGCCGCCTTTAACTGACGATGTGTTGCCTTCGGCGTCCGGCCTTCCTGACCGCGGCCCCCGTCATGTCCCCCGCGGACAGCAGGGCGCCCATCGTCCGCCCGACCGACGCGCGGACCGCGGCGCGCGGACGGGCGCCGCCGCGCGCCCGGTCGTCCAGCAGCCGCTGGAAGAGGTCCACATGGCGCCGGGCGATGACCGAGGGGTCGTAGTGCGCCGAGGAGGCCAGCGCCGCGCGGCCCATCTCCCGGCGGCGCTCGTCGTCCTCGATGAGCGACAGCAGCGCGGCGGCGATCGCGTCGATGTCGCGCGGCGGCACCAGCAGACCGTTCACGCCGTCGTCGACGATCTCCCGCGGCCCGAGCGGGCAGTCGGTGGAGACCACGGGAAGGCCCGCGCACATGCCCTCCACCAGCGTCATGCCGAAGGACTCCAGGGTCGAGGTGACGGCGAGCACCGACGCCTTGGCCAGCTCCGGTTCGATCGGCGAGACCGCGCCCATCAGCTTCACGTTGTCGCGCACGCCCAGTTCGGTGACGAGCGCGTCGAGCTTCGCGCGCTCGCGGCCCGAGCCGTACAGCCGCAGCGTCCAGTCGGGGCGGCGGTCGCGGACGAGGGCGAAGGCGCGGATCAGGTCGTCGTAGCGCTTGGCGGGGGCGAGCCGTCCGGCGGCGACCACGACGGGCGCGGTGCAGTCGGAGGGGGCGGCGCCGGTGGGCGGCACGCTGTTGGGGACGGCGGCGACCCGGACGCCCGGCATACGGCGGCGGTAGACGGCCGCGTCGGCCTCCGTGGTGGTGGTGACGGCGTCCAGGCCCGGGTAGTGGCGGCGCAGGGTCAGCACGAGCCGCGTGGAGTGCGTGTCGAGCGTCAGGTGTTCCTGGGCGACCCGGACGAGGCCGCGCGGCGCCTGGCGGGCGAGGTGCACGTTGAGGCCCGGCCGGGTGCCGACCACCACGTCGGTGTCGAGCTCCGCCAGGCACGCGCCGATGCGTTCGTCGGTGATCGGGCTGTAGAGGGCGTGCCGCCGGTCGGTGGACGGGAAGATCGCCGACGGCCGCTGGTGGCGCGGGTCGTCGAGGACGCCGTCCTGGGCGCCTTTGCGGATGTCGACCAGATATCTCAGCCGGATCCGGGGGTCGTACGTGAACTCGGGCCGGTCGCGGTCGCGGAAGACCGAGACGATCTCGACCTCGTGCTCGTCGGCCAGCCGCGCCGCCAGATTGCGCACCGTGCGAATGGTGCCGCCGATGCCGTACGTGGTGTGTATCAGGAAGGTGATGCGCATGGGCGTGCCCGTGTTCCTGTTCCCCCGCTGGACGCGGGTCGGTCGGCCCGCGCGACCGACCGTAGCGGCCGTGGCGCGTCCCTTTGCCGGACGCGCCACGAACGGGTGAACGGGGTTGACTCGGGTGGGCCGCCGCGTCAGTTGACGGTGAGGACGGTTCCCGCGATCAGCCGGTCGGGGTCGGGGCCGATGAGGTCCTTGTTGAGCTGGTAGAGGTACTGCCAGCCCCCTTGGGTTCCATAGGAACGGGCAATGGCCGACAAGGTCTCGCCGCTCTTGACGGTGTGCACGATGTGGCGGTGGCCGGTGAAGCCGTTGCGCCGCGCGCAGACCGGCCAGGCGTTCCAGCCCTGCACCTTCAGCACTTCCTCCGCGACCGAGATCTGCTCGGCGGGGGTGGCGAGGTCGGCGCGCCGGGCATAGGCGCGACCGCCGAACAGCTCCCAGGTGGGCTGCCAGAACTGGAGTCCGCCGTAGTAGCTGTTGCCGGTGTTGATGTGCCAGTTCCCGCTGCTCTCGCACATGGCGATCCGGTCCCAGACGGTCGGTGACCCGGCGGCGGCCCGCGCGGCCTGGAAGGCGATGGCCGCCTGTACCGACGGCACCGACTGCGGGGACCCGCCGGACCGCTCGGGCTGCTGCGGCTGTCCCGGCCGCTCCACGGGCGGTGGGACGGCCGGCGCGCCCTGGGCGGCCGTCGCGGGTGGCGCGGCGGCCACCGGCAGCAGCACGGCCGCACCGAGCGCGGCCAGCGTGGCGGCGGCGCGTGCGACGGCCACGGCGACGCGCACCGAGGCACGCGGGGAGACGATATGACGATAAGACGACTGATCGCTCATCGGGCCACGCTAAGCACGGCCGCACCCCGGATCGGGGGCATCGCGTCCGTACGTCGCGCGTACCCCACCCGGTCGGACCACAACGGGATGGGGCACACGGGGGAACGCGGCGGGTCCGGTTTACGGCGGCCTTACGACGCTCCGGCACCGAACGAGCGCGGTCCCGGGGCGCCCCGGCCGGGCGGGCGCCCGAACCGCCCCTCCGGCGGACGGTCCGTCACCAGTGCGGCCACCACGCCGGAACGACCGGGCCCTGACCCCGCTCCGCCGGGCCGCGCACGACGGCGATCAGGGCGGTGCGTGTCGCGTTGCGGTCGGCCCGGCCCTCGGCGGCCGACTCGTAGCGCGGCATGGTCCGCCGTACGACCTTCGCCGGTTCCCGCTTCTTCGGCTCGGCGGCGGGCTTGACGGTCTTCCTGACGGGCTTGTCGAGGGACTTGCCCGTCGACTTCGAGGACGGCGTGCCCGCGGACGGCGCGTCCCCGTAGGCTCCCGCGCGGCGCGAGCAGACGGGCCAGGCGCCCCAGCCGCTGGCGCGCTGGAGCTTTGTCGCTATGGCGATCTGCTGCTCGCGGCTGGCGAGGTCCGCGGTCGGCGCGTACGCGGTGCCGCCGTAGGACCGCCAGGTGCCGGGGGCGAACTGGAGTCCGCCGTAGTAGCCGTTGTGGGTGTTGATGTGCCAGTTCCCGCCGCTCTCGCACTGCGCGATACGGTCCCACACCCCGTTGTCGGCCGCCGACGCCTCTCCCGCGGCGGCCAGCACGCCCAGCGGCGCCAGTGCGGCGACGCCGGTCAGGAGCGCGGTGTGCCGGTACTTGCAGTTCAAGACCATGGATTCCCTCTCCACGGACCCGGGTGTCCCCCCTGCTGCGTCACGACGGGCGCCGCTCCCCCACGGATGCGGCGCCCGTCCGAACCCGGGCGGTGCGATTTGCACACGGCGGGCGAATCTAGGCAGCCGCACCCCCTCGCACCAAACAATTGCCGTCCGCCGCAGGCCAGTTGAGGGTTACCGGCGGTAAGAAGACGAGGTTTACGGGTGATTGGCGCGTACGTATCGTCGTAAATGAGGATCTAAACGGCGCGCTCCGTGAGTAGCCTCACAGGCCCAACTTTCGTCACCCACACGGCCGTTCGACGCTGCGTGAGCGATTCGCCGGGAATCTCACCCTCGGCGACCGGTAACGGAATACATCCCCCCGCAAAGCGTGACTCCCACCACAGATCATCCGTTGTCACTATGCGCCGGGACAGGTCCGGCGTTCCGGCCGGATTCGTGACCGCACCACCGCACTTCAAGGAGACTCCCGTGCCGCCCATGCTCGACGTGAGTGACGAGGTACGAGCCGAGATCGGCGACGAGGAGACCCAGCGGCTCCTCAACGGCGCCAACGCTCCTGGCACGTACGACTGCACCTCCTGTCGCACCCCCGGGGACACCGGGCAGGAGCGGACCAGCACCGTGCTCTTCGTGGGCGACGAGACGGCGGTCCTCGCCTTCGCGCACGCCGCCTGCATCCCCTCGCAGGTCGTCCCGGTCACCGAGGAGCAGTTGCAGGGCGCCGTCCGCAGCATCGGCGGCCCCGAGACGGCGGCGGGGCCCTCGATCGGCGGCCAGGCCGACGCGCCGCCCGTGGAGACCGCGCCCCGGCAGGCGGTGCTCGGCATCACCTGCGGTCTGATCATCGTCGAGGAGACGCTGCGCCCGGCGCTCGTGATCGAGCCCACCGGGCCGGTCGCACGAGTCGGCGCCACCGGCGCGGGCGACGACTTCCTGCCGCTCCTGATCGAGCAGGGCTTCATGCCGCAGCTCGACCTGGAGGTGCCGCCGTCGCCGCTGTCGGGCTGGTCGGTGCTGCTGGCCACCGGGCGGCTGCACGCCGTGCTCCAGCCCGGCGCGGGCGGCACCCCCGGCACCGCGTGGTGGCAGGCGCACCAGCCGCTCCAGGTCAGCGACGGCTGGCGGAACGCCGTCAACCGGACCAACGAGGTGTACGTCTACGCCGCCCCGGCCGGTTCCATCGGCCGTCAGCCGCGCGAGGACCTGATGCGGGACGCCCTGGCCAGGGCGTGCTCGCGGGGCCTGCTGGTGGCCGCGACGATGCCGCTGTCGGGGACCTGAGCCACCCGTCTCACCGGAAACGAGGGGCGTGTACAGGACACCGTGCGCGCCCCTTCCGCGCGCCCACTGCCGCCCGGGTCAAAGATCTGCAATTCAACCGACTGGCCCGCATCCCGGACAACACCGGCTCGTTGGCACATACGTGCACACCTTTGACACCTCCTCCCGGGCCCCTTTCCAGCGCTACATCCCGTCCATGCGCAGCGCGCTGGACGCGACCGGGGGCGGTGCCACAGAAACACCCATCTACGACGCGCTCTACTCGGAGTACCAGCGGCTCTTCCGCACGCTGCCCGGCGACCGGACCGGCGAGGAGGCGTTGCAGTTCAACGGCTTCACCACCTGGCACGCGGAGCAGCCGGCGTACGCCCCCGGCAGGCACCGCGGCAACGGCCCGGCGGCGCTGCCGCCGGGCCGTCCCGACAATCGGATGCCCGGGCTCTGACCCCGGGAGCCCCCGGCTCGCGGGGGCCCGTGCGCGCCGCTACTTCTTGCGCCCGCGCTTCTCGCGGACCCGCACCGACACCTGGATCGGCGTACCGGCGAAGCCGAACTCCTCGCGCAACCGACGCTCGATGAAGCGCCGGTAGCCCGCCTCCAGGAAGCCCGAGGCGAACAGCACGAACCGCGGCGGCTTGATGCCCGCCTGCGTCCCGAACAGGATGCGGGGCTGCTTTCCGCCGCGGATCGGGTGCGGGTGCGCGGCGACCAGCTCGCCCAGGAACGCGTTGAGGCGGCCGGTCGGCACCCGGGTCTCCCAGCCCGCGATGGCCGTCTCGATCGCCGGGACCAGCCGCTCCATGTGCCGCCCGGTGCGCGCCGAGACGTTGACCCGCGGCGCCCACTGCACCTGCACGAGGTCCTTCTCGATCTCGCGCTCCAGGTAGTAGCGCCGCTCCTCGTCCAGCAGGTCCCACTTGTTGTACGCGATCACGACCGCGCGGCCCGCCTCGACGGCCATGGTGATGATCCGGGTGTCCTGCTCGGCCAGCGTCTCACTGGCGTCCACCAGGATGACCGCGACCTCGGCCTTCTCCAGCGCCGCCGCCGTACGCAGCGAGGCGTAGTAGTCCGCGCCCTCGGTGAGGTGGACGCGGCGGCGGATGCCCGCGGTGTCGATGAACTTCCAGGTGACACCGCCGAGCTGGATCAGCTCGTCCACCGGGTCGCGGGTGGTGCCCGCGACCTCGTTGACGACCACCCGGTCCTCGTTGGCCACCTTGTTCAGCAGGGACGACTTGCCGACGTTCGGGCGGCCGATGAGCGCGATCCGGCGCGGGCCGCCGACGACGTCGCCGAAGGTCAGCGCGGGCGCCTCGGGCAGCACCTCGATGATGGCGTCGAGCAGATCGCCGGTGCCCCGGCCGTGCAACGAGGAGACCGGGTAGGGCTCGCCGAGGCCGAGGTTCCACAGCGCGGCCGCGTCGGCCTCGCCGGACGGACCGTCGACCTTGTTGGCGGCCAGCACGACCGGCTTGCCCGCGCGGCGCAGCAGCCGTACGACCGCCGCGTCGGTGTCGGTGGCGCCGACGGTGGAGTCCACGACGAAGACCACCGCGTCGGACGCCTCGATGGCGAACTCGGCCTGCGCCGCCACGGAGGCGTCGATGCCGAGGACGTCCTGCTCCCAGCCGCCGGTGTCCACGATCTTGAAGCGGCGGCCGTTCCAGTTCGCCTCGTACGTGACGCGGTCGCGGGTGACGCCCGGCTTGTCCTCCACGACCGCCTCGCGGCGGCCGATGATCCGGTTGACCAGTGTCGACTTGCCGACGTTGGGACGGCCGACCACGGCGAGCACCGGCAGCGGGCCGTGCCCGGCCTCGGCCAGGTCGTCGGCCACCTCTTCGAGGTCGAAGCCCTCCTCGGCGGCAAGCTCCATGAACTCGGCGTATTCGGCGTCGCCGAGCGCGCCGGTCCCGCCGTGCTCGGTCTGCTCGTCTGCGTGGTCCATGAGGTATCTCCGTCGATCAACTGTGGCGGCTGCGGTAACCAGTGTGGTGCAGCCGGTGCGGTTCGGCCTGCGCGTTTTCCGTCTGCGCGGTCAGCGGCCGGTGGCTTGCTTGGCGTGCGCCAGGTGGGCGGTGAGCCGCTCCTGGATGCGCAGCGTGGCGGCGTCCATCGCGCTGCGGGTGCGGCGCCCGCTGCCGTCGCCCGCCTCGAAGGGCTCCCCGAAGACGACGTCGATCCGCGAGCGCAGCGGCGGCAGCGCCGGGACCGCCCGGCCCTTGGCGGTGCTGCCGAGGACGGCGACCGGCACGACGGGCGCGCCGGAGCGCACCGCGAAGTACGCCAGACCCGAGCGCAGCTCGGCGAAGTCGCCGTCGCCCCGGGTGCCCTCGGGGAAGATGCCGAGCATCCCGCCGCGCTCCAGGACGCCGAGCGCGGCGGTTATCGCCGTACGGTCGGCGGTCTCGCGGTCGACCTTGAGCTGCCCGATGGAGCGCAGGAACGGGTCGAGCGGCCCGACGAAGGCTTCCTTCTTCACCAGGAAGTGGAGCGGGCGCGGCGAGATGCCGATCAGCATCGGGCCGTCGATGTTGTGCGAGTGGTTGCCCGCCAGGATGACCGGGCCGTGCGCCGGTACCCGCCAGGCGCCGAGCACCCGGGGCCGCCACAGGCCGTTCATCAAGACGATGCCGATCCGGCGTCCGACGGCCGCTCCGCGCGGTCCCGGCGCCGTGCCCTGCTCTGCGGTCACCTGGGCGCCCGCTTCTCCTCGACCAGAGTGACGATGCACTCGATGACCTGGTCGAGGGTGAGGTCGGTGGTATCGACCTCGACCGCGTCGGCGGCCTTGGCCAGCGGGGAGGTCTTGCGGCCCGAGTCGGCCGCGTCCCGCTTGATGAGCGCGGCCCGGGTGTCCGCGACGCTCAGCGCGCCGTTCAGCTCGCCGCTGCGGCGGGCGGCGCGGGCCTCGGCGGACGCGGTGAGGAAGATCTTGACGGTGGCGTCCGGGAAGACGGTCGTGCCGATGTCCCGGCCCTCGACCACGATGCCGCCGGGGGACGCGGTGGCGGCGGCGCGCTGCAACTCGACCATCCTGGCCCGTACCTCGGGGACCGCGCTGACGGCGCTGACCGCGGCGGTGACCTCCTGGGTGCGGATCGGGCCCGAGGCGTCCACGCCGTCCACGGTGATGCCGGGGGCCGCCGGGTCGTGGCCCGCGACGATGGCGGGCTTGCCCGCGCAGTCGGCGACGGCCACCGGGTCGTTGACGTCGATGCCGTTGCTCAGCATCCACCAGGTGATCGCGCGGTACTGCGCCCCGGTGTCGAGGTAGCTCAGCCCCAGCTTCGCCGCGACCGCCCTGGACGTGCTGGACTTGCCGGTGCCGGAAGGGCCGTCGATGGCGACGATCACCGGATTTTCCACAGCGGGTGGCCTTCCTCGTGCGCGGAGCGGGGGGCGGGCGGGCCGGCCGAGGGGCCGGATGCCATTCCCCCAAGGTTACCGGCCGCCCGCGCGCCGGAACGCCACGGGTTTTCCCTGCCGGGACGGGGCACGGGGCCGGGGTGCCGGGCCGGGTGCCCGTCACGCTCGCGCCCGGGTGTGCCGGGTGCGCCATGTGCGCCCTGTGCCCGCGTACGGTCCTGCGGCTGGCCCGTCCGGCACGCGTCCGATCCGTACCGCCGGAGCCCGGCCGCGCCCCGACCGTGCCACCGCCCGGCCCGCGCCGTACGTCTACTGCCGGATCGACCAGCCGCGTTCGCGCAGTGCCACGGTCAGGGCGGGCGCGGTGCGCGGCTCGACCATGAGGTGCACCAGACCGGCCTGCTGTCCGGTGGAGTGTTCGATGCGGACGTCCTCGATGTTGACGCCCGCCGCGCCCGCGTCGGCGAAGAGGCGGGCCAGCTCGCCCGGCTGGTCGCCGATGAGGACGGCCACGATCTCGTACGCCTTGGGCGCCGTGCCGTGCTTGCCGGGGACCTTGGCGCGGCCCGCGTTGCCGCGCCGCAGGATGTCCTCGATGCCCGCCGCGCCGCCGCGCCGCTTGTCCTCGTCGGCGGACTGGAGGGCGCGCAGCGCCGCGACCGTCTCGGTCAGGTCGACGGCGACGTCGGCGAGGACGTCGGCGACCGGTCCGGGGTTGGCGGCCAGGATGTCCATCCACATGCCGGGCTCGGAGCCCGCGATCCGCGTGACGTCGAGGATGCCCTGGCCGCACAGGCGTACGGCGGTGTCCTCGGCGTGCTCCAGGCGGGCCGCGACCATGCTGGAGACGAGCTGCGGGGTGTGCGAGACCAGGGCGACGGCCCGGTCGTGGGCGTCGGCGTCCATGACGACGGGGACGGCGCGGCACAGCGCGACCAGTTCGAGGGCGAGGTTGAGCACCTCGGTGTCGGTGGCCGGGGTCGGGGTGAGCACCCAGGGGCGGCCCTCGAAGAGGTCGGCGGTCGCGGCCAGCGGCCCGGAGCGCTCGCGGCCCGCCATGGGGTGGGTGCCGATGTAGTGGGTGAGGTCGCAGCCCAGCGCCTCCAGGTCGCGGCGCGGGCCGCCCTTGACGCTGGCGATGTCGAGGTAGCCGCGGCCGAGGCCGCGGGTCAGCGCGTCGGCGAGGGTGGCCGCGACGTGGGCGGGCGGCACGGCGACGATCACGAGGTCGACCGGGCCCTCGGGCTCCCCCGTGGTGCCCGCGCCGAGCGAGGCCGCGGTGCGCGCGGTGCCCGGGTCGTGGTCGGTGAGGTGGACGTCCACACCGCGCGCGGTGAGCGCGAGGGCGGCGGAGGTGCCCATCAGGCCGCTGCCGACGACCAGGGCGGTCCTCACTGGGCGACGCTCCCGGAGGCGTCCCGCTCGGGTCGGCCGCTCCCGCGGACCGTTCGTACCGCCACGTCACTGCTCCCTCGGCTGCTCACGTACCTGCCGACCAGGGTAGTCACCGGGGGCGGGGCGCGAGACGGACGCCCGCACTGCGAGACGCGCGGCGAGGACGTACAGGCGGCGCAGGCGTACAGGCGGCGCAGGCGTACAGGCGGCGCAGGCGTACAGGCGGCGCAGGCGTACAGGCGGCGCAGGCGTACAGGCGAGGCCCCCGTGACGGCCGGGTACGCGAGCCGGACCGCCACGGGGGCGGGGACATTACTTGCCGAGGCCGCCGAGCTTGCCGAGCTGCCTGCTGATGACGTCCTGGAGGGACTCCCCCTGCGGGACCTCGCCCTCGGGCGTCAGCTTGTCGACCGCCTCGGGGAGGCTGCCCGCGAGGTGGTCGGCGGCCTCCCGCGGGGAGACGCCCGCGTCCTGCGCCGCCTTCCGGAGGGCGTCGTCGGGAAGCGCCTGGGCGATCTGGTCGCCGGTGACGGGCTTGTTGTCGCCCTGGCCCACCCACGACCTGGCCTGCTCGCCGAGGCCGGACTTGTTGAGCATGCCCAGCAGCCCTTCGAAGGGGTTGCCCGAGGCGCCGTTGGCCGCGGCGGCGCCGGTGCCACCGGCCGCGCCCTTGCCGCCGAGCTGGCCCAGCAGCGAACCGAGGAGGCCGCCCGCGCCGCCGGAGGAGGAGCCGCCCTTCGCGCCGCTGAGCAGAGTGCCGAGAAGGCTTCCGAGGTCGTTTCCCGCCATGGTCTCGTCCCTTTCAGGAGTCGGGCCATCGGCGCGCGTCACGTCGCCCGGCACCGAACACGGACAATGTCCCGCAAACCCGTCTCCGCCGCCACTTGCCACCGCCTCACCCGCCCGGACCAGGTAGAACTTCCCCATGCTCTTCCACTTGGTGCCGCTGGACGACTGGCTGCACGCGCCCGAGCGCCCGTACGCCCCCGCCTCCCTGGACGAGGAGGGTTTTGTGCACTGCTCGCCCGACGAGGCCGTGACCCTCGCGGTGGCCGACGCCTTCTACCGGGAGGTGGCGGGGCCGCTGATGGTGCTGCTGATCGAGGAGGCCGCGCTGCGCGCCGAGGTCCGCTGGGAGGCGGCCGATCCGGCGCCGCCGCCCGGCGTTCCGGAGGGCACGGCCTTCCCGCACGTCTACGGCCCCATCGACCGGCCCGCGGTGACCGGCATGCTGGAGGTCGTACGGGATTCGTACGGCCGTCCGCTCGGGCTGACGGCCTGGTCGTAGTCCCGCTACGCCCCTCGGGATCTCCCCCGCCGCAGCGGTACCGTGGGCCCCGCCCTCACCGTCCGCAACGTGATCACCGCACGAAGCAGTGGAAACTCCGGCGCTTGGTCGGACTTCATGGCGATAATCGCCCTCATGCGCGATCCGCTGGGGCACGACCTTGTCCGGGACCACACGGTCTATGCCTGCGTCATGGGCTCGCGCGCCTTCGGTCTGGCCACCGACGGCAGTGACACCGACCGGCGCGGTGTGTACGTGGCGCCCACCGAATTGTTCTGGCGTTTCGACAAGCCGCCGACGCATGTCACCGGACCGCGGCACGAACAGTTCTCCTGGGAGCTGGAGCGATTCTGCTCGCTCGCGCTGCGCGCCAACCCCAATCTGCTCGAATGCCTGCACTCACCGCTGGTGGAGTACGCCGACCCGACCGGGCTCGAACTCCTCGACCTGCGCGAGGCGTTCCTCTCCCGCCGCGCCGACGCCACCTTCCGCGGCTACGCCGCCCAGCAGCTCGGCCGCCTCGAAGCGGACATCCGCACCCACGGCCAGCCGCGCTGGAAGCACGCCATGCACCTGCTGCGGCTCCTGATGTCCTGCCGCGACCTGCTGCGCACCGGCCGCCTCACCATCGACGTCGGCGACCAGCGCGAGCGCCTGCTGTCCGTCAAGCGCGGCGAACTGAGCTGGGACGAGGTCCGCGCCTGGATGCGCACGCTCCACGAAGAGACCGACACCGCCGCCGCCCGCTCCCCCCTCCCCCCCGACCCCGACCGCCCCCGCATAGAAGCCTTCCTCACCCGCGTCCGCCGCACCTCAGCCACATTCCCACTCCCCCCCAAGCCCGCGTAGCTCACCCGCGCGAAGGCGCCCGTCCGTCTGGACGGACGCCCGCGCGGGTCCGCACCTCCAGGCCCGGCGGTCCGGCGGGGCCGGGGGGCGGGGCGGTGGGGGTTAGAGCTCGACCTCGTGCATCAGCATGCCGACCTCGGTGTTGGTCAGGCGGCGGAGCCAGCCGGACTTCTGGTCGCCGAGGGGGATGGGGCCGAAGCTGGTGCGGACCAGTTTGTCGACGGGGAAGCCGGCTTCGGAGAGCATGCGGCGGACGATGTGCTTGCGGCCCTCGTGGAGGGTGACCTCGACGAGGTAGTTCTTGCCGGTGTTCTGGACCACGCGGAAATGGTCCGCGCGAGCCCAGCCGTCCTCCAGCTCGATACCGCTCTTGAGCTGCTTGCCGAGGTCGCGCGGGAGCGGCCCCTGGATCGCGGCGAGATAGGTCTTCTGCACGCCGTAGCGCGGGTGGGTCAGCCGGTGGGCCAGCTCGCCGTGGTTGGTGAGCAGGATCAGGCCCTCGGTCTCGGTGTCGAGCCGACCGACGTGGAAGAGCCGGGTCTCGCGGTTGGTGACGTAGTCGCCGAGGCACTGGCGGCCGTCGGGGTCCTCCATGGTGGAGACGACACCGGCCGGCTTGTTGAGCGCGAAGAAGAGATACGACTGGGTGGCGACGGTCAGCCCGTCGACCTTCACCTCGTCGTGGTCCACGTCGACCCGCAGGCCCTGCTCGGTGACGATCCGCCCGTTGACCTCGACGCGGTGCTGTTCGATCAGCTCCTCGCACGCCCGGCGCGAACCCATTCCGGCCCGCGCGAGCACCTTCTGCAGGCGCTCGCCCTCCTGCTCGGCGCCGGGGAAGGTCTTGGGCGTCTTGATCTGCGGCTTGCTGTGCCGCTCCCGGTTGCGCTCCTCGATCTGCGCGTCCAGCTCGCGCGGCCGGGCCGGCACCGGCTTGCGGCCGCGGTTGCCGGTCGGCTTGTTGCTGCCGGGCTTGGTACGCGGCATGCCGCCGGGCTTGTTCGCACCCGACTGGCCGGTGCTGCCCACGTCGTAGCGGCGCTCCTCGGGACGCGGCGTGCCCTTGGGCCGCTGGCTCTGGCCCTCACCGCGGCGCGCGTCCCCCGAGCGCCCGTCGCCCGAGCGGCCGTCGCCGCGCCGGTCGGCACCGCCACGCCGGTCGGCGTCACGGGGCCTGTCGCCTCCGCCGCCCCGCGGGTTCCGGTTGCCGCCGCTGTTCCTGTCGCTGCTTCGCATCAAGTGTCCGTTGTCGAGGTGTCGTCCGGCGCGTCCGGATCGAACGACGGAAGCCCCTCCTGGGACTCCGCCTCGATCGCTTCCGCCTCCGGCAGGAACGGTGCTAGCTCGGGCAGCTCGTCGAGGCTGCGCAGGCCCATACGTTCCAGGAAGTAGTTCGTCGTCCTGTACAGGATCGCACCTGTCTCGGGTTCCGTCCCACCTTCCTCGACCAGCCCCCGCTGGAGGAGGGTGCGCATGACGCCGTCGCAGTTGACTCCGCGGACCGCCGAGACGCGCGAACGGCTGACCGGCTGCCGGTACGCGACCACCGCCAGCGTCTCCAGCGCGGCCTGCGTGAGCCGGGCGTGCTGCCCGTCGAGGACGAACTTCTCCACGGCGGGCGCGAAGGCGGGCCGGGTGTAGAAGCGCCAGCCACCGGCGACCAGCCGCAGGTCGAAGCCGCGTCCCTCGCGGGTGTAGTCGTCGGACAGCTCGCGCAGCGCCCTGCCGACGGCCCGCCGCGGCCGTTCCAGGACCTTGGCCAGGTGCTCCTCGGTGGCCGGTTCGTCGACGACCATAAGCACCGCCTCCAGGGCGGGCTTCAGCTCCAGCTCGGCGGTCGCGGCGGCGAGCAGGCCCGCGGGCGCCGCCGTATCGCCTGCCGCGCCGGCCGCGGCAAGGGCCCCGGTGATATCCGACACGTCCGTCATTCCTCGGCCTCTCCCTGCTCGTGCTGCGGCTCACGCACCGGCACTGACTCCGCCGCCGGCACCGGTTCCGGCTCCCGCCGCGGTTCCGGCCTGCGCGCCGGAGCCGCCGCCTCCTGGTCGAACTCGTCGGTCACCAGCGGCGCCGCCGTGTCCTGTTCCCCGCCCGTCCAGCGGACCTGGAGCAGCCCCAGGGCCTCCTCCTGGTCCAACGCGACCGCCTTCTCCCGGTACAGCTCAAGGAGCGCGAGGAAGCGCGCCACGACCGTCAGCGTGTCCGGCGCGTCCTCGGTCAACTGCCCGAAACTGGCCACGCCGAGCTCCCGCAGCAGCGCGATCACCCGCTCGCCCTGTTCCCGGACGCTCACCAGCGGGGCGTGGATGTGGTCGACGTACACCTGCGGCTTGGGCTTGGGCAGCATCGCCTTCACCGCGAGCTGCGCGAAGCGCTCGGGGCCGATGCTGAGGACGACCTCGGGCAGCAACTCCGCGTGCTGCGGTTCGAGGCCGACGGTACGGGGGTAGCGGAGCGCCTCGTGGTCCAGCCGCTCGGCGAAGATCGCCGCGATCCGCTTGTACGCCCGGTACTGGAGCAGCCGGGCGAAGAGCAGGTCCCGTGCTTCCAGCAGCGCGAGGTCCGCCTCGTCCTCGACCTCGGCGGACGGCAGCAGCCGGGCCGCCTTCAGGTCCAGCAGGGTGGCCGCGACCACCAGGAACTCGGTGGTCTGGTCGAGGTCCCAGTCCGGGCCCATGGCGTGGATGTACGTCATGAACTCGTTGGTGACCTTCGACAGCGCCACCTCCGTGACGTCCATCTTGTGCTTGGAGATCAGCCCGAGCAGCAGGTCGAACGGCCCCTCGAAATTCGCCAGCCGTACGGTGAAACGGTCCCCTCCGGCCGGAGCCGGAGCCGGCTCGGCCTCAACGGCCTCCACGGCTTCGACCGCCGCCGCGGGCCCGGTCTCTTCCACCGCCTCTTCCACGGCCTGTTCCGCCACCGCGGCAGGCGGCTCCGCTGTCACGGCAGGCGTCGGTTCCGCCTCGGCGGCGGCGCCGAGCCCGAGGCTGCGGCGGGGAGTGGCGGGTGAGGTCGGCATCGGGGTCCAGGGTACGAAGTGGTCTGTGCAGGCTACTCGCCGCAGCAGGCCATGCCCCGTTCCCCGACCGCGCGCCGTCGGGGCGTCAGCGGCCCCGCAGACGGCGTACGAGGATGCTCGCGTCGCCGCGCGACTCCAGATCGGCCAGCACCACGGCGACGGCCTCGCGGACGATCCGGCCGCGGTCGATGGCGAGCCCGTGCTCACCGCGCAGCACCAGCCGGGCGTGTTCCAGATCCATCAGCTCCTCGGCGGAGACATAGACGGTGATCTTCTCGTCGTGCCGCTCGCGCCCGCTGGGACGGCGGTTCTGCCGGGCGGCCTTGCGCCGCGCCTGCTGGGGCTGCGGCTGGGCGGTGATCGGGGGCTGGACCGGTGCGGCCTGCGGCTGCGGCGCGGGCGCGGTCATGGTGCCGGAGGAGGCGGCGGGCGACGGCATACCGGCCCGTTCGGCGGTCAGCGGGCGGCGTGAGGTCGGGATGTCCCGGCCGCCGTGTTCCGCGCTGTCCTCGCCCTGTCCCGCAGTGCCGGAGGGTCGTGTCCCTTCGTCGCCGTCCGCGGGATCGGCCGCGTCGTTCCCGGCGGCCGGGTCGGCCACCGGTACGGACCGCAGCCGGCCGTCCGCCTGCGTACCGTTCTGTCCTTCGCCCGGACCACCGGAGCCGCCGGAGCTCCCGGAACCACCGGAGCCGCCGGGGCCGGGGCCGCCGGGGTGCTGCCGTGGCTGCGGGGCCTGGAGCGCCGCTCCTCCGGTCGTCCGGAACAGCTCGTCGGCGCCCGGCAGACTCACTCGGCGTGGCACCGGGCGAGCACCTCCCTGGCGAGCTGGCGATAGGCGGCCGCGCCGACGGAGTTGGACGCGTAGGTGGTGATCGGCTCGCCCGCCACGGTCGTCTCGGGGAACCGCACGGTGCGGCCGATGACGGTGTGGAAGACGTGCTCGTCGAACGCCTCGACGACCCGGGCCAGCACCTCGCGGCTGTGCACGGTGCGCGAGTCGTACATGGTGGCGAGGATGCCGTCGAGCTCCAGCTCGGGGTTGAGCCGCTCGCGGACCTTCTCGATGGTCTCGGTGAGCAGCGCGACCCCGCGCAGTGCGAAGAACTCGCACTCCAGCGGAACGATCACCGAGTGCGCCGCGGTGAGCGCGTTGACCGTCAGCAGGCCGAGCGAGGGCTGGCAGTCGATGACGATGTAGTCGTAGTCGGCCATCAGCGGCTTGAGGGCGCGCTGGAGCGACGACTCGCGGGCGACCTCGCTGACGAGCTGCACTTCCGCTGCCGACAGGTCGATATTGCTGGGGAGCAGGTCCATGCCGGGCACCGCGGTCTTCAGCAGGCACTCGTCGGCCGCCAGTCCGCGTTCCATCAGCAGGTTGTAGACCGTGATGTCGAGTTCCATCGGGTTGACCCCGAGGCCGACCGAGAGCGCGCCCTGCGGGTCGAAGTCGACAAGAAGCACCCGGCGGCCGTATTCGGCCAGCGCCGCGCCCAGGTTGATGGTCGAGGTGGTCTTGCCTACCCCGCCCTTCTGGTTGCACATCGCGACGATCTTCGCGGGGCCGTGGTTGGTGAGCGGATTGGGGATCGGGAAGTACGGCAGGGGCCGGCCGGTGGGGCCGACGCGTTCGCGGCGCTGCCGGGCCGCGTCCGGGGCGAGGGTGGCCGCGTACTCCGGATCCGGTTCGTACTCGGCATCCGGGTCGTAGAACTGACCGTCCTGCAGGTCGTTGTCGTTGAAAGGCGCCATGGCGTAAGCAGGTTGCGTCTCTGTGTTCGTCTCGGGCCGGCGGGACTCGAAGGTGCGGACCGCGACGGAACCGACGGTCATTCCTGGTTGACCACCCCCGGGAGCAAATGTCGACTCATTCACAAGTCGTCTTACCTCCTTGGTGACCAGGAAACTTCTAGACAGGTCAGCGTGACTACAGCCGACGATTCGCGACTCTATGGCGTGTCGGTGGTCCACAGCAACACAATCCGCCGGACACGGCACGATGTGTCGGCAACCGAACACCCCGCTGTCAAGGGCGTAAGCACATGAACGGCCGGGCCTCGACACACAAGACCCGGCCGGTGGTGCGGTGTTGGCGCGATGTTGACGCGCCTGGTCACAGTGGCCGCCGGTCAGCCCAGCAGCGCGTGCAGGTCGGCGGAGTCGAGGCCGTGCGCCTCGGCCACCGGACCGTAAACAACTTGTCCCTCATGTGTGTTGAGACCGAGAGCGAGAGCCGCGTCACGTCGCAGCGCTTCGCGCCAGCCGCGGTTGGCCAGTTCGACGATGTACGGCAGCGTCGCGTTGGTCAGCGCGTACGTCGAGGTGTTGGGAACCGCGCCGGGCATGTTCGCGACGCAGTAGAACACCGACTGGTGAACGGGGAAAGTCGGTTCGGCGTGCGTGGTGGGGCGGGAGTCCTCGAAGCAGCCGCCCTGGTCGATCGCGATGTCGACAAGGACAGATCCCGGCTTCATGCGCGAGACCAGCTCGTTGGTGACCAGCTTCGGCGCCTTCGCGCCCGGAATGAGCACCGCGCCGATCACGAGGTCGGCGTCGAGCACGGCCTTCTCCAGCGCGTAGGCGTTGGAGGCGATGGTCTGCACGCGGTTGCCGAACACCTTGTCGGCCTCGCGCAGTTTGTTGACGTCCTTGTCCAGCAGCGTGACGTGGAAGCCGAGTCCGAGCGCGATGGTGGTGGCGTGCCAGCCGGAGACACCGGCGCCGATGACGACGGCCTTGCCGGACTGGACACCGGGGACGCCGCCGGGCAGGACGCCGCGACCGCCGGCCGAGCGCATCAGGTGGTAGGCGCCGACCTGCGGGGCGAGCCGGCCGGCCACCTCGGACATCGGGGCGAGCAGCGGGAGCTGGCGGTTCGCGGTCTCCACCGTCTCGTACGCGATGGCGGTGGTGCCCGACTCCAGCAGCGCGTCCGTGCACGCGCGGGAGGCGGCGAGGTGCAGGTAGGTGAAGAGCGTCTGGTCCTTGCGGAGCCGGTGGTACTCCTCGGCGATCGGCTCCTTCACCTTGAGCAGCAGATCGGCCGTGGCCCACACCTCGTCGGCGGTGGCGAGGATGCCCGCACCGGCCGAGACGTACTCCTCGTCGGGGATGGACGAGCCGTCGCCGGCGCCCTGCTCCACGAAGACCTGGTGTCCATTGCGGACGAGTTCGTGCACGCCTGCCGGGGTGATGGCCACGCGGAACTCGTTGTTCTTGACCTCGCGGGGGATGCCCACCTTCACGTCGATCACGGTCCTTGCGCTCAGGGAAGAATGACCGCTTTGGGGCGGCAGAAAGCCAGTCTAGTGAAGGAAGACTCTCTGTCCAGCCTTACAAAGTGACCACTTTGACCGAGACCATTGGCAGTTTCGTAGGTATACAGCGCGGGGATCGTCAGTTCGGCGCCGATTCGCCCTCGCTGAGCAGGCGGTTCGCGGCGGCGCGCTGGACCGTGGCGCCGCTGGGATCGCCCAGCCGGTCGAGCGTGTCGGCGAGCCGCAGCAGGATCGCGCCCTCCAGCCGCCGCTCCCCCGCCTTGCGCGCCCAGTACAGCGCGTCGCGGCAGGTCCGCAGCGCGTCCTCCGGGTAGCCCGCGTACTCCTGCACCCGCGCGGCCTCGGTCAGCGCGCGGGCCTGCGCGCCCAGGTCGCCCAGCCGCCGGTACGCCCCGGCGGCGGCGCGCCATTCGCGCAGCGCGGGCCCGTACCGGCCGTCGTAGGTGAACAGCGCGCCGATCCGGCCGTGCAGCCGGGCCTCGTGGAAGGTCTCGCCGCGTTCCTGGCGCAGCGCGAGCGCCCTGCCGTACCAGTCGGCGGCCCGCTGCGGGTCGTGCCGCTCCTGATACGTACCGCCGAGGGCTTCCAGCACCCGGCCCTCGGCCTCCGCGTCGTCGCACTTGCGGGCCGCGCCCAGTGCGGCGCGGTACCGGTCGAGCGCCCGGTCGGAACGGCCCGCCGCCGCGTCCAGGTCGCCGAGATTGATCAGCGCCGCCGCCTTCTCCCGGTCCAGGCCGCGCCGCTCGGCGACGTCCAGGACCAGGCCGTGCAGTTCGTACTGCTCGGCCGCCATCGCGTTCCCGCCGGGGAAGGCGGCGAGCGCCTGCACCTGGGCGGCGATCAGCCGTCTGGCCAGGGTGTCCAGATCGCCGTCCGCGACGGCGACCCGCGCGGAGGCCAGCAGCGCGGGCAGCCGGGACCGCAGCCACTCGGCGGCCGTCGCGGGCGAGTCGAAGCTGAGGCTGCGCGGGCCGTCGTCCGGCAGCCGCATCCGCACGAGCGCCGAGCCGCACGACAGCAGCAGCCGTACGGTCCGCTCCAGCATCCTGGCCCGGGCCAGCCGGACCTCCTCCGGGCGGTCGCGGGATTCGAGCAGCCCGCGCAGCAGCGGCTCGAAGCAGCCGGGCAGGCGGTACTGCGGCGACAGCTCGTCGCCCGTCACCGGACCGGGCGCCAGCAGTGCGCCGCCGACGAAGTCGTCGAGCGTGCTCTGCGCGGCGGCCACGGAACAGCCCGCGAGCGCCGAGGCGACCTGCGCGTCGACCATGCCCGCAGGTGCCAGCGACAGGAGTCGCAGCATCCGCGCGGCGGTCTGCGGCACGTCCTCGTAGACCAGCCGGAAGGACCGCACGAGTTCGCCCTGCGCGGCGGCGCGCAAAGGCGCCGTCCCGTCCGCTTCGGCCGAGGGCGCGGCGGGCGCGTCGGCCGAGACCGTACGCAGCCGGGTCGCGGCGTCCGCCACCGACAGCGTAGGCCGGGCCGCGAGCCAGGCGGCGACCAGCCGCAGCGCGGTGGGGTGCCCGCCGATCTCCTGCACCAGGGCCTCGGCGGCGCGCGGGTCGCAGGTCACCCGGGTGGAGCCGATGCTGTGCGCGAGCAGTTCCACGGCGGCGGGCGTGTCGAGCCCGCCCAGCGTGCACGGCCGCACGTCCGGCACTCCGGGCAGCGGGCCGTCCGAGGTGACGACGACAAGGCTGCCGGGCGCGTCGGGGATCAGCCCGTCGAGCTGATCGGCGCGCAGGACGTCGTCCAGGACGAGGAGCGTCTTGCGCGAGGTGGCGGCGGGGCCGCCGGACGGGGCGGCCGGGGCGGGAGCGGCGGGTGTTACGGGGGCGGCCGATCCGCCGGCTCCCGGAGTACGGGCGAGGGCTCGGCGGAGGGCGCGGACGGCCTGCTCGGCGGGTACGGGCTCCCCCTCCGGGGAGGTCATACGCAAGAAGACCTGGCCGTCCGGGTAGTCGTCGGCCAGGTCTTCGGCCAGGCGCAGCGCGAGCGCGGTCCGACCGACGCCGGGGCGTCCGGCGACGAGCAGCACGCGCGCCCGCCCCTTCCCCTGCTTTCCGAGGCCCGGCCGTCCGATCTCTCCGCGCAGCTCCGCCAACTCCCTTTCCCGGCCCACGAATTGACCCTCGCCTCGGGCTCCCGCCCATACGGCGGCGCCGACCCGCACCGTGACCTCGCCGGTCCGGCTCACCGGGCGGGCCGCGCCCGCGCCGACATCCGAAGGCGCGGCGGGCGCGGTCCCGGCCCTGGGGTCGGTCTTGGGGTCGGCCTTGGGGTCGGCCTTGCGATGAGGCGTGGGATCAGGCTTGGGGTCCGCCTCGACGTCGGCCCCGGTGTCCGCCCCGGACCCGTTCTCGGTTCCCGGCGCGACAGCGGCGGCGCGCTCGGCCTTCGCCGGACGCGCGGCCGGAGTGTCCGGTGCCGACTCGGACTCGGACTCGGGTTCCGGCTCGGCGTCCTTCGCGGGCGGCTGCTCCGGCCCGGACTCGACGGCGGCAGAAGGGGCCTCGGGGGCCGGGCCCTTGCGCGTCGGGGAGCCGGCGGAAGCCGACCGTCGGCGGCGGGCACGCGCCTTGGCGGGTGCGGCGGCCGTGTCCGGTTCAGGTGCCGCCGGGGCGTCCGCTCCCGCAGGGGTCCCGTTGGGGTTCAGCGCCTGATCCGTCACGGCCTACGCTCCCGGCTCAGTGGGGTCGTCCGCGCGGGGCGCGGATGCGCGGGTACGCGGCTACGGCGACGAGCCTAGTTCACGCGGTCGGGCCGGTCCGGGGCTCCGACGCGGCCGACCGCGTAAATGATCACTCCATCGGATCATCGAGACCGATGAGGGAGCTGTGAAGAAGCTGTGGAGCGGACGGTCAGGGTGTGAAGGGCCGCGCGGGCCACGGCGACTCGGCGGGCCGCAGCGCGTCGAGACCGGCGCCGTTCATCGCGGCCTGGAGCGCGAAGACTCCCACGACCAGGCAATTGTTGTGCAGGTCGCCCGCGAGGATCCCGCTGACGAGGTCGGCGAGCGGGACGCGGGCCAGCTCCATGTCGGCCTCCTCCTCGGCGACAGCGAAGCGCTCGCCGTCCGCCTCGGAGACACCGCGCGCGAGAAAGATCCGTACCGCTTCGTCCGTACCGCCGGGGCTGGTGTAGACGTCGGTGAGGACCCGCCAGTCCTCCGCCTTGACGTGCGCCTCCTCGTACAGCTCGCGCTGGGCCGCGTGCAGCGGATTCTCACCGGGGATGTCGAGCAGTCCGGCCGGGATCTCCCAGAGCTTCTGCCGTACCGGGTGCCGGTACTGGCGCAGTACGAGGACGCGGTCGGCGTCGTCGAGGGCGAGGACGGCCACCGAGCCGGGGTGGACCTGGTAGTCGCGGACGGCGGTGGTGCCGTCGGGCATGACCACCTCGTCCGTGCGTACCGACGTCTTCTTGCCGGTGAACGGCGTGGAGGTCACGGTGACCCGCCACTCCTCCTGAGTGTCCTTCAGCATGCTGCGCCTTCCGAGTCCGTGACCGTACCGAGTGACCGGGAGCGGGCGCCGGGCCCGCTCCCGTAACGCCGCCTTCAGCCCTGCCGCTCCTGCGCGTCCTGCTGCTGGCGCGCGACCGCCGCCTTGACCAGCCCGGCGAACAGCGGGTGGGGCCGGGTCGGGCGGGACTTCAGTTCGGGGTGCGCCTGGGTGGCGACCAGGTACGGGTGCACCTCGCGCGGGTACTCGACGTACTCGACGAGCTTGTTGTCGGGCGAGGTGCCCGAGAAGACGATGCCGGTCGCCTTCTCCAGCTCGGCGCGGTAGGCGTTGTTCACCTCGTAGCGGTGGCGGTGCCGCTCCTCGACGTACGGCTGGTCGCCGTAGACCTCGCGGACGATGGAGCCCTCGGCGAGCTTCGCCGGGTAGGTGCCCAGACGCATCGTGCCGCCGAGGTCGCCCTTGCCGTCCACGATGTCGAGCTGCTCGGCCATGGTCGAGATGACCGGGTGTCCGGTGCCGGGGTCGAACTCGGTGGAGTTGGCGTCGGCGATCCCGGCGAGGTTGCGCGCGGCCTCGATGACCACGCATTGCAGGCCGAGGCAGAGTCCGAGCAGTGGGACGCGGTTCTCACGGGCGAAGGTGATCGCGGTGACCTTGCCCTCGACGCCTCGGTCGCCGAAGCCGCCGGGCACGCAGATCGCGTCCACGTCGCCGAGCTGCGCCGCCGCGCCCGCCGGGGTCCGGCAGTCGTCGGAGGTGACCCACTTGACGTGCACCTTCGCGTTGTTGGCGAATCCGCCGGCGCGCAGCGCCTCGGTCACCGACAGATAGGCGTCGGGCAGGTCGATGTACTTGCCGACCAGCGCGACCTTCACCTCGTGGGCGGGCTCGTGCACCCGCTTGAGCAGGTCGTCCCACTGGGCCCAGTCCACATCACGGAAAGGCAGGTCCAGCCGCCGGACGACGTACGCGTCCAGGCCCTCGGTGTGCAGCACCTTGGGGATGTCGTAGATGGAGGGCGCGTCGATCGCGGCGACCACCGCGTCCTCGTCGACGTCGCACATCAGCGAGATCTTCCGCTTGATGGCGTCCGGCACATGGCGGTCCGCGCGCAGCACGATCGCGTCGGGCTGGATGCCGATGTTGCGCAGCGCGGCCACCGAGTGCTGGGTCGGCTTGGTCTTCAGCTCGCCGGAGGGGCCGATGTACGGCAGCAGCGAGATGTGCACCACGAAGACGTTGTCCCGGCCGACCTCGTGCCTGACCTGGCGGACCGACTCCAGGAACGGCAGCGACTCGATGTCGCCGACCGTGCCGCCGACCTCGGTGATGACGACGTCCACGTCGTCGGTGGCCATCCGGCGGATACGGGACTTGATCTCGTTGGTGATGTGCGGGATCACCTGCACGGTGTCACCGAGGTACTCGCCGCGCCGCTCCTTGGCGATCACCGTGGAGTAGATCTGGCCGGTGGTGACGTTGGCGGAACCCGCCAGATTGACGTCGAGGAAGCGCTCGTAGTGACCGATGTCGAGGTCGGTCTCGGCGCCGTCGTCCGTGACGAATACCTCGCCGTGCTGGAAGGGGTTCATGGTGCCCGGATCCACGTTGAGATAAGGATCGAGCTTCTGCATGGTGACCCGCAGGCCCCGTGCCTTGAGCAGCGCCCCGAGGCTGGAGGCCGTCAGGCCCTTGCCGAGAGAGGAGGCCACACCACCGGTGACGAAGATGTGCTTCGTCGTGGATTTCGGCGCATTCTTCAGAAAAGCTGCCAAGAGGGGGCTCCCGTGGTCGCGAGGTGAGGGTCGGGACGGCGTTCGTGCTTGGGAGCGCCGTCGCGGCGGTTCAGTGGTTCATCCCACCGGCCCACGGGCTACCAGGGTATCAGCGACCCCGGCCGCCGAATGATGCGCCACGGCGGCCGGCGGTCACGACCGATGACTTTCGCCACTCCGGGCCGCCACCGCCCGGCCTCCGGACGGCCATCGCGCGGTCGCCGGGCGGTCTTCGTGAGGTCTTCGTGAGGTCTTCGGGCAGCTTTCGTGCGCTCTTCTGGCCGTCGAAGGGCCGTAGTAAGGCCGTAGTAAGGGCGTTGTAGCGCAGCCGCGGGGCCGTCGCGGAGCCGCCGCAGGGCCGCCGCAGGGCCGGTACACCCGACCGGCGGAGCGAAGATCGCGGAGACATGCGCACGCCCTCCTCGGACGACGTATCCTGCACGGACGCATTGCTACGAGCCGACCGGCACGGCACTATCCCCGCCCAGTTCCCGGATCATGAGCTCGTCCAAAATCCCCAGACCGCAAGACCGTCCCCAGCGGGGGCGGCGCCTGTCGTTCGACTGGAGTTGCACGTGGCCGGGCTCATCGAGGACTACGCCCTCATCGGTGATATGCAGACCGCCGCACTGGTCTGCCGGGACGGCACGGTCGACTGGCTGTGCCTCCCCCGGTTCGACTCGCCCGCCGTCTTCGCCGGACTGCTCGGTACCGAGCAGCACGGCTTCTGGCGGCTCGGCCCCGCGCACGGCGAGGACGACCAGCCGCCGGCCGCGACGCGCCGCAGGTACCGGGGCGACTCGCTGGTGCTGGAGTCCGAGTGGGACACCGAGCGCGGCACGGTCCGTGTGATCGACTTCATGCCGCCGCGTGACGGCGCACCGCAGGTCATCCGGATCGTGGAGGGCGTGCACGGCCGCGTCCCGATGCGCTCCGCGCTGCGGATGCGTTTCTCCTACGGGCAGATCACGCCGTGGGTGCACAAGGTCGGCGACCGTACGGTCGCGGTGGCCGGGCCCGACTCCGTGTGGCTGGACACCGATGTCGACACCTACGGCCAGGATCTGACGACGTACTCCGAGTTCACCGTCGCTCCCGGCGACCGCATCGCGTTCACCATCAGTTGGGAGCCGTCGCACAAGCCGCAGCCCTCGCTGCCTGAGCCCGAGGCGTCGCTGACCGCCACCGAGGACTTCTGGCGCGAGTGGGTCGAGCAGTGTACGTACACCGGCCCGTACCGGGACGCGGTGGTGCGCTCGCTGATCACGCTCAAGGCGCTGACGTACGGGCCGACCGGCGCGATCGTCGCCGCGCCGACCACCTCGCTGCCCGAGGACATCGGCGGGGTCCGCAACTGGGACTACCGCTTCACCTGGCTGCGCGACGCCGCGATCACCCTGTCCTCGCTGCTGCGCACCGGCTACCGCGACGAGGCCCGCGCCTGGCGCGAGTGGCTGCTGCGCGCGGTGGCGGGCGACCCCGAGAACCTCCAGATCATGTACGGCATCGCGGGCGAGCGCGAGCTGGGCGAGAACGAGCTGCACTGGCTGCCCGGTTACGAGGGCTCCTCCCCCGTGCGGATCGGCAACGGCGCGGCCCACCAGCTCCAGCTCGACGTGTACGGCGAGGTCACCGAGGCCCTGCACCTGGGCCACATGACGGGCCTGGCCCGCAACGACTACGCGAGCGTCCTCCAGCTCAAGCTGATCCGCTACCTGGAGAAGCACTGGAACGAGCCGGACGAGGGCATCTGGGAAGTCCGGGGCCCGCGCCGCCACTTCGTGCACTCCAAGGTGATGGCCTGGGTCGCGGTCGACCGCACCGTCAAGCTCATCGAGTCCGGCGAGGTCGACGGCCCGCTGGAGCGGCTCAAGGAGCTGCGCGAGGACATCCACTACGACGTGTGCGAGAAGGGCTTCGACCGGGAGCGCAACACCTTCACGCAGTCCTACGGCTCCAAGGAGCTGGACGCCTCGCTGCTGCTCATCCCGCAGATGGGCTTCCTGCCGCCGGACGACAAGCGGGTCATCGGCACCATCGAGGCGATCCAGCGGGAGCTGTCGACCGAGGACGGCTTCGTCCTGCGCTACCCCGTCTCCAGCGGCGCCGACGGCGAGGAGAATCTGGACGGCCTGCCCGGCGACGAAGGGGCGTTCCTCGCCTGCTCGTTCTGGCTCGCCGACGACCTCGCGATGATCGGCCGGGTCGAGGAGGCGCGCAAGCTCTTCGAGAAGCTGCTGGCGCTCCGCAACGACCTGGGTCTGCTCGCCGAGGAGTGGGACCCGCGCCGCAAGCGCCAGGTCGGCAACTTCCCGCAGGCGTTCAGCCATGTGCCGCTGATCGACACGGCGCTGCGGCTCACCGCCACCGGGGCGTTCCGCGCGTAGCGGGTCCCGGACCCCGGTCCGTCAGACCTGCGTCAGCTCGTCGTAGACGCTGAGCACCTGGGCCACCGTGTCGTCCTCGGTGGGCCAGGTGGCGGCCTGGGCGCGGCCCGCCACGGACAGGGCGGTACGGCGGCCGGGGTCGGCGAGCAGGGTGACGACGGCGCGGGCGAGGGCCGCCGCGTCGCCGTAGGGGACGAGGACGGCCGCGTCGCCGACGAGTTCGGGGGTGCCGCCGACGGCGGTGGCGATCAGGGGAACGCCCGCGTGCAGGGCTTCCTGGGCGATCAGCGGGCGGGCCTCCCAGCGGCTGGGCAGCACGACGAGGTCGGCGGCGGCGAGCAGTTCCGGCACGTCGTCGCGGCGGCCGAGCAGGACCACCGGGAGCTGTTCCGCCTCGATCCGCTTCTCCAGGGCCGCGCGCCTACTGCCCTCGCCCGCGACGGCGACCAGCGGCGGCGGTTCGAGACCCGTCCAGTGGGCAGCGGCGTCCAGCAGCAGGTCGTAGCCCTTGTGGGCTTCGAGGCGGCCGACGGCCAGCAGCAGCGGGCGGTCGATCGCGCCGAATTCGGCGCGGGTCTTGTGGGTGTGCCGCTCGCCGTCGCCGGGCAGGCGCGGCGGCGGGGCGACCGGGCGCGGTACGGCGGCCGGTGCCAGCCTGACGTCCTTGGCGCCGAGGTGGCGGGCCCGGTCGACGAGTTCGGCGCAGACGCCGAGGACGACGGTGGCGCCGCGTACCGCCCGGCGCTCCAGCCAGCGCAGCAGCGCGGCGCGGCCCGCGCCGTCGTGTTCCGCGGGGGCGCCGCCGTGCCAGGTGAGGACCAGTGGGGTGCTGCGGCCGCCGAGCGCGATCGCGGCCAGCAGTCCGGCGCGCAGACCGTGCGCGTGGACGATTCCGGCGCCGGAGAAGACGGCGCGCAGAGCGGCGACAGCGGGCGCGTCGGTGGCGGCGGCGGCCCTGCGGCCGATGTCGAGGGGTACGAAGCGGGCGCCGGTGCCGGAGAAGGCGTAGTCGGCCTCGGCGGCGGGGGGCCCGCAGACGGTGACCGCGACACCCCGCGCCACGAGCCCGCCCGCCAGCGAGCTGACGTGCGCTCCCGACGTCGTGCCCATGACGTGCACGGCGTGGAGCTGCCCCTGGAAGGGGGTGGACATGCTGCTCACGCGGGGCACTGCTCCTGACTCGGCACGGGACGGCGGGTGTTGGCGGGTACGGGCAACCCCTCCAGGATGCCAGGCCGCACCCGCGGGTCACCGGTCACGGTCGCGCTCAGGCCCGCTCACCCGCCCTTGGGATCACCCATACGGGTGTGCCACGCGGCCCCAGGAGTCAACGTGCCGCACTCCGGGCGCGTTCCACAACCGCTCGTGGGAGGAGATCCGGTCGCCCGCGGCGGTCATCGCGATGAGCGCCGCCGCGTGCAGCAGCAGCCCGGTCCTGCCGTTGGCGACGACGATCGCCGCGCCCAGCGCCGCGCCGAGCGCGTGGGCGCCGCCGTCGCCGAGCATCGTCCGCTCGCTGAGGTCGTCGCCGAGTACGGCCGCCGCGGCGCCCACGGGGGCCGCGGCCAGCACTCCCGCGGGGCCGCGGCGCAGCAGGCCGGGCACGCCGACGGCGATGACCGCCTTCGCGGCGCGGCCGGGCGAGATGTCCACCAGGTTCACCGCGTGCGCGGTGCCCGCGATGACGACGCCCGCGAGCAGTTGGTCGAAGGGCCGCACCTTGAGCAGGGTGCCCGCGGCGAGCCCGGCCGCGCCGATGCCGAGGAGTTTCACGGCGCCCGAGGTGAACCGGCCCTCGCGCAGCGCCTTCAGATGCGCGCCGAAGCCGCGTTCGTCGGGCGAGCCGGCCTGGTCGTCGTAGGCCCCGCAGGCGCCCGCGGCCAGTGCGGCGCCGACGGCCGCGATCCGGGAGCGTACGGTCAGGCCGCGCGCGGCGCCCAGGGCGGTCGCGGCCCCGGCCGCGGCGGCCAGGCCGCCGTACAGCTCCACACCGCGCCCCGCGTAGTTGCTGCGCTGCCACATCCGGGCCTCGACCGGGGGCCGCCTGCGCAGCTCCGCGTAGGCCGCGCGGGTCGCACCGGCCGCCGCCATGCCGACGGACAGCCGTCCCGACCGCCCCTTCCAGCCACGCCTGCTCATCCCGCTGCCTCCACGTCGTCGCCGTCGTCCGCTCGCGGCCAACCGCCGCGCCCGGCTGCGCAATTACCCGGCCCGCACAGCCTTCCCCGCCACGCCCCCGGAAAGCCGTCTCCGCGCGCTCCCGCCGCGCGCGGCACATTATCCGACCGCGCCGATGTCCTCCGGACCCGGACCACCAAGGGCCCTCAGGCCCGCCCGACCGACGCGCCGCGTCCGGCCCCGCCCCTGTCCCGGACCGCCAAGGGCCCTCCGCGGCCGAGGTGCCGTACCGCCCTCGCCGCACCCCGGCGCACCCGGCCTCCTTCGACAGGCCGCCACCCGACCGACCTCACCCTCCCGCCGCCCGCCGCCGCAACGACTGGCGGCCACGCGACCCCCGCCCGCCCGGGCGGCGCACCCGCACGTCGGCGTCCGGGCCTGCGGTCCCAGGCCCGCTCCTCGGACCGCCGCGAGACCCCGGCCACGTCCGAGCGGAGCGGTCGGGGCTCGGCGACACGGCTGACGCCCCCGGCGGCACCGGCCTGCCTCCGGACGGCCACGCGACCTCACGCCAGGACCGGCGGCGCAGCCGGACCTCGGCGTCCGGGCCCGCTCCTCGGACCGCCGCGAGACCCCGGCCACGTCCGAGCGGAGCGGTCGGGGCTCGGCGACACGGCTGACGCTCCCGGCAGCCCCGGCCTGCGCCGGACCGCCGCGAGACCTTGGGCACGTTAGACCGGGGCGGTCAGGGGCTCGGCGACGCGGCTGGCGGCAGCGGGCCGGGGTGTCGGGGGGTCAGCGGGCCGCCTTGGCCGCGGCGAGGAGTTCCTCGGCATGGGCGCGGCCCAGTTCGGAGTCCTCGAGACCGGCGAGCATGCGGGAGAGCTCCTTCACCCGGGCCTCGCCCTCCAGGATGGTGACGCCGCTGCGGGTGACGGACCCGTCGTTGGTCTTCTCGACCAGGAGCTGCCGGTCGGCGAAGGCCGCGACCTGCGGGAGGTGGGTGACGACCACGACCTGCGCGGTACGGGCCAGGCGCGCCAGGCGGCGGCCGACCTCGACGGCCGCCTTGCCGCCGACTCCGGCGTCCACCTCGTCGAAGAGGTACGTCGGCACCGGGTCGGACCCGGCGAAGACCACCTCGACGGCGAGCATGACGCGCGACAGCTCACCGCCCGAGGCGCCCTTGGCGATCGGCCGGGCCGGGGAGCCGGGGTGCGGGGCCAGTTGCAGCTCCACCTCGTCGGCGCCGGTCGGGCCGAAGGCCACGGCCCGGCCGCCCACCTCGATCCCGGCGTCGGGCTCGGCCGTCTCGGTCTGCCGGATCGCGACGCCGACACGGGCGTGCGGCATCGCCAGCTCGGCGAGTTCCGCGGTGACGGCGGCGGCGAAACGGTCCGCCGCCTCGCCCCGCGCGTCGGTCAGGTCCTGGGCGAGCGCGCCCAGCTCCGCGCGGAGCGCGTCCCGCTCCGCGGTGAGTCCTTCGATCCGCTCGTCGTCGCCCTCGAGTTCGCCGAGCCGCGCGGCGCTCTCCTCGGCCCAGGCCAGCACGCCGTCGATGTCGACGCCGTACTTGCGCGTCAGATGCGCCAGTACGGACCTGCGCTCCTCGACGGCCGCGAGCCGCAGCGGGTCGGCGTCCAGATTGTCGGCGTATCCCGCCAGCTCGCCCGAGACGTCACCGAGCAGGATGCCGATCTCGCCGAGCCGGGCCGCCAGGCCCGCCAGCTCCGGGTCGTGCGCGCTGACCGCGTCCACCGCGCGCTGCGCCCCCGCGACGAGGGTGCCCGCGTCCACGCCCTCCGGGTCCTCCGGGTTCCCCGCGAGCGCCGCGTGCGCGATGGCCGCCGCGCTCGCCAGCGCCTCGGCGTGGCCGAGGCGGGCCGCCTCGGCGGCCAGTTCGGTGTCCTCGCCCGCGACCGGCTCGGCCGCCGCCACTTCCTCGATGCCGAACCGCAGCAGGTCCGCTTCCTGCGCGCGCTCCCTGGCCCGCGTCGTCAGCTCGTCCAGCTCCGCCGCGACCTCCCGCAGCCTGCGGTAGGCCGACCCGTACTTCGCCAGCGGCGCCGCGACGGCGTCGCCCGCGTACCGGTCCAGGGCCTCGCGCTGCCGCGCCGGGCGCAGCAGGCCCTGCTGGTCGGTCTGGCCGTGCACGGCCACCAGGTCGTCCGCCAGCTCGCCGAGCAGCCCGACCGGGACGGTACGGCCGCCCACGAACGCCCGTGAGCGGCCTTCCGCCGAGACGGTACGGCTGATCAGCAGCGCGCCGTCGTCCAGCTCCGCGCCCGCTTCCTCCGCCCGTACGGAGGCCCGGTTGCCGGGGGCCATCGTTATCCGGCCCTCGACGGACGCCGCCTTCGCGCCGATGCGTACCAGCGCAGGATCGGCCCGGCCGCCCAGGAGCAGGCCGAGGCTGGTCACGACCATGGTCTTGCCCGCACCGGTCTCGCCGGTCACCGCGGTGAAGCCGGGTGAGAGTTCCACCACGGCGTCCTCGATGACCCCGAGCGACCGGATTCGCATTTCCTCCAACACGGGTACGACCATACGAGGTTTGCGCCCCGCCGCGCGACGGTCCCCTGCGGGGGGCGGTGCGCATCTCCGGGGCTCGGCCCCGAACGGGTCCCCTTTGCGGAGTGGGCAAGCGTCTTCCAGGGCGCGGCCCCGGGCCTTTCTTCGCCGGGGCGGCACACCGGTCTTTTCAGGGGCGGCTGGGGCTGCGCGGCCCGCCGAAGCGCTCGCGCGGGGCACCACCGGCCCCAACGGGGCAGATCGGCTGTTCTCGGGCCGACGGCCCGGCAGGGGCTGGTCGCGCGGTCCCCCGCGCCCCTAAGAACCAGGCCCTGCGCAAGGGCAGCGCCCTGTCCTCACGCCCGCGACGGGCACCCGCCTGCGCGTAGCGAACGGTCCGCCGTCGGGCGGGTTATTGGGGGGCGCCGCGCCATCCGGCGACGGGGAGGGCGAATTTGGCGACGAGACGGTCCGTGAAGGAGGCGTGGTGGAGCCGGGCCAGCCGCACGGGCACGGCGCCCCGGCGGACTTCGACGCGGGCACCGGCGAGAAGCTCGACGGTGCGGCGGCCGTCGCACCACAGGACGCCGTGCGGCGTCTTGGGCTGGACCTCGACGGCGAGGACGGAGCGGGGCGAGGTCACCAGGGGCTTGGCGAAGAGGGCGTGGGCGCTGATGGGCACCATCAGGAGCGCTTCGACCTCGGGCCAGACGACGGGCCCGCCGGCCGAGAAGGCGTAGGCGGTCGAGCCGGTGGGGGTGGCGCAGACGACGCCGTCGCCGCCGAAGCGGGAGACCGGGCGGCCGTCGACCTCGGTGACGACCTCCAGGAGGCGTTCGCGGGACGCCTTCTCGACCGAGGCCTCGTTGAGCGCCCAGTCGGTGTGCACGATGTGCCCGTCGTTGCGGACCAGGACGTCGAGGGTCATCCGCTCCTCGACCTCGTACTCGCGGGTGACGACGCGGTCGACGACCTTGTCGAGGTCGTCCCGCTCGGCCTCGGCGAGGAAGCCGACCCGGCCGAGGTTCACGCCGAGCAGCGGGACCCCGGAGGCGCGGGCGAATTCGGCGCCGCGCAGCAGTGTGCCGTCACCGCCGAGTACGACGATCAGCTCGCAGCCCTCGACGGACTCGGGCCCCGGCTCCGTGACGTGCTCGACCTCGGCGGGCAGCGGCAGGTCCGCGGCCTCCTCGGCGAGCAGCCGTACGCCGATCCCGCACCTCAGCAGCCCCTTGACCACGCGTTCCGCACTGCGGATGGCGGCCGGGCGGCCGGTGTGGGCGAGCAGGAAGACGGTACGGGCGCCGCCCGGTCCGCACTGCGCGTCGCGTCCGGCTTCGGATCCGGTTCCGGATTCGGTCTTGGTGGTCAACGGGGCCCCTCCGCCACAGCACGGTCGACATCGGCCGGGTCCAGAGGAGGCGCACCGGCCCGCAGCCACAGAAAATATTCCACATTCCCGGACGGTCCGGGCAGCGGACTGGCCGTGACGCCCAGCACCCCGAGCCCCAGCTCCGCCCCCTGAGCGGCGACCTTGCGTACGCTCTCGGCCCGCAGCTGGGTGCTGCGGACGACGCCACCGCTGCCCAGTCGTTCCCTACCCACCTCGAACTGCGGCTTCACCATCAGTACGAGATCGGCGTCGGGCGCGGCGCACCGTACGAGCGCGGGCAGCACCAGACCGAGCGGAATGAACGACAGGTCGCCGACGATCAGGTCGACGGGGGTGCCGTCGATGTGGTCGAGCGTCAACTCGCGGACGTTCGTACGGTCCTTGACGGTGACGCGGTCGTCGCTCTGCAACGACCAGGCCAGCTGGCCGTAGCCGACGTCGACCGCGACGACCTCGGCGGCGCCCGCCCGCAGCAGCACATCGGTGAAGCCGCCGGTGGACGCGCCCGCGTCGAGCGCCCTGCGGCCCTCGACGGTCAGCCCGCGCGGCTGGAACGCGGCGAGCGCGCCGGCCAGCTTGTGGCCGCCGCGCGACACGTAGTCGGGTTCGTCGGCGTCCCGCGCCACCACCACGGCGGCGCTGGTCTCCACCTGCGTGGCCGCCTTCGTGGCGGTCGCGCCGCCGACGGTCACCCGCCCGGCGGCGATCAACTGGCTTGCGTGCTCCCGCGAGCGCGCGAGACTCCGGCGCACCAGCTCGGCGTCGAGTCGGCGTCGTGCCACCACGTACGGTTCAGCTCCTGTTCTCGTCCAGCGCGGCGAGTGCGTCCCGCAATCCGCGGTGCGCGTCCTCGTACACCTCTATGTGTCCCGCGGTCGGCAGTTCGTCGGCGTCCGACAGCCGGGCAACCGCCGCGTCCACATCGGCATTCCCCGTCTCCCGCAGCACCACGCCGAGCGGTACGGGACCGGCCGCCTCCGGCAGGGCGTGAACGGCCCCGTCCGCCGGTCCGACCGCGTCGGCGTCCTGCGCCGGTGCGGCGTCCGGCGCCTCGTCGCCGTCCGGCGCCGGTGCGGCACCGGACGGCCCGAAATCGAGGTCACTCACCGCCGTTACCCGCCTCCGGCCCCGGTGCGGACTTCTTCGCGGGCGTGGCCTTCTTCGCGGCGGGCGCCTTCTTGGCCGCGGCCTTCTTCGTCGTGGCCGTCCTGGCCGTCGCCGACTTCTTCACCGCGGCGGTCTTCTTGACGGCGGACGCCTTCTTCGCCGCGGGGGCCTTCTTGGCTGCCGTCTTCTCGGCCACCGTCTTCTCGGGTGTCGCCTTCTTCGCCGTCGCCTTCTTCGCCGGGGCGGTGCCTTCCGGCTGTTCCGGCGTCGCGGGGGCCGCGGGCGCCGGAGGGGCCGCCTGGGCCGGGGTGGGCCTGGCCGGAGTGGTCTTGCGGGTGGCGGACTTCTTCGCGGGCGCGGTCTTCTTGGCCGCGGCCTTCTTGGCGGACGCGGTCTTCGTGGCGGCCGGGCCCGTACCCGCGGTGGCGGTCTTCCGGGTCGGGGCGGCCTTCTTCGCCGCCGGAGAGGCCGGGGAAGCCGGGGAAGCCGGAGAAGGAGTCGTCGCCGACTTCTTGGCCGCCGTCTTCCGCGCCGAAGGCGCCTTCTTCGCCGCCGCCTTGCGGACCGCGGTCGACGCCGTGCCCTTGGGAGCGGTCGCCGCGGCCGGGGCCGCCTTCTTCGCGGGCGCGGCGGCGGGCGCCGCGTCCGGCTCGACCTTGACGTGCTGGACCGGCGGGGCGGCGCCGCGCCGGGGAGGCGCCTCCGAGGGCCGGGCCTGCCCGGCACCGCTGTCGGCCGCGTCCTCGTCGGTGGACTCCAGGTTCCCGATGCGCCGTTCGAGCGTTTCGAGGACGACGCCGACCTTCGTCACTTCGTCGGCGAGGCGGCCGACCCGGCTCATCGTCTTGTCGACTTCGTCCCGGATGAGTCCGAGGAGCAGGTCACGGTTGGCCCGGCCCGAGGCCATCAGCTCGTCGGCGAGGGTCTGGACTTCGGCCGGAATGGCGGAGCCGATCCTGCGCTGGACGGCGTCGACGTCTATTCCCGTCTGGTCGAGCAGCTCCCTCGCCGCGTCGATCGTGCGCCGCCGGGTGGCCTCGGTCAGGCCGCCCGCGATCTGTAGACAGGTACGCAGCGCGTCCCGCATCGCTCACACTCCTCGCCTCGCCGTTGACGTATCCGGTCACGACGCTACCGCGTATCGCGACCGCGGCCCGAGCACGGTGCCCCGCGGTGCTGCGGTAGCGTCGTCCGGACGTGCGCGCGGACCGCGCACGATCCGGCACGATCCAGAAGGACACCGCACCGATGGCGACGATCGAGGAGTGCCGCAGCGCGCTCGACCGACTGGCGGCGAACCTCGCCGACGCCGAGGGCGGCGTGCGCTCAGCCGCCGCCATGGACCGCTCCCTGAGCTGCCGGATCACCGATCTGGACGTGACCTTCGTGGGGCGGCTGTCCGGCGGCCGGATCGAGGATGTGACGACCGTGCCGGGCACGCCCGCCGACAAGGCGCAGATCAGGCTGACCATGTCGGGCGACGACCTGGTCGCCCTGGTCGGCGGCGAGTTGAACTTCGCCAAGGCGTGGGGCAGCGGCCGGGTCAAGCTCCAGGCCGGCCTGCGGGACGTCCTGCGTCTGCGGTCTCTGCTGTAAGCGGGCCGGGCGCGGAGTCACCGGATCCGGATACGGAACCGGCTGCCGACGCGGAGTCACGCGCGGCACCTGACCCGGAATCCGACACCGAACCCGGCCCCGCGCCTGGCACGGCATCAGACCCGGCCCCCGGCACGGAACCAGACCCGGAACCGGGCACGGAATCGACGGGGTCGGAGCCCGTACCGGACTTGACGCCGGGAGCCGGTTCCGAGTCCTGGCCCGGCTCGGCGTCGGTGAGGGTCGCGCCGGCCGCCACCGCACCGGCCCGCCGCGCGGCGGGCACCACCAGCGGCGTACCGCTCTCCGGGTCCTCGATGATCCGGCAGCGCACCCCGAAGACCCGCTCCACCAGCTCCGCGGTGATGATCTCGGCGGGCGGCCCCTGCGCCTCGATCCGGCCGTCGCGCATGGCGATCAGGTGAGTGGCGTAGCGCGCGGCCTGGTTGAGGTCGTGCAGGACGGCGACGAGCGTACGGCCGCGCTGTTCGTGGAGTTCCGCGCAGAGGTCGAGCACGTCGAGCTGGTGCTGGATGTCGAGGAAGGTGGTCGGCTCGTCGAGCAGCAGCAGCGGGGTCTGCTGGGCGAGGGCCATGGCGATCCAGACGCGTTGCCGCTGTCCGCCGGACAGTTCGTCGACATAGCGATCGGCCAGGGCGGTGACGCCGGTCGCCGCCATCGATTCGTCGACGATTCGCTCGTCCTCCGGCGACCACTGCCGCAGCAGCCCCTGGTGCGGGTACCGGCCGCGCGACACCAGCCCCGACACGGTGATCCCGTCGGGCGCCACCGAGCTCTGCGGGAGCAGCCCCAGTGTCCTGGCGACCGCCTTCGCGGGCAGCGTGCCGATGGCCTGGCCGTCCAGCAGGACCTGGCCCGCGGCCGGCTTCAGCAGCCGCGACAGCGCGCGCAGCAATGTCGACTTGCCGCAGGCGTTCGGTCCGACGATGACGGTGAAGGACTGGTCGGGTATGGCGACCGACAGCTCCTTCGCGATGACCCGCTGGTCGTACGCGAGAGTGACGGACTCGGCGGCGAGGCGGGTCATGCGGGACGCTCCGTGTTCTGCCGAAGGGGTCTGGCGGGTGGTGTCTGCCGGTGGCCGCGGCTGCTTCCGTCGGCCGCCGCGGCGCGGTCTCAGCCGCGCTGTGAGCGCCGTACGCTCGGGGCCGGCCGCGCCCTGCGTACGCTCCGGGTCCGCCGTGCCCTGCGTACGCTCCGGGCCGACCGCGCTTCGCGCGTTCTCCGTACGCTCCTCGCGTTCCGTACGCGTCCTCATATCCGTCCGGCCCTCCGCTCCGCGATCAGCAGCCACAGCAGATAGCCGCCGCCGAGCACGCCGGTGGCGACACCGACCGGCACCTGGCCTGAGCCGAAGGCGCGTTGGGCGGCCAGGTCGGCGGCGACGAGCAGCGCGGCGCCCAACAGCGCGGACGACAGCAGCGAGACACCCGGCGAACGGGTCAGGCGCCGGGCCAGTTGGGGCGCGGTCAGCGCGATGAAGGCGATGGGGCCCGCCGCCGCGGTGGCGGACGCGGTGAGCAGGACGGCGCCGAGTACGACGATCAGCCGGGTGCGTTCCACGCGGACGCCCAGCGCCGCCGCCGCGTCGTCGCCCATCTCGCTGATCCGCAGCGCGCGTCCCTGGGACAGCAACAGGGGCATGAGGACGCCGCAGGCGACGAGCAGCGGCCAGACCTGGTCCCAGTCGCGGCCGTCGAGGGAGCCGGTGATCCAGACGATCGCGCGGGCGGCGTCCACGAAGTCGGCCTTGACCAGCAGATAGCTGTTGACGGCCGACAGCACGGCCGAGGCGCCGATGCCGATCAGCACCAGCCGGTAGCCGTGCACCCCGCGCTTCCAGGCCAGCACGTAGACGGCGATGCCGGTGAGCAGCCCGCCCGCGACCGCGCCGATGGAGACCTGGTAGGCGCTGCCCTTGAGCAGCACGATGACGATCAGCGCGCCCGCGGCGGAGCCCTGGCCGAAGCCGATGACGTCGGGGCTGCCGAGCGGGTTGCGGGAGACGGTCTGGAAGGCGGCGCCCGCCATGCCGAGCGCGGCGCCGACGAGCAGCGCCACGATCACCCGCGGCAGCCGCAGGTCGCGGACGATGAACTCCTGGGCGGCGGTGCCGTGTCCGGTCAGGGTGCGGACGACGTCGAGCGGGGCGATGGCGTAGTCGCCCGTGCCGATCAGGACGACGGAGACGGCGAGGGCCGCGAGCAGCAGGACGCAGGAGACGGCGGCCGCGCGCCGGTCGAACCGGACGGACAGTCCGCCTCGGGTGCGCAGTACGGGTTCTCTCACAGTTCGGCCATCCTTCGGCGGCGTACGAGGGCGATGAAGACCGGTCCGCCGAGGACCGCGGTGACGATGCCGACCTGGAGTTCGGCCGGGCGGGTGATGAGCCGTCCGACCACGTCAGCGCCGAGCAGCAGCACCGGTGACAGCACGGCCGCGTAGGGCAGGATCCAGCGCATGTCGGGTCCGGTGATGCCGCGTACGACGTGCGGCACCATCAGGCCGATGAAGACGATGGGCCCGCAGGCGGCGGTGGCCGCGCCGCACAGCAGCGTGATGGAGATCATCACCAGCACGCGGGTGCGGGTCAGTTTGGCCCCGAGGCCGCGGGCGGTGTCGTCGCCGAGCGCGACGGCGTTGAGCGGCCGTCCGCTGATGAACGCGAGTACGGCGCCGGCCAGGAGGAACGGGGTCACGTAGCGGACGGTCGCCATGTCGGCGGCGGCGAGCGAGCCGACCTGCCAGAAGCGCATCCGGTCCAGGGCCGCGTTGTCGCTGAGTTCGACGGCGGTCGTCCAGCCCTGGAGCACGGCGGTGACGGCGGTGCCCGCGAGGGCGAGGCGGACCGGGGTCGCGGACCGGCTGCCGCCGATGACGTAGACCAGCGCCGAGACCACGGCCGCGCCGCCGAGGGCGAACCACACGTAACCGCTCATGCTGGTCACGCCGAAGAAGCTCATCGCGGAGACGACGGCCGCCGCGGCGCCCGCGTTGACGCCGAGCAGTCCGGGGTCGGCGAGCGGGTTGCGGGTGAGGGCCTGCATGGCCGCGCCCGCGACACCGAGCGCGGCGCCGACGAGGAGTCCGAGGACCGTACGCGGCAGCCGCAGTTTGCGGATCACCACGTCGTTGTCGGTGCCCGCGTAGTGGAACAGCCCGTGCCAGACCTGGTCGACGGGTATGTCCTTGGCGCCGATGGCGATGCTCGCGAGGGCCACGACGACCAGCAGGCCGACGGCGGCGAGCAGTCCGGCGGCGCGTTTCGCGTTCGCCCGCGCGACGCTGCCGCGGCGTTCGACGGCCGGTGGGCCGGCGACCTGCTGTCCGGTGACCGGAGCGGGTGGGGAGTGACGATCGACCAACACGGTGATTAGGTTAGCCTAACCTGGCCACCTCAACTCCGAGCAGAGCGGCTGTCTTGATGAATCCCCCTCGTTTCTCACCCATGTCCGGAATGTCGCGGCGCGGCGTGCTCGCCGTGGGCGGCTCCGTCGGTATCGGCGCCCTGCTCGCGGCTTGCGGCGGCTCCTCCGACAAGGACTCCAAGGACTCGGGCGCCGACTCCGGCGGCACGGCGGACTCCGGCGCCAAGACCCCCGCGGGCCCCTGGTCCTTCACCGACGACCGCAAGACCACGGTGAAGCTCGACAAGACCCCCGCCAAACTGGTCGCCTACGTCGGCGCCGCCGCCGCGCTGCACGACTACGGCGTCGAGTGCGTCGGCGTCTTCGGCCCGACCACGGTCAAGGGCGGCGGCGCCGATGCCCAGGCGGGCGACCTCGACGTCAGCAAGCTCACCGTGGTCGGCAACACCTGGGGCGAGTTCAACATCGAGAAGTACGCGGCTCTCTCCCCCCAACTGCTGATCAGCCACATGTACGAGGCGCCGACCCTCTGGTACGTGCCGGACGAGAGCGCCAAGAAGATCCTCGGCATCGCGCCCAGCGTCGGCATCAGCCTCAAGGGCGTCCCGATCACCACCCCGCTCCAGCGGTACGCCGAACTCGCCGCGTCCCTGGGCGCGGACATGAACTCGACCACCAATGCCGCCGCCAAGGCCCGCTTCGAGAAGGCGTCCGCCGATCTGCGCGCCGCCGCCAAGGCGTCCGGCGGCATCAAGGTGATGGCCGCCTCCGGCAGCGCCGACTCCTTCTACGTCTCCACCCCGCCCTCCGCGTCCGACCTCAGCTACTACAAGAGCCTCGGTGTCGACTTCATCGTCCCCGACAAGGTCGAAGGCGGCTTCTTCGAGACGCTGAGCTGGGAGAACGCCGACAAGTACAAGCCCGACATCATCATGCTCGACAACCGCACCGCGACCCTCCAGCCCAAGGACCTGGCCGCCAAGCCCACCTGGGCGCAACTGGCCGCCGTCAAGGCCGGACAGGTCATCGGCTGGCCGAGCGAGCCGATCTTCTCGTACGACAAGTGCGCCGCCCAGATCGAGGCGCTGACCAAGGCCATCGCCGGTGCGAAGAAGGTGAGCTGACGCCGTGTCCACCGCGCCCTACCTCTTCTTCCACCCCCGCGTCCTGCGCACCGAGCGGCTGTCGCCCACTCTGGTACGGATCGTGCTCGGCGGCGACGACCTGGCCGGCGTCGTGAGCGGCGGCCGGGACCAGCGCTTCAAGCTCTTCCTGCCGCAGCGGGGCCAGACCCGCCCGGTGCTGCCGGAACCGCTCGGCGCCGACTGGTACGCCGACTGGCGCGCCCTCGACCCCGACGTCCGCGGCATCATGCGGACATACACGATCCGCGCGGTCCGCCGCGACCCGCTGGAATTCGACATCGACTTCGCCCTGCACGGCGACCTCGGCCCCGCCTCCCGCTGGGCCCAACAGGCCAAGCCCGGCGACCCGGTGAGCATCCTCGCCCCGGCAGGCGAGGACAACGGCGGCGTCGACTTCCAGCCGCCCGCCGGTACCGACTGGGTGCTGCTGACCGCCGACGAGACCGCGCTGCCCGCCGTGGCGAGCATCCTGGAGTGGCTGCCCGCGGGCATGCCCGTCAAGGTCTGGATCGAGGTCGCCCACCCCGACGACCGCATCCCGCTGACCACCGACGCCGACGCCGACATCACCTGGCTGGTACGGGAACACCCCGGCGCCGACCGCACCGCCGCGCTGCTGGCCGCCGTCCGCGACGCCGGGGACCTGCCCTCCGGCACCCCCTACGCCTGGATCGCGGGCGAGGCCGCCTCGGCACGCGCGCTCCGCCGCCACCTGGTCAACGACCGCGGCATCGACCGCAAGGCGATCAAATTCACCGGCTACTGGCGGCACGGCGTCACCGAGGACGACCTGCTGGCGGCGGCCGTCGCGCAAGCCGAAGCCGAAGCCGAGGCGGGCGCGAAGAGCGAGGCCACGGCGGACGCGGACGCCTGACCCGGCCGCGCGCCACGGGGCGCGCACCGCATGGCGCGCACCGCGTCAGGCGGGCGGGTGCGGCGCGGTCAGACGCGCCCGCGCGGGTCAGCCGGGCTCAAGTGCCGGGCCGGGCCCGCATCATGGAGCCCGCCTCAGAGCCCTGGCCGGGCTCAGAGCGCCGGCCCCGCCTCCGAGCCCCGGCCTGCCGCAAAGTCCCAGCCGGGCTCAAAGGCCCAGCCACGCTCAAAGGCCCAGCCGCGCCAGTGCCTTGTCCGCGTCCAGGCCGCATGTGCCGTCGCCCGCCGACGTCCAGGCCGCGGCGCACAGCGCGCGCAGTCCGTCGAGCGCGTCGCCGTCACCGTCGAGCACGAGCGCGTCCGAGGTGGCGGAGGCGGTCCAACCCCCGCAGCGGAAGCCGCCGTCGGCCGCCGTGACCTCCGGCTGCGCGGCCAGCAGCCCGCGCAGGTCGGCGGCGACGTACGTGGGTCGGTGGCGCGGCTCGGCGGCGAGCAGGTGGGACGCGTCCGTCACCCCGGTCAGCACGAGCAGCGAATCCACCTCGCCTGCGTACGCGCCCTCGATGTCCGTGTCGAGCCGGTCCCCCACCACCAGGGGCCGCTTCGCCCCCGTCCTGATCACCGTCTCGCGGTGCATCGGCGGCAGCGGCTTCCCCGCGACCTGCGGCTCACCGCCGGTCGCGATCCGTACGACCTCCACCGCCGCGCCGTTCCCCGGCGCGATCCCGCGCGCGCTCGGAATCGTCAGATCCGTGTTGGACGCGAACCACGGCACGCCCCGGTTCACCGCGTACGCCATCTCCCCGAGCTGCGACCACCGCAGGTCGGGCCCGTATCCCTGCACGGCCGCCACCGGCTCGTCGTCCGCCGACTCCACCGGCCGCAGCCCGCGCTCGCGCAGCGCCGCGAACAGCCCCTCGCCGCCCACCGCGAGCACCTTCGCCCCCTCCGGCACCTGATCGGCGATCAGCCGCGCCACCGCCTGCGCCGAGGTGATCACCTCGTCGGCCTCCGCGGGCACCCCGAGGTCTGTGAGGTGCTCCGCGACGGCCTGCGGCGTACGCGAGGCGTTGTTCGTCACGTAGGCCAGGCGCATCCCGTGCCCGCTCGCCGCGGCCAGCGACTCGACCGCGTGCGCGATGGCGTCACCGCCCGCGTACACGACCCCGTCGAGGTCGAGGAGCGCCGTGTCGTACGCCGTGTCCAGCGGTCCTTCGGTGCCGTTCGGACTGGTCCGGTGGGTCATGACGGGCTCGCTCCTCGGGGTGTCGTCGATGACCCCGATCATCCCTCATGGCCGCCCCGGACATAGCATGCGCTGATGACCAACTCCGGACTCAACGGCGAGCACGGCCTGCGTCTGAAGCCCTTCCGCGGGCTCCGCTACGTACGACAGCGCGTCGGCAGCCTGGCCGCGGTGACCTCACCGCCGTACGACGTCGTCGTACGCCCCGACGGCCAGCGGCGGTTGGAGACGGCCGACCCGTACAACGTCGTCCGGCTCATCCTCCCCGAGGCCGAGACACCGGCCGCCCGGCACGGCAAGGCCGCCAGGACCCTCACCGCCTGGCTCGACGAGGGCGTCCTCGCCGCCGACCCGCTGCCCGCCCTCTACGTCTACGAACAGCGCGACGGCGACCACCTCCAGCGCGGGGTGATCGGCGCACTGCGGCTCACACCGCCGGAGGACGGCGTCGTCCTGCCGCACGAGGACGTCATGCCCGGCCCGGTCGCCGACCGCGCGGCCCTGATGCGCGCGACCGGCGCCAATCTGGAGCCGCTGCTGCTGTCATACCGCCAGGGCGACGCGACGGCCGCCGTCATCGACCGCACCGCCGCCGACGCCGAGCCGCTGCTGGCCACGGTCACCGAGGACGGGGTACGGCACCGGCTGTGGGCGCTCACCGACCCCGCCGACCACGCGGCCGTCGAGGCCGATCTCGCGTCCCACCAGGCCCTGATCGCCGACGGCCACCACCGCTGGGCGACCTACCGGCTGCTCCAGGCGGCCCACCGCCCCGGCACCCCCTGGGACTACGGCCTCGTCCTGCTGGTCGACACCGCCCGCTACCCGCTGCGGGTACGCGCCATCCACCGCGTCCTGCCCCGGCTGCCGCTGGCCGACGCGCTGGAGGCCGCCCGCACCACCTTCCGCGTACGGCCGCTGCCCGGTCCTTCGCTGGCCGGCGCACTCGACGCGCTGGCGCAGGCCGCGGACGACGGCAACGCCTTCCTGCTCGCGGGCGACGGCGGCTTCCACCTGCTGGACCGCCCCGACCCGGCGGCCATCGAGCGCGGCGTACCGGCCGACCGCCCCGCGCAATGGCGCCGCCTGGACGCCGCCGTCCTGCACAGCCTGCTGCTCGACGACGTCTGGAAGGTCCCCGACTCCCCCGAGGACATTCGCTACATCCACGACACGGCCGCCGCCGTCGGCCTCGCGGAACGGCTGCACGGCACGGCCGTCCTCATGCATCCGGTGCACGAGGACGTCGTCCGCGACCTCGCCCGCCAGGGCGTGACCATGCCTCGCAAGTCCACGTCCTTCGGCCCGAAACCGGCGAGCGGACTGGTGATGCGCAGTGTCGGACTCGGCTGATCCGGCGCCTCGTCCGGGTCGGGGCGGAGCCGGGTCGGAGGTGGGGCGGAGTCGAGGCGCGGCCGGGTCGTAGCCGGGCATACGAAAGGGCGGCACCCGCGGTGTGCGGATGCCGCCCTTTCACGTGGGACGCGTGCGGGTGTCAGTCCTCGTCGTCGCTCTTCGGCTCGCCGTGTGCGGCGGGCTCGCGGAACGGCGAGTCGAGGAAGGAGGACGGGGCGGCGCCGTCGGCCGCCTCGGCCTTCTGCCCGGCCTTCTCGGCGTCGTCGGAGCCCTCTGCGTCGTGGGCGCCTTCGTCGTCGTCCTCGTCGTCCGAGTCGTCCTCGTCCTGCGCGGACTCGTCGGTACCGCCGGCGGGCTCCTCAGAGGTCTCGGAGGTCTCGGCGTCGTCCTCGTCGGAGACGTCCTCGTCGGAGACGTCCTCGTCGGAGACGTCGTCGTCCGAAACGTCGTCGTCCGTGTCGTCGGCGTCGTCCTCGTCGTCCGCCGCCTCGTCCGTCGTGTCCGGCCGCTGGGGCTCGGACTCGGACTCGGCCGCGTCGTCCTCGTCGATGGCGTCGACGAATTCCACGCCGTCGAGCTGGGCGAGGCGGTCGGAGGCGTCGGTGGTGCCGTTGTGGTCGGCTTCGAGCGCCTTCGCGAACCAGTCGCGGCCCTCGCGCTCACGGCCGACGCGCAGCAGCGCGTCCGCGTAGGCGTACCGCAGGCGGGCGGTCCACGGGTGCACGGCGTTGGACGCCAGCTCGGAGCTCTGGAGGGTGACCACCGCGGCCTCGTCCTGGCCCATGTCCTGCCGGGCCCCGGCCGCGACCAGGCGCATCTCGACCTGGCCGGCCTTGTCCAGCTTGTGCACCTCGGGGGCGCCCGCCATCTCCAGCGCGCGCTCCGGACGGCCGAGACCGCGCTCGCAGTCCGCCATCACCGGCCACAGGTCGACGGTGCCGGTCATCCGCCGGGTCGCCCGGAATTCGGCCAGCGCCTCGGCGTACCGCTCACTGGCGTACGACGCGAAGCCCGCCGCTTCCCTGACGGCCGCGACGCGGGACGCGAGACGCAGCGCGACGCGCGAGTACGCGTACGCCTGCTCGGGCTCCTCGTCCAGCAGCCGGGCCACCATGACGAGGTTGCGCGCCACGTCCTCCGCGAGCGTCTTCGGCAGGCTCATCAGCTCCTGGCGCACGCTCGGGTCGATCTCGTGGCCGGTGACCTCGTCAGGGATCGGCAGCCTGCGGACGGGCTCCCGCTCCTCACGGCGGTCGTCCCTGCCCCGGTTCTCGAACCGGCCGCGGCCCTCGACCACGGGGCGACGCCCCTGGCCGCCACGGTCCCGGTCGTCGTCCCGGCGCGGGCCACGCGGACGGTCGCCACGGCGGTCATCGCGGCGGTCGTCGCGGGGCCGGTCGAAACGGGGACGGTCGTCGTCGCGGCGCGGACCGCGCGGGCGGTCGTCACGCGGGCCGTCGAAACGGGGACGGTCGTCGCGGGGCCTGTCGTCCCTGCGGAACCCGCCACCGCCGCCACCGGGGCGGTCGTCACGCGGGCGGTCGTAGCGCGGCCGGTCCTCACGGGGACGGAAACCACCACCGGACCGGTCGTCGCGCCGGTCGTCACGCGGCCTGTCGAAGCGGGGACGGTCGTCACGGGGCCTGTCGTCACGGGGACGGTCCTCGCGCGGGCGGTCAAAACGAGGCCGGTCGTCACGCGGACGGAAGCCACCGCCGCCACCGCCGGAGCGGTCGTCGCGGGGGCGGTCCTGGCGCGGGCGGTCGTCCCTGGGACGGTCGTCGCGGGGGCGGTAGCCGCCGCGGTCGTCCTCACGGCGCGGGCCACGGGGACGGTCGTCGCGCCGGTCGTCACGCGGACGGTCGTCACGACGGAACCCGCCACCACCGCCGGGACGGTCCTCACGCGGACGGTCAAAACGAGGCCGGTCATCGCGCGGGCGGAAGCCACCGCCACCGCCACCGGGCCGGTCCTGACGGGGGCGGTCGTCCCTGGGACGGTCGTCGCGCGGGCGGTAGCCGCCGCGGTCGTCCTCACGGCGCGGGCCACGGGGACGGTCGTCACGCCGGTCGTCACGCGGACGGTCGTCACGACGGAAACCACCGCCACCGCCGGGACGGTCCTCACGCGGACGGTCAAAACGAGGCCGGTCGTCACGCGGGCGGAAGCCACCGCCGCCACCGCCGGAGCGGTCGTCGCGGGGGCGGTCCTGGCGCGGACGGTCGTCACGGGGACGGTAGCCGCCGCCGGCCGGAGGACGGCCACCACTGTCGCGGCGGTCGTCGCGCGGGCGGTAGCCCCCACGGTCGTCTTCGCGGCGCGGGCCCCGCGGACGGTCGTCACGTCGATCGTCGCGACGGAAGCCGCCGGTGGGACGGTCACCGTCCCGCCGCGGACCGCTGCTGCGGTAACCCCCGCGGTCGCCGCCGCCGTTCGGGCGCGAGTCCCGGCGTTCGGGACGCTCGGGCCGGTCTTCAGGCGAGTTGGGCATCGACGTGACTCCTGTCGGATCGTACTGCTGTAGTGCGAGTCTCTCGCCATGACGGAGAGGACGCGCACCGAAGAACAACGAAAAAAGACCCCCGGTCCCAGCGCTTAGGCCAGGACCGAGGGTCCATAAAGATTGTTCGGCGGTGTCCTACTCTCCCACAGGGTCCCCCCTGCAGTACCATCGGCGCTGAAAGGCTTAGCTTCCGGGTTCGGAATGTAACCGGGCG
>NZ_JBIUSD010000011.1:0-260787 GCF_044741185.1 Streptomyces sp. NPDC088197
CAGCCGGGCATTACGGTGGGACACGAAGACCTCCGTGCGGTGCAGTCCTAGACAGCTCCACCACACCGGAGGTCTTCGCCATGATCAAGCACCGGGACATGTCAACAACGCTCGTGATCAATACAGCTAGGGCGGCGGATCGCGGCGGGCCCGGCAACCGCGCAGGTCCGGACAGCGGACCGCGCGGGTCCGGTTCGGCTCCCGGGCCTGTGCGCGGGCGGGTGGCGACGTACGATCAGCGGATGGCTGACATGACCGAAACCACGCCCGGCTGGCTGGCTCCCGACGAACTGGAGCTGACGCGCGCACGTATGCCGATCCTGTATGTCGACGCCGTGCCGGTGCGGGTGGACGACAGCGGGGAAGTCACCCACATCGGGCTGCTGCTGCGCATCGGGCCCGACGGGACGATCAGCCGCACGCTGGTGTCGGGCCGGGTGCTGCACCACGAGCGGGTCCGCGACGCGCTGCTGCGGCATCTGGAGAAGGACCTCGGCCCGGTGGCGCTGCCCCGGATCCCGGCCTCCCCGCAGCCGTTCACCGTCGCCGAGTACTTCCCGACCGAGGGGGTCACCGCGTACCACGACCCCCGGCAGCACGCGGTGTCCCTCGCCTACGTCGTACCGGTCGCGGGCGACTGCCGCCCGCGCCAGGACGCGCTCGACCTGGTGTGGTTCACCCCGCAGGAGGCGTCCTCGCCGCAGCTCCAGCAGGAGATGCCGGGCGGTCGCGGTGTCCTGCTCCGGCAGGCCCTGGCGAGCGTCGGCTGCCTGTCCTGACGGTCCGGTCCCGGCCCGCCGCCCTGTCATCTGTCAGGAGCGGCGGGCCGTTCCCCTTTCCTACGGTGCTGGTGGCGGCCTCGAAGGGCCGGTTCCGCGAGGAGAGGGAGAGCGACATGGGCAAGGTCATGCGGGGCGTGGCGGCGCTGGCACTTTCGGTGGCGGCCGTCGGCACGGTCGGCGCGGTGCGGGCCGACGCGGCGGGCGGCACGGTCCACGGCTGCCCGTACGGCGCCGTCTGCGTCTACCCGAACGACACGGACTGGGGCAACGACCACCCCAGCTTCGTGTACTGGAGCTACGGCGCCCACAACCTGAGCAATCAGTACGGGTGGCACGACGTGCTCAACAACCAGTCCGGGGGCGCCCGGGCGAGGCTGTGGACGGGCTACAACGGCACCGGCCAGGTCGTCGACGACCTGGTGGCGGGCGGCGCCTGGCACTACGACCTCGGCCCGGTCAACTCCATCACCCTGGAACGCCCCTGACAGTCCGTCAATTTGCTGACCGGGCCGCCGGGCACGTTCACAGTCCGCACCAGCCGGTCGAGGTCGGTGTACGCAGTCCGCGCACCGGAGACCGTACCGGACGTCGCACCGGAGGCCGTACGGGACGTCGTATCGGCGGCTGTGCCCGTGGCGTAGGTGTCGGTGTACGGGTGCGACCGGCCGCTGGCCGCCGCTTGGCCGTGTGCTTGCGCCAGCGCCTGGGGGCCACGGCGCCGAGGTAGGAGCGGGCCCGTGCCTGCCGCTTCTGACAGGTGACAGGGGTCGCCTGTACGGCGGCAGGGCGCGGCACGGGCCAACGGCCGGTCGTGCCGGGATTCCGGGTCGTGACGGCCCCCCGGAGCGGGCGGGGGGGCGCCCGCTGAACGGCTGCTGGGGCGGCGGCGGTCCTCAGAGCCGGTCGGCGTCCGCGATCACTTCCATGACGAACGCGCCGGTCAGCCGGAGCCGCCGCGCCCGGTCGGCGAGGTCCGGGTCGCGGGCGAGCCCGGCCGGAAGCGGCTCCGCGCGGCGATGGGCGAGGGCCGTGCGGATCAGCGGGTGCCAGCACGGCGCGAAGGTGTCCAGGGCGTACTCCCCCGCGCCCTCCTTGGAGACGATGTCCCCGGTGGCGACCGTGCGGTGCAGCCGGGACACCCCGAGCGCGCCCCAGGTGGTGAGCGAGCGTCCCGCCGAGCGCGCCGCGACCAGCGGCTTGCCGGGCGTCTTCCCGGCCAGCGCCTTCTCGGCCCAGGGGTGCCAGTAGCCGTGCAGATTTTCCAGATTCCACGCGCGCAGGCGTTCCGGTTCCGGGTCGAGCCCGAGGGTGCCGGGGGCCGGGCCGCGCAGCGGGATGCCGCGTTCACGCAGCACCTTCCACACCACAGGGTTGACGTCGAAGGCACGGCCGCGCGCGAAGGAGTTCCCGGTGTGCGAGGCCAGCGGGCGGATGGCCGTCACCGGTCGGCGGAGGTCGGCGGCCGACACGTAGACCGCGTTCACCGTGCCGGGGACCGTCACCCGCGCCCGCAGCAGCGCCCGTACGACGGGGGTGGCGTTGCCGACCGGGTGCAGCACCCGCAGCCGCCGGAGGTCCCCCGCCGTGAAGCCGCCGTCCACCGCCACGACGACGTCGATGTCGCTGCCGCCCGCGCGCCACGCCCCGAGCGCGGCCGAGCCGACCACGTAGAAGTGGGTGATCCGGCCCGGCAGCAGCCGGTCGGCGACGGACAGATAGCGGCGGGTGAGGCGGGCGGCGTCGGGATGGAGCATTCGGGGAGTCTGCCACGGGCGCCCCTGGGGCCGCGGTGCGCTGCCGGCCCGGCGTCCGGTACGAGGACGGCGGGCGGGCGGTCAGCAGGCGGTCGGTCAGCGGGCGGTCGATCGGTCGGGCGGTCGGTCAGCGGGCGTCCCGCCCGGCGGCGCGCCACTCCGGTGCGAGGATCGACCAGACCTCGGCGTCCTGCCGTACGCCCCGGTAGAGGTAGGTGGCGCGCAGCAGTCCTTCGCGGGTCATGCCGAGCCGCTTCGCGACGTTGACGCTCGGCGTGTTCTTGGGCGACACCATCCACTCCACCCGGTGGATACCGCGTTCGTACACCGCCCAGTCGATGATGACGCGGGCCGCCCGCGTGACCAACCCCCGTCCGGCGGCGGCCGGTTCGAGCCAGCAGCCCACCTCGCAGTTGCCCGCCGCCGCGTCGAAGACCTTGAACAGGACACCGCCGACGAGCAGTCCGTCGAGCCAGATGCCGTAGAGGCGGCCCGCGTCGGCCGCCGTCTTGTCGGCGTACGACTGGAGCCAGTTCCGCGCCGAGTCCAGGTCGGCGGTGGCGTCGGCCAGGCCGATGTGCTGTCCGACGTACTCGCGCCCGCGGTCCATGTGGGCCAGGAACTCCTCGGCCCGCCACGGCTCCAGCGGGCGCAGCTCGGCGTCGTCTCCCAGGGAAATCGCGAACATCTCGTCCTCCACGTCGGCATCGCACAGCGGCGCCGCTCCACGGCACGCGCCCCCGCAGACCTACCGCAAAGGGAGCCGCCGCGACCAGCGGTTTTCGCCCGGAGCGGGTCCGTACCCCTTCGGACGTACGGGGTCAGCGGTCGGCGCGGGCGCGCCAGGCGAGGAACGGGACCAGGGGCGACTGGCCGTCCAGGTAGATCCAGGGCATCTCGGTGGCCCGGTCCCCGAGGACCTGGAACAGCGGACGCGCGAGGCGGAGGTCCCCGGCGAGCGCGAAGGTCATCGCGAAGGTGTTGAAGGCCAGCGGCCAGTCCCGGCGGCGTACGAAGTCCGGGTGGTAGACCGAGCGCGCGGCGGCCTCGTTCACGGCGCGGACCACGTCGGCGTCGGCCAGATACGGCGACTCCGCGTCGCCGCCGAGTGCCAGCCACTCCTCCAGGTGGGCCTGGGCGACGAGGTGGCCCATCGGGCTACCGGCGGGGGCCGCCAGCATCGACTCGCGGGCGAAGGCGTGCGTCCGGGCCCACGAGCCGCCCCACTTCGGGCAGAGCTGCTGCACGTGCTGCCGGTGGGCGGCGACATGGCCGGGCGAGCGGCGGCAGGTCGCCGCGAAGCGGCGCTCCGCGACATCGGATCCGACGCCGAGACCGCGCCCGGTGATCTGGAGGAAGTACCAGGGCGCCGCCCAGGTCGGCTCGCGCTCGGCCGCCTCCAGCAGGTGGTCCTCGGCGACGGTCAGCCGGGTCCGGAAGAGCTCCCACTGCTCGTCCGACACGTATCGCGCCGCGAAACCCGTACGGGCGTGCCAGGCCCAGGCGACATGCCGGGCGCCGGAGACCAGCAGCGGCAGCGCGTCGTCCGGCTCGGCGGCGATCACGTCGCCGATCCACCGCTCCACCCCGGCGACGCTCTGCACGCCCTCCAGCAGGAAGGTCAGGTCCTCGCCGTCCGTCGCGGCGGCCAGTCGCGCGCGGATCAGCGGCCACTGCTCGACGCCCTCGCGCGCCGCCGCCCGGATCTCGGCGAGCCGCGCGTCACCGTAGGACAGGTCGATGCCGGGGACCCGCTTGCGGCGCAGCAGGAAGGTCTCCCCCTCCGCGCGGCGCACCCTCAAGAGGCTGGTCCAGGACATACGACGCAGAATACGCCGGGCGCCCGATCGTCGCCGGTCCGGTGGCCGCCTCCCGCCGGTACGGTGGCCGCCTCTCGCCGGTACGTGGCCCGTCCCTCGCCGGTACGTCGCCGGTACGGTGGCCGCCCTCGCACGCTCCTCGCCCGGTGCGGCCCGCACGGCTCATCCGGCCCCTGGACGTACGGCGTCCCCGGCCGGTCCGGCACGGCGCGGCCCCAGTCCGGGACCCGCGGACCGCGCCCGCGCCACCGGCGGATGCGGGTTGTCGGCGCGCCGGACCAGCGAGTGCGGGTCCGTCGCGGCCTGCTGGAACCTTCCCGCGTCGCTGACGGCGACGAAGGTGCGTACGGCGTCGAGATCCACGCCGACCGACGCTGCTCGCGGGGTACGACGCTCCCGCTCCCCGGCGGACGGCCGCCGCCGGAACCCGGTTGCCCCCGTCCCGAGGCCGCTGCCACAGTCGTCGCCATGACCGCCGACTCCACCGCGACCGCCACGGCCGCCACGAGTTCTTTCACCGCGCCCGACGGGACCCGGCTCGCGTACCACGCTCTCGGCGAGGGGCCGCCGCTGATCTGCCTGCCCGGGGGTCCGATGCAGGACAGCGCGTATCTCGGGGATCTCGGCGGTCTCGCCGCGCACCGGCGGTTGATCCTGCTGGACCCGCGGGGCACCGGCGGCTCGGCGGTCCCCCAGGACACCGGCTCCTACCGCTGCGACCGGCTCGTGGACGACGTGGAAGCCCTCCGCGTCCATCTGGGCCTTGACCGGGCGGATCTGCTCGGGCACTCCGCCGGTACGAATCTGGCCGTGCTGTATGTCGCCCGGCATCCCGAACGCGTCGGGCGGCTCGCGCTGATCACGCCGAGCGTCCGGGCGGTCGATGTCCCGGTCACCGGGGACACGCGGCGCGGGACGGCGCTGCTGCGCGAGGGCGAGCCGTGGTTCCCGGCCGCTTTCGCCGCGCTGGAGGCGGTCGTCGCGGGCAAGGGCGACGCCGGGACGTTCCGGGCCGTCGACCCCTTCTTCTACGGGCGTTGGGACGACGCGGCCCGCGCGCACCGGGACGCGGGCGAGGCGCGCAGGAACGCGGAAGCCGGGGAGGTCTTCGGTTCCGAGGGCGCCTTCGACCCGGCCGCCACCCGCGCGGCCCTGGCGCGTTTCACCTCCCCCGTCCTCGTACTGGCCGGGGAGGTCGACCTCAACACCCCGCCCTCCGCCGCGGCCGAGGTCGCCGGTCTGTTCCCGCGCGCCGAGTCGGCCGTCCAGCCCGCCGCCGGTCACTTCCCCTGGCTCGACGACCCGGCGCGTTTCGTGTCGACCGTGGCGGCCTTCCTGCGCTGACGAGCACGCGGCCGAAGGCGGCCGTCAGGCAGCGGACGTGATCGCCTCGTCGAGTACGTCCCTGAACGGCGTCGGCGGGCGGCCGATCAAGGTGGCGAGCGCCGGGTCGACCGCGGTGAACTCGCCCTGCCTGCCGGCCGCGAACATCCCGAGGAGCAGTTCCGCCTGCGCGGGTGAGGCGCCGTGCCCGACGAGGAGGTCCCGGTACTCGTCGTCGCCGATGACGACGCGCTTGACCGGGCGCCCGGACAGTTCGGCGGCGGTCTCCGCGACGTCGGCGAGATCGAGCGCTTCGGAGCCGGTGAGCGGCGCGGTCGGACCCGACGGGCGTACGGACCGGTCGTCGGCGGTCAGCACGCGCGCGGTGGCCTCGGCGAGGTCGGCGTGGGCCGTCCAGGAGATGGGGCCGTCCTCCGGCGCGGCCAGCTCGCCCGTACGCACGGCGGCGCCGAGCAGCATGATCGCCGAGCTGGCGTAGTAGCCGTTGCGCAGGGAGGTCCACGGCACGCCCGAGTCGCGCAGCGCCGCCTCGGTGGCGGCGTGGTCGGGCATGGGCGCGAAGAGGGAGGTCGGGCTCGCGCCCATGTGGCTGGTGTAGAGGATGCGGCCGGCCCCGGCTGTTTTGGCTCCGTCGATCGCGGCGTGGTGCATGGCGAGGGCGGGCTCTCCGGTGACGTCGGCCGAGACGATCAGCACCTGCGCGGCGCCCTCGAAGGCGTGCGCGAGGGTCGCCGGGTCCGTGAAGTCGCCCCGCCGTACGCGGACGCCCTTCTCCGCCAGGTCCCGCGCCTTGTCGGGGTCGCGGACGCTGACGCCGATCTCCTCGGCGGGGACGCGGGTGAGCAGCCGGTCGACGACGGCCCGGCCGAGTTTTCCGGTGGCTCCGGTGACGATGATCATGAGGTGTCTCCAGGTGGGTGAGGGTTTGCGCGGCCTCGGCGCACGGGCGACGCGCGGTCGACAGATCGACATGCCGATAGATGTCGCCGTACCGGTGGCGGCACAAGCAGCGCCGAATCACCGCTAACGACCTACACGCTAGCACCGATACTGAATCACCGCTAACGCGATTCCTGTTACCGTCGACACCATGAGCGTCGGAGACATCGCCCCTGAGGACAGTCCGCGCGAGCGCATCCTCGCCGCCACCGCCAAGCTGCTCGCCGAGGGCGGCCGGGAGGCCGTGTCGACCCGGGCGGTGGGCGCGGCGGCCGGAGTGCAGGCACCGACGATCTACCGGCTCTTCGGCGACAAGCAGGGTCTGCTCGACGCGGTCGCGGCCGACGGCTTCGCGGCCTACCTGGCCAGCAAGACGGACCTGGAGCCCGGCGCGGACCCGGTGGCGGACCTGCGGACCGGCTGGGACCTGCACGTCGGCTTCGGCCTCGCCAACCCGGCGCTCTACCAGGTCATGTACGAGCGGACCAGGGGCTCGGTGCTTCCGACGCCCGCCGAGGTCGCGGGCGTGGCGGTGCTGGCCGGGCACATCCGCCGGATCGCCGAGGCGGGCCGACTGCGCGTGAGCGAGGAACGCGCCTCGCTGCTCGTCCAGGCCGCGGGCCAGGGCATCACCAACACGCTGATCTCCCTGCCGCCCGACCGCCGCGACCCGGAACTGGCCGCCCTGGCCCGCGAAGCGGTCATCGCCGCGATCACCACCGACGCCCCGGCCGCCACCGACCCCGCCTCCGGTCCCGTCACCGCCGCCGTGGCCCTGCGCGCCGTCCTCCCCCGGACCTCCGCCCTCACCGCCACCGAACAAGCCCTCCTGCGCGACTGGCTCGACCGCATCGCCACCGCGAAGCCGCAGCCGTAGGCCGTAGGCCGTCCGCGCCCCGAAGGCCCGCCGTGGCTGGCGGCTGGCGGCTGGCGATCAACCCAGCCCTGAGTGTTCCGGTCGGGCGGTCCGGTGGTCGACGGCGGGGCGCAGCCAGGGCGTGAGTTGGACGATTCCCCAGGTGGCCTCGGCGGCGAGGAACAGCCACAGGATCCGCGAGGCGCCTTGGGCCAGCGCGTACGCCATCCACGCGGAGAACAGGGTGCGCGCGACGCCGTCGAGCAGGCCGTGTTCGGGCAGGGTCCGTACGATGCGGAGGGCGGCCCAGACGACCACCACAGAGCCCATCAGATTCGCGAACAGGGTCTGCCACACGTCGAGTTCGGGCAGGACGCCCCAGCCGAGCGCGTCGCCCGCCGAGGACAGCGCGTCGTGCACCCGCGCGTAGGTCCACGGTGTGACGAACCCCACGGTGACCGCGAGGTCGTACCAGGCACTCGCGCGTACGACGCGGAGATAGGCGGGGCGTGCGGGGGCGTGGAAACGGATCACGGGGAGGCTCCGGCCGGTTGGGGGGCTCAGCGACGGCCTCACGCTAAACAGTGGAGTACGGTCCAAGGTCAAGCTCATCGGCCGAGGGGGGAGACGCGGCATGCGTATCGGAGAGCTGGCCGCTCAGACCGGGATGACCAGGGACGCGATCCGGTTCTACGAGAAGGTCGGCCTCGTCACGGGCCGACGCCTCACCAACGGCTACCGCGACTTCCCGCCCGAGTCGGTGGCCTGGCTGCACTACGTCCGCACCGCGCAGACGCTCGGATTCTCCCTGGCCGAAATCGCCAGGACCAGCGAGGAGTTGCGCGCGGCGCCGGACCCCGCCGTAGCGCTCTCCGCGCTGTTCGAGGAGAAGATCCGCCTCCTCGACGCCCGCATGGCCGAACTCGCCACCCTGCGCGCCGAACTCACCGACCGCGTCGGCACAGGGTGCCCCCTCCGGGCGGTCGAACCGGACGGCGACGGTGCCACGCGCGTGACGGCCCGCCCCCTGGCTCACGCCATCCGGCCAGTCGTCTGAAGGACCGAGTGACACGGTGCCGGTGCCGGTGCCGGTGCCGATACGGCGGCAGGGCCCAACCCGGCCGCGACGAGCGTCTGTTCCGCGCCCGCGCCGTCATCGCCGCCGCCCCGTGCGTACCGTCCGCATCGGGGGACACGCGTAGGCGGGGAATCGGCGAGGCATATGCCCCTGGCTGTCCGGCAAAGGGGGGTGCGGGGGCGGGATGAGGGCCGCCCCGATCTCCCCTTGGTGCCCGGCCACCAGTACCCTCTTGATCCTCACGGCACCTCCTCCACGGTTCCCGGGCGAACCCCGGTCCCCTGTCGGCGTCTTCGGCGCTCGGCCCTCCCGTGGAAGGGGCAGTTCGGGCGGACAGCCGTGACCCCCGGCAGATCGGCCCGGCTGGCGGTGGGAAATCCGAGTACGGAACAGGGCGTCGAGGTGCCGCGCAGAGCGGCTCCTCCTCAAGGGGCAGCGCGAGGGGCGGAATCAGGTGGACGACGACAACGGCACGGGCATACCCGGCGAGGACGGCGCGACGGCCGGGGACGGCAAGCCGGCCGGACAGCGGCAGCCGGGCCCGAGGCCCATGGCCCGGGCGCGGAAGGCTGCGGCGCAGCCCCGTAAGCGCGCCCAGGCTCCCGCCCGGGCGGAAGCGGAGACGCCAGCGGACACGGCAGGGGGCACGGCAGGGGACACGGAGACGGTGGCGGACGCGCAGCCCGAGGGCGGCGCTCAGGAAGCCGCCCCGTCCAAGGCGGCGCCAAAGCCCGCGAAGCCCACGAAGGCCGCGCCGAAGCGCGCTGCCGCAAAGCCCGCCGAGAAGACCGTGGCGGCCGAAGTACCCGCCACCGCAAGCAAGGTGACGGAGCCTCAGAAACAGCCCGAGGCCGCCCCCATGGCAGCCGCGGCGGCGAAGGCGGCGCAGAAGCAGGTGGCGGAGAAGCCCGCCGTGAAGGCCGCCAAGACCGCGAAGACGGCGGCCAAGGCACCGGCCGGGACTCCGGCGAAGGCGCCCGCGAAGGCACCCGCGAGAACCGCGGCCAAGACGGCGCAGACACGGAAGACCGCGGCGGCGGCCCCGCCCGCGGGCGCGGCGAAGAAGGCGGCGGGGACCAGGCCCCCGGCGAAGGGGCGGAAGACGGCACCGGCCGCTTCGAAGGCGGCGCCGTCCCAGGCCGTGGCCGAGGCCCCGGAGCCCCAGGAGCCCGCGGCGGGGACGTCGAATCCGGTCAGCAGCACCGGACTTGTCGCTCTCCTCCAGGAGAAGGGCGCGCTCGCGCCCGAGGCGGCGCTCGTCGTCCTCAAGGGCTCGCTGGTCGCGCTCGCCGCAGCCCACGAGGCCGGTGGCGCCCACGGCGACATCGCGCCCGAGAACGTCCTGCTCACCCCCGAAGGCACGGTCCAGCTCACCGACGCCGAACCGGCGGCTCCCGCCCCGGATCAGCCGGAGGCGAACGCCGAGCCGGACGCCGTACCCCCCGGCACCCCCTACAGCGCCCCCGAACGGTGGGCGGGCGCACCGGCGACCGCGGCCTCCGACGTCTACGCGGCGACGGCCGTCTTCCACCAGAGCCTCACCGGCGCGCCGCCGTACGCGGGTGCCACGGCGGCGGAACCGGCGGCCCAGCACGCCGAGGCGCCGGTCCCGGCCGAGCAGGCCCCGGAGCCCGTACGGCCGCTGCTCGCACGCGGGTTGGCGAAGAACCCGGCGGAACGGCCGCAGAGCGCGGCCGAGTTCGCCGCCGAGGTCGAGACGGTCGCCGTCGCCGCCTACGGCGAGGACTGGGAGGAGCGCGGGCGCGGTGAACTCGCCGCGCTGGTCGTCCTGTTGGCGGCGCCGTCCGGCGATGCGGCGGCGGAAGCGGCCCAGCAGCCGCAGGCCGCCGCCGTACCGGTCGCCGTGGCCGCGTCCGCCGCGTCCGGGGCTGGCGCGCCGCCCGTACCGCCCAAGCACGCGCCCCACCACGCCCCCGCGGGCGGCCCCGAGGCTCCCGCACCCCGCTTCAGCCGACGCGCGAAGGTCCTCGCCGTCGTCGCGGCGGCCGTGATCATCGCGGGCGCGGTGACCGTCACGGCGGTGGCGACCGGCAACAAGAGCGACGACACCCCCGTGGCGGGCCCGACGCCGACCGCCGTCACGTCGCTGACCGCCACGACGCCGACCACCGCGCCCGCCAACCCGTCCCCCACCGTCAGCCTGTCGGCGTCGCCCACGGTCAACGTCTCGCCGACCGGCACACCGACGACGGCGGTCACGCCCAGCAGGACCGTGTCGAGCACGCCCACCGGCACGCCGAGCACGCCGCCCACCACCGCGCCGACCACCCCTTCGGCCGACCCGACGACGACCGGGAAGCCCGCGGCCGGGCCGCACGTGGCGTCCATCGCCGTCACCGGTTTCGACTGTCCGACCGGCAAGCGCCGCACGGCGACCGCCACGGTGTACGTGACCTACGACGGCACCGAGGCGGGCACCTTGCACCTGACGTGGTGGCACAGCGCCACGGGCAAGCCGCAGGGCGCCGTCACGCTGGCCCGGCAGACCGCCCAGTTCCCCAAGGGCGCGCAGAGCTACACCTTCACGGACCGGTACACGTTCACCCCGGACCGCGATCACCCGTACGTCGGGCTGTCCGTCTCCAGCGACCCGGCCGCCGACTCCGGCAACGGCACCTACGGAGTGGGCTGCCGCTGACCCTCCGGTACGTGTCCGGCACCGCGCGGAAGGCGTCGCGCGGTGCCGGACACGTGTCAGTGCGGGCGCCAGGACAGCGCAGGATCAGGACAGCGCAGGTCTCAGGACGTTGCAGGCGTCAGGCAGGCTTCAGGACAGGCGCCAGGGCAAGTGCCGTGCGCTCACCGCGTGAAGATTCCGGCGACGAGGTTGATGGCGGTCGCGAGAATGCTCGTACCGAACAGATACGACAGCAGTGTGTGCCGCAGGACGACCGCGCGGATCGTCGAACTGGAGACGTCGGTGTCGGAGACCTGGTAGGTCATGCCGAGGTTGTAGCTGAAGTAGAAGAAATCGCGGTAGGCCGGGGCCTCGTCCTCGGAGTTGAAATCGATCCCGCCCTCGGACTCCTCGTAATACAGATACGCGTACCGTGCCGCGTACATCAGATGCAGTGCGGCCCAGGCCATGAAGACGCCGATGAGCGCGGTCGCGGCGTGGGCGGTGTCGGAGTTGCCGAGCAGGAACACGACGATGCCGATGAGGCCGCAGAGCGCGACCGCGACGACCACGATCTCCTCGGCGAGCGGTCGCAGGTCCTCGCGCCGCGAATTGCGGCGGGTCGCGGCGGCGTCCATCGGCCACAGCACGCACCAGCCGACCACGACGAAGAACGACTCGGTGGCCGCGATGGCCGAGAGAATTCCCAGCGGCGTGTCGGTCGACGACCCCACGCACGCCCCGACCACCGCCCCGAAGGCGACCGAACCGGCAAGGCGCGGAGCCGCGGACGGCGAAAACCGGATACTCGTACTCACAGGCCGTAACGCTAGTGGTTCACCGCTGTCGGCACGGCAATGGCCGCGCAAAAGTGCCGTGCCGGATCGGCGCCGGGGAATGGGTCCGGGGAATCGGTCCAGGGAATCGGCACGGGATCGCCTTCCCTACGTGTCGAGGCGGACGGTCATCTCCACCGTCACGTCGTCCCCCTCGGAAAGCCCCTCCGGTTTGCGCACGGCGTTCTTGAGCGGCAGCAGATAGCCGCCGTCCTTGGGAAAGAGCGAGGTCGCGAAATCGGTGCCGCCGATCCGGGCCAGCACCGGGATCACCCCCCACCCGTACGAGGCCGTCGTCGCCACCTCGCGGATGTCCGCGGACTCCTCCTCCGGCACGGGCACGAAGTAGTACGGCGCCGGTCCGCGCCACTCCACGACCCGCCCCGCGAACACCAGCTCCACGCCCTCAGCCCCTTCTCCCACGTCCTACGTCCCGCGTCCCGCGCGTCCGTCGGGGACAGCCAGGCTAGACCAGTACGGGTTACGTCTCGTCCGCGCCCGCGCCAGGAGCGGACCCAGCGGGCGGAGGGGGCGGGGCGGGCGGGGCGAAGTGGATGGGGGCGGTGAAGTTGGCGCGGCGGGCGGCGCGGCGGAAGGTGATGAGGGCGGCGGGGCCGGCCAGCAGGATGGCGACGAAGTTGGTGACCGCGCGGCCGGTGTCCCAGCCGAGGGAGGTCGCCACGTCGAAGGCCAGGTAGCGGTGCCACTGCTCGGTGAAGGGCAGGCCCGGCAGGTAGGCGATGGAGCTGCCGGGGTCGAGCGAGAAGGGCCAGAAGGAGAGGTTGAGCAGGAAGCCGAAGAGGTAGCCGGACGCCGAGCCGTAGGCCGCGAGCATCAGGATCTCGGCCTTGCCGCGGGCGCGCGGGAGGAGCCCGGCGAGCATCCCGACGAAGGCGCAGCCGAACATCTGGTACGGCATCCAGGGTCCGACACCGCCGGTGAGCAGCGCGGACGCGAAGAGGGACGTGCAGCCGAGGGTGAAGCCGAAGCCGGGGCCGAAGACGCGGCCCGCGAGCACGAGGACGAAGAAGACGGTCTCGACGCCCGCGGTGCCCGCGCCGAGCGGGCGCAGGGCGGCGTTGACGGCGGACAGCACGCCGAGCATGGCCAGGGCCTTGGCGTCGATGCCGCCGTCGGCGATCTGGGCGAAGACCACGGCCAGGACGAGGATCAGCAGGACGCCGAAGATCAGCGGCGGCGCGTAGGAGGTGCCGAAGCGGCCGGGGGCGACGACGAAGGGCCAGAAGAAGGCGACCAGGCCGATGAAGGCGGCCAGGACGATGGTGACGACGGCCGTCGCGTGCATCCGGACGGCGGTGGTACGGCCCGTCCAACGCCCGGCCGCGCCCTTGCCGTTGCCCGCGCCCCCGCTCGTGTCCGTGGCGCCCGTCCTGGTCGTGGCCATCACTTCGCCTCGGCTTCCGCGAGCGCGTCCGCGACCTGACCGACCGTCAGGTAGGGCAGCGGGGCGAGGATCTTGGCGGCCTGCGGTGCGAAGGCCGGTGAGGCGACGATGACATCGGCGGTGGGGCCGTCGGCGACCGTCTCGCCCTCGGCCATGACGATCACGCGGTCGGCGCTCGCGGCGACGAACTCCACGTCGTGCGTGGAGATCACGACGCTGCGGCCCTCGGCGGCGAGCGCGTCCACGATCCGGATGAGGGCCTGCTTGGCCTGGTAGTCGAGGCCGCGGGTCGGCTCGTCCAGCAGGACGACGTCGGGTGCGGTGGTGAGTTGGATGGCCAGCACGAGCGAGAGCTTCTGGCCTTCCGACAGGTCGCGGGGGTGGGTGTCGTCGGGGATGCCGGGCGCGAGCCGGTCGAGGATCGCCCGCGCGGCGCTCGGGGCCGCCCCGGCCGACTCCCGGTCGGCCTGGGCCAGTTCGGCGCCGACCGTCTCCAGGTAGAGCAAATCGGTGGGGGTCTGCGGGACCAGGCCGACGCGGCGGCGCTCAGGTCCCGACGTCGCACGCCGTCCGCCGAACCGCCGTGCCGAGGCCCCCGGCTCGGGTGCGGCCGGGTCCGCGCCCTGCGCGAACCGTACGGTTCCGCCCTGTCGCGGCCCGGCGCCGTGGATCGCCCACAGCAGGGACGACTTGCCCGAGCCGTTGCGGCCCATCAGCGCGGTGACCTCACCGGCCCGCAGCTCCAGGTCCACCTCGCGGACCGCGACCACGTCTCCGTAGCGCACGACGATCCCGCTGGCGGTCAGCAGCGGTGTGCCCGTGCCGTGCGAGACGCGGACCGGCGGCACCGGGCGTCCGGCGAGCCGTTCGCGCAAGGGAACTGCGGCGCGGCGGGCGTCGCGTACGGACAGCGGCAGCGGTTCCCAGCGGGCCAGGCGGCCGAGGTCGACCACGGGGGGCGCGACCGAGGCGGTACGGAAGGCGACGGACGGCGGCGCGGAGGTGACGGTGCCGTCGCCGGTCAGGTGCAGGACGCGGTCGGCGTACTGCACGACGCGCTCCAGGCGGTGTTCCGCGAGCACGACGGTCACCCCGAGGTCGTGCACGAGCCGGGTCACGGCGGCGAGGACCTCCTCGGCGGCGGTCGGGTCGAGCGCGGAGGTGGGCTCGTCCAGCACCAGGACCTTGGGGTGGGCGGTGAGGACGGACCCGATGGCGACGCGCTGCTGCTGGCCGCCCGACAGCTCGCTCAGCGCGCGGTGCCGCAGGTCGGCCAGGCCCATCAGATCGAGGGTCTCCTCGACGCGCTTGCGCATGACATCGGCGGGGACGGCCAACTGCTCCATGACATAGGCCAGTTCCTCCTCGACGGTGTCGGTGACGAATCCGGCGAGCGGGTCCTGGCCCACGACGCCCACCACGTCGGCGAGTTCACGCGGCGGGTACGACGCGGTGTCGCGGCCGTCGACGGTGACACGGCCCGCGAGTGTGCCGCCGGTGAAGTGCGGCACCAGGCCGTTGACCGTGCCGAGCAGCGTGGACTTGCCCGCGCCGGTCCTGCCAACGACCAGGCACAGTTCGCCTTCCTCCAAGGTCAGGTCCACGTCCCGCAGCACGGGCTGCTCGGAGCCCGCGTACACGACGCTGACCTGGTCGAATCGGATCACAGCAGGGCCTCGCTGGGCTTGTCGGCGGTTTCGGCGGTGGTGGCGGTCGCGGCGGCTCCGCCGGGCGGCACGGCGGAGCGCCCGGCCGTGGCGCTTCTCGCGCTCTTCGCGCTCTTCGCGCTCTTCGCTGCGGATGTGCGCGGCGGGGGCGGCGCGGCGAAGGCGGCGGTGCCCGCGAGCAGGATCGCGGCGGCGGGCAGCCACGGCAGTGACGGCCAACGCAGCGGATACAGGCTGGGGTTGAGGTCGGCGGCGTTGTAGCCGACGGTCAGGAACAGCACGGTGGCGGTGGCGACGCCGCACATCGCGACCACCCACTCCGCGGACCGCCAGGGGTCGGGTCGGTAGCTGGTGCGCCGTATCCGCCGCCCGCCGAGCGCGAGTCCGGCGCAGCACAGCAGCGACCCGCCGAGCATGGCGGGCAGTCCGAGCGCGCGCGGGGTGGTGCCGTCCAGCAGCCCGTAGATGCCGGTGCACAGGCCGAGCATGCCGCCGAGCATCAGGACGGCGGTGGTACGGCGTGAGGCGCGGGTCGCGGTGCCGGCCCGGCCGTAGCCGCGCGAGTCCATGGCGGCGGCCAGGTGCAGGGAGCGTTCCAGCGCGTCCTCCAGTACGGGGATGAGGATGCCGCGCAGCGCCCGCAGCCCCTTGGCCCGGTCGGCCCGCAGCCGTCGGGCGCGCGCCACCCGCTGGACGCTTTCGACGAGTTGGGGGGCGACGCTCAGCGACACCGTGACGGCGACGCCGAGTTCGTACAGCGCGCCGGGCAGGACGCGCAGGGCCCGCTTGGGGTTGGCAAGGGTGTTCGCGGCGCCGATGCAGCACAGCAGGCAGGCCAGCCGCAGTCCGTCGGTCGCGGCGGACAGGGTGGCCTCGAGCGACACCGGGCCGCCGAGCTGAATTCCCGCGTACCAGTGGGGAGTCGGGATGTGCGGCAGCGAGAACATGATGTGGTCGGCGGGTGTGATGCCGCTGGCGAAGACGCAGCGGAAGACGACGCGGATCGCGACGACCGTCAGCGCGAGGTACAGGTAGTACTTGAAGCCCTTCGCCCAGGGGGCGTCGGTGCGGCGCTCGGTGACGACGTAGCCGAGGACGACCAGGACCAGGCCGAGCAGCAGCGGGTTGGTGGTGCGGCTGACAGCGGTGGCCAGGGCGATGCCCCAGATCCACCAGGCGACCGGGTGCAGGGTGCGCGGGAGCCGCCGCCCGGTGTGCGGGGAGGCGGCGGCGCGCGGCGGTACCGCGGCGGCGTGCGCGGGACCGCCGGTCGGGGACGGAGGCGGGGCGGTGGACAACGCGCTACTCCGCGTTCCGCCGCCGCCGGGTCCTGACGACGATGAATCCGGCGATCACGGCCACGACGGCCGCGGTCAGGGCGAAGGGCAGGACCGAGCCGGACGAATGGCTCGCGGCGGCGGTCGGCTCCGCGTCCTGTGTGCGGGGCTGCCCTGGCGACGGCGTTGCGCCCGTGGCCGTGCCCGTGCCCGGCGCGGTGCTCGCGGGCGCGGTCCCGGTGGGGGTCGCGGTGGGCGGGGCCGAGGTGGTGGCTGGTGTCGTACGGGTCGCGGACGGCATGGTGGCGGCCGGTCGTGAGGTCTTCCCGGGCGCCGAGCCCGCGGTGGTGTGCGTACCGGCGGGCTTGGTCGGCCTGGGCGGGGCCGAAGTGGCGCCGCCGGACGTGGTGTTGTGCGCCCGGACGCTGTCGGGTGAGAACGTCGGACGGCCCTGCGTGCCCGCGACGTTGGTGGCGCCGAAGATCCACAGGTCCACACTGCCGGGCTTGGGGTGGTAGCTCATCGCGCCCAACTGGCTGTAGGACCAGGTGTTCTGCCCCGCGTCGGCGTGCCAGTACGACCAGTAGGCGGTCGCGGGCGGCGTCAGCACGCAGGGGGCGTCCTTGGACGTCGGATACTGCTTGCCGCCCTGGTAACCGGCGTAGCCGATCCGGCAGATGAAGGCCGGCCCGTCGTGCTGGGTGCCGGTGGTGGCCCAGCCGCCCTGGTTCAGCAGGGTGTAGCCGGTGGTGGGCGTGGTGCCGCAGGACCGCAGCAGCGGGCCGCCCCAGTGGCTGAAGTCCACCGCGAGCACGACGCCCTTGGTGGTCGTGCACGCGCTCATCGGCTGCGCGGTCGCCATCGCGGGCGCCGCGCCCACGGTGAGCCCGCCGCACACGGCGGCGAGCGTCAGCGCGAGCGCGGTGACCGTACGGGCGAGGACCGATCGTGCGCCGGGCCGCCGTGGGTGGCCGGACGCGCCTGCGACGGGCGCCGCCCGCCGGGCCGTTGACCGCATGCCATGGGCCGGCCGAATGCCGTGGATCACTGGTGCCTCCCGCCCTGTTGTGCGGTGCGCCGCCGCCGTACGGTCAGCGCGCTGCCCAGGGCCAGCAGCAGCGCGGCGAGACCGGCCGCCGCGAGCACGCCGGTGCCGGTGGCGGCCAGCGAGCCGCCGCTGCCGCCGGAGTCCGTGCCGCCCGCGGAGCCGGACGAGCCGCCGGAGCCGGAAGAACCGGACGATCCGCCGGTGGAGCCGCCGCCCGAGGGCGCGATGGGCGCGAGCGCGTGGGTGAGCGTGGTCAGCGGGGTGCCCGCGAGTGCCGGGACGGCCTGGGTGCTGGACCGCAGGTCGGAGTCGCCCGCCGCGGCGGTGATCCGGAAGCCGCCGTCCTTGTTTTGCGTGGTGCGCAGGAACTTCTGCCCGTCGCGCGCCTGTTGGGGCCGGATCTTGTCGGTGGCGAGCAGCGCCTGGACGGCGAGCGCGGTGGAGTTGCTGCTGACGCCCGCCGCGCCCTGGTAACCGCCGCTGGACTGCTGGGCCTTGACGAGATACGTACGCGCCTTGGTGACCGCGTCCGCGTGTCCCGGCACCAGGACGAGCGCCTGGAGCGCGTAGCCGGTGGTGTCCACGTCGGAGGCGCAGTCGGCGCCCGGCGCGTCCAGCGTGGAGGAGAAACCGCCGTCCGCGCACTGGAGTTGGAGCAGCCGGTCCACGGCGGCGGCGGGCGGGGTCTGGCCCGCGCGGGCCAGGGCGAGGACGCCGAGGGACTGGGAGACCGTCGAGTACGCCTGGTCGAAGTCGCCGGGGGCGGTGCAGGAACCGTCCTCGGCGGCGGCCGTGCAGACGTGGCCGCTGAGCGTGCCGATCAGGTCGAAGCCGCCGAAGTGCCGCGGGTCCTGGCCCATGACCTGGGCGAGCACCGCGAGTTTGGCGGTGGCGCCGCTGTACGGGCCGGGGTAGGCGGAGGTGCCCGCCGGGTCGGCGTAGTCCGCGACGTGTCCCGCGAGGTAGCCGGTGACCTTGGTCAGCGTCGGGTCCTGGCCGCCGGTGGAGGCGAGCGCGAGGGCGAGGTCGGCGGTCAGACCGTAGTCGGGGCCGTAGGTGCTGGCCAGGTGGTCGCTGCCGTCGAGCTGCTTGACCAGGTACGCGGCCCCTTCGGCCGCCGCCTTCTGGTCGGCGAGGTCGCGCAGCAGGGTGCCGAAGGAGGTGCCGACCGCGCCGCCGACGGCCTGCGTGGAGGCGCGTACGTCGGACTGCTTCTGGTCGGTGTCGGAGGCGACCCGGAAGCCGCCGTCCGCGTTCTGCTGCGCGGCCAGGAACGCGCGCGCCTTGGCGATCTGCGCGCGGTACCCCGTGCCGCCCAGGGTGAGGCCCTGGACGGCGAGGGCGGCGGAGTTGACGGAGTCACCGGCCGCGCCCCGGAAGCCGCCGTCGCCGAGCTGCTTGCTCGCGATCCAGGCCGCGCCCTTGGCGACCGCCTTGGCCGCGGCGTCGCCGGGCACCAGGTCGAGGGCCATGATCGCCATCGCCGTGCTGTCCACGTCCTGGTCGCCGGCGGCCGGGATCAGGCTCGGCCAGGCGCCGCTGGAGTCCTGGAGGCTCTCCAGGTACGCGACCGGCCCGGCCGCCTTGGCGGTGTCACCCGCGCGCAGTTGGGCGATGACGCCGAGGGACTGGGAGAACACCGAGGTGGCGTAGGCGTAGTTGTTCCTGGCCGCGCAGCCGCCCGAGGTGTCGGCCGCGGCGCAGACGGTGGCATCGAGCGCGGCGATCAGGTCGTGGCCGCCGAAGGCGCGCGGGTCGTTGCCGGTGACCTCGGCCGCGACGGCCTCCTTGGCGAGCGAGCCGCCCTGCGCGTAGGAGGTGCCGATCAGCGTCCAGTCGTCGATGCCGCGGCCGGAGCCGTCCTTGCCGTGCTGGAGGAAGTCGGTGATCCCTGCGAGGGTGTCGTCGGCGCCGCCGGTCGCGGCCAGCGCGAGCACGCCGTCGACGGTCAGGCCGAAGTCGGCGAAGCCGGTGTTCTGGCCCGCGCCGGACTCGTAGTAGTGGCCGTCCACGAGATTGCCGCGGTTGATGAGGTACGCGACGCCCTTGGCCAGGTCGGGGGTTGCCGCGGCCGGGGTGGTCGGTCCGGTCGTGGGCGGGGTGGTCGGCGAGGTCGTGGGCGGGGTCGTCGGCGCGGTGGTGGGGGGCGTCGTCGGCGGGCTCGTCGGGGTGTCGCCGTAGGTGAGGCTGCCGAGGTCGCTGGAGGTCACGGCGAGGACGGCGGCGGTCGAGGCGTACAGGTCCGGGTCGGTGCCGCCGGAGCCGTCGGAGGCGAAACCGCCGCCGTCGGTCTGCCGGGCGGCGAGCCAGGAGCGGGCGGCGGCGGCGCGGTCGGTCTGCGCCAGTACGGTCAGCGCCTGGGCCGCGGAGGAGGTCGTACCGGTGTCGCCGGAGGACGCCCCTTCGTACGCGAGGTAACCGCCGTCGGCGGACTGCGTCTTGGTGAGGTACGCCCGCGCCTTGTCCAGCACATCGCCGGTACCGGGCAGGTGCTTGAGGGCGACGACGGCGTCGGCGGTCGAACCGGGGTCGGACGTGCAGCGCTCGCCGGGCGAGAGCATCGAGCCGGAGAATCCGCCGTCGGCGCACTGCATCCCGGTGAGCCGGTCGACGGCGGGCCGCGGCACGGTGGCGCCGCCGCGGGCCAGCGCGAGCAGGGCGCGGGCCTGGGTGCCGGGCGAGAAAGCGCCGTGGAAGTCACCGGCCGCGGTGCAGTTGCCGAGGCTTCCGGCCGCCGCGCAGACGTTGTCCGTCAGGTCCTTGAGCAGGTCGTGGCCGCCGAAGGAGGTGGGGTCACCGCCCAGGATCTCGGTGAGCAGCGCCAGGTTGGCCGCCGCGGCCGGGCTCGGCACGGTGACCGTGGAGTCCGGGAGCAGGTAGTCGTCGGCGTGCGCCGTCAGAAAGGCGTCGATCGCGCGGATCGTGGCGTCGGGGCCGCCGGCCGCCGCGAGTGCGATGGCGGTGTTCGCGGTGGCGCCGAAGTCGGTGCCCCAGCCGTCGAAGACGTGGTCGCCGTCGGTGAGTTGCCTCGTCAGCCAGGTGGCCGCCGCCGCTGTGTCGGCCTGTCCGCCGGGACCGGTCGGGGGCGTGGTCGGCGGCGTCGTGGGCGGGGTGGTCGGCGGCGTGGTGGTGTCGTGGGCGCGGACGGAGTCCGGTGTGAACGAGGGACCGCCGGTGCTGCCGCCGATGTCGGTGGGGCCGAACACCCACGCCTCGACCTCGCCGTCCTGCGGGTGGTCGCCGAGCGCGCCGAGCGGGCTGTACGTCCAGGTGTCCTGTCCCGCGGGCGCGATCCAGAACGACCAGTACGCGTTCGCGGGCGGGGTCAGGACGCACGCCTCGTCGGCGGTCGTCGGGTACTGCGTGCCGCTGTCGAAGCCGTCGTTGCCGATCCGGCAGATGAAGCCGGGGCCGTCGTGCACGGTGCCGGTGGTGGTGAATCCGGCGTTGTGCAGCAGATTCATGCCCGTGGTGGGGTGCGCGTCGCAGCCGCGCAGCACCGGGCCGTTCCAGTGCCCGTAGTCCACCGCGACGATCGCCCCCGAGGTGGGTGTGCAGTCGCCGATCGGGTCCGCGCCCGCCGGGGTCGCCACCGAGACCAGTCCGGCCGTGAGGCTGCCGAAGGTCAGCGCCGCCGCGGTGAGCAGGACGACGATGCGCGGCCGTCTGTGACGGCGGCGCGGGACAAGACGAAGCACGGGTGGCCCCCCGGGTCGGCCGACGGGGAGGGCGGGCCGCGGAGGCGAGGCGGCCTGGCGGTTGACGCGGCCGTCCTGTCGTCCGTGCCGTAGTCCTCGACGGCGATCGTGACTTGCTGCTCAGCGCAGGTGATCCGGCTCGCCCGCCTCTCGGAGGGCCTACGGTTGCGGGTCAGCGCCGGACTTGGACCGGCTTCCCCTGGCTGCTGAATCGGAAATACGTTTCATAGCACCACGTCGGCGTGTGCCCCGTCAACGTGGCGGGCAGTTGCCTTCACCACTCCCCCGCGACCCTTACGTCACGCGCGTGCTGCGCTAGCCTCGGCTGGTCGCCGACTGGGGGAATCCGGTGAGAGTCCGGAGCTGACGCGCAACGGTAGGGGCCGCCTTCGCGGTGGTCCGAGCCCGATCACCCGCTCGGAGACGCAGCACGTGCGGAAGCCTGACCACGCGTTCGGGCGGCGACCGCCTCGGCGCGGGCCGGTCGTGAGGACAGCCGTGTGCCGGGGCGCGAGGCGCCCCCTTCCAAGGAGAGTCCTCCACTCATGACCGTTCCTGTGACCGTGCCCTCCCGCACCGCCCGGCGCCGGGCACTCGCCGTCGCCGTACCGCTGGCGGCCGGAGCCCTGCTGTTCACCGCGACCGCGCCCGCGCGGGCGACCTCGACCCCGGCGCAGATCGCCACGTCCAAGGCGAACGGCGTCGCCTATCTGAAGTCGCTTCAGGCCGCCGACGGCTCGTACGCGGGCAGCGGTCTGTCCAACGAGTGGGCGTTCAGCGCCTTCGCCGCCGCGGGCACCGCGGCGGCCGACGTCTCTCCCGGCGGCGACACCACGAAGAACGCCAGGACGGTCTACCGGAATCTGCTGGCCACCGCCGCGTGGCCGTCCGCGTCGCCGGTGGTGACGGACTACGAGCGCGGCGCGCTCAACGCGTACGCGGCGGGCATCGATCCGGCCCGCGTCGGCACCGGCCGCAATCTGATCGCGGACATCGCCTCGTACTGGCAGCCCGCCTCGCCCGGCTACTTCGGGCCCCCCGCCAACTTCAACGGCACCGTCTTCGGGCTGCTGGCGCTGGCCGGGGCGAAGACGCAATCGGGCGGGCAGCGCGTGCCCCAGGCCCTGCTCGACGCGTCGGTGGCGGTCGTGCGCGCCAACGAGCACACCGACGGCGGCTGGAACTACGCGAAGGCGGCGGGCGATCCGACGCAGCTCGGCGCCGCGAGCGACATCGACATGACCGGCGCGACCCTGGCGTCGCTGTGCTCGGCCGGGGTGCCCAACACCGACACGGCCGTCGTCGCGGGCAAGAACTTCCTCAAGGGCAAACTCGTCAACGCCACCGGCGCCTTCACCTCGATGTTCGGCGCGAACACCGACTCCAACGGCTGGGCCGTCTCCGGCCTGAACGCCTGCGGATTCAACGCGCAGGGCACGGACTTCACCACCGCGGCGCGCAAGACGCCGGTCGACTTCCTGCTCGCCCAACAGTTCGGTCCGGGCGGCGGCTTCCGCTACCTGCCCACCGACACGAGCCCGTCGGCGTACGCCTCGATCGACGCGGTCCGCGCGGTCGCGGGCGGCGGCTTCACCGCCACTCCCCCGGCCCCGGTCACTCCCGGCGCGCCCGCCTGGGCCGCCACCACCGACTTCACCAGCGGCTCCACCAGCAAGCTCGCGCTCATTGTGGACAACGGCGGCGGTTCGCTGAAGGTGTGCTCGGTGCCGGTCGCGGCGACTGGTACGACCACGACGCTCGGTACGGTCCTGGACGCGGCGGCGGCGTCCGCGACGCCCGGCGGCTGCGTCACCGCCGTCACGCCCGCTACCGGCACGGGCACGGTCACGGCGCTCAACGGCACCGTCAACTCCGGTACGGCGACGTGGAAGTCGAGCCTGGACGGCTCGGCGCCGATCGCCGCCTCGCGCGGCACGACCGTCCACCTCGGTGACACGGTCTACCTGCGGTACGGGAGCTGACCGGCTCCCGCCAGCGGGCGCGCTTCCGCGGCGGTGACCGGTTCCGCCGGTTCGACGCCGTGGAGCGCGTGGGCCAGGACTTCGGCGCCGCGCACGACGCGGGGTCCCGGCCGGTTGAAGTAGGCGGGTCCGTCCAGGACCCACACGCGCCCGTCACGCACGGCGGGCAATTGGGCCCATGAGGGGTGGCCGGTCAGCAGGCCGGCCTCCTTCAGGGTGCGCTCGGGCGGGAAGCCGCACGGCAGCAGCATGACCGCTTCCGGCGCGGCTTCCCGCAGCGCGGTCCACTCCATGGGCGCGGTGTGCTCGCCCGGTCGCGCGAGCAGGGGTTCGCCGCCCGCGCAGCGGATCTGTTCCGGGACCCAGTGCCCCGCGGGCCACAGCGGGTCCAGCCATTCGATGGCGGCCACCCGCGGCCGGGGGCGGCCCGCCACCCGCTCCCGTACCGCCGCCAGCCGCTCCTCCAGCTCCGCCGTCCTGCGGGCCGCGGCCTCGGGAACGCCCAGCACGTCACCGACCTGGCGCACGCAGGCGAGCACGTCGGGCAGGGTCTTCGGCTCCAGGCTGATCACGCGCGGTCCTTCGCCGTCCAGCACGCGTACGGAGTCGGTGACCGCGCCGTAGGAGACGGCGCAGACCTGGCAGAGGTCCTGGGTGAGGACCACGTCGGGCGCCAACTCGGCGAGCAGCGCGGCGTCCAGGGTGTAGAGGGACGAGCCCCGGTGCGCGGCGCCGCCGACGGCCCGCGAGATCTCCCGGCTGCTGAGCGCGTCCGGGTCGAATTCCGCGCCGGTCACCACCGGTACGTCGGCGACCACCTCCGGCGGCCAGTCGCACTCATGGGTACGGCCCACGAGGGCGTCGCCGAGGCCGAGTTCGACGACGATGTCGGTCGCGGCGGGGAGCAGGGAGACGATGCGCATACGGGGAACGGTAGCCGGGCGGCGGGTGGGGGCTCGCGCGGCCGAGGGGAAGCGGAGGACAGGGACAAGGCCGGGTGCCACGGGTTGATCGTGGCACCCGGCCTTGGCTCAGGGGGATTCAGCGGGGTTCAGGGTCTGCGGCGAGAGGCGTTCAGCCCCAGGGTCCGTGCCCGGCGGAGCCCACGGTCAGCGGTCCGATCGCCAGGCTCGGCCGCCCGCTGGTGCCGTGCACCGCGCCTGCCGGGACCCGGACCGTCACCTCGCCGTTCCCGCGCGGGGTGACGGTGAACGTCCAGGTCGTGCCCGCCGCGCCGACGCCGTTGGCGGTGAGGCCGGTGACGGTGCCGTTGGACACCCGCAGGTCGGCGGCGGTCAGGCCGGTGACCTGCTGGTCGAGGGTGAGCGTCACCGGGATGGGCTTCCCGCGTGTCGCGCTCACCGCCGTGGTGGCCAGCGAGCCGGTGGGCGTGTCGCCGACCCGGTACGCCCCGCCGCACACGCCCGTCAGCAGCGGGTCAGCGGTCACGGCCCGGCTGCCCGAGGTGCTGAGCACATGGCAGCCGACGCCGACGCGTACCGCGAGCCGGCCGTCGTCCTGCCGGGTCGCGGTCCGCGCACGGCCGTCCACGTACACCGTCGTGCCCCGGTATCCGTCGGTGACCGGCACGCTCACCGTGGCGACGGAGTTGCCCGGCACCGACACGCCGAGGTCGGTTCGGTCGCCGACGCGGTGGAAGGACGCGCCGACCGTGCCCTTGACGGTCGGTGTCGTCACCGAGCCGTACGTCTGGTCGCCCGGCTGCGGACGCACGGTGAAGGTGTCGTAGCCCGGCGTGGACGGCGCGATGCCGTACATGTCGCGCGGGATGACGTACGAGGGGGCGGTGGCCCACGGGTGCGACCACGTCATGTTGCTCTTCTCGGCCGGGTCCCACGCCTCGCCGGTGGCGCCCGCGCCGAGGTCGATCATGTGCAGCCAACCGTTGGTGTCGTGCGAGGTGAGCAGGTCGAGCGCCTCCTGCGCGTGGCCCGCGTTGTACAGCCCCTGGAGCAGGAAGCCCGAGCAGTAGACGCTGCACGCCATGCCGCGCGAGGTGAGGTACGACGCGACCGCGTCGTACTGCTTCCGGCTCACGGGGACGCCGAAGGCGGCGGGGAACGCGGTCGCCTGGACCGCGAAGTGCCCGGTCGGCTTCATGTCGGCGCTGAGCCCGTCGTCGTACGCGCCCTTGCCCGCGTTGTAGAACGCCGAGTTGAGGGTGGTGCGCAGCCGGTCGGCGATCACGGTGAAGTTCGCCGCGTCGGCGCTCTTGCCGAGGGAGGCGGCCAGGACCGCCATCTGCGAGAAGTTGCTGTACGACAGGGCGCCCAGGATGGTGTTCTTCGCGGCGAAGACATAGCCGTCACGGCTGCCCGCCGGCCAGTCCACGATGGCGTCCGACTGGTCGATGGTGCCGAGCGCCGCGTTGTAGTCCTTGCTGAGCAGCTTGGGCACGAGCGCGTCGTACATCCGCTTGACCTGGTCGGTGGAGCCGGTCTGCCGCCAGTTGTCGTAGACGGACGTGATCACGTAGAGCGGCCATTCCTGCGGCCAGGTGCGGTGGTTGGCGAAGTAGTCCATCGAGTAGACGCCGAGTGTCGGGTCGTCGCTGAGGTAGAGACTCGCCAACTGGTGGATGTAGTTGTCGGATTCGTAGGGTCCGCGCTCGCGGGTCCAGGAGTCGACGTAGAAGTTCTGGTTGGTGGTCTCCACGGTGTTCTTGGCGAGCTGCCAGACCGAGACGAGGTCGGGGTCGGACGAGGTGAGCTGGGCGCCGCTCTCGTCGAACGGGTAGACCATGGCGAGGGCCTGGAGATTGTCGGCCGTGACGGGGACGGGCGAGTTGAGGACGTCGAGGTAGCGGAAGACGCGCATGCCCCAGGTGTCGACGCTCTGGGTGCCGCCGCGCAGGGTGACGACGTCCTGGTACTCGTTGCCCGCGCGCAGCTTGTAGCGCACGGTCGTCGGGTCGGACAGTTCCTCGCCGTAGCGGAGGGTGACCTTGCGTCCCGCTGTGCCGGGCAGCGTGAGGTGGACGCCGCCCTGCCAGGTCTGGCCGAAGTCGACGAGGTAGTTCCCGCTGCCCTTGTCGGTGATCTTCACGGGCCGCCTGAGCTGTTCCCGGACCTTGCCGAACGGGGTCGGCCGCAGGTCGGCGAACGCGGTCTTCGCGGTGGCGGCGGGCCACGCGGAGTCGTCGTACCCGTAGCGGCCGAAGCCGTCCGGGTAGCGGCTCATCGTGATGTCCTCCTGCGGCATGTTCCAGTAGCTGGTCCCGGTGGACTTCGCGGACGGCCAGATGTCCGCCCCTGACATGCTCCTCCAGCCGGGTCCTGTGCCGACCGTGCTCGTGCTGCCGTCGGTGTAGCGGATCACCAGATACGCCTGGAAACGCTGGTCCTTGGTGGTGTACGCGACCGCCGACAGCGCGTGCTCGCCGCCGGACCGCAGCGCGGCCGTCACGTCGAAGCCGTCGTAGCGGGTCTCCTTGTCCAGCGCCTCGGTGGGGCCGAGACCCACGAACCGGCCGTCGAGATACAGCTTGTAGACGTACTGCTTGGCCGCGTCGAAGGAGGAGCCGGTCGCGAAGACGGTGGCCCAGGCGACCTGCTTGGTCCGCTTCCCGCTCTTGTCGAGCGTGAAGTCGTGGCGCAGCAGCGCCCAGTCGTTGGTGGCGTGGGAGCTGAGGCAGTCCGTGCTGGTGCCCACGGCGAGCGCGCCGTTCTGCACGGTGCCGCACGGGAAGGGCGCGCCGGTCGCGCCGAAGTCGTTGGCGTAGAGGGTCTTTCCGCTGTCGGCCGCCGCCAGGCTGGTGACGGTGACGTCGTCCGCGGTGCCCGTCTCGGTGCCGCCGGTACGGAATCCGATGCCGCCCTCGGCGAAGGCGGTGTCGGTCCTGGTGTCGACGACCTTGCCGTCGAGGAAGGTGGTGAGCGTCGAGCCGACCGCCTCGACGCGGACGTCGTGCGTGGTGCCGACGGCGAGCGTGGTGTTCAGCGGTACGGGCGTGCCCGCGCGGAAGGTGCCGTTGGTCTCGACGTGCGGGACAAGGGTGTTGGGGTTGCTGGTGTCCGACGCCCTGAACTGCCACATGTAGCCGTTGCGGACGTCGGGCGAGCGGAACCTCACCCCGAGCGCGACCTTGGTCACGGTCAGCTTCACGTCGAGGCGGTAGTCGGTCCAGGTGTCGACGGCGGGCGGCGCGGACCAGATCGGCGCGCTCGTGCCCCAGGTGGCGCCGGGTCCGGTGCCGAAGGTCGCGGGGGCCGACCACGCGGTGGCCCTGCCGCGCTCGTCCCAGACCCGCACCGACCAGGAGTAGCGCTCGGCGGTGCGCAGGGCGGCGCCGCCGTACGGGATCGCGGTCGCGGCGGCCGTGGCGACCTTCGCGCTGTCCCACACGACCCGGCCGCGGCCCGACTCGCCCTCGGTGACGCGGAGTTCGTAGCCGGTCTGGCGGCCGACCCCGGACTGCCAGCCGAAGCCGACGGTACCGGCGGGATCGACGTCCACGGGAGCGGACAGCGATCCGACCGTCAGGTGGGAGGGCGCGCCGCTGTTCCCCACGCCTGCCCGCTGCCCCGGGCCCGGCGCGCCCGGCGGCGCGGCGCTCGCGGGTCCGGCCAGCGGCTGGACCAGGACCAGGGCCGCGAGGGCCGAGGCCGTGGCCAAGAGGGACACCAGTCTTCGACGCATCGTCACAGTCCGTCCACGGAAGGGGATTGAATCGTTTCACTTCATCTGCTAGTGACGTTACGGACGCGTGAACGGGTGTGTCAAGACTCCTGACGCCGGGGGCCGGTGGGCGTTTGCGCCGGTCAAGGAGTCGGGGCACCGCGTGCTCGCGGGCGGGGGCTCGGGGCGCGGGGAATCGATTCAGTGGGGGTCGGATGGCCGTCGACGCCGAGGGGAGGGCCGCCCGGCGGCCTTCTTCGGCTCGGGTGGCCGTCGAAACCGCCGGGCGGGCCCGCCTTTGGCGCGCCTTCGGCTGTGTTCGTTCACGATCGAGTCGGTGCGCTGCCGGGCTCGGGCTTCGCCCGCTCGGTCGGGGTGCGGTGAGGCGGAGTCAGCGCAGCCCGCCCGGTCGGGGTGCGGTGAGGCGGGGTCAGCGCTCCCAGGGCCAGGACGCGGAGCGGCCCACGCGCCCCGAACGCGCCGACTGATTTAGACGTCGTTTCCTTTGGTGCTGGTTGTCGTTGAGCAGTGCATGACGGATCTGGTGGAACGGTTGGTGCCGGAGGACCTGTGGGTGCTGTTTCGGCGGGTGGTGCCTCCCACCGAGGTCAACCGTCATCAGGGCGGAGGCCGACGGCGGGCAGGTGACCGGGAGGCGCTGGCGGCGATCATCTTCGTGGCAACATCGGGCTGCACCTGGCGGCAGCTTCCGCCGGTCTTCGGCCCGGCCTGGCCCACGGTCTACCGGCGTTTCGCCCAGTGGAGCAAAGCGCGGGTCTGGGCCAGACTCCACCGCGTCATCCTTGAGGAACTGGGCGCTTGCGGTGAGCTGGACTGGTCCAGGTGCGCAGTCGAATCCGTCAGCGTCAGAGCCGCGAAAGGGGGTCTCTGACGGGACCGAATCCGACCGGCCGTGGCAAGAATGGATCGAAGATCCACCTTGTCACCGATCGCAACGGACTGCCCCTCTCCCTCGGAATCTCCGCCGCCAACCTCCACGACAGCCAGGGACTGATACCGCTCGTGCGCGGCATCCCGCCGATCCGCTCCCGGCGCGGCCCACGCCGCCGGCGGCCCGGGAAACTGCATGGCGACAAGGGTTACGACTACGACCACCTGCGCCGCTGGCTCGCCCTGCGCGGCATCCGCCACCGCATTGCCCGCAGGGGCATCGAGTCCTCACAACGCCTGGGGCGGCACCGCTGGGTGGTTGAGCGGACCGATTCCTGGCTGGCCGGCTGCCGCCGGCTCCACCGCCGCTACGAACGCACAGCCGAGCACTTCCTCGCCTTCACTGCCATAGCCGCCGCCCTGATCTGCCACCGCCGACTCGCACGACGCGCGTAAATTCGCTGGTCAGACGTATTCCTGGGCAGGCAGGATGCCCTCATGGACCAGCTCGCCACAGTCGCCTGGCAGTACGTCGTGCGTTTGATCTTCCCGGAGGACTTGCCGATGGCGGCGGCCCACCTGCTGGCTGACGGATACGACTCCCCCTCGCTGTGTGAACTGGCGGGCCTTTCCCGACGGGCGGAGACAGCAGAGATCGACGAACTCTTCGACCGGGCGATGGCGGAGCTCGGAGTCCGGATCCCCGATGGCGAGACCGCTGAGCGCTGTCTCCTGCACCACATGGCGACACGGCTATGCGCCGGTGCAGTATCGCCGAGGGTCGCAGCGGCTCGAATCTGGCAGGGGCTCGCGTCGCAGACGAAGGCCGAGCGTGAATTCGTCCAGGCCGTGGGCGAGGATTACTACCTCGACTACCTGTCTCCTGAAGGCCTCCGAGCCTGGGAGAACGCCGTACTCCTCACAGCACAGACCCTGGCCCAGGCAGCGTTTCCAGTCGCAGAGTGACCGAAGCCCCCAAGACGCCTGTCGCCAAATCGGCTCACACAGCCATAAGAAACGACGTCTAAGCCGCGCGGGCCGCACCGGCCGCGGCTCGCGGGTCGGTAAACCCGTCCGCCCGTGGTCCGCGAACCTGTGAGCCCGTCCGTCCGTGGGTCAGGACAGCACGCGGTGCCGGAAGTTGCGCAGGCCCAGGGTGAGGAAGACGGCGCAGGCGGCGATCAGGACCGGGTAGACGGCGAAGAGCGACATGTGGGTGGACTCGGTGAAGGCGGCGCGCATGCCCTCGGTGATGTAGATGAGCGGGTTGACCAGGACCAGGATCTGGAGCCAGTGGAAGCCGCCGAGGTGGACGAGGGAGAGCTTCGTCCACTGGTAGTAGGTCCCGCCGAGGAAGACCAGGGGCAGGACGACGAAGCCGAACATGACGCCGATGTTCTGCGGCTGGAAGGTGGTGCCGAGCATCAGGCCGAGCGAGGTCATGGCGACGCAGGCGAGCGGGATCAGGGTGACCACGATCCACCAGTGGACGGTGAGATGGGCGTGGACGCCGGGCGCGTGGACGACCGCGGCGATCGGGAAGACGATGACCGCCGAGATCAGGGCCTGGACGGCGCCGGACAGCACGCGGGCGACGGCGACCAGCCAGATCGGGCAGGGCGCCTGCACCCGGTCCTCGATCTCGCGGGTGTAGCCGAACTCCTGTGACATCTGGATCGCGACGGACTGGATGCCCTGGAACATGATGCTGATGGCGACGACGCCGGGCACGAGGACGGTGGCGAAGTCCGACTCGCCCGTCGAGCCCCCGGCGCCGCCGATGCCCTGCCCGATGGTGGGGAAGACGTAGAGGAAGACGAAGACCAGCAGGAACGGCTGGACGAGTGTCCGGGCGACGAACTGCCCGAAGCTCTTCCACAGCACCCGCAGGTCCCGCCGGACGAGCGCGCCGAGGGCGGTACGGCTGGCGGCGGCCACGGAACGGCTCGGCCGTACGGTGACCGGGCGGTGCGTCGGGGACAGCGGCTGCGAGGGTCCGGCCGGTGGTGCGGTCATTCCCTCAGCTCCTTGCCGGTGAGGCTGATGAACACGGTCTCCAGGGAGCTGCGCACGATCGACAGGTCGACCAGTTCGAAGCCGCCCCGCTCGGTGCTGGCGACCACGCGCGGCAGCAGGCGCTCGTCGCCCTGGATCTGGAGTTCGACGCCGCCGTCGACCAGCCGGGTGCGGACGGCGCCCTCAATGTCCCGGGTGAGGCGGGCGGCGAGGGCTTCGTGGTCGCCACTGGCCAGCACGGTGACGATGGTGTCGGCGCCGACTCCCTGCTTGAGGGCTTCCGGTGTGTCGAGGGCGAGGATCTTCCCGTGGTCGATGATCGCCACCCGGTCGCAGAGCTGGTCGGCCTCTTCCATGTTGTGCGTGGTGAGCACGATGGTCTGGCCGTCGGCGATGAGCCCGGCCAGGATCTCCCACAGCGCGAGCCTGCTCTGCGGATCGAGACCGGCCGTCGGTTCGTCCAGGAAGAGGACGGCCGGGCGGTGCATGATCGCGCGCGCCACCAGCAGCCGCTGCGCCATGCCGCCCGACAGGTTGCCCACAGGAGAGGCGGCCCAGCGCGACAGACTGAAGCGTTCCAACGACTCGTCGGCCAGTTCGCGCGACCGTCCGGCGGAGATCCCGAACAGCAGCCCGTGGTAGTAGAGGTTCTCCCACACCGTCAGCGAGCGGTCCAGGGTGTTCTGCTGCGTCACGACCGCGATGACCTGCTTGGCCAGCGCGGGCTGCGCGACGACGTCGATGTCCCCGACGTACGCTTTCCCGCCGGTGGGGACCACGCGCGTGGCGAGCATGCCGATGGTGGTGGTCTTCCCCGCGCCGTTGGGTCCGAGGAGTCCGAAGAACTCCCCGGCGTAGACCTCGAGGTCAAGGCCGTCGACCGCCATGACGGGCGCTTTGGGATACCGCTTGGTGAGCCCGACCGTACGGATCACCGGGGGCCGTCCGCCGCCGGGGCCCGTCCGCTCCACCGCCGCCTCGACCGCCATGTCCCACCTCCCGGCTCCGCTCGACCCGCATGCCCGTCCGCCGCCCGGCCCGCGCCCGTCGGCTGCCCGATCCGTGCGCCCGCCGCTCTCGTCATCGAAACACGCCCCCGCCCGCGCGGCCCGCGACAACGGTCCGACCGGGGGACGTCGGCCGACGCGGGCGGGGGCGTTTATGATGATCGCGAAAAGCGGACCGCCCGCCTCCCGGCGGGGTCCCCGACCGCCGTCGCGGGGGCTGTGAGCGGCCAGAGGAGCGGGGCCGGGGAACAGGACCGGCGCATATGCCCAATGGCCGCGGATTCCCGAAGTGGCAGTACACGGTTGCGAAGAGCCAGTAAAGGACCCATTCGGGAAACTCGTACAGGATTCAAGGGAATGACGGCGTGAATTCATTCATTCTCACACCATCCGGGTGTTCTGAACATTGATCCGGAGGCGGCCAATAGGGTCTCCGGCGGGTCCGGCCGAGGGCCGCGGGCCGGGCGGGCAGGGGGGACAGCGCATGACCGATACCCCACGGGCGGACATACCGGATTCGCAGCCGGAACGTCGCCGTATGTGACGGGGAAAGACGGACAGGACGCTACTTACGGGGAGTGTCGCGACACAAGGCGGCGGGTCGGCGCGCGGCGGGGATCGGCGCCGAAGTGCGGCCCCGGGAGGAAGTCGATGACGCACTCATGTCACACGCGCCCCACTCACCCCAGTGGCTCTCTTCGAAATCAACCATGCTGCTATGGACATCTTGATTTGTGCTGCGTCATGAATGAGAATTCGTCCAATTGAGCGGCACGGAGTACACGCAATAGAGGCCCGCCGCGCACACCGGGGCCTCGCGCGGCGGGACAGCGCACTCACCCGCTCCGTTACCGACAGTAGCCGGGGGTAAATCGTTGGAGTTCTGCATACTCGGGCACCTCGAAGTCTCGGCGAACGGGCGCCCGGTGCAACTCGGCGGTGCCCGCGAGCGGACGGTACTGGCGATGCTGCTCATCGAGGCCGGTCATGTGATCCCGGTGGAACGGCTCATCGACGCCGTGTGGGGCGACGACCCGCCGGCGACCTCGCGCGGGCAGATCCAGATCTGTATCTCCAACCTGCGGCGGCGCATCCTCGCGGGCGGCGGCGAGGACCTGATCGAGACCCGACGGCCCGGCTATCTGCTGCGGGTCCCCGCGGGCACGCTCGACCTGCACCGGTTCGAGGCCGAAGTCCACGAAGGGCAGGCGGCGTTGGCGGCCGGGGACCCGGCCGGGTCGGCCCGCATCCTGCGGGACGCGCTGCAACTGTGGCGCGGTCCCGCGCTCGCCGACGTGGACAGCACACTGGTGCAGCAGGGAGTGGGGCGGCTCAACGAGCGACGGCTCGCCGTGCTCGGCGAGAGCCTGAAGTCCGGGCTGATCGCGGGTGAACAGCACCGGCTGATCGGCGAGTTGACGTCCCTCGCGGCCGAGTATCCGCTGCACGAGCACTTCAGGGCGCTCCTGATGATCGCGCTCTACGCGGCGGGGCGGCAGGCGGAGGCGCTGGACGCGTACCGCAAGGTGCGTGAGGAATTGCAGAGCGAACTGGGCATCGACCCGGGCAGTGAACTGCGCGGCCTGCACCGGGCGATGCTCGCCGGTACGTTCTCGCTGCCGGGCGCGGAGCCGGACGAGACGACGTCGGGGCGTTCAACGAGCCGGGACAGCCGGGACCACGACGGTCAGGGACGTCAGCCGCAGCATCGCGAAGACCAGCGGCGCGACGACCAGCACCGTGACGACCAGCGGCGGGAGGACCAGCGGCGCGACGAACAGCGCCGGGACGACCAGCGGCGCGATGATCAAAGGCGCGACGACCCCCGCCGGGACGACTACCGCCGGGACGAACGCCGACGCGACGAGCAGCGCCGCGACGAACCCAGGCGGGACGAACACGGGCGGGACGACCCGCGCCGTGACGACTACCGCGCGGATGAACACCGGCGCGACGAACCCCGCCGCGATCCGTGGGACCGCATGGAGCGGGACCGCGACGACCGGTACGGAGACCGGGACGATCCGACGGGCAGCGCGCCCGCGGAGTCGGCCCGGCCGCCCACCTCGACGGGCGCCCCCATGCCCGGCGCCCGCGCCGACCCGGAGGGCGCCTCGGACCAGGCGCGCGGCCAGGCCGAAGGGCAGTCGCCGCACCAGCCGCCGGCCGAGGAGCCCAAGCGGCGCGCGCCGAGCCTGCTGCCCGCCGACATCCCGGACTTCACCAGCCGCAGCGAGACCGTGAACGACATCGTGCGGCAGATCGGCGGCGACCAGCGCCACCGCAGCGACCAGGCGGTGCCCGTCTGCGTGATCGTCGGACAGGGCGGCGCGGGCAAGACGACGCTGGCCGTGCATGTCGCGCACCTGCTCACCCAGGACTTTCCCGACGGCCAGCTCTTCGCGCACCTGCGGGTCGGCGACCGTCCGGCGAACCCGTCCGACATCCTGGAGCGCTTCCTGCGGGCGCTCGGTGTCGTCGGCCCCAGCCTGCCCAAGTCCCTTGAGGAACGCGCCGAGCTCTTCCGCGACCTGGTCAGCGGGCGGCACGTACTGGTCGTGCTGGACGACGCCATGACGGAGCGTCAGGTCACCTGGCTGCTGCCCGGAAGCGCCGACTGCTCGGTGATCGTGACGAGCCGTCAGCGGCTCACCGGACTGCCCACCGCGGGCCGGGTGGAGATCGGCGCGCTCAGCGAGAGCGGAGCCGCCGCGCTGCTCGCCCGCTACATCGGTGAGGCGCGGGTGGTCGCGGAGGCGGAGAGCGTCAGCGAACTCTCCCAGCTCTGCGGCCGGTTGCCGCTGGCGTTACGGATCTCGGCGGCGCGGCTGGCGGCCCGTCCGCACTGGAGCGTCGCCGACCTCGTCGACCGGCTGCTCGACGAGTCCCGCAGGCTGGACGAGTTGAACCACGGTGAGATGCAGGTCAGGGCCAGCATCTCGCTGACGTACGACAGCCTGCCGGACGACGCCCGGCTGCTCTTCCGCCGTCTCGCCCTGCTCGACGTGCCCAACTTCGCGGCCTGGGTGGGCTCCCCGCTGCTCCAGGTCGACGTGCTGCGCGCGCAGGAGGCGCTCGAAGTCCTCGCGGAGGCGTATCTGATCGACGCCACGCCCGGTCCCGGCGGCCATGTCCGCTACAGCTTCCACGACATCATGCGGCCCTTCGCGCAGGAGCGGCTGGCGGAGGAGAGTTCCGAGGAGCGGCTGGGCGCGCTGGAGCGCTGGCTCGGCGCGCTGCTGTCGCTGACCGGTGAGGCGCACCGCCGCGAGTACGCGGGCGGCTATCTGGAACGGCGCAGTTCGGCGGAGCGCTGGCGGCTGCCCGACCGGCTGGTGGAGCGGCTGCTGTCCGACCCGCTGGCCTGGTACGAGCAGGAGCGTACGTCGATCGTGGCGGCCGTGCGGCAGGCGTCGGCGGCCGGACTGGTCGAGCACTGCTGGGACCTGGCGCTCAGCTCGGTGACGCTCTTCGAGGCGTACTCGTACTTCGGCAACTGGCGCGAGACGCACGAGATCGCGCTCAAGGCCGCCTGCCGGGCGGGCGATCAGCACGGCGAGGCGGCGATGCGCTACTCGCTGGGCTCACTGCACATGTTCGAGCAGAGCACGGACCCGGCGATGCGGCAGTTCGAGCGGGCGCACACGCTCTACCACGAACTCGGCGACGAGCACGGCGCGGCGCTCGTACTGCGCAACATGGCCTATCTGGACCGGCTGACCGGTGACATCGCGTCGGCGCAGGAGCGGTGGGAGGAGGCGCTGGGCGTCTTCCAGGTCACCGGCGACCGGATCGCCGAGGCGCACGTCCTGCACAACATGGCCCAGGTGCACGTGGACTGCGGTGAAACGGCCACGGCGCTGCGGCTGTTGGAGCGCGCCGAGGCGATCTGCCACGAGGTCGGCAACCGCCGGGTCACCGCTCAGGTGCAGAACCGGCTGGGCGCGCTGCACCTGCGGGTCGGGCGGCTGGACGACGCGCATGTCGCCTACACGCGTGTGCTGGACAGTGTGCGGGTGACCGGCGACAAGGTCGGCGAGTGCTACGCGCTGCTGGGTCTGGCGACGGTCGACCTGCGCCGCGGCGAGCCGGGTTCCGCGCGGGCGATGCTGACCGAGGCGCTCGAACTGGCGGTACAGGCCGGCGCCCGCATGGTGGAGAGCCGGATCGCGCTGGCGCTCGCCGAGGCGCTGCTCACCTCGGACGTCGAGGCGGCGCCGGAGTACGTCGAGCGCGCGCTGACCGGCTTCGAGGCGATCGGCGCGACGTTGGACAAGGCGCGCGCGATGGTGCTGCGCGGCCGGGTGCACGCGGCGTCCGGCCGTCCGCAGGGCGCGCGTGCCGACTGGCAGGCGGCGGCGGGCATGCTGACCGGGCTGCGGACGGACAAGGGCGGTGTCGCGCTGGTCGAGGAGGTGCGGCGGCTGCTGCGTACGCTGGCCGACGGGGGCGCCGACGCGGGTGTCGCGGCGGCGCAGCTTCCGGCGGAGGCCGAGCTGCACAGCTGAACGGCTTAGGAGTCGCCGGGGAGTTGGGGGAACGCCAGCTCCCGGCAGGGGGCCTGCCGGGTCGGCGGTGTTTCCGGTCGGCGTGAAGGTGCGGCCGACCGGGCGTCGTGGAGCGGGGGCGCCCGCCGGTGCGGGCAGGGAGAATCCGGGCAGCCGGTAGCACCGGGTGTCACGGGGTGGAAGGCGCCCAGCCGTGTGGGCGGCCCAGGGTCACGGGCGTCATGGTGCGGAGGTACCCGAGAGCGCGGGCGGGTGGGGGTGCCGGATCTCCGACGGTGCGGGATGCCCGTGTCGGCACGGGCTTCGTGGGGAGACGATTCGCCGGATCGAACCGGGGCGCCGTGAGAGAGGGCTCATCCGGCCGACCGAGCGGCGGTCGTCGTGGGGTGGAGCTGGGGAAGCGGTGGTGCGCGGTGCGGTGGTACGGGGTGCCGGGCCGCGAGGGCCGCGGCGGAGGTCAGTCCCAGATGGTGTTGTCCGTGGAGGCGGTGGGGGTGGGGGTCGGCTTCGGCGTTCCGCCGTCGACACGTACGACCGAGGTGTGGCCGTTCGTGGACGAGTGCGTCGAGGTGACCGCGACGGCGACGCCGCCCGTGAGGGTGACGAGCAGGGCGGCGGCGGTGATGCTGCGGCGGAAGGCGCGAACCGTCATGATGCCATCTCCAAGTCTGTGGGGCCGCCGGTTCAGGTGTCCCGGTGGCTCGATGACTTCATGGTTCGGTGGACCGCTTTCGGTCCGTCCTCGCCCGGCTATCACGGTCGCTATCACGTCGCTCTCACCCGACCGCCGCAGGTCGGCGCGGGGCTCGGCGCGGCGGTCCGGCTCTCGCCCCGCCCTCGTTTCGCTATCGTCGGGGGCCGCCGGTCCTATCGTCCCGGGCCGCCGGAGCGATGGCGGAACGATAGGGGCATCCCCCAACGTCGTGGCCACCCAGGCGCGACACCGCAAAAGACGCGCCCGAACCCGGAGGCGGGACCCGTGAGTCTTTGCGTGCACATCGTGGACAGTGCGTTCGGCGTACCGGCAGCGGACGTCGACGTCCTGCTGCGCCAGCCCGCCGGAGACGACTGGCGTGAGCTGGTGCGCGGGCGCACCGGTCAGGACGGCCGGCTGGCGATGCTCGGTGACCGGAACATCCAGCCGGGCATCTACCAGGTGGTCTGCGACCTGGACGCGTACTACGCCGTCCTCGGCTCGCTGCCCCTGCACCCCCGGGCCATCGTCGAGTTCCGGGTGACCGAGTCCGACGCGGACATCCACCTGCCGATCGTGGTCTCCACGCACTCCTTCCTGAGCTACCGCGGCGCCTGAGGCACCGCGACTACCCCTTGGCGAGGGCCGGTTGACGCGGGAACAGATCGGCTCCCAGCTCCCCCCTCGCCCGTCCGTCGTCCAGCAGGGCGCCGACCGTGGCCTCCGGCTCGGTGGCCGCGCGCAGCGCCCCGAGCGCGATGGTCCGCAGGACGGCGGTGACATCCTCCTCGCCGAGCACGTCGGGGTCGGACCGCAGCGTCAGCTCCACCTGGTGAGCCCCTTCGGCGTTGACCCGGAGATAGAACGGGTGACCCGCCTCGCGGGCCGGGGGCGTCCAGGTCAGGGACGCGCCGGACGGGACATCGGCCCGGTCCCGCGCCCGTACGGGCGGCGGTGACGATGCCGACGGTACGTCGGCGGACGGCTCCGATTCCGCCACGTAGTTGAACCAGCAGTCGTGGACGAAGAGCGAGCCGTCCGGCCCCGGTGCCTCGGCGGCCAGCCGCGCCGCCGCGTCGACGTCGTAACTGCCGTGGCGGTAGGCCAGCAGCGAGCTGAGATGCGCGCGCTTGAGGAAGCCGGACAGCGGCGCGTCCGGGTCCACCGCGCAGAGCAGCGGCACCAGTTGGTTCATGGTGCTGACGACGGGCTGCCACAGCGGGTCGAAGCGGTTGGCGCACATCAGGCTCAGCATGATCCGGTTCCGGGACAGCACTCCGGAAAGGGCCGCGCCGGTCAGCGCGGTCAGAACGCTCTGCGGCGACACCCGGTGTGCGGAGGCGGCGTCCGCGACCAGCGCGGCGAGCCGCGGGGAGCGCAACGTCGCCTGGATGCGGCGCTCGTCGGAACCGGGCGTCCGGGCGGGCAGATTGCTCAGCGGGCCGCCCGCCACGATCTTCTTCCAGTACTTCTCGGCGCCGCGGCGGTGGCCCGCCCAGGCGTCGCCGTGCTGGAGGACGGCCAGCTCGCGCGGCGCGGGCCCCGGCCGGCCGTCGGCCGCCGGGTCCCCTCCGCCCCTGGCAGCCAACTCCTTGAGCTGCCTTTCCAGTTCGCGGATCGCCCAGACGTCCACCACCATGTGCGACATCGACACGGCCAGATAGCGGGGGCGGCCCGCGGCGCATATCAGCGTGCCGTGCCAGCCGGGGTCGCCGACGACGGGGAAGGGCCGCGCGTACAGCTCGCGCAGCACCCGCGCGCCGTCCTGCGGGGTCACCGACGGCAGGTCCAACCGGTCCAGCCGGAGCGGGACTTCGGGGTGGACGCGCTGGAAGGGCCGGCCGTCGGCATCGGTGTGGAACGTCGTCCGCAGGCTTTCGTGACGGTATGTCAGGACGCGCAGGGCGCGGTCGATCGCGGGCGCCTGAAGTCCCTCGACGTCCCACAGCGCGGGGACGTTCACCTCCATCAGCCGGTCGGTGGCGAAGGTTTCTATCGATCGCCAGGTCGACAACTGGCCGAAGGTGAGCGGGGCGTCGACGGGCATGGTCCCTCCGTGGCATGAGGTGGGGCACGAGGCGTGGCGTGAGGCGGTGGTCCGGCGTGGCGTGCGGCGGTCGTGCGCCGAAAAGCGGTCGGTGATCGGTGGTCGGCGGGCTGCGGGCTCCGGGCCGCGCTACGGGTTCGCGTACGGCCGTACGGCCCCTCCCCCCGCGCCCGTCGGCGCGGGGAGGAAGGTGACGAGCTGCGCGGCTCGTGGAACGCGACGGCTCAGCGACAGACGGTGCCGCGCGCGTGGCTCACGGCCGTGCAGACGACCCGGGTGCAGACCACCCGCGTACAGACCACCTTGCGCATTTGCTTCACCTCCTCCCGCACCTCGCTCCTGACGGTTTTCCGGCGGCCCTTTCGCCGCATCACACACTTATTCATGGGTCGCTTCTCCTTGTCCATACGCGCGCGTTGGCATCAAGTTCGCGGTATTCCCTGCCACCGCGTTCGGGGCGAACTTCCTTGACCCGCCAGGGCCGTGGAGTCCACGCTTCTGCCATGCCCGGAACAGCCAGGGCCACCGGTGAAGACCACGCCGGCCGCCCCGGTCGTATTTCCCGGTCCTGAGCAGCGGAATGCGTTTACCGAACCGTCAGGGCCCGCGAAGAGAAACACGAAGAAGAAATTCACGGCAATGCGCCGCAGTGCGTGCGATGCCGGGCGATGCGTTCTGGAACAGCCAATCCTCGAAAGGTGGGTCATGTCCGCTCTGACTGAACGGTCCACGGCCGCGGAGCCGGTCGCCGTCATCGGCATGTCCTGCCGGCTGCCCGGCGCGAAGAGCCCCGAGGAGTTCTGGCGGCTGCTGAGCGAAGGCCGCGAAGCGGTCGGCGAGGCCCCGGCGGACCGGCGCCAGGCGGACGGTACGGCGGGATCGACGGCGGACGGTGCCGCGGACGGCTCGGGCCGGGCCAGGCGCGGCGGATACATCGCCGACGTGGACCGTTTCGACGCCGCCTTCTTCGGCCTCTCCCCGGCCGAGGCCGCGGCGATGGACCCGCAGCAGCGGCTCGTCCTGGAGCTGGCGTGGGAGGCGATCGAGCACGCCCGGATCGTCCCCTCGACCCTGCACGGCACGGCGGCCGGAGTCTTCATCGGCGCCATCACCGGCGACTACGCGCTGGTCCACGACCGGCTCGGCGGCCAGGGGATCAGCAGGCACAGCGTCACCGGCACCCACCGCAGCATCATCGCCAACCGGGTCTCGCACCTGCTCGGCCTGCGCGGCCCCAGCCTCACCGTCGACTCCGGCCAGTCCTCCGCCCTGGTCGCCGTGCGGCTGGCCTGCGAGGAGCTGCGTCGCGGCACCGCGCGGACGGCGCTGGCGGGCGGGGTGAACCTGAATCTGCTCGGCGAGAGCGACCGGGCCCTGGAGCGCTTCGGCGCCCTGTCCCCCGACGGCCGCTGCCACACCTTCGACGGCCGGGCCAACGGTTACGTACGCGGCGAGGGCGGCGGTGTGGTGCTCCTCAAGCCGCTGTCGGCCGCGCTCGCCGACGGCGACACCGTGCACTGCGTCATCCTCGGCGGCGCCGTCAACAGCGGCACAGGAGAGCACCTGACCGTTCCCGACCCCGAGGCGCAGCGCGAGGTCGTCCGGCTGGCCTGCCGCGACGCGGGAGTCGCGCCCGCCGAGATCGCCTACGTGGAGCTGCACGGCACCGGTACGGCGGTCGGCGACCCGATCGAGGCGGCCGGTCTCGGGGCCTCGCTGGAGACCGAGTCCCGGGTGGCGCACGGCGCCCCGCCGCTGCTGGTCGGCTCGGCCAAGACCAACGTCGGCCACCTGGAGGGCGCGGCCGGCATCGTCGGTCTGCTGAAGGTGGCGCTCAGCATCGGCCACCGCACGCTCCCGCCCAGCCTGAACTTCACCTCGCTCCACCCGGCCATCGCGGCCGAGCAGCAGGGCATCGAGGTGGTCACCGCCGCCCGTCCGTGGCCCGGCTCCCCCGACAGCCGCCCGACCGCGGGCGTCAGCGCCTTCGGTATGGGCGGCACCAACTGCCACCTGATCCTGGCGGCGGCGCCCGAGACCGCGCCGAACGGGACTGCGGCGCCCCAGACCGTGCCGAACGAGACCGCGCCGAACGAGACCGTGGCGCCCCGGACCGTGCCGAACGAGACCACGCCGAACGAGACCGTCGCGGACGACAGCCCCGAGGTCCGCCGCGACTGCGACGCCGACGCGGCCCCGACCACCCCCTGGCTCCTGTCGGCCCGCTCCCCGCGCGGCCTGACCGCCCAGGCGGACCGGCTCGCCGCCCACCTCGCCACGCGCCCCGACGTACCGGCGCGGGACGTCGCGCTGTCCCTGCTGCGCACCCGCTCGGCCTTCGACCACCGCGCCGTCGTCCTCGGCGCGGGCCGCCCCGAACTGGACACGCTGCTCGGCGAGTTGGCGGCGGGCCGACCCCACAGCGAGGTCATCACCGGGCACACCGCGACCGGCGGCGTGGGATTCGTCTTCCCGGGCCAGGGCTCCCAGTGGTGGGGCATGGCGCGCGAACTGCTGGAGATCGACGGCCCGTTCGCCGACCGGATCGCCGAGTGCGCCCGCGCGCTGGCCCCGTACACCGACTACGACTTGGTGGACGTGGTGCGCGGTGCGCCCGGCGCGCCCGGCTTCGAGCGGCTCGACGTGGTGCAGCCCGCGCTGTGGGCCGTGATGGTCTCGCTCGCCGAGGTGTGGCGCGCGGCCGGGGTCGAACCGGACTTCGTCATCGGCCACTCGCAGGGCGAGATCGCCGCCGCGACCGTCATCGGCGCGCTCTCCCTGGACGACGGGGCCCGTGTGGTGGCCCTGCGCAGCCAGGTGCTGCTCCAGGTCACCGGCGGCCGGATGCTGTCGGTGTCCGCGCCGCTCGCCATGGTCGAGGAACGGCTGGCGGCCTACGGGGCCGCGACCCTCAGCGTGCTCAACAGCCCCACCTCCGCGGTCGTCTCCGGCCCCCTGGACACGCTCACCGAGCTGGCCGCGAGCTTCGACGCCGACGGCTTCCGCACCAAGGTCCTCAAGATCGACTACGCCTCGCACTCCCCCGCCGTGGAAGTCATCCGCGAGCAGGTGCTCGACGTGCTCGCACCGGTCCGGCCGGTCGCCGTCGACACCCCCTTCTACTCCTCGCTGACCGGCGGCCGGGTCGAGGACACCTCGGAGCTCGACGGCGACTTCTGGTACCGCAATCTGCGCCACGCCGTCCGCTTCACCGACGCCACCCGCTCCGCGCTCGCCGACGGCAACGGCCTGTTCGTCGAGTGCAGCCCGCACCCGGTGCTGCGGCACGCGATCGAGGAGACCGCGGAGGAGGCGGGCCACGAGGCCGCCTCCGTGCCCACCCTGCGCCGCGAGGAGGGCGGCCCCGCGCAGGTGCTGCGCGCCCTCGCCGGTGCCTACGTACACGGCGCCGACGTCGACTGGGCGCCCGTCGCGGCCGTACCGGGAGCCCGTACGACGGACCTGCCCACGTACGCCTTCCAGCGCGAGCGGCACTGGCTGGGCGGGGCGCCGATCCTCGGCGCGGCGGCCGGTCCCGGTGCCGCAGGCACCGCGGGCCCCTCGGACCCGGCCCCGGCGCCCGTGGCGGTCCGCACTCCCGAGGCCGTACGCGATCTGGTCACCGCGAGCACCGCCGCGGTCCTCGGGCACGCGGACGGCAGCGCGATCGACCCGCGCCGCAGCTTCAAGGACCTCGGCCTGGACTCGCAGGGCACCGTCGAGCTGCGCAACCGGCTCAAGGACGCCACCGGTCTGAAGCTGCCGACGACGCTGCTCTTCGAGTTCCCGACGCCGAAGCGGCTGGCCGAGCGACTGGCCGAGCTGACAGCGCGGTTGACGCCGCAGACGCCCGAGGCGGACGGCGCGGGCGTGCGGCCCGCCCCCAACAGCGTGACCAGCGACGGCACTTCCGCCGACACCGCTGCCGACACCGGTACGTCCGCCGGTTCCAGCGTCGACCCCGACGCGCCCGAGCCGATCGCCGTCGTCGCCATGAGCTGCCGCTACCCCGGCGGGGTCAGTACCCCGGAGGAGCTGTGGCAGCTCGTCGCGGACGGCACCGACGCGGTCACCGGGCTGCCCGCCGACCGCGGCTGGGACCTGGACGCACTGCTCGGCGCGGGCCCCGACCGGCCCGGCGCCCTGACCACCGTCGGCGGCGGATTCCTGCACGAGGCACCGGAGTTCGACGCCGCCTTCTTCGGCATCAGCCCCCGCGAGGCGCTCGCGATGGACCCGCAGCAGCGGCTGCTGCTGGAGACGTCGTGGGAGGCCGTCGAGCGGGCGGGCATCGACCCGGCCACGCTCGCCGGGCAGCCGGTCGGCGTCTTCTTCGGCTCGATGGCCTCCGACTACGGCCCCCCGCTGCACCGGCCGAACGGCGGCGGTGACGGCCACCTGCTCACCGGTACGGCGCTCAGCGTCATCTCCGGCCGGGTCGCGTACACCCTCGGCCTGCGCGGCCCCGCGCTGACCGTCGACACGGCCTGCTCGTCCTCCCTGGTCGCCCTGCACCTGGCGGTCCGCGCCCTGCGCGGCGGCGAGTGCCCGATGGCGCTGGCGGGCGGCGTGACGGTGATGTCGACGCCCGGCAATCTGGTGGAGTTCAGCAGGCAGCACGGACTCGCCGCGGACGGCCGGGCCAAGGCGTTCTCGGCCGACGCGGACGGCACGTCCTTCTCCGAGGGCGCGGGGGTGCTGCTGCTGGAGAAGCTCTCCGACGCCCGCCGCAACGGCCACCCGGTGCTCGCCGTCATCCGCGGCACCGCCGTCAACCAGGACGGTGCCAGCAACGGCCTCACCGCGCCCGACGGACAGGCCCAACGCGCCCTCGTGTGCCAGGCGTTGGCCGACGCGCGGCTCACGGCCGACGACGTCGACGCCATCGAGGCGCACGGCACCGGCACCTCCCTCGGCGACCCCGTCGAGGCCAACGCGCTGATCGACACCTACGGCAGCGCCCCGGGCGGCGGCGACCCCGCCGCCGCGCGACCGGTCTGGCTCGGCTCGGTGAAGGCCAACATCGGTCACACGCAGGCCGCCGCGGGTGTGGCGGGCGTCATCAAGATGGTGCAGGCGCTGCGCCACGAGACTCTGCCGCGCACGCTGCACGCCGACGAGCCCACGCCGCGCGCCGACTGGGACGCCGGACGGATCAGGCTGCTCACCGAGCAGCGGGCCTGGCCGCGCGGGGAGCGGGTCCGCAGGGCCGCCGTCTCCTCCTTCGGCATCAGCGGCACCAACGCCCACGTGGTCGTGGAGGAACCGGCCGCGGCCGACCTTCCCGCCGAACGGACGGACCGTCAGGAAATTCCTGCACAGAGCCTGTTGGCCTGGCCGGTCACCGCCCGCACCCCCGAGGCGCTGCGGCACCAGGCCCAGCGGCTGACCGGCGCCGTCGCCGACAGGCGTCCCGAGGACGTCGCCCGCACGCTGGCCGCCCGTACCGTCTTCGAGCAGCGCGCCGTCGTCCTCGGCGCCGGAACCGACGAGCTGATCGCGGGGCTGCGCGCCCTCGCCGACGGCGACCCGGCCGGGCCCGGCACCGTCTCCGGTACGGCCAGGGGCCGCGCCCGGACGGCGCTGCTCTTCACCGGGCAGGGCGGCCAGCGGCTCGGCATGGGACGCGAACTGCACGCCTCCTTCCCGGTGTTCGCGGCGGCGTACGACGAGATCTGCGCGGCCTTCGACCCCTACCTCGACCGCCCGCTGCGCGAGGTGCTGTGGGCCGAGCCCGACGGACCCGACGCGGTCCTGCTGGACGAGACCCGCTACACCCAGCCCGCGCTCTTCGCCTTCGAGACGGCCGCGTGGCGGCTGCTGCGCTCCCTCGGCGTCGAGGCCGACGTCGTGGCGGGGCACTCGGTCGGCGAGTACGCGGCGGCCTGCGCGGCCGGGGTGTGGCAACCGGCCGACGCCGTACGGCTGGTGGCCGCGCGCGGCCGGCTGATGCAGGAACTCCCGCGCGGCGGAGCGATGTTCGCCGTCGCCGCGAGCGAGGAGGAGATCCGCGGCACGCTGGCGGAGCCGCGGTACGCGGCGCGGGCCGTGGGCCTGGCCGCCGTCAACGGCCCGCTGAGCTGCGTGATCTCCGGCGAGGAACAGACCTGCGAGGCCATCGCGCGGCAGTGGGCCGACGCGGGCCGCCGCACCAAGCGGCTCACCGTCAGCCACGCCTTCCACTCGCCGCTGATGGACCCGATGCTCGACGCCTTCCGGCGGGAGATCGCCGCGACCACCCTCGCCGAACCCCAACTCCCCTACGAGGCCGCCCTGGGCGCCGACCGCTCCTGGACCGACCCCGCCTACTGGGTGGATCAGATCCGGGACACGGTGCTCTTCGCGCCGGTCGTGGACCGGCTGGCCGCCGCCGGTACCGGCGTGCTGTTCGAGGTCGGACCGCAGGCGGTGCTCACCCCGATGGCCCGCGAGAGCCTGGCCGGGCGGCCCGGCAGCGTCGTACCGCTGGTCCGGCGCGGCCGGGACGAACAGGACGCGCTCCTGCGGGGCCTGGCCGAGGCGTTCGCCGCCGGAGCCACCGTCGACTGGGCCGCCACCGCGGCGGACGGCGCCCGTACCGAGCTGCCCACCTACGCCTTCGACCGGCGCCGGTTCTGGCTCACCGACGCGGGGCCCGACGCGGGCTCGACCGCCCGCACCTCGCTGCTGCGCCGCGCGACCACCGTCGCGGCCGACGGCGGCCACCTGCTCGGCGGACGGCTCTCGCTGCGCTCCACGCCGTGGCTGGCCGACCACGCCATCGGCGGCACCGCCGTCGTCCCCGGTACGGCGCTGGTCGAATGCGCCCTCCAGGCGGCGGAGTTGGCCGGGGCCGAGGCGGTCGGCGGACTCACCCTGCTCACCCCGCTGGTCCTGCCGCCACTGGGCGCGGTCGAGGTCCAGGTCGCCGTCGGCGGCGAGGACGCGGACGGGCGGCGCGCGCTGTCCGTGCACGCCAGGCCCGCCGACGACACCGACGCGCTGTGGACGGCGCACGCCACCGGCCACCTGACGGCCTCGGCGGACGCCGCCCCCGACGACGGCTGGGCCGCGGTCTGGCCGCCGACCGGAGCCGAGGCGGTCGACCTCACCGACGTGTACGGGCGGCTCGCCGCCGCGGGGTACGGCTACGGCCCCGCCTTCCAGGGCCTCACCGGCGCCTGGCGTGCGGGCGACGACCTCTACGCGGAGGTCCGGCTGCCCGAGGGCGTACGGTCCGCCGCGGCCGACTTCGCCGTGCATCCGGCCCTGCTCGACGCCGCCCTGCACATCCTCGTCCTGGAGGCCAGGAACGCCTCGTCGGCGGGCCGCCCTGTCCCCTTCTCCTTCACGTCCGTCACCGTCCCCGCGCCCGGAACCGACGCCCTGCGCGTACGGCTCACCGCGAGCGACGCCTCCGGCGACGGCACCCGGATGTCCCTGTGCGACACGGCGGGACGCCCGGTGGGCGAGGTGACGGTGAGCATGCGCAACGCCCCCGAGGGTTTCGGCCTCGCGGCGACCTCGGCCCCCAAGGACATCGGCCTGTACGACATCGCCTGGGTCCCGGCCGCCGCGTCCCCGGCCCCGTCCTCCGAGGACTCAGCGCCCTGGGCGGTGCTCGGCTCCGACGGCGCCGAACCCGTGGCCGCGGCCCTGCGCTCCTCCGGCCGCCCCGCCTCGGTACTCGCCGACCTCGACACCCCCCGCACGGGCGCGGCCCCGGCCGTCCTGGTCATCCCCGCACCCGAGGGCCCGGCACACGAGGACCCGACGCCCGAGGGCCCGACATCCGACGGCCCGACATCCGAGGAACCGGCAGCGTCCGGCGGCCTCCCCTCGACCGTGCGCCGCGTCCTCGCGGACACCCTCGACCTCGTACGGCGACGCGTCGCCGACCCCGAACTGGCCGGCACCCGGCTGCTCTTCCTCGCCGACCCCGACTCGCTGACCGGCGGCCCGCTCTGGGGCCTGATCAGGTCGGCCCAGACCGAACACCCCGGCGCCTTCGCCCTGGCCGACGCGAGGGGTACGGCACCGGACGAATGGCCGCTGCTGGCAGCCGCGTTGCACCAGGCGGAGCCGCAGACGGCCGTCCGCGACGGCGCCCTGCTGGTCCCCCGGCTCACCCTCCGCGAGACCGAGACCCACACCAGCACCGGCACCGGCACCGGCACCGAGCCGGTCGACGGCGCGCGGACCGTGGACACCCCGGACACCGGAAGCGCCCTCGGCACCGGCACGGTCCTGATCACCGGCGGTACCGGCGGACTCGGCGCGCGCCTCGCCGCGCACCTCGTGGCACGGCACGGCGTGCGGGACCTGCTCCTGGTCTCGCGGCGCGGCCCGGCGGCCGAAGGGGCCGACGAGCTGGTCGCCGCGCTCGAAGCGGGCGGCGCGGCCGTACGGGTCGCGGCCTGCGACGTGGCGGACCGGGCGGCGCTGACCGCGGTGCTGGACTCGATCGCGGACGACAAGCCGCTGACCGCGGTGGTGCACACCGCGGGCGTGCTCGACGACGGCGTGGTCGCGCGGCTCGACGGTGAGCGGCTGGGGAACGTGCTGCGGCCCAAGGCGGACGCGGCGTGGCTGTTGCACGAGGCGACGGCGGACCTGCCGCTGGCGGCGTTCGTCCTGTACTCGTCCGTGGCGGGCGTGCTCGGGACCGCGGGGCAGGCGGGTTACGCCGCCGCCAACGGCTTCCTGGACGCGCTGGCCGTCCACCGCAGGGCGGCGGGGCTGCCCGCGACCTCGGTCGCGTGGGGCCTGTGGTCCGCGGAGGCCGGGATGGCCACGGCGCTGAGCGCGGTGGACCAGGCACGGCTGGCACGGATCGGCACGCTGCCGCTCGGCCAGGAGGAGGGTCTGGCGCTCTTCGACGCGGCGCTGGCCGCCGACCTGACGGGCGGCCGTACGGTGGCGGCCCGTTGGGACCTGACCGGGCTGCGGGCCCGCGCGGCCTCCAGCGGGTCACCCGTACCGCCGCTGCTGCGCGGCCTGGTGCCGGCGCCGCGCCCGGCCCGCGGAACGGCCTCCGTCCGGCCCGCCGCGTCCGGTGCGACGGCGCCCGCGCCCGCCGCGGGTCAGGGCGGACTCGCCGGGAAGCTGGCGGGGCTCGACCGGGAGGCGGCGCACGCGGTGCTGCTCGACCTGGTCAGGGAGCGCGCCGCGCTCGTCCTCGGGCACGACAGGGCCGACCGGATCGAGGTCGACCGGCCGTTCACGGAGCTGGGCTTCGACTCGCTGGCCGCCGTGGAACTCCAGGAGGGCCTGGGCCGGATGACCGGCGTGCCGCTCCCGGCGACGCTGACCTTCGACCACCCGACCGTCGCGGACGTGGCGGCCCGGCTCGCCGCGGACTTCGCACCGGCCGAGCCCGTACCGGTGGGCGACCGGCTGTGGGGCACCCTCGGCGACGCGCTGTCCGCGCTGCTCGACGGCGGCGCCGCGGCCGAGGGCCCGGCCGACCCCGACGAGCGCGACCGCACCGAGGCGCTGCTCCAGGCGGCGCTGAGCCGGCTGCGCGACGGCGGCGAGGGACCGGGGCGGCTCCTGAGCCCGGCACTGCCCGGCGGCGGCCTCGAAACCGTCTCGGACGAGGACCTCTTCGACTTCATCGACAACCAACTCTGACATTCGCGACAACCCGACTTCGTACTGGAGGACACGGCTATGACGAGCGAAGAGCGGCTTCGCGAATATCTGAAGAAGGTGGTCGGCGACCTGACCGACGCCCGGCGCAAGCTGAGCGAGGCCGATGACCGCGAGCACGAGGCGGTGGCCGTGGTCGGCATCGGCTGCCGCTACCCCGGCGGGGTCGAGGCACCTGACGACCTGTGGGAGCTGGTGGACTCCGGCACCGACGCGACCAGCCCGTTCCCGACCGACCGCGGCTGGGACCTGGAGAAGCTGTACGACCCGGACCCCGACACCCCCGGCACCAGCTACACCCGGCGCGGCGCCTTCGTGCACGACGCGGGCGACTTCGACGCCCCCTTCTTCCGGATCAGCCCCCGTCACGCGGTGAGCACCGACCCGCACCACCGGCTCTTCCTCGAAGCGGCCTGGGAGTCCTTCGAGCGGGCCGGCATCGACCCGGCGACGCTGCGCGGCAGCAGCACGGGCGTGTGGGCCGGGATGATGTACGAGTTCTACTCGGCGCGTTTCCTCGGCGCCGTTCCCGAGGACGTCGACGGCACCCTCCTGGTCGCCAGCACCCCGAGCATGCTGTCGGGCCGGGTCTCCTACAGCTTCGGTCTCGAAGGTCCCTCGGTGACCCTCGACACCGCCTGCTCGTCCTCGCTGGTCGCGGTCCACCAGGCCGTACGCTCCCTGCGCAGCGGCGAGTGCACGCTCGCGGTGGCGGGCGGGGTGACCGTCATGGCGGAGCCCGACATGTTCGCGGAGTTCTCCCGGCAGCGCGGTCTGGCCCCCGACGGGCGCTGCAAGCCGTTCTCCGCCGACGCCGACGGCACGGTGTGGGGCGAGGGCTGCGGTGTCCTGCTGCTGGAACGCCTCTCGGACGCTCAGCGCAACGGCCGCCCGATCTACGGCGTGATCCGCGGCACGGCCGTCAACCAGGACGGCGCGAGCAACGGGCAGACCGCGCCCAACGGCAAGGCGCAGGAGCGGGTGATCGCCCAGGCGCTGGCCGACGCCCGCCTGACGCCCCGTGACATCGACGCGGTCGAGGCGCACGGCACGGCCACGCCGCTCGGCGACCCGATCGAGGCCAACGCGATCCTGTCCGCCTACGGCAAGGACCACACGCCGGAGCGGCCGTTGCTGCTCGGCACGATCAAGTCCAACATCGGGCACACGCAGGCCGCCGCGGGCATCGCAGGAATGATCAAGATGATGCAGGCGATGCGGCACGGCAAGCTGCCGCGCACCCTGCACATCGGCACCCCGACCTCGCGGGTCGACTGGTCGGCGGGCACCGTACGGCTGTTGACCGAAGAGGAGCCCTGGGAGTCGCGCGAGGACGCGCCGCGCCGGGCCGCCGTCTCGTCCTTCGGGATCAGCGGCACCAACGCGCACGTGATCCTGGAGGAGCCGCGACCGGCCCCCACCGCAACGGAGTTGGAGACCGGGACGGGTTCCGAGACCGGCTCTGACACCGGGTCCGGCGCCGCGTCCGACACCGGGTCCGGCATCGCGTCCGACACCGCGTCCGACACCGGCAAGGCCCCGCTCGCCTGGGTGCTCAGCGCCCGCAGCGCCGACGCCCTGCGCGGCCAGGCCGACCGGCTCGGCCGCCGCGTCGCCGCTCAACCGGCGCTGCGCCCGGTGGACGTGGCCTGGTCGCTGGCCGCCACCCGCGCCCGCTTCGACCACCGCGCGGTCGTCGTCGGCCGCGACCGCGCCGAACTCCTCGACCGGCTCGACGGTTTCGCGCAGGGCAGGGACGGCTCCCCGGTGACCACCGGCGTGGCGTCCGGTACGGCCAGGACCGTCTTCCTGTTCACCGGACAGGGCGGTCAGCAGCCCGGCATGGGGCGTCAACTGCACGCCGCCTTCCCCGTCTTCGCCGCCGCCCTGGACGAGGTGTGCGACGCGCTCGACCCGTATCTCGACCGGCCGCTGCGCGAGGTGATGTGGGCGGAGCCCGGCACGCCCGAGGCCGCGGAGCTGGACCGCACCTACTACACCCAGCCCGCGCTCTTCGCCTACCAGGTAGCCGCCTTCCGGCTGCTCGGCTCGCTCGGTCTGGTCCCCGACAAGGTCGCCGGGCACAGCGTCGGCGAGATCGCCGCCGCCCATGTGGCCGGTGTCTGGGACCTGGCCGACGCGGCCCGGATGATCACCGCCCGCGCCCGGCTGATGCAGCAACTCCCCTCCGGCGGCGCGATGTTCGCGATCTCCGCCACGGCGCGGGAAGTCGCCGTCACGCTGGCGGGCAAGGAGAGCCTGGCGCAGGTCGCCGCCGTCAACAGCCCCGCGGACGTGGTGGTCTCCGGTGACGAGGAGACCTGCGCCGCCGTCGCCGCCCACTGGGCGGAGCAGGGCCGCCGCACCAAGCGCCTCACCGTCAGCCACGCCTTCCACTCGCCGCTGATGGAGCCGATGCTCGACGCCTTCGGCGCCGAACTGGCCGCGCTGACCTTCCGTCAGCCGACGCTGGACACCGCCGTCAACCTCGGCGCCGACCGGAGCTGGACCGACCCCGGCTACTGGACCGACCAGGTCCGCCAGGCCGTGGGCTTCGCCGACATGACCGCGCGGCTGGACGCGGCGGGCACGGACGTCTATCTGGAGATCGGGCCGCGCCCGGTGCTCTCCGGGATGGTCCGCGCCTGCCTGCCGGACGCCAAGGCCGTCGTGACCGCCGTGTCCCGGCGCACGCTGGCCGAGCCCGAGGGGCTGCTGACCGCGCTCGCCGAGGCGTACGCGGCCGGCGCGTCCGCCGACTGGAGCGCCGCGGCGCCCGGCGGACAGCCCGTCGAACTGCCCACGTACGCCTTCGACCACACGCGCTACTGGCTGCTGCGGACCCCGCCGCGCGGCGACGCCGACGCGCTCGGCCTGACCGAGCTGCGGCACCCGCTGCTGGGCGCGGCGGTCGCCGTCGCCGACGGCGGACTGGTCGCCACCGGCAGGCTGACCGCGGACGACCTGCCCTGGCTGGCCGACCACTCCGTGGGCGGCGCGGCGATCGTGCCCGGCACCGCCCTGCTCGACATGGTCGTCGAGGCGGCGGCGCAGGCCGGTTACGACCGGGTCGAGGAGCTGACGTTCGAGGCGCCGATGCCGCTGCCGGTGACCGGGTCGCTCGACCTCCAGGTCGCCATCGGCGGCGACGGCTCCGTCGGGGTGCACGCCCGGCGCGGCGGCGAGGAGAGCTGGACCCGGCACGCGTCGGGCAGCCTGGCCGCGGGCCCCGCGGAGCCCGACGGCTGCGCGTGGGCCGCCACCTGGCCGCCGCAGGGGGCCGCACCGGTCGACCTGGACGCGGTCTACGAGCGGCTGACGGAGCGCGGCTACGGCTACGGCCCGGCCTTCCGCGGGCTGCGCGGCGCCTGGCGCACCGACGGTGAGCTGTTCGCCGAGGTCGAGGTGCCCGAGGGCGCGGAGAACGACGGCTTCGGCCTTCACCCGGTGCTGCTCGACTCGGCCTTCCACCCGTACGCCGCCGAGGGCGAAGGGGACGAGCTGCGGCTGCCGTTCGTCTTCCGCGGGGTGCGGCTGACCGCGGTCGGCGCGTCCGCCCTGCGGGTCAGGATCGTGACCGAGGGCGCCGACCAGTTGTCGCTGACCGCGGCGGACGAGAACGGCGGACTGGTCCTGGACGCCCGCGACATGCGGGTCAGGGCGGTGCCGGCCGCGGCCATGCGGGCGCTCGCCGGAAGCGCGGCCTCACCCGAGGGCTACTACGGCCTGGAGTGGACCGAGACGACGCTTCCCGCGGTGAGCCCCGGCAGTTGGGCCGCGCTGGGCACCCCGGTCGCCGCGCTCCCCTTCCACACCGGCCCCGACGCGCTCGCCGCGTCCGGCGTCCGGCCCGACTACGTCCTGCTCGACACCGAGGCACTGGACACCGCCGAGGGCGCCGAACTCCCGCAGAGCGTCAGCGAGTTGACCGGGCAGGTGCTCGGCCTGCTCCAGCGGTGGGCCGACGACGCGGCCTTCGCCGCCTCCCGGCTGGTGATCGCCACCGACCCCGACTCGCTCCGCACGGCGGGGGTTTGGGGCCTGGTGCGGGCGGCGCAGGCCGAACACCCCGGCCGGTTCCTGCTGGTGGGCGCCCGCGGCGGCATCAGCGCGGCCCTCGCGGGTCCCGGCAGGGCGGTGGCGCTGCTCGCCGCCGCGGCCGAGGCCGACGAGCCGCAGGTGCTGCTGGAGGACGGCCGTACGCTGCTGCCGCGGGTCGCCCGCCGGGTGCCCGCACCCGCCGTCGAGCCGGCCTTCGGCGACGGCACGGTCCTGGTCACCGGCGGCACCGGGGCGCTCGGCGCGCTGGTCGCCCGGCGGCTGGTCGAACGCTTCGGCGTGCGGCACCTGTTGCTGACCTCGCGGCGCGGTCTCGCGGCCCCCGGGGCGCGGGAGCTGGCCGACGAGCTGACCGAGGCCGCCGGACCCGGCGCCACCGTACGGATCGAGGCGTGCGACGCCGCCGACCGCGGCGAGCTGTCGGCGCTGCTGGCCTCGGTGCCGCCGGAGCACCCGCTGACCGGTGTGCTGCACGCGGCCGGTGTCCTGGACGACGGCCTGCTCGCGGGCCAGTCGCCGCAGCGCCTGGCGGACGTGCTGCGGCCGAAGGCGGACGCGGCCTGGCTGCTGCACGAGCTGACCGCGGACCTGCCGCTGGCCGCCTTCGTCCTGTTCTCCTCCGTCGCGGGCGTGCTCGGCAACGCCGGGCAGACCACGTACGGAGCCGCCAACACCTTCCTGGACGCGCTGGCCGTCCACCGCAGGGCGGCGGGTCTGCCCGCGGTCTCGGTGGCCTGGGGACTGTGGTCGACGGCGGGCATGGGCTCGACGCTGACCGCGGCCGACGAGGCGCGGCTGGCCAGGATCGGGGTCGCGCCGCTCGACGAGCGGCAGGGCCTCGGGCTGCTGGACACGGTGCTGACCGACCCCGACGTCGAGGCCGCGGTCGTGGCCTCCCGCTGGAGCCTGAGCGGCCTGCGCGGCGCGCAGGACAGCGGCGAGCGGATTCCGCAGATCCTGCGCGGCCTGGTCCGCGCGGGGCGGCGGACCGCGGAAGGCGGCGGCGCCCGGCAGTCCGGCGCCAACGCCGCGGGCGGCCTGGCCAAGAAGCTCGAAGGACTCACCGGTGACGCCGCGAAGTCCGCGGTCGACACCGCCGTACGCCACCACGTGGCCGCGGTACTGGCCCATGGAGCGCCCGAAGCGCTCGACCCCGACCTGCCCTTCATCGACCTCGGCTTCGACTCGCTGACGGCGGTCGAACTGCGCAATCGGCTCCAGACGGACTCCGGTCTCGACCTGGCCCCGACGCTCGTCTTCGATCACCCGACCATCGGCGCCCTGGCGGAGCACCTGGCCATCGCGCTGGTCCCGGCCCCGAAGGATGACGTGACCACCATGGAAGAAGCCCTCGCCCGGATCACCGGCGAACTCAGCTCGTCCGCACCCGCGCTGCGGGACCGCATGGTCGTGGCCCTGCAGGACGCCCTCAACCGACTCGGAGTCCCGATGGACTCCCCCACCGCGGTGCTCGACGAGGCCTCCGACGAGGAGATCTTCGCCTTCATCGACGCCCAGGCGTAATCCCGCGCCGGGCGCACGGCCCGGCCACCGAGGTACAGCGACTCCCCGGCACTCCCACCGGCACTCCCCCGGCACATCGCCGGCGCACATCACCGGCACCACCGGCTCCCGGCACCGGGCAGTCCGTCACCACACCACGAATCGGCAGAGGGCAGGAAGATGGCAGGCGAGGACAGACTCCGCGAATACCTGAAGAAGGCCACGGTCGACCTGGGTGACGCCAGGCGCAAGCTGGCCGAGGCCCAGGCACAGACGCACGAGCCGATCGCAGTCGTCGGCATGTCGTGCCGCTTCCCCGGCGCCGGTTCCGTCGACGCCTACTGGGACCTGCTCGACCAGGGCAGGTCCGCGGTCCTCGACGAGGTGCCGGGCGGCCGGTTCGACCTCGCCCCGCACGTCGAGAACGACGGGGTCTACACCACCCGCGGCGCCTTCCTCGACGACGTGGCGGGCTGGGACGCCCGGTTCTTCGGCAGCTCCCCGCAGGAGGCGCTGCGGATGGACCCGCAGCAGCGGCTGCTCATGGAGCTGACCTGGGAGGCGCTGGAGGACTCCGGTACGCCGCCGCCGAGCCTGGCGGGCAGCCGTACCGGAGTGATGATCGGCTTCTCCGACGTCCTCCAGTACCTGCGTCTGGAGCAGGCCGAGGAAGGTCTGGGCGTGCTGCACGACCCGTACGGCGGCCAGGGCGGTTCCGCCAGCGTCGTCGCGGGCCGGCTCGCGTACCACTACGACCTGCGCGGCCCCGCGCTGACCCTGGACACCGCCTGCTCGTCCTCGCTGGTGGCCGTCCACCTCGCCGGTACGGCGCTGCGCCGCGGCGAGTGCGACCTCGCGGTGGCGGGCGGCGCCTTCCTGCTGATGCACACCGACATGTACGTCAACGCCTGCTCCACCTCGATGCTGTCCCCCGACGGCCTGTGCAAGACCTTCGACGCCCGCGCCGACGGCTATGTGCTGGGCGAGGGCGCCGGGGTGGTCGTCCTGGAGCGGCTCTCCGACGCGGTACGGCGCGGCCACCGGGTGCACGCGGTCATCCGCGGCACGGCCGTCAACCAGGACGGCCGCAGCAACGGCCTGACCGCGCCCAGCCGCAGCGCCCAGGCCGACGTCATCCGCCGCGCGGTGTCCGCTGCCGGGGCGACCCCCGACGACATCGCGTACGTCGAGGCGCACGGCTCCGGCACCAAGCTCGGCGACGCCATCGAACTGGGCGCGCTCACCGATGTGTTCGGGCGCCGCAGCGAGGAACGGCCGCTGCACGTGGGCGCGGTGAAGACCAACATCGGCCACACCCAGGCCGCGGCCGGGATGGCCGGTCTCATCAAGGCCGTCCTGGCCGTCAAGCACCGCACGGTGCCGCCGAATCTGAACATGACCGAGCCCTCGGAGACCGCCGTCGCCGCGGGCGCCGTCCGCCCGGCCTCCGAGTCCCGCCCCCTCCCGACCGACGAGGCGTCGCCGCAGCTCGTGGGCGTCAGCTCCTTCGGCTGGTGCGGCACCAACGCCCATGTCGTCCTGGCGGCGCCGTCGCCCGCGGCGGCCGGGACGGGCACGGCGGCGGGCGTCGGCGGCCCGGTCCGCGCCGGTCTCGCCACCACGGGAGGCACCTCGGCCGACGGCACCGCCGAAGGTTCCGTCGAAGCCGCCCAGGCGCCCGGCAGGGCCGAGCTGCTGCCCGTCTCCGCCGCCGACGACGGCGCGCTGACGGCGCGGCTGGACGCGCTGGCCTCGGTCGCCGGACGCACCGGCCTCGACGACCTGGCGTACACGCTGCAAAGCGGCCGCGCGGCGCTGGAGTTCAGGCGCGCGGTGGTGGCCGCCGACCCCGAGGACGCTGCCGCCGCGCTGGCGACCGCGGCGCGGGCCACCGGGGTCCGTACGGTCAAGGGCCGCCCCAAGCTGGCGTATCTGCTGCCGGGCACGGGCGACCACTACCGGGGCATGGCGCGCGATCTGCACCGTACGGAACCGGCGTTCGCCGAGGCCGTCGAGACGTGCCTGGCCGTCGCCGAGGAGCGCTGCGGCATCGACCTGCGGGACACGCTGCTCGGTGAGCCCGCGCAGGCGCCGGCCGACGCGGGGGCGGGCTTTCTGGCCAGGCCCGGCAGCGGGGCTGACCTGGCGGACGACCCGGACAGCCACGCGGAGATCGCGCACCTGTCGCTGTTCACCGTCGAGTACGCGCTGGCCAGGCTGCTGGCCACGCACGGCGTCACGCCCGACCTGCTGATCGGCTACAGCCTCGGCGAGTACGTGGCCGCGACCCTGGCCGGTGTCTTCGAACTGCCCGACGCCCTGTGGCTGGTGGCGCGGCGCGCCCGGCTGATCGAGGCGGCGCCCGAGGGCCGGATGCTGGCGGTCGCCGCCGACGCCGACCGGGTGCGCGCCGAACTGGCCGCGTGCGGCGCGGCGGTGGACATCGCCGCCGTCAACGGCCCGGCCATGACCGTCGTCAGCGGAGCGCCGGACGCCGTGGCGACCGCCGCCGCCCACCTGGCCGAACAGGGCCTGGCGGCACGGCAGTTGCGCTCCGCGCACCCCTTCCACTCGGCGCTGCTCGCCCCGGCCCGCGCGGAGCTGGCCAAGGCCGTGGCCGCGGTGCCCCGGCACGAGCCGCGCATCCCGGTCGTCTCCAACGTCACCGGCGCGCCGCTGACCGCCGAGCAGGCCACCGACCCCGGCTACTGGGCCGACCACCTGACCAGCCCCGTGCGGTTCGCCGACGGTCTGGCGGCCTGCGCGGATCTGGGCGTGGACGGCTATGTGGAGCTGGGCCCCGGCCAGACCCTGGGCGGCCTGCTCCGGCAGAACGACCGCAGCGGCGCCAACCCCACCGTGCTCGGCACCGTCCCCGCGCAGTGGGCGGCGGGCGGCCCCACCGACGGCCGCTCCCGGCTGCTGGAGACCTTCGGCCGGCTCTGGGAGCTGGGCGCCGACCTCGACTGGACGTCGCTGCGCGGCGCACGCCCCGGCACGCTCACGGAACTGCCCGCCTACCCCTTCCAGCGGACCCGCTACTGGCCGCGCACGGGCACGGGGACGGCCGCCGCGACCGGCACCGGCTCCACCGGCGGCGACGTCCGGCCCGACGACTTCTGCTACGCCCCCGCGTGGCAGCAGGACGTCACCCTGCCCGCGCCGACCGCCGTGGAACCGGCCGCGCCCCTGGTGGTGTTCGCCGACGGCGACGGTGTCGGGACCCGGCTGGCCGAGCTGGCCGCGGCCTGCGGCGCACCCGTCACCGAGGTCGTGCCCGGCGGCGCCTGGCGGCGCGACGGACGGCGGGTCGTCATCGACCCCGCCGACCCCGAGCACTACCGCAGGGTCGTCGCGGAAGCGCTGGCCGGGACCGCGGGACCGCTGCGCGTCGCCCACCTGTGGAGCCTGCGCGACCCGGCCCGCACCCCGCTGTTCGCCGAGGACGCCGAGCTGGTCAGGGCGGTCCGGCTGGGCTTCGACAGCCTGCTGCTCACCGTCCAGTCGCTCGCCTCGGCGGCGGCCGAACGCGGCGTGAAGCTGCTGACCGTGACCGCGGGCGCCGCCCAGGTGCACGGCGGCGACTGCACGGCCCCCGACCGGGCGCTGGCCCACGGCTTCGCGCGGATCGCCCACGCCGAGCAGCCGGGTACGGCCTGGCGCGGCGTCGACCTGGACCCGTCGGCGCCCGCTGATACCTGCGCCGCCCACCTCGCGGAGGAGATCGGCCACCGCGCCTGGCAGCACGACGACCCGGCCGCCACCCCCGCGCTGATCGCCTGGCGCGCGGGACGCCGCCTGCTCAAGGACTGGCGCCTGGTGCCGCTCCCCGCGGCCGACGGCGCGACCGGCTTCCCCGTACGCCCCGACGGCGCGTATCTGGTCACCGGCGGCACCCGCGGTCTCGGCCTCGGGCTCGCACGGGAACTCGTACGCTCCGGGGCGCGGCGGCTGGCCCTGGTCGGCAGGACCGATCTGAACGCCGCGGCTGCCGCCGACCCCGAGGGGCGGGCCGCCCAAAGCCTGCGCGACATCGCCGCGTTGGAGGCGTCAGGCGCCGAGGTGCTGCTGCTCACCGCCGACGTCGGCGTACCGGAGGACTTGCGGCGCGCGCTGCGCGACTGCCGGGAGCGGTTCGGAACGCTGACCGGCGTGCTGCACGCGGCGGGCGTCCCCGCGGGCGGCATGGCCGTCCGCCTGACGCCCGGCACGGCCCGTACGGTGCTCGCGCCGAAGGTGCTCGCCATGGGCCCGCTCGCCGAACTCGTCGGCCCCGGCACCCCGGAGGCCGACCGGCCGGAGCTGCTGGTCCTGTACTCCTCGGCGGTCAGCGTCTTCGGCGGCCTGGGCGAGGGCGACTACAGCGCCGCCAACACCGTCCTGGACGCGTACGGCGCGGCGCTGGCCGACGCCGCCGCGGCCTCCACCAAGGTGCTGAGCGTGGCCTGGGGCCCGTGGCAGCACGACGACTGGCAGGCCGAGGCGTCCGGCGGCGCGCTGGCCGACCGGGTCCGCGAGCACCGCGCCCGCTACGGCTTCTCCGAGTCCGGCGGCAACGCGCTGCTGGGCAGGCTGGCGGGCGCCGCCCGCGGCAGCCTGCTGGCGGTGCGGATGCCGATGGCCGAGGGGCTGCGCGAGTGGGCGGCGCTGACCGACCTGGACGCGCTCGTCGCGGCCGGCGCCCCCGCCGACAGCGAACGGCCGCGCTTCCCCCGGCCGTTGCTGCGTACCGAATACGCGGCCCCGCGCACCGAGTTGGAGACGGTCATCGCCGACAGCTGGGGCCGGCACCTCGGCATCGACGGCATCGGCGTCCACGACCCGTTCTTCGACCTGGGCGGCAACTCCCTGGTCGGGATGTCCATGGTCGCCGACATCGAGAAGCGGCTCGACCGCAGGATCGCCCCGGCCGTCCTGTTCGAGCACCCGACCGTCGCCGCCTTCGCGGCGGCGCTCGACGGCGGTCCCGCCGGGACCGCCACCACCACAGCACGCGACTCCGGCCTCGCCCGGGGCGAGAGACGGCGCCGCGCCCGCGGTGCCCAGCCTTCCATCACCCGGAACTAGGAGGACGGATTCATGCCGCGCATACCCACCGAGGTGTCACCGATGGACATCGCCATCGTCGGCCTCGCCGGGCGCTTCCCCGGCGCCACCGATGCCACGGAGCTGTGGTCGGCGCTCCGCGACGGCCGCTCGGGCATCACCCGCTTCACCGACGACCAACTGCGCGCCGCGGGCGTGCCCGACGAACTGATCGACGACCCCGCGTATGTGAAGGCGGGCGCGGTGATCGACGGGATCGACCGCTTCGACGCCGACTTCTTCGGGATCAACCCGAAGGAGGCGCAGATCCTCGACCCGCAGCACCGGCTCTTCCTGGAGCACAGTTGGCACGCGCTGGAGGACGCGGGCTGCGACCCGGCGAGCTTCGACGGCTCGATCGGTGTCTTCGCGGGCTGCGCGATCAGCACCTATCTGACGCGTAACGTCGCCCCGTCCGGGATCGGCCGCAGCGTCGGCGAGCTGACCGTGGGCCTGGCCAACGACAAGGACTCGCTGACCCTGCGCGTCGCCCACACGCTGGGCCTGTCAGGGCCCGCGTACGGCATCCAGAGCTACTGCTCGACGTCCCTGGTCGCGGTCTGCGCCGCGGCCACCAGCCTGGCCGGTTTCGAGTGCGACCTGGCCCTCGCGGGCGGCGCCGCCATCGCGGTCCCGGACGACACCGGCTACCTCTACCAGCCGGGCGGCATCAGCTCGCCCGACGGCGAGTGCCGCGCCTTCGACGCCTCCGGCCGGGGCAGCCTGGTCGGCAACGGCGTCGGCGTGGTCGCGCTGCGCCGCCTGGTCGACGCGCTCGCCGACGGCGACCAGGTGTACGCGGTGATCCGCGGCTGGGCCGTCAACAACGACGCGGGCCGCAAGGTCGGCTTCACCGCGCCGGGTGTCAGCGGCCAGGCCGAGGTGATCGCCGAGGCGCTCGCCGCGACCGGTCTCGAGCCCGAGGACATCGACTACATCGAGGCGCACGGCACCGGCACCGCGCTCGGCGACGCCGCCGAACTCGCCGCGCTCCAGCAGGTGTTCGACGGCAAGGAGGTCATGATCGGTTCGGTCAAGACCAACCTCGGCCACCTGGACCGCGCGGCCGGTGTGACCGGTCTGATCAAGACCGCCCTGTCGCTGCACCACGGCGAGATCCCCGCGACCCGCAACTACACCGCGCCCAATCCCCAACTGGAGTCCGGCGACGCGCGGTTGACGGTCCTCACCGAGCGGCACCCGTGGCCGCGCGGCGACCGTCCGCGCCGCGCCGGGGTCAGCGCCTTCGGCATCGGCGGCACCAACGCCCACGTGATCCTGGAGGAGGCCCCGCCGGTCGCCGCCCGCAGCACCGGCTCGGGCCGCCGCAGCGAACTGCTGGTGTGGTCCGCCCGCACCGAGGCCGCCGCCGACGAGGCCACCGCCAATCTCGCCGCGCACCTGGACACCATGGACGACGCGGACACCACGGTCGGCGCGGGCATCTCCGACGTCGCCTACACCCTCCAGAGCGGCCGCCGGCTCTTCAGCCACCGGCGCGCCCTGGTCGCGGACTCGCTGAGCGGCGCGGCGCGCGAGCTGCGCGCCGGGTCCGCCCTCGGCCGCGCCGACGGCACCGCCTCCCGGCCGGTCGCCCTCCTGCTGACCGGCGCCGCGGAGCCGTACCCCGCCGCGGCGGCCGAACTCTACGACGCGGAACCGGCGTTCCGTACCGCGCTCGACGAGTGCCGCGCCGCCGCCCAGGCCGTCGGCGGCGCCCCGCTGGCCGGACTGCTCTCCCCCGACCGCACCAGCGGCCACGACCAGCACGGGCACCGCGCCTTCGCCTTCGGATACGCGCTCGGCACGCTCCTGCGCTCCTGGGGCATCCAGCCGGACGCCCTCCTCGGGCACGGCGTCGGCGAGTACGTCGCCGGGTGCCTGGCCGGGGTCTTCTCCCTCAAGGACGCCTTCGCGCTGCTGCACCGCCGCACGGAGACCGAGGGACAGCCGCTGACCGACTGGGCGGCGGGCCACATCACCTTCGGCGAGCCCGGAACCGTCCTGTACTCCGCCGCGACCGGCGGCCGGCTGACGGCGGCAGAGGCCACCGACCCCGCGCACTGGACCGCGGCCCTCACCGGCCCGCCCGCCGACCCCGGCACCGCGCTCGGCGCGCTGCTGGAGTCCGGGAACCACGCCCTGCTGGAGATCGGCGACGGCGCCCTCGGCGCCCACCGCGCCCTCACCGAAGGGCACGCGGACCTGCTGATCCCCGCGCTGCCCGGCGACGACGACCCGCGCGAGGCGGGCACGGTCCTCACCGAGGCCGTGGGCCGTCTGTGGCTGACCGGCGTCGACATCGACTGGTCCGGCTACCAGCACGGCCGTGACGTCCTGCGCACGAAGCTGCCCGGATACCCCTTCCAGCGCTCCCGCTACTGGATCGACGCGCCCGCCGCCGCCAAGCCCGAACTCCCCTCCGCGGCAACGGAGTCCGCCGACTCCGACGCCGAGGAGCACGTACAGGTCATGAGCCGGGTGTGGAGCCCGGACGCGAACGGCGGCACGGGTACGGCCACCGGCCGGTTCCTGCTGTACGCCGACGCCTCCGGGGTCGGCGACGCGCTGGCCGAGCGGCTGCGCGCCGCGGGCGCCGAGGCCGTCACCGTACGGCCGACGGACGCGCCCGACACCGCCGAGGTGCCCGGCGAGGGGCCGCTGACCGTGGTCGTGCTGTCCGCGCTGGACGCGGATGGGCCCGACGCGGACCCGGCCCGGGCCGTCCTCGACGTCTCCCGCGCCGTGTCGGCGTGGGGCGACCGGGCCGGGACCGGCGGTGTCGTCGTGGTCACCCGCGGCGGCCAGAGCGTCACGGCCGCCGAGCGGAGCCTCCCGGCGCAGGCCGCGGTCGCCGTCCTGCCGGTCGTCGCGGGCCAGGAGTACCCGGGCCTCGACGCCCGCGGCGTCGACCTGGACCCCGCGGCCGACACGGCGGCCTCCGCCGCCCTGCTCGCCGCCGAACTGGCCGCCGCCGAGGGGCCGGTGCTCACCGCCTTCCGCGCGGGCAGCCGCCTCACCCCGCGGTACCGCCCGATCGACGCGCCCAAGGCGCACACCGACGAACTGCCCGTGGTCCTGCCCGGCGAGAGCTACCTCGTCACCGGCGGCCTGGGCGACGTGGGCCTGATGGTCGCGGAGCACCTGATCCGCGGCGGCGCCGGGCGCGTCGTGCTCGCCAGCCGTACCGGACTGCCCGCCGACCCGGCGGACCCGCGCCGCCAGGCGGTCGTCCGGCTGCGCGCGCTCGGCGCGGACGTCGAGGCGCCCGCGCTGGACGTCACCGACGCCGCCGCCGTACGCGCCCTGTTCGGCGCGGAGCGCTTCGACGGCCTGGTGCACGCGGCGGCCGACACCTCGGAGGACACCTTCCTGCCGCTGGGCGCGCTCCAGGAGAGCACCGTCGCACGGCACTTCGCCGCCAAGTACGAGGGCGCTCGCGTGCTGCGCGACGCCGTCGGCGGGCTCGCCGGGGACCGCGCGCCGCGTTGGGGCCTGCTGTTCTCCTCGACCTCCGCGCACCTGGGCGGACTGGCCTTCGGCAGCTACGCGGCGGCCAACGCCGCGCTGGCCGCGCTCGCCGGGGCGGGCCCGGACGACGGCACCGCGCAGACCCGCTGGACCTCGGCCGCCTGGGACACCTGGGCGCCGACGCTGGCCAAGGTCGACGCCAGGACCGGCGCCTCGATGGCCGCGCACGCGATGACCGCCGAGCAGTCGCTGACCGCACTCGACCGCGCGGTGACGCAGCCGCTGCCCGCGGTGGTCGTGGTGGCCGGCGGTCTGGCGGGCCGGCTCCCGAGCCGTCCGCAGGCGGTCACGGCGGGCGCCGGGAGCACGTCCCCTGTGGCGTCCTTCCCGCGGCCCGACCTGCCGCAGCCGTACACGGCGCCGCTGACCGCCACGGAGCGCGAGCTGTGCGCGCTGTGGACCGACACCCTCGGTGTCGACCCGGTCGGTACCCGTGACAACTTCTTCGACCTGGGCGGCAGTTCGCTCTTCGCCCTCCAGATGCTGGCCACCGTGAAGTCGCGCTTCGGTGTGACGGTGCCGACGGTCACGCTCTTCGAGGCGCCGACCGTGCACCGGCTGGCGGCCGTCCTGGACGAGCAGAGGCCCAAGGCCGCCGGGGGGCCGAGCCCGGCACCGGTCCGCGCCCCGGCGGCGCCCCGTACCCCCGCGGCGACCGTCGTCCCCGCGCCCCGGCCCGCCCCCGCGCCCGTACCCGTCGCCGCTCCGGCGCCGCGTCCGGCCGTGGCCGCGACCCCGGCCGTCAGCGCGGTCACCCAGCACACCGAGCGCCCCGAGGACACCGAACCGGAGAGCACCGAACTCGACCGGCGGATCGCCATCGTCGGCATGGCGGGCCGCTTCCCCGGCGCGGGCGACGTGGCCGGCTTCTGGCGGAATCTGTGCGAGGGCGTGGAGTCGATCCGCTTCTTCACCCCCGAGGAGCTGATCGAGGCGGGCGTCGACCCGGACATGGTCCAGGACCCGGAGTACGTGCCCGCGCGCGCCGTGCTGGACGACATCAGCGGCTTCGACGCCGGATTCTTCGGGATGAGCCCGCGGATGGCGGCGCTCACCGACCCGCAGCAGCGGCTCTTCCTTGAGGTCTGCTGGGAGGGTCTGGAGCACGCGGGGTACGCCAACGAGGCGTACCGCGACCGGATCGGCGTCTTCGGCGGCTCCAACCTCTCCACGTATCTGTTCGGGATGACCTCGCAGCTCGCCGCGGGCGACATCAGCCCGTACGAGATCATCATGAGCAACGACAAGGACGCGCTGACCACGTCCGTCTCCTACCTGTTCGACCTGCGCGGACCGAGCGTCGCGGTGCAGACCTTCTGCTCGACGTCGCTGGTCGGTGTGCACCTGGCGGTGCAGAGCCTGCGCGGCGGCGAGTGCGAGATGGCGCTGGCGGGCGGTGTGTCCATCAGCGTCCCGGACCGGGTCGGCCACCGCCGCCAGCAGGGCGGCATGGAGTCGCACGACGGCCATGTGCGGACCTTCGACGCGCAGGCCAGCGGTTCGATGTTCGGTGACGGCGCGACCGTCGTGGTCCTCAAGCGGCTCTCGGACGCGCTGCGCGACGGCGACACCGTGCACGCGGTCATCCGCGGCTCGGCGATCAACAACGACGGCGCCCTGAAGGTCGGTTACACCGCGCCCAGCGTCGCCGGGCAGGCCCGTGTGGTGCAGGACGCGATGGCCGACGCACGGGTGAGGCCGGAGGACTTCGGCTACATCGAGGCGCACGGCACGGCCACCCCGATCGGCGACCCGATCGAAGTCACCGCGCTGAGCCGGGCGTTCGGCACGGCGGGCGGTCCCGGCAGCATCCCGATCGGCGCGGTGAAGACCAACATCGGTCACCTCAACCACGCTTCGGGCACCGCGGGCCTGATCAAGACGGTCCTCACCGTCCGCGAGCGGATGGTCCCCGCGACCTTGCACTTCACCGCCCCCAACCCGCAGATCGACTTCGCCGACAGCCCCTTCTACGTCAACACCCGGCTGACCGAGTGGCCGGCCGAGGACGGCAGGCCGCGGATCGCCGGACTCAACTCGCTGGGCATGGGAGGCACCAACGTGCACGTCGTCGTCGAAGAGCCGCCGGCCCGCAGGGCCGGCCCCGACACCCCGCAGGGCGGCAGGCGGCACCACTTCCTGCCGGTCTCGGCCCGAACCTCGGACGCCGCCGACCAGGCCGTGAGCAACCTCGCCGAGCACCTGGCCGCGACCTCGGGGGCGAGCGTCGCCGATGTCGCCTACACCCTCCAGGTCGGCCGCAAGACCTTCGAGCACCGCCGCGCCACCGTGGTCTCCAGCGGTGAGCAGGCCGTGGCCTCGCTGGCCGGTACGGACGAGGACGCGCCGCTGTCGGCGCGGGTGGAGACCGCGCACGGCCGCCCGGTGGCCTTCCTCTTCGCCGGGGTCGGCGAGCAGTATCCGGGTCTGGTCGGCGACCTCTACCGGCACGAGCCGGTCTTCCGCGCCGAACTCGACCACTGCCTGGGCCTGTTGGCCGCGCACCTGCCGGACACCGACCTGATGGGGCTGCTGACCGGGGACCGTCCCGGCGGCGGCATGGACCTGGCGGCGCTGCTGGGCCGGGCGACCGGCGCGGCCGACGACCGGGAGGCGGAGCTGGAGCGCACCGAGATCGTCCAGCCGCTGCTGTTCGCGGTGGACTACGCGCTGGCCTCGACGCTGATGGTGTGGGGCGTGCAGCCGTCGCTGATGCTCGGCTACAGCCTCGGCGAGTACGTCGCGGCCTGCCTGGCCGGGGTGCTGTCGCTGGAGGACGCGCTGGCGCTGGTGGTGCACCGGGCCCGGCTGATCTCCGGGGTCGAGACGGGTTCCATGGCCGCGGTGCCGCTCGGGCCCGACGACCTGCGCGACCGCTACGGACTTCAGGCGCGCGGCCTGGACATCGCCGCGGTCAACGGCCCGCAGACCGTGGTGGTCGCCGGTCCCGCCGACGCGCTGGCCGGCCTCGCCGCCGACCTGGAGCGCGACGGCGTCCCCAGCCGGGGGCTGCGCACCACGCACGCCTTCCACTCCCGGATGCTCGCCCCGCTCGCGGACGAGCTGACCTCGTGGGTCGCGGAGAACATCCGGCTCAACCCGCCGCGGCTGCCGTACCTGTCGAACGTCACCGGCGGTGTCGCCGACGCCCGGCTGGTGCGGGACCCCGCCTACTGGGCGGAGCACATGTGCCGTCCCGTGCAGTTCGCGGCGGCCGTCGAGACGCTGCTGGCCGACCCCGAGCTGGCGATGGTGGAGATCGGTCCCGGACAGTCGCTGGGCACGATGGTGCGCGGCGCGGGCTGCGCTCCGCAGCGCTGGGCGACGATCACCGCGACGCTGCCCGCGCAGAGCGACCCGCGTCCGGCCGACCGAGTCCTGACCGAGGCCCTGTCGCGGCTGTGGCTGACCGGTGTCGACCTGGACTGGGCGGCCTACCACGGCCGCGCCGAGCGGACCGCCGAGCTGCACCGGGGCTTCGCGCCCGGCAGGGTGCCGCTGCCCACGTACCCCTTCCAGCGGCAGCGCTACTGGATCGAGCAGACCCCGCTGATCGGCGCCAAGCCGGCCGCGCCCGCGGCTGCGACGGCGCCGGGCACACCGGGTGTGCCCGCCAGCTTCGAGGACATCGACCGGGTCCCGAAGCTGCCGGAGGAGCAGTGGGTCTGGCAGCCGGTGTGGCGGCAGACCGCGTCCCCGGCGACGGCGGGCGCGCAGCCCGCGAGCTGGCTGGTCTACGCCGACGGGTCGGAAGCCGACGGTGTGCTCGACGAGTTGGTGCGCGCGGCGGCGGCCGACGGCGCGACCGTGACCGCGGTCCGTCCCGGCGGCGGCTGGAGCGCCGACCCGGCGACCGGCTACACCGTACGGCCGGGCCACTCGGGCGACGCCCAGGCGGTCCTGCGCGATCTGCGCAAGCGCGGGCTCGCGCTGGAACGGGTGGTCCATCTGTGGACGCTCGCGGAGCGGCCCGACGACGAGTCGATCGCGTTCGGTCTGCACACCCTGGTGGCACTGGCCCGTGCGGCCGGTGAACTGGGCTCGGGCGACTGGCAGTTGGACATGGTCACCGCGGGCGCCCACCAGGTGCTCGACGGTTCGGAGGTACGGCCCGACGCCGCCACGCTCATCGGCCCGACGCTCGTGGTGCCGCTGGAGTACCCCAACGTCACCACCCGGCTGCTCGACGTCGAGCCGGACACCCCGGCCGCCGCCGTCGCCGCCGAACTGCGCCGACCGCGGACCGACGCGGCCGTCGCCCTGCGCGGCAGCAGGCGCTGGGTGTGCGGTTACGACATGCTCCCGGCGGCGGACGACGAGAGCGCCGCGGCGGTGCTGCGCGAGCACGGGGTCTATCTGATCACCGGCGGTCTGGGCGGCATCGGTCTGGGCATGGCGGAACACCTCGCACGGCAGGTCGGCGCCCGGCTGGTGCTCTTCGGCCGCCGCGGGCTGCCGCCGCGTGAGCGGTGGGAGGGCATCGCCGCGGGCACCGAGGCGGCCGACGAGGCGCTGCGGGCCAGGGTGAGCCGTGTCCTGGGCATCGTGGAGCTGGGCGCGGAGGTCGAGATCGTCACGGGTGACGTGGCGAGCGCGCCCGACGTCCGGCGCGCCATCGACCTGGCGCAGGAGCGTTTCGGCGCCCTGCACGGCATCCTGCACACCGCGGGCGTGCCCGGAACGGGTCTGATCCAGTTCAAGCAGTCCGACGACTCCGAGCTCGTTCTCGCGCCCAAAGTTGCCGGCGTACAGGCCCTGGACAAAGCACTGCGAATCGGCCACGCTGATGAGACCGCGCTGGACTTCCTGGTGCTGTTCTCCTCGATCACCGCGGCCACCGGCGGCGGCCCGGGGCAGGTCGACTACTGCGCGGGCAACGCCTACCTCGACGGCTACGCGGCACGGCAGGCGGCCACCGGCCGCCGGGTCCTGTCGGTCGACTGGGGCGAGTGGACCTGGAACGCCTGGGACTCCGGTCTGTCGGGCTACGACGAGGGCTTGCAGTCCTTCTTCCGCTCGCACCGGGAAGCCTTCGGCATCACCTTCGCGGAGGGCTGGCGCTCGCTGCTGCGGGCCCTGGCCTCCGGCGAGTCGCGGGTCGTGGTCTCCACGCAGGACCTGCCGACGATGGTGAGCTACAGCACCGGCTTCACCGTCGAGGCCGTCATGGCCCCGGCGGGCGGCGGCTCCGGCTCCGCCGACCGGCACCCGCGGCCCGAACTCCTCACCCCCTACCGGGAGCCCTCGGGCCCCGTCGAGGAGCGGCTGGCCGAGGTCTGGGGCGACATGCTCAAGCTCGAACGGGTCGGCGCCCGTGACAACTTCTTCGAACTCGGCGGCAACTCACTGCTCGGCATCGCCCTGCTCGCGGCCCTGCGCCGGGCCTTCCAGGACGCCGAGCTCCCCCCGCACATCCTCTACGAGGCCCCGACGGTCGAGGCCCTCGCCAAGGTCGTGGACGGACCCGCCGCGGACGCGGCGCCCGTCCCGGAGCCCGACGGCCAGGAGCAGGCGCGACTGCGCAGGTCCGGCCTGAAGACCGCCGCCCGGCGGCGCAGGAGCTGATCCCGCGTCAGCGGCACTCCGCACCACGCGACACCCCACGCCCCAGGCGTGGTTCAGCACACCCACAACAGCCAGCACCACCCACCAAGGAATCGGAGAGATCATGACCGTCGTAGGAGTTGTCGGTGCCGGGGTCATGGGCATCGGAGTCGCGCACAATCTGGCCCAGTCCGGTTACGAGACCGTCCTCGTCGACATCGACGAGCGGATTCTCACCGACGCCAAGGCGGCCATCAGCCGCAACTGCCGGCTCAGCCGCCTGATGGGCGGACCGGCCCTGGACCCCGACGAGATCCTGGGCCGGATCACCACCGCTGTCGGCGTCGAGGCGCTCGCCAAGGCCGACTTCGTGATCGAGAACGTCACCGAGAACTGGGAGATCAAGCGCGAGGTGCACGCCGAGCTGGACCGCGTGCTCTCCCCCGAGGCGGTCGTGATCGTCAACACCTCGGCGATCCCGATCACCCGCGTCGCCGCGGTCGGCACGCACCCGGAGCGGGTCGTCGGGGTGCACTTCATGAACCCGGTGCCGGCCAAGCCGGTCGTGGAGCTGATCCCCGGCTTCCACACCGCGCAGGAGACCGTCGAGGTCACCCGCCAGCTCCTCAGCGGCATGGGCAAGAAGGCGGTGGACGTCAAGGACGCCTCCGGCTTCGTCTCCAACCGGGTGCTCATGCTGACCGTCAACGAGGCCGCCTTCCTCGTCCACGAGGGCGTCGCCACCGCGGAGTCGGTGGACGAGGTGTTCCGCGGGTGCTTCGGGCACCCGATGGGTCCGCTGGAGACCGCCGACCTGATCGGCGTCGACACGATCCTCTACAGCGTCGAGGTGCTCTACGAGCACTACGCCGACAGCAAGTACCGGCCCTGCCCGCTGCTCAAGCAGATGACCGACGCCGGACTGCACGGCCGGAAGACCGGCCGTGGCTTCTACACCTACGACAACAAGGGATGACGACCATGTCCGAGAACACCACCGCCCAGACCAGCATCCTCTCCTTCATCGAGGCCCGCTTCCCGCAGGCCAGCATCGCCACCGACCAGGACATCTTCTCGCTCGGCTACATCAACTCGCTCTTCGCGATGGAACTGGTGATGTTCATCGAGAAGACCTTCGGCCTCACCATCCCCAACGACGAACTGCGCATCGACAACTTCCGCACCGTCGAGGCCATGGCGGACCTCGTCGCCCGCCGGAGCGTCCCCGTCTCCGTCGACTGAGGAGCCAGACCATGACGAGCTTGACCACGGCGCCGCCCCTCGCGGCGGCGCCGGCGGGGGCCCGGATCACCCGGGACTCGGCACGCGCGTTCGTCGACACCCACATCATGCCGGTGGCCGACGTGTACGACCGGCGGGGCGCGGTCCCCGAGGAGTTGCAGGAGCGGATCGGCGAGGCGGGCCTGTGGGCCCCCTTCTACCCGGCCGCGCTGGGCGGCCAGGACCTTGACCTGGTGACGCTCGGTCAGGTGCACGAGGAGGTGGGCCGGGGATGTTCCTCGGTCAGGTCCCTGCTCACCGTGCACACCATGCTGTCGTGGGCGCTGCTCCGCTGGGGCAGCCCCGCCCAGATCGAGCAGTGGGCGCCGTCGCTGGCCACCGGCGCGGTGCGCGGCGCCTTCTGCCTGTCGGAGCCCGCAGGTGGCGGCAGCGACACCGCGGGCATCCGTACCACCGCCGTCCAGGAGAACGGCGGGTGGCGGCTCAACGGCCGCAAGAAGTGGATCACCGGTGGCCAACGGGCGGACCTGTTCCTGGTGTTCGCCCGCACCGAGTCCAGCGTGATCGCCCTGCTCGTACCGCGCCGGTCACCCGGCGTGCGGGTGATACCGGTGGAGGACGTGCTCGGCACCCGGGCCTCGCTCATCGCCGAGCTGGAGTTCGACGATGTGCGGCTCGATTCCGACGCGCTGCTGGGGCCCAGTTCGTTCGCCTCCGGCATGGTGCTCAGCGGAACCCTCGACCTGGGCCGGTTCTCGGTCGCCTCCGGTTCCGTCGGAATCGTCCAGGCGTGCCTGGAGGCGTCGGCGTACTACACCGCGCAGCGCACGGTCGGTGGCAGCAAGCTCCGTGAACTCCAGCTCATCCGGGCGAAGTTGTCGGACATGGTCACCGATGTGCGGGCGGCCAGGCTGCTGTGCCACCAGGCCGGTGTGCTCAAGGACGCCGGGGACCCGGCGACCATCATGGCCACCTGGGTGGCGAAGTACTTCGCGTCCACCGCGGCGGCCCGGCACTCCACGGAGGCCGTACAGATCCACGGCGCCAATGGAATGAGCGCCGACTTCCCGGTCGCACGGCTGTACCGGGACGCGAAGGTCATGGAAATCATCGAGGGCAGCAACGAGATCCAGCGGATCACGATCGCTGACGAGGCATACCGGGAGTGGGCACTGTGAGCACGCTGACGCAACCGCCGGCCACCGCGCCGGCCACCGGCCCGGCGTCGCCGCCGGACGGTCCGTACCGCAAGCCCGCGCAGGGCAAGATCAAGTGCGTGGTGTGGGACCTGGACAACACGCTGTGGGACGGGGTGCTGCTGGAGGACGGCGAGGTCACCCTGCGCCCCGGTGTGGTGGAGCACATCCGCCGGCTGGACGCGCTGGGCGTCCTGCACTCCGTGGCGAGCAAGAACGACCACGACACGGCCATGGCGAAGCTGCGCGAACTGGGCCTTGAGGACCTGTTCCTGTACCCGCGGATCGGCTGGAACGCCAAGTCGGAGTCGGTCCGGCAGATCTCCGCCAAGCTCAATCTGGGGCTCGACGCGTTCGCCTTCGTCGACGACCAGGACTTCGAGCTGGCCGAGATGGAGTTCTCCGTCCCCGAGGTCACCCGGGTCAACGCGCTCGACATCGACACCGAGCTGAACCGGATCGAGTTCCGGCCGCGGTTCGTCTCCGACGAGTCGGCGCAGCGCCGGGCGATGTACCACAGCCAGCTCGCGCGGGACGAGATCGAGAGCGATTTCGTCGGCACCAACGAGGAGTTCCTGGCCAGCCTGGGCATGACGTTCACCATCGCCCCGGCGGCCCGCGAGGACCTCCAGCGCGCGGAGGAACTGACCATCCGCACCAACCAGCTCAACTCGACGGGCCGCACGTACTCGTACGACGAGCTGGACGCGCTGCGCGAGTCGCCCGACCACCTGCTGCTGGTGGCCACCCTCACCGACCGGTTCGGCTCGTACGGCAAGATCGGCCTGGCGCTGGTGGAGACCGGCGACCCGAACTGGCAGCTCCACATGATGCTGATGTCGTGCCGGGTGATGTCCCGCGGGGTCGGCTCGGTGCTGCTCAGCCACATCATGGAGCGGGCGCGGGAGGCCGGTGCGGGCCTGCGCGCGGACTTCGTGGAGACCGGCCGCAACCGGATGATGCAGATCACCTACGCCTTCAGCGGCTTCCGCGAGGTGGCCAGGGAGGGCGACCGGCTGGTGCTGGGGGCCGACCTGGACCAGATCCAGCCGCTGCCCGGCTATGTCGAGGTCGAGGTGACGCGATGACGACCGTGCTGGAGGCGGCGCCCGCCGCCTCGTGGCTGCCCTTCGCGGAGCAGCCCGGCTGCGCCGGCGTGCGGCTGTACTGCCTGCCGCACGCCGGGGGTTCGGCCTCGGCGTACCGTTCCTGGTTCGGCAGGCTGGGCCCGGTGTCGGTGCGCCCGGTCCAGCCGCCCGGCCGGGAGACCCGGCTGCGCGACACCCCGTACGACCGGATGGACCGGCTGGTGCCGGACCTCGCGGACGCCGTGCTGGCCGACACCTCCCCGGAGGGGGAGACGCGGCCGTACGCGGTGTACGGGCACAGCCTCGGGGCGCTGGTCGGCTTCGAGCTGGTGCGGGAGATCCGGCGCCGCGGCGGGCCCATGCCGGTGCACCTGTTCGTCTCCGGGTGCGCGGCGCCCGGCTCGCCCGACGACGGCGACCCGCCGGTGGCGGGGATGACGCAGGACGAGGTCGTGGCGCTGCTGCGGCGGATCGGCGGCACCCCGGAGTGGATGCTGACCGACCCGACGGTGCTGCGGATGATCCTGCCGCCGTTCCGCGCGGACTTCGGGGTCAGGGACTCCTACGAGTACCGGCCGCAGGCTCCGCTGAGCGTGCCGATCACGGCGCTCGCGGCCACCGACGACCCGCGCGCGGGCATCGCCGACGTGGCGGGGTGGCGCGACCAGACCACCGGGCGCTTCACCTCGCACACCCTGACCGGCGGGCACTTCGCGGTGCTGGAGCAGGCCGCGGTCACCCACCGGTACATCGACCGGGCGCTGCGCGGCACCTGGGGCCCGCAGCTTCCGGGCCTCGCGCCCATCCACCCGCAGGAGGCATCCGTTGTTCACCACTGAACCCGCGCGCCTGCCGTCGCGGCCGGGCGGGCCGCGACGGGAGGCCGGGGACCGGCCGCCGGGGACCGCGGGCGCCGCGGTCCCGGCGGGCCGGACCCTCACCGACTGGTTCCGGCACGGCCTGGCGTTCGACGGCGGGGCCGAGGCGCTGCGCGTCGGCTCCACCGCCGTCGACTACACGCGGCTGGACGCCGCCGCGCGGGCGCTCGCCGGGACCGTCGTCGCGGCGGTCCCCGGCGGGCGGCCCCGGCGGGTCGGCCTGCTGGCCTCCCGTACCGTGACCGCCTACGCCGGTCTGCTGGCCGCGCAGTTCGCGGGCGCGGCCGTCGTGCCGCTGCACCCCGGCTTCCCCGCCGACCGCACCGCCCGGATGATCACCGCGGCCGGTCTGGACGCGCTGATCGTGGACGAGCGCGGCGCCGCCGTGCTGCCGGAGCTGGCCGGGGTCCTCGACGGCGTCCCCGTCGTCGGGGAGCCGGTCGGGGAGCCGTTGGAGCAGCCGCTGCCGACGACGCCCGACGACATCGCGTACATCCTGTTCACCTCGGGCTCCACGGGCACGCCCAAGGGGGTGCCCGTGCTGCACCGCAATGTCGACGCCTATCTGCGCTTCGTGCACGGCCGGTACGGCTTCCACAGCGGGGACGTGTTCTCGCAGACCTTCGATCTCACCTTCGACCTGGCGATGTTCGACCTGTTCACCGGCTGGGGCAGCGGCGGCACCGTGGTGAGCGTGCCGCCGACCGCGTACGCCTCGCTGGAGCGGTTCGTCGCCGAGCAGGGCATCACGGTGTGGTTCTCCGCGCCGAGCCTGGTGTCGCTGCTGCGGCGGCGGCCCCGGGGGCTGCCCGCGGGCAGCATGCCGAGCCTGCGCTGGAGCCTGTTCTGCGGGGAGCCGCTGCTGGCCCACGACGCGCGGGAGTGGGGCGCTGCGGCGCCCGGCTCGGTGGTCGAGAATCTCTACGGCCCGACCGAGCTGACCATCTCGTGCAGTGTGCACCGCTGGGACCCGGTCACCTCACCGTCGTCGTGCGTCAACGACGTGGTGTCGATCGGCCGTCTGCACCCCGGTATGCGGGCGCTGCTGCACGAGCCCACCGAGGACGGCGACGGTGAACTGTGCGTCACCGGCGACCAGATGTTCCCCGGCTATCTCGACCCGGCCGACGACGAGGGCCGGTTCCTGGAGCACGGCGGCGAACGCTGGTACCGCACGGGCGACTTGGTACGGCGGCTGCCCGGCGACGCCTTCGCGTATCTGGGCCGGCGCGACCACCAGGTGAAGATCCACGGGGTGCGCGTCGAACTGGCCGAGGTGGAGTGGGCGTTGCGCCGCGTCGAGGGTGTGAAGGAGGCCGTCGCGGTCGCCGTGGACGGCGAGTTGACGGCCTTCCTGCTCGGTGAGCGGCGGCCTCAGGCGGCCCTGGCCGAGGACCTGGCCGCTTTCCTGCCGCGCGCCCTGGTCCCCCGCCGCTTCGTCCAGGTCGAGGAGTTCCCGCTCAACGCCAACCGCAAGATCGACCGCAAGGCCCTCACGGCGCGCGCCGCGGCGGCCGACCGGTGACGGCGCCCCGCCACCGGGTGGCGGAGCCGGGCGTGCCGCACGGGACCACCGCGCGGACAGCACGCGCGGGGCGGCCGACGCGGAAGGTCCGCGACGGCCGCCCCTGGCGGTACGGGTGCCGGTACGTGCCGGTGTCAGCCCTCCACGAAGGACGCCAGACGGCGGACGGTGAAGTGCTCCAGCAGGTCGGTCGGGGCGAGGTCGCACGAGAGGGCCGCGCGGATGCGCGCCGAGAGCTCGACGGCGACGAGCGAGTGACCGCCCAGTTCGAAGAAGCCGTCATCCGCGCCGATTCCCTCCACCGCCAGGACCTGGCCCCAGATCTCCGCCAGCGCCGCCTCCGTGCCCTCGGCGGGCTCGGCGTACGGGGTGCGCAGCTTCGGCCGCGCGTGGCGCAGCCCGTCGTCGGCGGCCCGCTGCTCCGCCGACGTGCCGTCGCCGGTGACCCACTGGGCGAGCCGCGGGGCGAGCGGCCCGGAGGAGATCACCACATGGGCGAGCCGGTCGGCCGCCGCCAGCGCGCGCTCCAGCAGGGTCAGGCCCTCCGGCACCGCCATCTCGTAGGCCCCGGCGGCCGGATCGCCGTGCGCCTCACGGCGCGCCGCGTCGGTCGCCCAGGTGTCCCAGTCGACGGTGATCCAGCGGCCCTCGCCGCGCAGCCGGGCCCTGCGGGCGTACGCGTCCAGCGCCGCGTTGGCCGCGGCGTGCGGACCGAACGTGACGCCGCCGAGCACCGCGGACAGCGAGGACACGGTGATCCTGCGGTCCTTGGCGCGGTCCCCGAGGACCGCCTGGAGGGTGTGGAAGCCGGCCACCTTGGGGTGCAGGTGCGCGGCGCGGTTCTCCCGGTCGGACAGGTGGGCGATCTCGAACCGGCTCGGGTCCCGCGTACCGGCCGCGTGCACCACCGCGTCGATGCCGCCGAACCGCTCGTCGGCCGCCCGGACGACGGCCCGCATCGCCTCCTGGTCGCCGACGTCCGCGCCCATGGCGATCACCTCGGCGCCGCGCGCTTCCAGATCCAGCACGTTCCTGATGTGCCGGGCGACCCGGTCGTCACCGGCCGACAGCTCCGGCCAGCGCTCACGCGGCGGGAGTCCGCCGCGCGAGGTCAGCACCAGACGGCAGCCGTGGCTCTCCGCCAGGTGCCGGGCCAGGGCCAGGCCGACGTCGCCGAGACCGCCGGTGATCAGCACCGTCTCGCCGTCGCCGAACACCGGACGAGCGGGGTCGGTCTCCTCCAGCGGGTGCGGCTGATAGGTCCGCGCCCACAGGTCGCCGGCCCGGACGGCCGAAGGCCCTTGGTGCGGGTGGACGATCGCGGCCAGCGTCTGGTCGACCGCCGACGGTGTGCCGGCGCCCTCCGCCGGGTCCAGGTCGAGGTGACGGCACGACAGATGCGCGTTCTCCTGGCCGATGGTGGGGGCCAGCGCGGCGAGCGCAGCGTGCTCCGGATGCCGCAGATCGGTGCCGGTCACGGAGACGGCCCCGGCGGTCAGCAGGGTCAACTCGGCCTGCGCGGGCTCGGATTCGGCGGCCAGCACGCCGACCAGGCCGAGCGCGGAGTGCGTTCCCCGCTCCTGCTCCGCGGTGAAGTGCCCGGCGCCGTCGCCCTCGGGTGAGGCGAGCGAGAAGCCGTGCACGAGCGTGCGGGGCGCGACGAATTGCAGGGCCAGCAACTCTCCCAGATCCTCCGGGTGTTCGACGCGTACGGTGAAGTCCCCCGCCGCGTCCTGCCCGAACTCCCCGCCGGGCCTTGCCGTGACGACCTCGGCGCCGGCCACCGCCAGTCGGCGTACCAGCGCCTCGGCGCGCTCCTCGGCGGACAGCACCAGCCACGGCCCGGCCGCGCGCAGCCGCTCGTCCAGATCGCGGGTGGGCAGCGGGCGTTGCCGCCACGCGGGCAGATACGACCACTGCGCGAGGTCGTCGACACGGCCCTCGGCCGGCGGCTTCTCACCGCGGGCTCCCGGCCGCGCCTCCACCCAGTGGCGGGTGCGGCGGAAGGGGTAGGTGGGCAGTTCGGCCCGCCGTCCCTCGCCCTTGTGCAGCGCGGCCCAGTCGATCGCGGCGCCCGCCAGCCACAGTCGGCCCACGGTGGTCACGAGCCAGCGCGCCGCCGACCCGGAGGGAGCGTCGGCCTCGGGGGCGACGGTGACGGTCTCGACGTGCCCGGTCCCGGTGTCACCGGCGGCCCTGATCCGCACGCCGATCGCCCGCAGCCCCTGTTCCAGGACGGCGGAGACGGCAGGGGAAGCGCCGCCCTCGGGGGTTCCCGGCAGCAACGCGGCCGCCGCGGAGGCCAGTTGGGACCGCCAGTCGGCCGGTGCCCGCTCCTCCTCGGCCAGCACCACGGCCGGGTCGTGCCGGGTGGTCTCGCCGTCCACCCAGCGGCCGGGGTCGCCGAGCGCGGCGACCGCGTCCTGGAGGTCGTCGCAGACCACGAAGCGGCGCAGTGCGAAGTGCCCGCGCGAGACCTGGAGGGTGTAGGCGACGTCGGCCGGGTCCAGTTCGGGGTGCGCGGCCAGGTGGCCGCGCAGCCGCTCGGTGACCTCGTCGAGCGCGTCCTGGTCGCCCGCGGAGAAGGCCAGCAGGTGCGGTCCGGGGACGGCGGCGCGGGCGGTACGCGGCGGGGCCTGCTCGATGACGACGTGCGCGTTGGTGCCGCCCATGCCGAAGGAGCTGACTCCGGCCCGGCGCGGCTCGGGACCGGCCGGCCACGGCTGATTGTGCGGCAGTACGGTGAAGCGGTCGGAAGCGGCGGCCAGCGCGGGGTTGGGCTTCTCGAAGCCGGGGATGGCCAGCCGTACGCCGTCGCGGACGCCGAGCGCGGCCCGGATCAGGCCGGTGACGCCGGAGGCCCGGTCCAGGTGGCCGACGGCCGGTTTGGCCGAGCCCAGCACGATCGGTGTCTGCGGTGTCGTCTGGAACACCCGTGACAGCGCGGTCAGTTCGATGCCGTCGCCGAGCGCGGTGCCAGTGGCGTGGCACTCCACGTAGCCGACGGACTCGGGCTTGACGTCGGCGACGTTCAGCGCGGTACGGATCACCGCGGCCTGTCCCTCGACGCCCGGTGCGGAGTAACCGACGCGCTCCTGACCGTCGTTGTTGACCGCGGAGCCCAGGATGACCGCGTGGATCACGTCGCCGTCGGCGAGCGCGTCGGTCATCCTGCGCAGCGCGACCACGCCGACGGCCGCGCCCATCACCGTTCCGTCGGCCGCCGCGTCGAAGCTGCGGACCGTGCCCTGCGGCGAGGTGATGCCGCCCGGGTGGTACATGTACCCGGTCGGCTGCGGCAGCGGCAGGAAGGCGCCGCCGGCCAGGGCCAGATCGCTCTCGAAGGTCAGCAGGCTCTGGCAGGCCAGGTGGACCGCGACCAGCGACGTCGAGCAGAAGGTCTGCACGCTCAGGCTCGGACCGCGCAGGCCGAGCTTGTACGCCACCAGGCTGGTGAGCGAGTCCCGTTCGTTGCCGACCGCGACCAACTGGCCGCCGCCGGGCTCGTCCATGACGTGCGCGACGTTGTCGAGCAGGTAGTCGGGGAAGGCGGAACCGCCGAAGACGCCGACCTGTCCCGGCGGGGCCACCGGCGGGTAACCGGCGTTCTCCAGCGCTTCCCAGGAGCACTCCAGGAAGAGCCGGTGCTGCGGGCCCATCGTCTCCGCCTCGCGCGGCGAGAAGCCGAACGCGGCGGCGTCGAAGTCGGCGATGCCGTCGACCGGCCCGCCCACCCGTACGTAGTGGGGGTTGGCGGCGGTCCGCGCGGAGACGCCCGCCGCGGCCAGTTCCTCGTCGGTGATCTCGCGCAGGCCGCTGACACCGGCCAGCGCGTTGCGCCACAGCGTGGCCACGTCCGGGGCGCCGGGGAAGCGGCCGGCCATGCCGACCAGGGCCACCGCGGAATCGTAGGCGTCGTACGCCTCGTCGGTCTCGTCCGTCTCGTCGGGTATGTCAGACACGATGTCTCCTCACAGCAGGTGGCTGCGGCCCCAGCCGCGAGAGAGCCGGTAGGTGGCGAAGGCGCCGCAGGCCACGCCGATCGCCAGGCAGACCAGCGCCGGGCGCAGCATCCGCGAGGCGTCGCCGTCGATGGCGGCGTGCAGCAGGGACATCGCCCAGTAGCCGGGCGAGGCCGGGGCGATGTGCTGGGCCCAGGCGGGCATCAGGCTGACCGGCACCAGCGCGCCGCCGAGCGCGCTGACCAGCATCGCGCCCAGGTCGGAGACCATGCCGAGGTCGCCGCGGCTGCGGACGACCGTGGCGAGCGCCGTGCCGAGGGCGAGCAGGGTGAAGCCCCACACCGCGACGGCCAGCATGATCCAGCCCAGGGTCGGCGGGACCGGCAGCCCGATCACCAGGCAGCCGAAGATCAGCAGCACGCTCTGCTGGAGCAGCAGGATCACGAAGGCCGGTACGGCCTTGCCCAGCAGGAGCTGGGCCCGTGAGGCGCGGGTGACGCGCAGCCGGTCCCAGGTGCGCCACTCGCGCTCGACCATGATCGAGTTGCCCACGATGGAGAGCGCGAAGACCGAGAACATCACCAGCGGCCCGGTGACCGCCTGGAGCGTGCCGGTCTTGAGCGCGGTCACGTACAGCGGTTTGAAGACCAGCATCAGCAGCATCGGCATCGCGATGTAGCTGATGAGCTGTCCGGGGTCGCGCAGCCGCAGCAGGGCGTTGTACTTGGCCATCAGGCCGGACCGGTAGAGGGATTCAGTCGACATCGAGCACCGCCAGGGATCGGTAGAGGTCGTCGAGGTCGGGCTTGCGGACGTCGACGGAGGTGACCGGCTGCCGCGCCTCGTGGAGCAGCCGCACCAGGGCGGCGGTCGGGTCGGTGGTGGACTCGTGGAGTTCGCTGCCGTCGGCCAGGACCACGCGGACCTCGCCGGGCAGGCCCTCCAGGAGCTGCGCGCTGGTGCCGCGGGCGACCACCCGGCCGCGCTTGGCGACGGCGATGGTCGCGGCGAGTTCGGTGAGTTCGGTCAGGTAGTGGGTGGTGTAGACGACGGCGGCGCCGTCGGCGGCGCGGAGCTTGACGGTGTCGAGCAGCGCCTGCCGGGTCTCCGGGTCGGCGCCCGCGGTGGGCTCGTCGAGCAGCAGCAGGTCGGGGCGGTGGATCATGGCGACGGCCGCCTGCGTACGGCGCTGCTGGCCGCCGGAGAGCACACCGGCCGGGCGGTCGAGGAATTCGGTCAGCCGCAGCGCGGCGGACAGTTCGTCGATGGCGGACGTGAGGGCGCGGCGGCGCAGCCCGGACAGGCCGCCGAAGAACTTCATGTGCTCGCGGACGGACAGCGGCGGGTAGAGGGCGATGTTCTGCGGGGAGACCCCGATCCGCCCGCGCGCCTTGGTGGGCTCCTCGCCGCCGATGCGGACGCCGCCGGAGTCGGCCCTGATGAGCCCGGAGACGATCTCGACGAAGGTCGACTTGCCCGCGCCGTTGTGGCCGACCAGTCCGACGATCTCGCCGCGGTGCGCGGTCAGTTCGAAGCCGTCGAGCGCCTGGACCTCGCCGTAGCGCTTGCTGAGTCCGGTCACTTCGAGCATGGCCCGGTCGCTGTCCTCACCGCTCCTGGCGGCCTGCCGGTCCGGCTTCCGCGACGGTTCGTCCCGCACTCCCGCCGGCGGCGAGGGGGTCCTCAAGCTCATTGCTCCTCCTGGGAATCGGTGTGCTGCCAGTGCAGAACGCGGTGGTCAGGACCGGTGGGCGCCGGGGCGGGGCACCCGTACCGCACGGGGTGGGGCGCCCGCGTCACTGCTCCTCCACCGATTCGGTACGCCGGCGGGTGGGGAAGGAGGCCGCCGGGCGGTGGCGGGGGGCCGTGGAGCGGGGGGCCGGGGTGGTACGGGCCGCGGGGGTGCCGGAGCCGCCGGTGCTGGCGGCCAGGCCGTAGCGGCGCTGGGTGGCCGGGACGCCCCAGGCGGAGGTCTCGACCGGCGTCGCGGGCGTCGAGCCCGCGCCGCCGCGGCCGGGACGCGGGGTCCTGCCGTCGGCCGCTGCCCCGGTCTCGCGGGCCAGCCGCTCCAGCGCCTTGGCCGCCGCCTCGCGCCAGGAGTCGGCACCGAGCCGTTCGAAGGCGCCGAGCGCGCCCCGCAGCCGGGCGGTGGCCTGCTCGTACCGGCGCTCGCGCAGGTCGAGCGTGCCGAGCGAGAACAAGATGGCGGCCTCGCCGAGGGAGTCCCCGGCGCGCTGCGTGGCGCGCAGCGCGTCGGTGCCCGCGGCCCGCCAGTCGTCGTGCGCCCGCTGGACCGCGGCCAGCGCACCGACCGCGACCGCCAGGTGCCAGCACGCCTCGGTCTCGTGGACGTCGGCCGCCTGCCGTACGGCGGCCAGCAGCGACTCGCGCTCGGTGCCGTACCACTCGCCGGGGTCGCTCAACACGGCCCGGAGCATGGGCAGTTCCATCGGCCAGCGGGTGGGGTGGTGGAGTTCGGCGGCCGGGGTGCCGCCCTGGCGCAGCAGCGCCTCGTCGGCCAGCGTCAGCCACGCGCCGAGCAGCCGCCGCCGCGGGGCCGACTCGTCCTGGTCCTCGGCCAGTTCCGCCAGGCACTCGGCGGCGTGCAGCCGGGTCAGGCCGCGCAGCCGGTAGCGGGCGGTGACGCCGCTGCCGCCGACCGGGTCGACCAGCCGGGCGTCGACCAGCGTCTCCAGCACGTCCACGGCCGACGCGGTCGCCACGTCGAGCAGCGGGGCCGCGGCCCACGCGGGGAACTCCGCCGTGGGCAGTCCGCCGAGCCGGGCGAAGAGCTGCCGTGCGGGCGCGGCCAGTTGCTCGTAGGTGCCGCGCAGCGCGGCCCGGACGTCCAGGCCCTGGTGGAACAGCTCGTCCAGCCGGCGGCGTTCGTCGCGCAGCCGCGCGGTGAGCTGGGCCAGGCTCCAGTGCGGGCGGGCGGACAGCCGGGCGGCGGCGGCGCGCAGTGCCAGCGGCAGCCCGTCGCACAGCTCGGCCAGTTCGATCGCCTCGCTGGGCTCGGCCGCCACCCGCTCGCGGCCGGTCATCGCCGCGAGCAGTTCCACGGCCTCGGGGATCTGCGGCACTTCCAGCTCGACGGTGTACGTGTCGGCGGGCGCCGACAGCCGGGCCCGGCTGGTGACGAGCACACCGCAGGTGGGGGTGCCGGGCACCAGGGGGCGCAGCAGCGTGACGTCGGCGGCGTCCTCGACGACCACCAGCATCCGGCGCTCGGCCAGCGCGCTGCGGTAGAGCGCGGAGCGGCCGTCCAGGGACTCCGGTACGGCGGCAGCGGTGAAGCCGAGCGCCCGCAGGAAGCGTTCCAGGACGTCGGAGACCTCGCGGGGACCTGCGCCGACCGGCAGCCTCGCGTACAACTGGCCGTCGGCGAAGGCCGGGGCGAGGGCGTGCGCGGCCTCGACGGCGAGCGCGGACTTGCCGACGCCCGCGCAGCCGGTGATCACGGCCATCGGCGCCGAGGGCGCGGACAGCCGGTCGGTCAGTTCCGCCAGGACGTCGGCGTGGCCGGTGAAGTCGGTGATCCGGGCCGGGAGCATCCGCGGCAGCGGCAGCGGCGCGGTCGCGTTGACGGTGGCGGGGGCGGCGGTCTGCGGGAGGTCCAGGTCGCCGGAGCCGTTGAGGATGGCCAGCTCCAGCTTGAGCAGCACCGGCCCCGGCTCGATGCCCAGCTCCTCGATGAAGGTGCGCCGCACCTGGTGGTACGCGGCCAGCGCCTCGGCCTGCCGCCCGCAGCGGTACAGCGCGGTCATGAGCTGCACGGCGGGGCGCTCGCGCAGCGGGAATTCGGCGGCCAGCGCGCTGATCTCGCCCAGCACCTCGTGGTGCAGGCCCAGACGCAGCTCGGCGTCCAGGCACTCCTCCAGCACCTCGAAGCGGCGCTCGGAGATCCGTACCAGCTTCGTCTGCACCACGGGGCTGTCGACCTCGGGCAGCGGGTCGCCGTTCCACAGGTCGAGCGCCTCGCGGAAGGCGGCGCGGGCGGCGGCGGGCCGCCCGTCGGCCGCGGCGGCCCGGCCGCGGGCCGCCAGCTCGTCGAAGACGTGCAGGTCCAGCTCGCCGGGGGCGAGGTCGAGGGTGTAGCCGAGGCCGTGCATGCGGATGCGCTTGCCGAGCCCGGCGCGCTCCATCCGCTGGCGCAGCGCCGACACGGCGGTCTGCACCTGGGAGCGGGCGGTCGCGGGCGGGGCGCCGCCCCAGACCGCGTTCACCATCGTTTCGAGTCCCACACCGCGGCCGGTCTCCAGCAGCAGCAGCGCCAGCACGATCTGCTGCCGCCGCGCCGTGACCGCCACCTGCTGCGAGCCGCGCACCTCGAGGGAGCCGAGTACCCGGAACCGGACCGCGGTGCCCACCGGGGCGGCGGGCGCCTGCCCGTCCACGGTGGGCTCACCCGTCAGGTCCGTTGTCGAGTCCGATGTCGAGTCCGCGGGCGGGTTCGCAGCCGGGTCCGGCGTGGGGTCCGCCGTGGCTCTGGCGGGGAGGGGTGATGCGATCGCCATGTCCGTCAGCCTTCCTTGCAACGTGAGGCTCGCGGGGCCCGGTGCCGCCGCGGCGGGTGGGTTCAGATCAGGACTTCGTGCGGTGCCGGATGGCCGAGGAAGCCGACCGGACTGGCCGTCAGGCCGTAGGCGCCCGCCTGGAACACCGCGATGAGGTCGCCGATCTCCGCGTGGGGCAGTGACACGTCCTTGCCGAGCAGGTCGAGCGGGGTGCAGAGGCAGCCGACCACGTCGACCGTCTCGGTGGCCGGGGCGACGGCGGAACCCACCACCGCGATGGGGTAGTTGCGCCGGATCGCGCGGCCCAGGTTGCCGGTGGCCGCGAGCTGGTGGTGCAGACCGCCGTCCACCACGAGGAAGGTGGTGCCGCGGGAGATCTTGCGGTCCACGACCCTGGTCAGATAGACACCGGCCTCGCCGACCAGATAGCGGCCGAGTTCGATGACGGTGCGCGCCTGCGGGAGCGCGGGGCGGATGACGGTGTCGAGGAGCTTGGCGAGGTTCTCGCCGATCGGCCCCAGGTCCAGGGCGCGGTCACGGGCGGCGTAGGGGATGCCGAAGCCGCCGCCGAGGTTGAGGTAGCGCACCGGACCCGGCGCGTGCTCGGCCAGTTCCGTGACCAGTTCCACGGTGCCGCGCTGGGCGGCGCAGATGCTCTCGGCGTCGAGGTTCTGCGATCCGGCGAAGACGTGGAAGCCCTGGAAGTCCAGCCCGGCCGCGCCGATCCCGGCGAGCAGTTCCGGCGCCTGTTCGGCGTCCACCCCGAACTGCTGCGGTCCGCCGCCCAGCCGCATGCCCGAACCGCGCACCGCGAAGGGCGGGTTGACGCGCAGGGCGACGCGGGCGGTGATGCCGAGCTGTTCGCCCGCGAGCCGGACCCGGGCCAGTTCCGTGGCCGACTCCAGTTCCACGATGACGCCCGCGGCGACGGCCTGCCGGATCTCGATCGAGGTCTTGCCGGGTCCGGCGAAGCCGATCCGCTCGGCCGGGACGGTGGTGTCGAGCGCGGTGAGCATCTCACCGGCCGACGCCACGTCGAGGCCGTCGACCAGCGTGCTCATGTGGTGCAGCAGCGCGGGCATCGGATTGGCCTTGACGGCGTAGTTCAGCTCCACGCCGTCGGGCAGCGCCGCCCGCAGTTCCGCGACGCGGCGGCTGAGCAGGGAACGGTCGTAGGCGAAGAAGGGGGTGGAGCCGACGCGTTCGGCCAGCCGCCCCGCGGGCACCCCGCCGACGGCCAACTCGCCGTCCACGACGGTGAACCGGCCGTGCCGGCCGAAGCCGCCGAAAGCGTCGGCGCCCTCCGCGCCCTGACCCGGTGCCGCGCCGCTCATCGGTTGCCCTCCACGGTCCTGCGCAGCTCGACCCGGTCGAATTTCCCGTTCACCGAACGCGGCAGTTCGTCCAGGACGACCGTGCGGCGCGGCAGCATGTACGGCGGCAGCTCGCGGGCGAGCGCCTGGTGCAGCCGGGCGGTGTCGCAGGCCCCCGCGACGACCAGGACCACGTGCTGGCCGAGCCGTTCGTCGCCGACGCCGAGCGCGACCGCCTCGGTGACCAGGCCGCTGGCGTACACGGCCTCCTCGATCTCGGTGGGGCTGATCCGGTAGCCCGACGACTTGATCATGTCGTCGGTGCGGCCGACGAAGTACAGGAAACCGGCCTCGTCGCTGTAGACGGTGTCGCCCGACCAGACCGCCAACTCGGTGCCGCCGTACGGGACGGCGCCCGGCACCGGGCGGAAGCGCTCGGCGGTGCGCTCGGGGTCGTTCCAGTAGCCGAGGGCCACCAGCGCGCCGCGGTGCACCAGTTCGCCGTGCTCGCCGGGCACGCACGGGGTGCCGTCGGGGCGGAGCACCAGGATCTCGGCGTTGGGGATGGCCTTGCCGATCGAGTCGGGACGGCGGTCGGTCTCGTCCGGGTCGAGGTAGGTGGAGCGGAACGCCTCCGTGAGCCCGTACATCAGATACGGCCGGGCCTGCGGGAAGATCTCGCGGAGCCGGCCCAGGGTGGCGCGGGGCATCCGGCCGCCGGTGTTGGCGAAGTACCGCAGCCGCGCGGTCGCCTCCCGCGGCCACTGCTGGGCGGCCAGTTGCAGCCACAGCGGCGGTACGCAGGTGAGCGCGGTGACGCCGTGGCGGGCGCAGAGCCGTACCACCTCGCGCGGCAGCAGGTAGTTGGTGAGCACCAGGTGGGCCCCGGCGATCAGGGTGGTGGTGAGCTGGCTGAAACCGGCGTCGAAGCTGAACGGTAGCGCGGCCAGCACCACGTCGTCCTCGGTGTGCCCGAGGTAGGAGGCGACGCTCTCGGCCCCGGCGAGCAGATTGCGGTGCGAGAGCACCACGCCCTTGGGGCCGCCGGTGCTGCCCGAGGTGTAGAAGACGGCCGCGACGTCGCCGTCCACGACGGCGTCGGCGCCGGGCACCGGCAGCGGCCCGTGCTCGCGCAGCCGCTCCCACGGCACCGCGGTCCAGCGGTCGTCGGCCGGGAGTACGGTGCCGGTGTCGCCGATCAGCACCAGGTGGCGGACGGTGGTGTCCGGCGGCAGCGCCGCGCGTACGGTCTCCAGCCGCTCGGCGGTGGTGACCAGCGCGGTGACCGCGCAGTCGGTGGTGATACCGGCCAGGTGGCGGCCCTTGAAGAGCGGGTTGACCGGGACGAAGACGGCCCCGGCCGCGGAGACCGCGAGCATCGACACGACGGTCTCGACGCGCTTTTCCGCGTAGACCGCGACGCGGTCGCCGCGCCGCACGCCCAACCGGTGCAGGCCGTAGGCGACTTCGGCGACCTGCTCGGCGAGTTCGCCGTAGCTGACGGTGCGGTCCTTGAAGGTCAGCGCCGGTCGGTGGGTCGCGCCGCGCGCGATCAGCCGGTCCAGGCGGGTCAGCGGCGCGGCGACCCGGCGGGCGGCCACCGCCGCCCCGTGGGGCGCCGTGCCGTTCGTGGACGGCGCACTTGTCGCCGTGCCGTTCGCCGTGCCGTTCGTCGCCGTGCCGTTCGTCGCCGTGCCGTGTGCTGTCGTCCGGCCCGTCGTCGGTTCGCTCACCGCCGACGCGCTCACCGTCGGCTCACTCATGGCCGGCCGCGAGTTCCGGCGTGACGAAGTCGGCGACGGTCGCCCACAGCGAGCCGACCGTGGCGAAGGTCTCCTCGGTCAGCAGCTCGTCGTCCAGCTCCACCCCGAAGTGATCCTCCAGGTCCGCGAGAAGCTGCACGACGCCCATCGAGTCCAGCCCCAGCGCGGCCAGATCGGCGTCCGCCGTCAGCTCGTCGCCCTCCGCGTACGGCAGGCGGGGCAGCAGGACGTCCTGAAAGGTGCGCGGTATCTCCCGCGTCGTCTCGGCCATGGTGATCGGTCCCCTTGTCTTCGTCCGGTCTTCGTCTTCGTCCGGGGCGCGGGACCCACCCGCGCACAGATGTCACTTGACCGCCGGCCGCTCTCGAACCGCCATCGCAGCGCTCTCGCCCGGCCCCTCGGACGAGGTGACGCGGGTTCCCGGGACGATGGCGCGGCCCCCGGCGGCGGCCCCCGGACAGTGGGCCGATAGCGGATCGATAGCGCGCCGGGAGCCGGTATCAGGGGGCGGTGAGCGGAACGAGGGCGGCGTGATGGCGGCCCGACGCACCATGGGCGGAGCACGAACGGAACCTGACCCGCCGCGGCACCGCATTGATCCACGAAGGGGAGGCACCCTCCATGCTCACGGGGATATCCGACCTCGCGCCGACACCGGACCGCCCGCCGGAACACCCGCGTCCCGCGGGATACGACCGGCACCCGGCCGGCGGCCACGACAGCGGCGATCTCGTCGCGGTCTACCAGTACGCGACCCGCAGCGGCGCCGTCACCCCCGGCTCGATCGACCTGGTGGCGCTCGAACTCGGCCTGTCCGCGGGGGAGGTGTTCGCCGCCGCCGCACGGCTGGTGGAACTGCGGCTGCTGCGCACCGACGAGACGACCGGCACCGGTCTCGTACCGGTGGACCCGCACTCCGCGGCGACCCAGCTCACCTCGCCGATCGAGCGGGCCATCCTCCAACAGCGCGAGCTGGCCGACCGGTTGCGCGCCAGGATCGACTCCATCGCGGGCGGTCCGGGCGGCGCGGAAGGGCCGCTCGGCGTCATCGACACCGTCGAGGGCGAGGCCGAGATCCGCGGCCTGCTGCGCCTTGCGGCCGGTGACTGCGCCACGGAGGCGATCGTCCTGCGCCCCGGTCACGACGCGCGGATCGCCCCGGACGACCTCTTCGACGCCTGCTACGACACGCTCGGCACGGAGATCGACGTACGGGTGCTCTCGCCGCACCGCGACCGCGCCGACTTCGCCTCCCGCGCCCGCGCCAAGAAGCTGACGGAACGCGGCGCGTCGATCCGCACCATCCGCTCCGTGCCGCAGACGGCGGTGGTCTTCGACCGCGCGCTGGCCGTGGTGGTCACCGCGGGCGAGGCGGGCGGACCGCCCACCGCGCGGCAGGTCCGCGACGAGACGATGATCCGGTGCATGGTCGACATGTTCGACCTGCTGTGGGACGGCGCCGCGCCCTTCGCGATGGAGGAGGCGGGCTACGCGGAGGACATCAACGACGACCTCCAGCGCTCCATCGCCCGGCTGATGGCCCAGGGCCTCACCGACGAGGTCGTGGCCCGCCGCCTGGACATGTCGGTCCGCACCTGCCGCCGCCACATCGCGGCCCTGCTGCGCAGCCTGGGCTCGGTCAGCCGCTTCCAGGCCGGCGTCCAGATCGCCCAGCGCCTGTCCCTGGAGGAGGCCGCCTGAACCCGCCCCCCGCACACCCGTCCCCGACCCGCACGGCGGCGGCCGACCCCCACCCGGGTCGGCCGCCGCCGTGGGTTGCGGGGGCGGCGTGCGCGGGCCGGTCCCGGATGTGACGGGCGCGGTACGGCGGTACGGTCCCGGCATGGCCGCGAGCGGTACGGCGGTACGGCGGTACGGTCCCGGCATGACCGCGCCGCCCTCGCCGCGGGTGGTCCGTGGCGAGGGCGGCGCGGTCGACAGCGGCCGGGCGGAACGGTGTCAGGCCGGGGTCAACTCCGGGGTCGGCTCCTGGACCGGGGTCAGTCCGTGGGCCAGGCCCGACAGGGGCCGGGTGCCGCCGAGTTGGTTCAGATCGGCGCCCTCCCAGCCGCGGGCGCGCAGCTCGGTCAGGACCCGCGGCGCGCGCAGCATCCGGCCGCCCGCCACCGTGTAGGAGGCGTCGAGGTCCACGGCGGCCAGCCCGTTGACCTCGGCGACGACGGCGGCCAGCGCGTCCGCGGCCACCGCTTCCGTACGCGCCGCGCGGGCGCCCTCCCCGGCCGTCACCCGGAAGAGGTCGGGGCGGCGCGCACCGGGCAGCGCGGAGCCGGTGTCCAGGCAGTGCAGCCGCAACTCCCGCTCGTCCAGGGGCCGTTCCGTGGTGACCTCGGCGAGCAGCCGACCGTCTTCCACGGACACCCGCGCGGACCGTACCGCCGGATGCGCCAGCAGCACGCGCTCGGTCGCGTCCAGGTCCACCGCGTCGGGTCCGAGCCGGGCCAGGCGGCGCGGGGCGGGGGCGGTGAAGTCGAAGAGCGCGGCGGCCTCGTCGAGCCGCAGGTCGACGGCCGCGTCGCGGTGCGCCTCCAGCAGCCGCCCGTACCCGCGCAGGAAGTGCTCGACGGCCGCCGCGTCCATCACGTCGGCCCGCGCGTTGAGGCCGACAGTGACCCCGTCGTCCCACTCCCCGACCCGCAGATAGGTGTCGGTCTCGGACAGCGCCCACGCGGTCGGCTCCGGTGTCCGCAGGAGGCGTTCCTTTCGGGTGCCGCAGCTCTTCGTCCCGTGGTTGAGGAAGTTGACCTCGGAGGAGGTCCTGATCGGCGCGCCGCGCCGGAAGGCGTCCTGGGCGACCAGCTCCACGATCTCGTCGTACGGCGCGTACGCGTGCTCCTGCGCCGTCTCCAGCGCGGCGGCGACCCGCGCGACCACCTCGGCGAATCCGGGGTCGCCGCCGAGGTCGACCGAGACGAGCGCCGGCGAGAACATGCACGTCAGCACGGACATCCGGGGTCCGTCCTGGCGGTGGCTGGTCAGCCAGCGGTGGGTGACCGTCCGCTCCCCGGTGTACGTGGCCATGGCCACCGCGTACGCCGCCAGGTGCACCGCGGAGGGCCACACCCGCAGCCGGGCGGCGATCTCGCGGACGGCGGGGAGCAGCGCGGGCGAGGTGAGCGTCGCCCCGAAGGCGGCGACGCCGTCGGGCGCGGCCGGCTCACGGCGCCGTACGAACATGTCGGCGGGCAGCTCGGGCACCGCCCGCTGCCAATAGCGCAGCATCTGCGCCCGCTCCGGCGACGGCCGCGCCTCGATGGCGGCGAGGTCGGCGGGCTGGTACGCGACCGGCCCCAACTGCGCCCGGCGGCCGGTGGCGAGCGTGCCGAGCAGTGCCTCGAAGTCGCGCTGGAAGAGCTGCATGCTCCAGTCGTCGAAGGCCGTGTGGTTGAGGACGAGCGCCAGCGTGCGCGGCACTCCGCCCGTGGTGACCGCGCAGGCCCTGATCGGCCACTCGCGTTCCGGGTCGAACTCGGTGGTGGACATCTCGGCGATGACCGCCGCGGGTCCCGGCGTACCGTCCTGCTCGGTGGCGGCCACCAGCAGCGGCATCGGCCCCGGCGGCTCGACCCGCTGTCTCGGGCCCGGCCTGGCGTGTGCGTCGAAGACCGTGCGCAGCCCCTCGTGCCTGCGCACCAGATAGGCCAGCGCGGACCGCAGGCCCGTCAGGGAGAGTCCCTGCGGCAGCGGGTAGTTGGTGACGATGTGCGCGTCGTGACGAGCGCCCGCGGGCACCTGCTGGTACCTCAGCCAGTGGTACCGCTGCCCCCAGCAGAGGTCCGCGCTTCTCACCTCGGGCATCCCGCCCTCCTTCCAAACCGTGAGTGGGACCGGCCCGGCCGCATTCGCGCGGGCCCGTGAATCACCTCCCAGCATCAGGCCCGAACGGGAATAACGGCAGCGTTTCACGGTGGCCGCTTGTTGACGGCAAAAAGCTGCCATCGGGATTCGACCCGGTGCAACCCGGCAAGGGTTGACGGGAGTTGCGCCGTCCGGGAATCTCATGGTGTCGGAGAAACCAGATCCGGCATCCGGGGCCCACTCGGGTCCCGAATTTCCTTACATGGAAGGTGTGGTTCCTTTGTCCAAGACCGCCGTGAAGGCCGCCGTCAAGGCCGCGTCCAAGGCCGCCAGCAAGGCTGCCGTCAAGGCCGCTGACAAGTCGGCGACCAAGGCCGCGTCCAAGGCGGCCAGCAAGGCCGCGAGCAAGGCCGCGTCGAAGGCGGCCGTCAAGGCCGCGGTGAAGGCCGCGTCCAAGGCCGCCTGATCTCGGACCTGCAACATGTCTGAGCTCACGGCCGTGTGACGTCCGTCGCCGGCAAGGCGCCGCGTCCGCCATCAGGCGGCCGGCGCCCTGCCGGCGGGCAGCCCTCCCCCAGGGCCGGACGGCCGACCGCTCGGGCCCACTTCTCCCAGGGAAGGGGAAAGTCCGGTGGAACACGCCGAGATTATCGAGCACCTTCAGCATTCCCTCTCCGTGATCCTGGACCGGCCGCTCCCCGAATTCAGCGCGGATACCAGGATTCTCGAAGACCTGGAGATCGACTCCATGCGTTTTGTCGAACTCCTCATGAGCCTTGAGGACACCATCGGCCTCGAAGTCGACCCCGACACTCTCGAACCCGAGGTATTCCAGTCCGCAGGCTCCTTTGCCGACTACATCAAAATCCGGCTGGACCTCACGCGGGTCGCCGGTTAGCCGAACACGGCACGGCCCAACGGAGGATTCGATGAGGGACACGCTCGTGGCGTGTGAAGCGGCGGCCCATGACGGCGGGTTCACGCCCGGCCTGGAGCTGGCGCTGCGCACGGTGGAGGTCGGCGCTCCCGCGGGACGCGTCGCCGCTTTCCCGGCGGGCCGGGTGCCCACGGGCGCCGAGGTCGTGCCGCACCGCCTCGCGGAAATGGAGGGCGTCGCCTTCGTGGCGTGGCCCCACCGGCCCGCAGAATCCGCCGCACCGGCCTCGTACGACGGGCCCGACGACCGCCGCACCGTATTCGCCGCGCTGCTCGGCGCGGTACGGGTGGGCGTGTCCCGCAGGCTCCTCGACGACGCGGTCGCCCACCTGTCCGGACGGGTGGGCGGCGGCGAGCCCCTGATCCGCAAACAACTCGTGCTCGGCACCGTCGCCGACGTCATGACCGCACTCGACGCCGTACGCCAACTCCTGCTCGTCGCCCACCGCGTCCCCGCGGCCGTGGCCGACGCGCACGACCGGATCACCGCGCTCGACTGGGACACCGCCAAGCTCTTCGGGGCCTCCGGTTACCTCGCCGAGGGACCGGTGCGCGCCGCGTACGTCGGCCGGCTCGCGGCGGACTGCTGGACCGACCGGGAGGACGTACAGCCATGATCCCCCTCGACACCCCGCTGCGGGAGCTGCGCGAACAGTGCCGGGAAGCGGGCCGGGAACTGCGCGCCCACGCCCTGGCCGTCGACGCCGACCCGGCCGGCACGGCCCACCTCGACCTGCCCGTCATGGCGCTGGTCAGGTCCGCCTCCACCCCCAAGGACTACCGCACCGGCTCCGCCGTGGACGACGGCGGCTACTCCGACACCTGCCTGTCCCGCGTGGTCGCCAGCGTCGAACTGGCCCGCGGCGACGCGGGGGTGCTCAGCGCCAACACCGGTCCCTCCCTGGCCGGCGTCGCTGTCGACACCCTGGGCAACGAGGCACAGCGCGAACTGTTCTACGACACCATCGCCGACGGTCGCGCCTGGACCTTCTTCGGCATGACGGAACCGGAGCACGGCACCGACGCCACGGCGATGGAGAGCAGGTTCGACGCGGCGGGCGACCCCGCCGACGGTTACCTGCTCTCCGGCTCCAAGCGCTACGTCGGCAACGCCTCCCGGGGCGCGATCGGCGTGGTCTTCGCCAGGACCGGCCGCAGCCCGCTCTCCATCCGCGGCGCGCTGATCCGGCAGCCCGCGCCCGGCTTCCACGGCGAGCCGCTGGACATGATCGGTCTGCGCGGCGCGCGGATCTGCCGGCTGGACCTCGACGAGGTGCCCGTGCCGCGCGAGATGCTGCTCGGCGCCCACCTGCCCGCCTCCCGGCGCGGTCTGTGGGGGATCAGCAGGACCTTCAACGCGATGCGGCTCCAGATCGCCGCGCTGGCCCTGGGCACCGCTCTCGGCACCCGCGACTACGTGACCGAGCAGCGTCCCGGCTGGTCGGGGCACGAGGTGGTCTCCGCCCGGCTCGACGCGGCCACGGCGCTGCTGTACGAGTCCGCGGCGGCCGTCGACCTCCAGCCCGACGTCGTACGGCCGCCGTCCATGGCGAAGCTGCACACCACCGATCTGGCGGTGCGCACCACGCACTGGGCGGCCCGGGCGCTCGGCCCCGGCGCGCTGATCGAGCACCCGCTGCTGGAGAAGTGGAGCCGGGACGTGCTCGCCTTCGAGTTCATGGAGGGCACCAGCAACATCCAGCGGCTGCACATCACCCACGACCTGGCTGCGCGGAAGGGACGGACATGACCGCCACGGACCTGACGGCGCGACCGGCCACGGCGTCCGTCCCCGCCCCCGCGACAGCTCCCGCGCCCGCGTCCTTCGCGTGGTCCGCCCGGCCGGTCACGGAGGCCGACCACGACGCCGTACTCGACCTCTTCACCGAGTCCGACTTCTACTTCCGCACCGCCCGCCCCGCCACCCGCCCGCAGTGGGAGATCCTCGCGCTGCTGGACGAGGACACCCGGCTGCTGAGCGCCGACGGACGGCCCGTGGGCCTGTACGCCCTGGAGGCGATGGGCGCCGAGCACGCCTGCCACTACGTGCTGCACCTGCGGCTGACCTCCCGGCTGCGCACGGACGCCTGGGCGTCGGCGTACCGCGAGCTGGTCCGGGCGCTGCGCTGGCAGCGCGAGGTGGTCCGACTGGCCGTCGTCGTCCACGAGTTCGACGACCGGGGCCTGACCGCCGCCCGCCTGGCGGGCTTCACCGAGGAAGGCGTCCTGACCGGACACGTCGTCCACGACGGACACCGCCGCGGTTCCGTCTTCCTCTCCCGGATCTGGGAGCCCACGTCATGATGCTGCGCGGATACCGGGGCGCCGACCTGCCCCTGCTCACCGGCCACTGGCTGCCGGGCGAGCTGCTCGGCCTGTCCGTGCCCGGCAGGCCCGTCCTGGCGGAACCGGCCCGGGTGCCGGCGCCGGAAGGTCCCGGCGAGGACGGAGCGCCGGGCCAGGACGACGAGTTGTGCGTCGTGCCCGGCACCGGCTTCGTCCGGCTCGCCGCCCTGGACTGGGTGCACCGCAGGGCGCGGCTGGAGATCGGTCTGCGCCCCGGCGCGGAGACCAGCGCGGAGCCGCTGCTGAAGGCCGCCCTCGACCACGCCTTCCGGGTGCTCGGCCTGAGCCGGGTCTTCGGCTGGGTCACCCCGGCCGTGCCGCTGCCCGACGGGCTCCCGCGCGACGCCCTGCTGCGTGACGCGGGGCTGAGCCCGGAGGCCGACATCCCGCGGGCGCTGTGGCTGGACGGCCGCCCGGTGGCCCGACAGATCTGGGGAGCGACCCGCCATGGCTGACCTGACCCTGCTCGGCACCGCCGAGGCCGCCGCGCGGCTGAGCGCCGCGCCGCAGGCCGCCCGCGGCTTCCTCGGCCTCGACCCGGTCACCCAGAACGGCCCGCTGCTCGCCCGCGAGCTGGCCCGTACCGGAGCGCAGGTGCTCCAGGCCGGGGACGTGCTGCTGGGATACGTGCCCAACCCCGCGCAGCCGCGCCAGGGTTGGGTCGCGACCACGTCCGCCGACCCGGAGCCGCTGGCCGCCCTGCTCGCCTTCCTGCGCACCTACCGCCGGTGCACGTCGTATGTCGCCGAGGTCCCCGACGGCTCACCGGCCGTGCCCGCGCTCGAAGCCTGCGGCTTCACCGGCGCCGGCCGGCTGCCCGGCCATGTCTTCCACACCGGCGGCTACCACGACGTGCTGGTCTACTGCGCCACCGAGGAGGGCTGACCCATGCCGTTCGTGACCGTCCGGCATTTCACCGAGGACGACATCCCCACGCGTACCGCCCTGTTGCGCGAGTCGCGCTTCCAGGCGAATCTCACCGACTTCGCGGTCGTCAGCGACGACGACGCGCTCACCGCCAACCAGCGCCGCACCCTCACGCGTGAGCACGACGTCAAGCGGATGTTCACCATGTGCGACTCCCGCGGCGCGACCGTCGGCTTCGCCTGGATCACCTCGATCGACTGGCCCGGCCAGACCTGTGAGCTGTCCTTCGGCGTGCTGCCGGAGTGCCGGGGCCCGTACGGCGCGACCGCCGTGACCGCCGCGCACGCGTACATCCGCGCGGAGTTGAACATGCGGGTGGTCGTCAACCAGGTCCTGGAGCACAACACGATGCTGGTGTCGTCCGGTGAACTCACCGAGCAGCGCCGGGTGCGCTGCGCGTACGACTCCTACACCGTCGGCGAGTGGCGCACCGCCTGCTACTGGACCGAGAGCGAGCAGGACGTGCACCGCCGGCGCGAGCAGGTCGCCGACCGGCGCCGTGCGATCGCCGCCCGTATCCGCTCCACGTCGTCCCAGCCGTCATGAGCGCCCGCGCCGCGGAAGGCGGCTATCTGCACCACGCGACGATCGTGGGCGACACCGTGGTCTTCGTGTGCGAGGACGACCTGTGGACGGTGTCCGCCGAAGGCGGCACCGCGCGGCGGCTCACCGCGGGCACGACCGCGTGCGCGGGCCCCCGGCTCTCGCCCGACGGCCGCCAGGTCGCCTTCACCGGCTCCCCCGACGGCCTCACCGAGGTCTGCCTGACCTCGGTCTCCGGCGGTCCCGTCCGCCGGCTGACCCACCAGGCGGGCCGGTGCACGGTCACCGGCTGGCACCCGCTGACCGGCGAGATCCTGTACGCGAGCACCGCGGGCCAGCCCGAGGGCTTCGGCTTCCGGCTGTTCGCCGTGCACCCCGACGGCGGCCCGCCGCGGCTGGTCGAGGCGGGCCCCGCCGCGTCCGTGTCGTACGGGCCCGGCGGCGGTTCGGTGATCGGCCGGAGCATCGCCGACCCGGCGCGCCGCAAGCGCTACCGCGGCGGCGCGGCCGGTGAACTCTGGGTGGACGACGACGGATCCGGCGCGTACCGGCGGCTCGCGCTGCCCGCGGGCAATCCGGCGGACCCCTGCTGGGTCGGCAACCGGATCTACTTCATCAGCGACCACGAGGGCACCGGCAACGTCTACTCCTGCCACTCCGACGGCACGGGTCTGACCCGGCACACCGACCACGACGAGTACTACGCGCGCGGTCTGTCCAGCGACGGCCGCCGGCTGGTCTACCACAGCGGCGCGGTCCTGCACGTGCTGGACCCGGCGCGCGGCGGCACCCGGCGGCTGCGGGTGGAGCTGGGCCCCTCGGGCGTCCAGCACCAGCGCCGTATCGTGTCGGCCACCGGTTTCCTGGACGGCGCGCGGATCGGCCCCGACGGGCAGACCCTCGCGGTCACCGCCCGCGGCAAGGCGTTCACGCTCGCGCCCTGGTCGGGTCCGGTACGGCGGCACGGGCGCCCGGACGGTGTCCGCTACCGGCTGCTGAACTGGCTCGCCGACGGCGAGCGGCTGGTCGCGGTCGCGGGCGACTCGGGGCCCGGTGAGCGGCTGGTGCTGCTGCCCGCGGAGGGCGGCGCGGAGCTGCTCGGCGTGCCGCTGGCCGACCTGGGCTATGTCACCGCGCTGGCCGCCTCGCCCGCCACCGGGCAGGTCGCCTTCGCCACCAACCGGCAGGAGCTGTGGAGCGTCGACACCGACCGGCCGAAGCTGGAGCCGCGGCTGCTCGATACCAGTGCCCATGAGCGGATCGAGGATCTGGCCTGGTCGCCCGACGGCCGCTGGCTCGCCTACACCTATCCGGACACGCCCAGGAGCACGGCCATCAAGGTCGCCGAGGTGGACACCGGACGCACCTCGCGGATCACCCGACCGGTGCTGCGGGACGCGCTGCCGTCCTTCGACCCGGCGGGCCGCTATCTGTACTTCGTCGGACAGCGCGACCTGACGCCCGAGCACGACCAGGTCCAGTTCGAGATCGGCTTCCCCTTCGGCGCCCGGCCGTACGCGGTGCCGCTGACCGCCGACCGGCAGCCGCCGTTCGCTCCGCCGCAGCAGTCGGCGGGCGGCGCGTACTCCCCCGACGGGTACGACGAGGGCGATCCGGAAGGGCCGGTCGCCATCGACTTCACCGGTATCGAACGGCGCCTGGTCCCGCTGCCGGTCCCCGAGGGCCGCTACGCGGCGGTGCTGGGTCTGCCCGACTGCGTGCTGCTGCTGTCGGTACCGCTCAGCGCGCCCGAGCCGGACGACCCGCAGCAGCAACAGGAGGGCAGCGTCACCCTGGTGGACCTGGCGACCGGCGACGTGACCGAGGACTATCTCGGGCCGGTCGACGAGATCAGCACCGACCGCACCGGCACGGCGCTGCTCTACCGGCACAACCACCGGCTGCGCGTGGTGCCCGCGGGCGCGCCCAAGGAGGCCGTGGAGGACTTCGACTCGCCCATCGCCCCGCCGGGGCGGCCCACCGGCTGGGTCGACCTGGACCGGGTCAAGATCCCGTTCGTCCCTGCCGCGGAGTGGCGGCAGATGTTCCGGGAGGCGTGGCGGCTCCAGCGCGAGAGCTTCTGGAACGCCGACATGTCGGGGATCGACTGGGACGCGGTGCACCGGTGCTATCTGCCGCTGCTCGACCGGGTCGCGACCCGCGCCGAACTCTCGGACCTGGTCTGGGAGTTGCACGGCGAGCTGGCGACCTCGCACGCGTACGAGCGCGGCGGCGACTACGGCGCGCCGAGCGGTGAGGCGCAGGGTTTCCTCGGTGTGGACTGGGAGCCCGCGCCGCAGGCCGAGGGCCGGTGGCGGATCGCGCACGTGCTGCGCGGCGACCCGTGGAACCCCGACGCCACCTCGCCCTGCGACCGGCCGGGCGTCGACATCCGGCCGGGCGACGAGATCGCCGCGGTCGACGGGCACCTCGTGGGGCCGGGCGGCCCGGCGGAACTGCTCACCGGTCTCGCGGGCCGCGAGGTCGAACTGACCGTGCTGCGCGGCGGCGCCGTCCCGCGCCGGGTGGTGGTCCGCGCGGCCCGCAGCGAGGCGCGCGCCCGCTACCTGGACTGGGTGGCCCGCAACAGCGCGTACGTGGACACCGTCTCCGACGGCAGGCTCGCGTATCTGCACGTGCCGGACATGTTCAGGACCGGATACGCGGACTTCGTACGGCAGTTCCTCGGCGGTCTGGACCGGGAGGGGCTGGTGGTCGACGTGCGGTTCAACGGCGGCGGCCATGTCTCTCCGCTGCTCCTCGACCGGCTCGCGCGCAGCCGCACGGGTACCGAGCACGGCCGGTGGAGCGGCGCGGTGCCGTATCCGCTGGAGTCGCCGCGCGGTCCGATGGCGGCGCTGATCAACGAACAGACCGGCTCCGACGGCGAGATCTTCGGCCATATGTTCCGCGAGCGCGGCCTGGGCACGCTGGTGGGCACGCGGACGTGGGGCGGCACGATCGCCACCTGGCCGCGGCACGGGCTGGTCGACGGCACGGTGACCACCCAGCCCGAATTCTGCTACTACTTCCGCGGGGTCGGGGCGGGGCTGGAGAACCGCGGGGTCGAGCCGGACATCACGGTCGCCGTGGTCCCGGCGGGGCCGCAGCCCGGCCTGGACGCGCAGTTGGCGACGGCGGTGACGCATCTGCTGACGGTGCTGCCGGCACCGGCGTCGACGGACGGGTCCGGCATGGACATCGCACCGGCCGACGCCGGGGCGGTCGACGCCGGGGCCGTCGGCGCCGCGACGGGACGGAGCGGCGGATGAGCGGGCCGGGGGCGGCGGGGCGGGCCGCGGCCGGACCGCTCGTCCCCACGCCTCTGGCGACGAGCCCCTTTGCGGCCGGGCCGGTCGCGGCCGGAAGGGCCCTCGCTGCGCCCGTCACCGGGACCTGCGAGGTGTGGCTGGTGCCGGTGCGGCGGCGCGCGGCGTGGGCCGGTCTGCTCGGCGCCGAGGAGCGGGAGCGGTGGCAGGTGCTCGGTGAGGGCGCGGCGGCCGATACGCTGCTGACCTCGCGGGCGGCCCAACGGCTCGTCGTAGGGCGCTACTTGGGCGTGCCACCGGCCGAGGTGGCCGTCGAGCGGGGTTGCGGGCTGTGCGGCGCGCCCCGGCACGGCCGCCCCCGAGTGGCGGACGCCGCCTTCGACTTCTCCGTCTCGCACACCCGCGAGTGGCTGCTGATCGCGGTCGTCGGCAGCGGCCTGATCGGCGCGGATCTCGACCAACTCGACGCCGACCGTGACGCGGACGGCCTCGCGGTGCTCACCCTGACCCCCGCCGAGCGCGCCGCGTACGACCAACTCCCGCCCAGCGCGCGCCCGGAGGCGTTCCTCGACGCCTGGGTGCGCAAGGAGGCGGCGATGAAGCTGACCGGCCACGGCCTGTCGGCTCCTCCCGCGGCGATCGACGTCAGCACCGCGCTGGCCACGGCGCCGACCGTGCGGGACTGGCCCCGCGCCCCGCTCCACCTCACCCCCCTCGCGGCCCCGGCCGCCCATCGCGCGGCCCTGGCCACGACGGTTCCGGTGACCCACGTCCGGCGGCGCACGCTCCCGGAGTGACGGCGGCCACGCACGGCGCCTACGCACGGCAGCCACGGACGGCAGCCACGCCGAACCGCCGAACCCGACCGCGTACCGATGCGTTTCGGACGGCGCCGGGCGGCGGTCGGCGCGACGCGCGCGGGTGCGCGACGGCACGGCGCGGCGTCGCCGGTCGGGGCCGCGGCGCCGACCTCAAGCGGGCGCCCCGTTCGGGGCGTGACGTCCCGTCACCGAAGGCGTGACCACCGGGTCGCATCGGCGTGAAACGGCCCGAATCCGCCCTACCGGCGAGTGCGGAGAGCGAACTAGCCTCGACACCAAGTTAGTTGCCTACGGCACTTAGTGCTACAGGCACTGACCTCTGCTGCCCCTGGCACCGCTCTGGCACCTTCCGCACCGGCAAGACAGGAGTGTCCGTCATGGCCACCGCCGCGCACCCGCCCGTTGCCGTCACCGCCCCCGCCGCCCGAGGGACGTGCCCCTTCGCCCCACCGCCCGCCTACGAACAGGCCCGAGGCGAGGAGGGGTTGAGCCGCGTCCGGCTGTGGGACGGCACGTCGTGCTGGATGGTGACCCGGCACGCGGACATCCGCTCCGTGCTGCGGGACCGGAGCTTCAGCTCGGACGCGAGGCGGCCCGGCTTCCCGTTCCTCTCGGCCGGCCTGCGGACGCTCGCCACCGACCGGCCGACCTTCATCCGGATGGACGACCCGGACCACGCCCGGCTGCGCCGCATGCTCACCGCCGACTTCATGATCCGCAAGGTCGCCGAGATGCGACCGGCCGTACGCCAGGTCACCGACGACCTGCTGGACCGGATGGCCGCCCGCGCCGACCGCACCGCGGACCTGGTCGCCGACTTCGCGCTGCCGCTGCCCTCCATGGTCATCTGCCTGCTGCTGGGCGTCCCTTACGCCGACCACGCCTTCTTCCAGCAGTGCAGCAGCACGATGCTGCGCACCGACGCGCCGCCGCGGGAGGTCGCCGCGGCGCAGGACGAACTGGGCTCCTATCTCGCCGGGTTGGCGCGCGCCAAGCGGGCCGCGCCGGACGACAGCATCATCAGCCGCCTCGCCGAGCAGGACGTCCTGGACGACGACGAGATCGCGTCGATGGGCCGGCTGCTGCTGGTGGCCGGGCACGAGACCACCGCCAACATGACCTCCCTGTCGGTCCTCGCCCTGCTGCGCGAGCCCGCCCAGGCCGCGCGGCTGCACGAGGCGGCCCGGCTCGACGAGGACGGCGACGGCTCCGCCCTCGACACCGCCGTCGAGGAGCTGCTGCGCTACATGACGGTGGTCCACAACGGGATCGGCCGGGTCGCCGTCGAGGACGTGGAGGTCAGCGGCACGCGGATACGGGCGGGCGAGGGCGTCCTGTGCATGATCGGCGCAGCCAACCGGGACGAGGACGCCTTCCCCGAGGGCGGCCTGCTCGACCTCGGCCGCCCCGGCGCCCGCCGCCACCTGGCCTTCGGCTTCGGCGTCCACCAGTGCCTCGGCCAGCCGCTCGCCCGCCTCGAACTGCGCGTCGCGCTGCCCGCCGTACTCCAGAGGTTCCCCGGCCTGCGCCTGGCCGTCCCCTTCGAAGAGCTGCGCTTCCGCCACGAGATGGCCGTCTACGGGCTGCACGCGCTCCCGCTCGCCTGGTGAACCCCGCCGCTCCGCAACGAAAGGAACGCCTCATGCGTGTCCACGTCGACACCGACAAGTGCTGCGGCTCCGGCATGTGCGTCCTGACCGCGCCCGGCGTCTTCGACCAGCGCGACGAGGACGGCATCGTGCGGCTGCTGGCCGACGAGCCGCCCGAGGCGACGTGGGACGACGTCCGCGAGGCCGAAGTGGGCTGCCCGGCGCAGGCGATCGAGACGGTCGAGCCGTAGGCCGTAGCCGAAGCCGTACAGCCGTACAGCCGCGGTGATCCGGGGGCGCTCCGCAGAGAGCGCCCCCGGATCACCGGCCGCCCGGCAGTTCCCGCCGCCGGTCGTGGAACGGGCACAGGCGGTGCGGCGCGACGGGCAGGTCCATCGCGATGTCCTGTCCCGGTCCGCCGCGCCTCGCACGCTGCCCGGCTCAGGCGATGTAGCGGGCGAGTGAGGTGACGACCGCGGCCGGGCGCCGTGACCCTTCGATCTCGATGGTGCTCTCCAGCCTCACCTGGACGGCCGCGTCCAGGCGTGCGGCCTCCGCGAGCCGCGCCGTGGCGCGGATGCGGGAGCCTTCGAGCACGGGCGTGACGAACCGGACGCGGTCCAGGCCGTAGTTGACCGCGAAGGAGACGTTGTCGACGCGGTAGAGCCGGGTGGTGAGTTCGGCGAGCAGCGACAGGGTCAGGTAGCCGTGGGCGACCGTCCGCCCGAAGGGGCCGGAGGCCGCGCGGTCCGGGTCGACGTGGATCCACTGGTGGTCCCCGGTCACGTCGGCGAAGGCGTCGATGCGCTTCTGGTCGACCGCGATCCAGTCGCTGGCCCCCAGGTCCTCGCCTTCGGAGTCGGCCAGATCCGTCAGGCCGTCGAAGATCCGCACGTGCCTCGTCCCTTCTGGTTGTCGTCCCGGCCGCTCCCCCGGCGCCGGTGCCGGGAGTCGTCGCCGGGCTGCCGCCGCGTGATCGTCCGGGAGTCGAACCGCCACCGGCCGTCCACGCGGCGGAACCGGTCGGCGTAGGTGTTGCGGGTGACGAGCAGGGCCCGCTCACCGGGGAACCGCTGGGTGACCTCGATGCCGCAGGTCCCGTACGCCTCGTCCCGCGAACCGCCGGGTGCCAGGCTGATGTCGTGCACGCGGTGCCGGGTGTGCGTGGCGCCGTCGTAGGTGAGGACGTTCTCCCGCATCCAGTCCTCGACGTCGGCGCCGGGCATTCCCAGCCAGGTGCCGTCGCGGAAGAGGCGGGCGAAGCGCGCGAAGTCACCGGTGTCCACGCTGTCGCAGTACGCGGTGAGCAGGGCGGTGATCCGCCGGACGTCCTGGGCGTCGAGCGCCGGGCCCCGGGGTGTGGGGCCCGGCGCGTCGACCGGGTCGCGCCGGGTCACGAGGGCTGCTTCGCCAGTTCCTTGGGCTTGCCGCCGACGAACTGGAAGGCCACGAGCGACTTGCTGAATCCGTCGCGCCCGTCACCGAAGTTGATCAGCGAGCCGTCCTTGCCCGCGGCGCCCGCGAAGGGCGTGATCGCGTCGATCGCCTTGGCGAGCTTGTCCCCGTCGGTGTCGCCGTTGGTGGCGTCGAGCCCCTTCTTCAGGACGGTGAAGGCGTCCCAGGTGGCGCCCGCCTGCTCCGCCAGGCCCAGCGCGAGCGCGTCCGCGCTGCCGCCGTACTCGGTGGCGTACGCCTTGACGAAGTCCTGGTACTCCGGCTTGGACGGCTGCTGGTTGGCGAGCGTGTAGATCGCCGGGAGCTTGGTGTACGCGTCGCCGCCGATCTTCAGGGCGTCCGGCGCGATGAGCGAGCCGAAGCCGACGACGGGCACGTTGACCCCGGCCTCCGCCATCGTCTTGAGCATGAGTCCCGCGTCGGCCGCCGCGGAGCCGATGTGGACGACGGCGTCCGGGTGCTCGCCCTTCAGCTTGGTCACGGCCGAGGTCAGGTCGGTCGCGCCCAGCGTGTAGTGCACGGTGTCGCCCGGGTCCATGCCCGCCTGCTTCGCCTGGTCGACGATCGGCTTCCACAGCGTCGATCCGGTCGGGCCGTCGTCCGCGGTCACCACCGGGTGCTTGTAGCCGAGCGACTTGAGCAGGTCGATCATCTGGACCGGGTAGTCGCTCTGGTCGACGGTGGTGCGGAAGGTGTACTTCGCGCCGTCCATCAGGGCGGGTGAGATCGTCGAGGAGTTGATGAAGACGATCTTGCGCGGCTCGACGATCTTGCGGATCGCCAGTCCCTCGATGCTGGTGTAGCCGCCCATCATGACCCCGGCCTTGTCGACCGTGATGGCCCGCTGGGCGACCTTGGCCGACTCGTCGGCGGTGAGCTTGTCGTCGTAGACCTTGAGGGAGAGCTTCCGGCCGCCCGCGCCGCCGTCCGCGTTGATCGTCTTCACGGCCAGTTTGGCCGTGTTGACCATCTGCTCGGCCACTGCCGCGTTGCCGCTGGTGAGCGGGGCGGCGAAGCCGATGACCAGGGTCTTGCCGCCGCCACCGCCGGAGGTGCTGCCCCCGCCGTTGGAGCCGCAGGCGGCGAGCGACATCGTGGCGGCGAGCGCCAGGACGCCGACGCCGAAGAGGGATCTGTGCACAACAGGCTCCTTAACGAAGTGAAATGATGGATCGCCGGCGACGGCGCGTACGCGCGTCACGGGGAGGGTGGGCGGGCTCAGCCGCGAGCGGGCTCAGCCGGAGGTGCTCTCGGTCGGGGGCGGCCTCGGCCGGACCCGGCCTCGGTCGCGTGGCGCGGTCTCAGCCGGAGGTGGCCTCGGTCGCGTGGCGCGGTCTCAGCCGGAGGTGGCCTCGGGCCGCCACTGGGGCAGGCCGATCCCGTCGGCGATCCGCAACTGATACGCCTGGACGCGCTGGCCGACGCGGACCTCGTCCACGGGGCAGTCGGTGATGTTGCCCATCATGCGCGGCCCCTCGTCGAGGTCGACCAGCGCGATCACGTACGGCGCGTCCTCGTCGAATCCGGGCATGCCCGCCTGCCGGACGACGGTGTAGGTGTAGACGGTGCCCCGCCCGCTCGCCGCCTCCCACTCGGGCGTCGCCGCACAGACGCGGCAGATCAGCCGCGGGTAGTGCTGCGTGGCGTGGCAGGACGGGCAGCGCTGGATCAGCAGCGTGCCTTCCTGTGCGGCGCGGAAGTAGGCGGCGCTGACCGGGTCGAGTTCGGGGACCGGCTTCGCCCAGGTGTCGGCCACGTCGATGACGTCGAGGGTCCCCTGTGGGCCGCGGATGTTCTCGGTTGCCATCTGCCTCATCTGCCTTTCCCGAGGATGGTGACGCCGATCGTGGAGAACCAGCCGCCGGAGCCGGCCGCGAGCGCCACCTCGCAGTCCGGCACCTGCACCTCACCGGCCTGGCCGCGCAGTTGTCTGACCGCCTCGATCAGCAGGAAGATCCCGCGCAATCCCGGATGGCAGGCGGACAGGCCGCCGCCGTCGGTGTTGACGGGCAGCTTCCCGCCGAGCCGGAGGTTGCCCTCCTCGGCGAAGGGGCCGCCCTCGCCCGGCTCGCAGAAGCCCAGGCTCTCCAGCAGCAGGATGACCGTGATGGTGAAGCTGTCGTAGAGCATGGCCATGTCCACGTCGGCCGGGGTCAGTCCGGCGCGCGCGAAGGCGTCGGGGCCGGAGCGGGCTCCCGCCGTGGTGGTCACGTCCGGCGCCTGCGAGATGTTCCAGTGGTTCTGGCGGGCGGCCGTGCCCAGGATCGAGACGTACGGCTGCCTGAGGTCGCGGGCGCGCTCCTCGGTGGTGACGATGACGGCGCCGCCGCCGTCGGTGATCGCGCAGCAGTCGAACAGGTGCAGCGGGTCGGCGATCATCCGGGAGCCGAGGACGTCGTCCACGGTCAGCGGCTTGCGGTATATGGCCTGCGGATTGTGGGCCGCGTGTTCGCGGACCGCGACGGCGACGCTGGCGAGCTGTTCCGGCGTGGTGCCGTACTCGTACATATGGCGCCGGGCGGCCATCGCGTACGCGGCGACCGTCGTCTTGCCGTACGGCTCCTCGTACGCCGCGCCGCCGACGGGCCTGCGGCCGTACGCCGTGCCGAGGCTCCGTCCCATCCGGGTCAGCAGGTCGCTGCCGTAGGTGAGGAGGATGGTGTCCGCCATGCCGGACCGGATCGCGGCCTCGGCGTGCTGGATCTGGAACTCGTAGGCCGATCCGCCGGTGTACGTGCCCTCGATCCACCGCGGGTCGAGGCCCAGGTACTCCGCGGTCTCGGGGAGGTCGACGCCGGGGACGCCGGGGATCCACGCCTCGGCGCAGCCGAAGCCGTCGATGTCGTCCTTGCGCAGGCCGGAGTCGGCCAGCGCGCGTTGCATCGCCTGGGCCTGGTGGCCGAGCGCGTCGAGATGGGGCGCCTTGGGACCGTCGGACAGTCCGACGGCGGCGATGACCGGGGTGCGGTCGGGGCGGGTCACGGCTCAACTCCTCCTGTTCGTCGTGGAGTTCGTGTGGCGCAGTTCGTGTTTCTGGATCTTGCCCGAGGCGGTTCTCGGCAGCTCGGGGAGCACCTGCCACGAGGTGGGGATCTTCTGCTTGGCGAGCTTGGCCCGGTCCAGGTACGCCGTCATCTCGGCGTCGCCCGGCCACTTCTGGCCCGAGGCCAGGGTGACGAAGGCGCCGACGACCTCGCCGAGCCGCGGGTCGGGCAGTCCGACCACGGCCGCCATGTCGACGGCCGGGTGCCGCTGGATGAGTTCCTCGATGTCGCGGGCGGAGAACTTCTCGCCCGCGCGGTTGATGATGTCCTTGGTACGGCCGGTGATGCGGACCAGACCGCGCGCGTCGACCCGGCCGAGGTCGCCGGTGTAGAACCAGCCCTCCTCGTCGAGCTGTTCGCGGGTGAGGGCCGGGTCGGTGTAGCCGATGAGGGCCTGCGGACCCCTGATCCGCAGTTCGCCCTCCGCGCCGGGCGGGAGCGGCCGGCGCTCGGCGTCGACAGCCTGGATCTCGCTGCCGGGGACGACGGCGCCGTCGTACTCGGCCCTGATGTCGAGCGGTTCGGTGGGGGCGACCCAGGAGACTCCCCCGCCGGTCTCCGTCATGCCGTAGCCGCGCAGCGCGGTGATCCCGACCTCGCCCGCCTCCCGGATCAGGTCGGGTACGGTCGCCGCGCCGCCGGACATGAACACCGAGATCGGGTGGCCGGCGCCGATGCCCTCGCGGTGGGCCGCGACCAGGTCGTGGAGGAACACCGAGGCTGCGGTGGTGAAGGTGCACCGTTCGCGTTCGATGATCCGGGCCGCCTCCGCGCCGTTCCAGACCGGCATCACGACGATCTTGGCGCCCATGGACGCGGGCCAGACGACCCCGGCGTTGAAACCGGCCAGGTGGGACAGGGGCGAGGCGCAGAAGAAGACGTCCTTGGCGCTCAGCGACATGGTGTGCCGGATGCTGCGCGCGTTGGACACGAATCCCTGGCCCGTCAGCTCGACGCCCTTGGGCGCGGAGGTCGTCCCCGAGGTGTAGAGCATCAGGCAGCACCGGTCGGGTTCGAGCGGGTCGGGGAGCGAGACGGCGGGCCGCCGGTCGTCCCGGCCGGGGAAGGCGCGCCAGCCGGGCCGCGGCTCCTCCAGGTCCACGCAGAAGCGGGCGACCGGCCCCCAGGTGGCGCCTTCCAGGATGCCGTCCAGCTCCTCGGCGGGGCGCCTGCCGCGGTTCTCCGCGATCGAGATCACCGCGCGCGGCTTGCAGTCGTTGACGATGTGCGCCATCTCGTGTTCGCGGTAGATCGGCACGACCGGGACGTTGACCGCGCCGATCCGGAAGGCGGCGACCTGGCCCAGCAGCGCCTCCGCCAGATTCGGCAGCTGGATCATGACGCGGTCGCCGCGTACGACTCCCGCCTCGACCAAGTGCGCGGCGAGCACGTCGGCCCACGCGGCGAATTCGCCGTACGTCAGCCGAAGGTCGCCGATCACCAGGAATTCGCGGTCCGGGGTGCGCTCGGCGACGTCGAACACCCACCATCCGAGACGCTCGGAGGTCCAGTATCCGTGCTCGCGGTAGTACGCCTCGCGGTCGGTCCTCGTCGTCGGCGCGGGAGCAGCGGCCATGCTCTTTCCTCTCGTCGCGAACTGTGCGGACGGCGAAGCGGAGGCCGTTCACGGGAAGTGGTTAGCCATGTGTAACATCGTCTTAAACCGAGCGCAATGGATCGCGTCAATCTCTTTACCTGGCTAAGCAAATGTGTTTCAGTGCCTCCTGATCACGCTGTTCACGCTGATCACCCGGGGGCACATCTCGCGGACCGAGCCGCACGAGCACGGAGGAGAAGGGCGAGAAATGGACGAGCTGAAGGGGAAGGTCGCCGTCGTCACGGGGGCCGGCCAGGGCATCGGGCGCGCCGAGGCGCGGGCGCTCGCACGGGCGGGCGCGCATGTGGTGGTCAACGACGTGGGCCGTACGCCGGAGGGCCGGCCGGCCGCCGACGAGGCCGTCGAGGAGATCCGCGCGGCCGGGGGCAGCGCCGAGGCCAACGGGGACGACATCTCCACCTGGGACGGCGCGGAGCGGCTGATCGCCCAGGCGGCCGGCGTCCGGGGAAAGCTCGACTTCCTCGTCTGCAACGCGGGCATCATCCGGGACCGCACCATCGTCAACATCTCCGAGGCCGAGTGGGACGCGGTGATGGCCGTCCACCTCAAGGGCCACGCCGGTCCCCTGCACTTCGCCGCCGCCCACTGGAAGGCGCTGCACCAGGCGTCCGGCGAGCCGGTCGACGCCGCCGTGGTGACCACGTCCTCGGAGGCCGGGCTCTACGGCAATTTCGGGCAGGTCAACTACTCGGCCGCCAAGGCGGGCATCGTCGCCCTCACCCAGGTCGCGGCGCGCGAGCTGGCACGCTACGGCGTACGCGCCAACTCCATCTGCCCGCGCGCCCGGACCGGCATGACCGAAGGCGTCGTCGAGGGCATGGCGCCCGCCGAGGGCGCGGCCGACGAGTGGGACCCCGAGAGCGTCGCCGCGCTCACGGCCTTCCTCGGCTGCGCGCACTCCCGGGGGATCACCGGCCAGGTCTTCGTCGTCCACGGCCCGACGGTGTCCCGCATGCGGGAGTGGACGCCCGCCGACGAGATCACCGGGAGCACGGCGCTGCGGCTGGACGACATCATCGCCCGGCGGGACCGTCTCGGCTCGGTCCGGGACACGACCGTCGTGGACTTCGCCGAGGCGTCCGCGCGATCGGGCCGCGTGGCCGCGATCTGACCGTACGTCAGCCGCGTACGACGGTGGCCGGGCCCTCGGGGCCCGGCCACCTTTTCGCTGTCCGCGTCGTCAGTCCTCCACGATGATCGCCGCCGCCGGACACCCGGCCGCCGCCGCGTCCGCCGCGGGGCGGTCGGCGGCGCCGATCCGCTCCCGCAGCACGGCCACGGCCCCGTCGTCGTCCAGGCCGAAGACCGAGGGCGCCACCAGGACGCAGTTCCCCGCGCCCACGCAGGCGTCCGCGTCCGCGCTGACGGTGGCGGTGGCCGGAGCCGGGGCGGCCTCTTTGGCCGGGGCCACCACGGCGTTGAGCGGGCTGAACGAGCGCGGCATGTAGCCGCGGTAGCGCGCCGGTTCCGCGTCACGGTCCCAGCGCAGCGTCCCGTAGCGGTCGAGCAACTGCGAGATCACCTCGACCTCCTCGCCGCGCGAGAGGGCGGCGCCGACGCAGTAGCGCGGGCCGACGTTGAACGCGACGTGCGTCTTGAGATTGCCGCGGTCCAGGTCGACGGTCTCGGGGTGGTGGAACTGCCGGGGGTCCCGGTTCGCGGCCCCGTTGACCGGGTGCACCCGGTCGCCCTTGGCGATCAGCCGTCCCGCCACCTCCACGTCACGGGTCGCCACGCGCACCCGGAACTGCACGGGCGCCAGGTAGCGCAGCACCTCCTCGCCGAAGGCCACGATCTGGCGCTCGTCCCCGCGGATGCGGTCCTGCAACTCGGGGTGGTTCAGCAGCGTGTGGATGGCGTTCTTCAGGAAGTGCGCGGTGGTGTCGGTACCGGCGAAGAACAGCACCCGCGCCTGCGCCAGGATCTCCTCCTCGCCCCACTGTTCCAGCACGCCCTGCCCCTGCTCCCACAGCACCGAGATCAGGTCGTCGCGCGGCTCGTCCCGGCGCGCCCTGATGACCGGGAGCAGCACCTCGTTGAGGGCGGAGGCCGCGGCGGCCGCCTCCGCGTACGCCTCCTCGTCCTCGCCGAAGGTCTCGGTCCAGCGGAACATCGTGGAGTTCCAGCGACGGCACTTGGCCATCAACTCCTCGTCGCGCCAGTCGAGTCCGAGCAGCGCGGCGATGACGTCGCTGGGCACCACCGAGGCGAACTCGGCGGCGAGGTCGACATGGGTGCGCCCCTCGATCGCGTCGAGCCGGGCGCTCACCAGCTCCGCGATGAAGGCGGTGCGGTACGTGCGGACCGTCGTCGGCGTGAAGTGCTGGAGGAGGAAGTTGTGGACGCGGTGGTGCTGCTCGCCCTGGAGGAGCAGCACTCCCTTGGGTCCCCCGTAGACGTCCGCCGCACCCTTGAGTTCGTAGTACGGGTGGGCGAAGAGATCCTCGTTGAGCTGGATGTACCGGCACTCCTCGTAGCCGACGACGATCCAGGCGTTCATGCCCTCGTCCCAGTGGACGGGACCGCGGGCGAGTCGGTCGGCGAAGAAGGGATACGGGTCTTGGTCGCGTGCTTCCTTCAGGCTCTCCATGGCGGGTTGGGCCTCCGAGGTGGATGGGGTCAGGCGCCGCCCGACGACGCCGGGCGGTGGGACACCAGAGCGGTGTCGACACCGGTGGGTCCGAGGTCGGCCGAGCCGCCGGGGTGGCCCAGCGGCTCGTCGCGCCCCGGAAGGGGTTCGAGGAAGAAGCGGGCGTTGTCCTCCACGAAGTCGGCCTGGCCCTCGGGTACTTCGTCGCGGTACTTGATGGCCGTGACGGGACAGACCGGCTCGCAGGCACCGCAGTCCACGCACTCGTCGGGGTGGATGTACGCCTTGCGCGAGCCCTCGTAGATGCAGTCGACCGGGCAGACCTCGACGCAGCTCCGGTCGAGCACGTCGATGCAGGCGCCGTGGATGACGTAGGCCATGGGAATGCCGACTTCCTGGTTGAGAGGGACAGTGGTGAACGCCCGCCGGTTCGGGCGGTGATGAACGGCTCCCGGTGGGGGCGGGGTTCGGGCGGTGGTGAACGGCCTGCGATGCGCCCGGGGTTCGGGCGGTCGTGGGCGCCCGCGCGTCAGGCGGCGCCCCGGTCCGGCCGGTCGGCGTCCGCCGCGGCGACGTGCCGCAGGGTCTCCCAGTCGGGGATCTTGGTACGCGCCCGGCCGAGGTTCCGGCCGCGGCTCTCCTCCTCCGCGTCGATCGACAGCCAGCCGTCGTACGTGACGGGCCTGACGCCGCGCTCGGCGAGCACCCGGTCGACCTCGTCGGGCCCGGCGCCGCGGGGCGGCCGGGCCGCCAGGTCCGCGACGACACCGGCCACCGTGTCGGCGGCGCAGGCCCGGTTCGTGCCGACGACTCCGGACGGCCCGCGTTTGGCCCACCCGGCGACGTAGTGACCGTCGAGCGCCCGGCCGTCGGGGCCCAGCACCCGGCCCGCGTCGTGCGGGACGCGGCCCAGGTCCTCGTCGAACGGCAGGGCGCCGACCGGTGTGCTGTGGTAGCCGACCGACCGGACGACCATGCCGGCCGTGAGATCGGTGACCTCGCCGGTCGCCACGACCGCGCCGTCGGCCTCCCGCGTCCTTTCCAGGCGCACGGCGGTGACGGCGCCGCCCTCGCCCAACAGCTCCACGGGGCGGGACCAGAAGTGGAAGCGCAGGGTGCGCCGGACGGCGGGCACCTCACGGGAGGCGAGGTCGGCGAAGACCTTGAGGTTGGCCGCGGTCAGCGGGTCCTGCGACCCGGCGGGCAGCAGCCCGGCGTCCAACTCGGTCGCGACATCGTAGAGTTCGAGCAGTTCACGCAGTTCCTTCGCGGTGAACTTCGCGTGCTCCGGCCCGCGGCGGCAGACGAGGTGGACGTCGCGGACACGGCTGCGCGCGAGCCGGTCCAGGACGTGCGGCGGCATGTCGGTCCGCGCCAGGTCCGCCGCCGACTTCACCAGCAGGCGCGCCACGTCGAGCGCCACATTGCCCGCGCCGACGACGGCCACCGACTCCGCCTCCAGCGGGAAGGACTCCCCCGCGCGGGCGTGGTCGGGATGGCCGCTGTACCAGGCGACGAAGTCGGTGGCCGAGCAGACCCCGGCCAGCTCCTCCCCCGGTACGGCGAGCCTGCGGCCGACGGAGGCGCCGGTCGCGAACACCACCGCGTCGTACAGCTCCGCGAGTTCCCGCGTCGTCACGTCGCGGCCGACGTGGACGTCACCGAGAAAGCGGACCCCGTCGCGTTCGAGCACCTTCCGCAGGGCGACCACGATGGACTTGATCCTCGGGTGGTCGGGCGCGACGCCGTACCGCACCAGGCCGTACGGCGTGGGCAGCCGGTCGTAGACGTCGACCGACACATCGAGCGCACCGCGCACGAGAGCGTCGGTCGCGTAGACGCCCGCCGGTCCCGAACCGACGACGGCGACACGGTAAGGGTTCATCTGCTCCTCATCCCCACCATTACTTAGCCATGTGTACTTAACCAGGCGAAGCAATACGTGTCAACGGTCACACCACGGGTCGTTTCAGAGGGTTCGCGGCGCGGACGCGACGACCGCGCGCGTGGCGTCCGCCGCCCGCCGCGCCACCTCGGACGTCGGCCGCGACCGCAGCGCGTCGCAGTAGACCTCGACCGAGAACGGCGCCTCGACGCCCGGCCGGTCGAGGGCCGCCACGAACGCGCGCAGGTCGAAGTCGCCCTCGCCGGGCAGGACCCGGTGGTGGACGGCGTCGACCATGCGGTCGGGGTCGACCGGCGGCACCGGGCCGTCGTTGAACTGCACCATGAACACGCGCTCCGGCGGCGCCGTACGCAGCAGCCCCAGGTCCGGGTCACCGCGGAAGAAGTGCCAACTGTCCACGCACAGACCGCCGTTGCCACGGTCCGCCCCGGCCACGACGGCCAGCCCGGACGCCAGGTCGGGGATGCTGCTGTAGGGCACGAATTCCAGCGCCACCCTCAGCCCGTGCGCCGCCGCCCGGTCGCACAACTCCCCGAAGGCGTCCACCACTTCAGGTCCGACCGGCCGGGCGTCCGCGACCGGCCGGGCGTCGAAGGTGCCGACGGTCTGCGCGAAGGGCACCCCGAAGGTGTCGGCCAGGTGGAAGGCGGTCCTCTCCAGCTCCGGGTCGGCGTAGACCAGACCAGGACGGCCGGCGACACCCGCCGGTCGGCGCGGCGCGCCGTGGAAGCCGAACAGCACCTCGACCTCGTTGATCCGCACGTCCCACTCGGCGAGCACCGCGGCGAGGTCGCGGTCCTTCCATCCCCGCGCGAGCAGGTCCCGGTAGTACGGGATCGCGAGCCCGATCCCCTCGTACCCGGCCCGGCGGGCCGCGGCGACGCGGTCGGGGAACGACGCGTCGCGCACGGTGCCCCAGGCCAGGACCAGCCGGGGCTCGCGCGCCGCGGGCGGCGCGTTCACCCGGCGGCTCCCGTCAGGTCGGGCAGCACGCGGCGCTCGACCAGCGTCCGCAGCGCGTCGCGGAAGGTCGCCTCGGTGTCGTGGACCCGGGTGTAGCCGGCCTGTTTGACCTTGACCGTGCTGACGAGCGCGGGCGGCGGCATCGTCGTCAGGCCGTATCCGAAGGTGTAGTCGGCGTACTGATGCGACCGGCCGAGGACGTCGAGCAGGGAGAGCGGGCGGAGCCCGTGCTTGGTCACGATGTCCTGCCAGACCCCGGCCAGCCGGGGCAGCTCCTCGGTCAGACTCATCGGACGGGGCGGCGCGCACGGCACGCCCATCGCGTCGGCCAGGGACGGCCAGAGCTCCTGCCAGGAGAACACCTCGCCGTTCGTCAGGTTGAAGTGCTCGCCCCGAGCCGCGGGCGAGGTCGCCGCCCACACCAGGGCGCCCGCGACCAGCCGCGCGTCCACCACCTGGCGGACCGGGTGGACGGTGCCGCCGGGGAAGCCGAACGGGATGCCCGTCGCGGCACTGAGCGCGGCGAAGGCGCCGATCACCGGCGGTGTGCAGTAGGAGACGCCGTACGCCGGTCCCACGACCTGGACCGGCCGCAGAATGGTCCAGTCGAACGCGTGGCGGTCGGCCAGCTCCCTGAGCAGGTCCTCCTGGCGCCAGTAGAAGTTCTCGTGGTCATCGCGCGGCGCCCGCTCCCGCGCCGGGACCGGGATCGGGTGCAGGTGGGCGCCGTACGCCTTCGTCCCCTGCATGACGGTGGCGTGCCGCAGCGCGCCCCCCTCGGCCAGCGGCCCGAGGACGTTGCCGAGCATCGCCCCGTTGGTCGCCATCTGCCGCGGGTCGGACCACCCGGCGACCAGGTCCGGTTTTTCGTACGCCGCCGCGTAGACCAGGTGGGTCGGCCGGGGTGCCAGCGCGGCGACGGCCTCGCGGGTCGCGGACCCGTCCGTGAGGTCCACCGGCACGTGCCGGCACCGTACGGATCCGTCCGCCTCGGGCGGGCGTCGCGAGAGGGCGACCACGTCCCACCCCTCGGCGGCGAAGGCGGTGATCGCCGCGGCCCCTATGAGCCCGCTGGCCCCGGCCACCAGCACTCGTCCAGCACTCATCTCGTCTCCTTGACGATGGGGCCCGTGTCGGCGGTCCTGCGGTCAGAAGGGCGGAAGCAGTTCGACGTCCTGCGGCGCGCTCACGAAGTAGCGCTCGACCAGGCGCCGGGCGAGCTTCCAGGCGCCCGCGCGGCGCTCGTAGACGTCGTGGTAGGTGCAGCTCACCCAACTGATCCTGCCGTCCGGGTGGACGCAGACGGCGATGGCGTCGCTGCGGCCGGTCGCGCGGTCGGGGGTCTCGAAGCGGGCCGTGTGGTTGGTGGTCCAGTGATAGGTCTCCTTCCACACCTTCCCGATGACCTCCTGCGAGCGGCGGATCTCGTCCGTGCCGTGGAAGTCGCCGCGCCCGCCGGGGATCAGGTACTCGGCGTCGTCGTGCCAGATGCTCATGAAGCGGTCGATGTCGCGGCGGTCGGTGCCCTCGCAGTAGCCCGCGACGATGTCGGCGAACTCCGCACGGCCCTCCAGCTCGTCGATCCGCTGCTCCAGCGACCGGCCCTCGGTGTGTGTCGTCATGTGCTCAGACCTCGGCCTTCGGCGCGGTGCGGAACTTGTCGGGGTAGTCGTCCGGCAGGTCCTCCTCGGCCAGCGGGACGATGTGGTGGTCCAGGACGTAGCGGTCCTCGCCCTTGGCCTTGTCGTTCTCGTCGAACTCCCAGAAGACGACGGTCCTGGCCGACAGCACGTAGAAGGGGCTCGCGGGCGAGGTGTCGTCCACGAAGCCCATCTTGCGGGCGACCGCGGCGGTCAGGATCTGCCGGAAGGTGCCCTCGGTGACGATGTCGTAGTCGCCGACCACCACACGGGTCTTCTTCGACTCGATGACGTACGAGCCGTTGTTCACCATCTCGGTGTAGTTGGCTCGAACCTGCTCGATGCCCTTCGGGCCGGTGTCCCCCTTGACGTCCCCCAGGACGCCGTACTCGTGGTACTGCGGGTCGTCCGAGAGCGTCGGCAGGACCATGTCGAGGTCGGCCAGCACCTCGCCCTTCGAGTGGTGGACAACCGTCTCGAGATGCTTGAGCTGCAGAGGTGTTCTGGCCTTGTGCATGTGCGCCTCGAAGCTGGTGTATGTCAGCTCCGGCCTGAAGTCCTTCATTTTCCCTCCTCAGGGATACGGGATCTCCGTGTGACGGTCGCCACAATTTATCTAACCATGTAAACTAATGGCTGAATCCGACACCCGCAAGGGTGTTCGGCGAATCAGCGCAGATGTACGCAAACCCCCGATGAAACGGGGTTTCTGGACATGGCCCTGACAGATCTACGGCGTGGGCACGTGGCGTCGGGAAGCCCGCCGGGCGCATACTTAGCAGCGCGAAGTTGATGAGGCGAACGCCCAGATTCGGGGTAAGGATGACCACGACCACTAACGGCTCTGTCGACCGCGTCAAGCACGAGCACGCCATCCGGCGCGAGGATCTGACGCGCCTGCGGATGACGCTCGGTCGCCTCGGACGGGTATTGCGGCAGCAGAATGACGACGGTCTGAGCTATGCCCTCATTTCGCTGCTCTTCAACATCGGCCGCAACCAGCCCGTCTCCGCGGGCGAGCTGGCGGCGTCGGAAAGGGTCTCCCCGCCGTCGGTGACCAGGTCGCTCAACCGCCTCATCGAACTCGGCTACGTCTCCCGTACCGCCGACCCCGCCGACCGCAGGGCGGCGCTGATCGAGCTGACGCCCAGCGGCGCCGACGAGCGGGAGCAGGTGCTCAAGAGCCGCGAGGTCTGGCTGGAGGAGCACCTGGGACGGCTGGACGACACGGAGCTGGAGAGCCTGCTCACCGCGCTGCCCGCCCTGGAGCGGCTCTGCGACCCCGAGCTGCCGCGCCGCCCCTGACGTCCCCCGGCCCGCGGCGGCCGGCGGGCACCGGCCGTAGGTGGCGGTCAGCGGATCTCGACCTCCTCGCGTGAGCGCGCCAGGGCCGCCTCGGCGCCCTCGCGACGCACCTCCCGCAGGAAGTTGAACTCGCCCGGCTGGAAGTGGATGTTGCTCAGCGAGGCGCCGACGACGGTGGTCGCGGCGAACGAGAGCCCGACGCCCAGCTTCTCCAGCGAGGCGAAGACGGCGTACTTCTCGGTGACGATGCCGTCCCGCATGATCGACGCGCACATGGCGGCGAGTTCGGCCGCCCCCCGTGGCGCGTCCTCGGCGACGCGGTCGACCAGACCGTAGTCGAGCGCGGTCCGCGCCGACCAGGCCACGTTGCAGTACATCAACTCCTTGGCCCGCTTGAGGCCGACCGTCGCGAACAGCAGCGACATGTCGCCGTCCACCCCGACGTTGTGCCACCGGGGGGAACCGAAGGTCGCGTCCTCGCCCGCGACCACCAGGTCCGCGCAGAGCGCCAGGTAGAGGCCGGTGTCCCAGCAGCGGCCACGCGCCTCGACGACCGTCACCTTCCGGCAGTGCAGCAGCCGGCTGTACAGGCCCGTACTCCCCCACCACGCCTCGTCCAGCGCGATCAGCCGCGCCCGCTGGCTCGGGTGCTTGCGCACCGATCCGCCGGGCGCCTCCACGTACTGGTCCCAGGCGTCGGCCGGGTCCCAGCCCGCGCACAGGTCGTCGCCCTCGCCGCGGATCAGGACGGCCTTCACGTCGTCGTCCCGGTCGACGTCCGCGAGGTGGGCCGCGAACTGCTCGGCCATGGCGCGGGTCATGAGGTTGCCCGTCGCGGGACGCCGTACGGTGACGGTCGCGATGTGGTTCTCGTGGTCCTTGCCCAGTTCGACCCGGCCCTCGCTCATGCGCTCTCCTCCGTGAGACCGGACCCGACCGCCGCGCGGTGGATCGCGTAGTGGTCGGCCAGGTCGAACTCCCGGCCCACGCCGTGCGCGTCGTAGACGGCCTGCTGGAGCATCTTCGACATCGTCATGCCGTCCAGCGGCATGCCGATGACGGCGGCGGTCATCGACACGACCTCCGCGCGGAGCCGGCCGTCCGGGACGACCCGGTTGACCAGCCCGATCCGCCCGGCGGTGGCCGCGTCGTGGACGGTCCCCCTGAGCAGCCACGACTTGGCGCGGTTGAGCCGGACCGTCAGCGCGGCCAGGACGAAATTCGCCTCGGGCACGTCGAGGAAGGGCGAGCCGAACACGGCGTCCTCACTCGCGACGGCCAGGTCGGTACAGAGCAGGAGCGCGGTGCCCGCCCCGTGGCACGCCCCGCGCACCTCGGCGATCACGACCTTCTTCGCGAAGCAGGTCGCCTGGTAGACCGCGGTCGACGCGGCGAAGGCGCGGTGCCAGGTGGTCGGCGCCTCGGCCGCGGACGGGAATCCGGTGGCCGCCTCCGGCGCGAAGTCGGGCCCCGTGGTGCGCAGCACGATCGCCTTGACGTGGTCGTCGTCCGACGCCTCGACGACGGCCGCGGCCAACTCGGCGGCGAAGGCGGGGTCATGGGCCGTCAGCGGGGCGAAGCTCTCCACCTCGATGTACGCGCGGCCGTCGGCCACGCGGAGGTCGACGGCGCTCATCCCTTCACCCCCAGGCGGGGGTCGGCCGCGCCTTTGCGTTTCTTGTCGGCGTCGAGCGCGCCGCCGACGCCGACGTCCCTCGCGGTCTTCCAGAAGTCCATCTCGTCCGGGCCCGATTGGAGGAAGTGCGAGACCAACAGCCCGGTGATCGAGGGGACGCTGGTGTCCATCGCGCCCTCGGCGGCGCGCAGCCGCGACTTCAGGTACAGCAGGTGGCCGGGGGGCCGGGCGGCGAGGTCGGCCGCGATCGTCCGTGTGGCCGCGGCGAGTTCGGCGGCCGGGGTGACGGTGTCGACGAGGCCGAGGTGGTGCGCCTCGGTCCCGCTCATCGGCATCGCGGTGAAGCCGGTGCGGCGGGCGGCCTTCATGCCCAGGATGCGGTTGATGTGCACGCTGGCGACCGCGCCCGCCGGGCCCAGGAAGCGCGCTTCGAGCGCGCCGATCCTGCTGTCCTCGGCGGCCGTCACCACGTCGGCCTTGCACGCGATCATGAAGTAGGCCGCCGCGGCGCAGTAGCCGTGCAGTTGGGCGACGGTGACCTTCGGCGAGCGGGAGATCGCCTGGCTGAAGCCCAGTCGGCCCCACGCCATGTCCGCGCCGTACCGGTAGCCGACCGTCAGGGTGCGGCGCCGCTCGTGCGGGCGCTTCTGGCCCCACTGCTCGTTGATCTCGTTGCCGCTGCAGAACGACTTCCCGTTGCCCCGGATCACGATGACCCGCACCGTCGGGTCGTCCCCGGCAAGCGCCATCAGCTCGATGATTCGGTCGCGCATGGGCACGCTCATGGCGTTGTGCTTCTCCGGCCGGTTCAGCGTCAGATACGCGATGCCGGACGCCGGGTCGGCCTCGTACAGCACCTGTCGCGCCGCGGCGGCGATGCTCTCCGGGGTTCCGTACTTCACGCCTTGCCCACCTCTTCCGTTGCTCGGGGTGATTCCGACGGCGCGTGCGCGGGCCGCGCCTGCTCGACCACGCCGTCCGCGACGAGCGCGTCGATACGGTCCTGCGGGACGCCGAGGCGCGCGAGTACGTCGCGGGTGTCGGCGCCCAGCTCCGGTGTCCAGTCGCCGACCCGCGCGGGGGTGGCGCTGAGCAGGAACGGGTTGCCCACGGTGCGGACGGTCCCCCAGGTCGCGTCCGGCTGCTCGACGACGAAGCCGTTCGCGAGGACGTCGGGGTCGCGGGCGGCCTCGACGAAGGTGTTGACGGGAGCCACGGGTACGCCGTTGTCCCGCATCCGCTCGACCCAGGTGTCCCGGTCGGCGGTCAGGAAGATCTCCTCCAGGACCGGCTCCAGGACGTCGCGGTGCCGCTCGCGGATCCTGCTCTTCTCGAACCGCGGATCGTCGCGCAGGTCGGGCCGGCCAAGGGCCGCGGTCAGCCCGTGCCACACCTTCTGGTCGGTGGCGCCGATGACGATCCAGCGGTCGTCCCCGCAGCGGAACGCGCCCGAGGTCGACGTCACACGGCCCTGGGTGCGCTTCACCTCGTCGCCGTGCAGCGCGATGGTGACCTCGGCGGTGTGCATGGCCAGGCAGGAGCCGACGAGCGAGCCGTCCACGCGCTGGCCCCGCCCGGTGCGCTCCTTGGCCAGGAGCGCGGTCAGGATGCCCATCGCGAGGAAGACGGCACCGGCCGAGTCGGCCATCCCGCGGCTGGCGAGCCGGGGCGCCCCGTCCGGGGTGCGGACGAAGTCCGAGAGGCCGGAGACGGCCTGCGCGACCATGTCGAACATCGGCTCCTTGGCGCGCGGGCCCAGCGGGCCGTAGCCGGACGCGGCGGCGTAGACGATGCCCGGATTCTCCTGGCGCAGGGTGTCGTAGCCCAGGCCCAGCTTCTCCATGACGCCGAGCCGGAAGTTCTCCACGACGACGTCGCACTCGCGGGCGAGGGCCTTGACGATGTCGCGGCCCTCGGGGGTGGTGATGTCGACGGCGATCGACTTCTTGCCGCGGTTGAGGCCGGTGAAGAACCCGGCGTATCCGTCCGGGGCCTGGCGCAGCCGCCGGTCCCACTCGCCGCCCGGCCGCTCCACCTTGACGACCTCCGCGCCGAGGTCGGCGAGGATGCGGGTCGCGTAGGGGCCCTGGAGGAAGCGGGTGAGGTCGAGGACCTTGATCCCGTCGAGCGCTCCGGCGAGGAATTCGGGCGCGCCGGGCGCGGGCCGGGGCACGGTGTCCGGGGTGACCACAGGCGCGGTCGCGCGGTCGACGCCGGTTCCGTCCTCAGGCGCGGTCGTACGCTCGACACCGGATCCGTCCTCAGGCGCGGTCGCGCGCTCGATGTCGGGCGCGGTCATGCGTCCTCCCCCACCGTGGCCGTGACGAGTACGTCGAGCGCTTCGACCCGACTGCCGTTGACGCGCAGGGGGTTGACCTCCAGGGTGTCCAGGCTGGGTCCGACCGACAGGGCGGCCCGGCTGATCGCCACGATCGCCTCGCTCAGCGCGTCGAGGTCGGCGGCCGTGCTGCCGCGTGCGCCGCGCAGCAGGGCGGCGCCCTTCAACTCCCCCAGCATCCGGCGCACTTCGCGGGCGTCGACGGGCAGCACTCGCAGGCTGGTGTCCTTCATGACCTCCACCCAGATGCCGCCGAGGCCCACCGCGAGCACCGGTCCGAAGGTCGAGTCGACCGTGACGCCGACGAGGAGTTCCTGTCCCGGCTCCCGCATCGGCGAGACGAGCACACCGCGCAGGTCGGCGCCGGGGACGTTCCGCGCCACCGTCGCTGTGATCGAGTCGTACGCCGTCGCCGCGGCCCCGGCGCCCTCGACGCCGAGGACGACCCCGCCGACGTCGGACTTGTGCGCGACGGCCCGCGAGCAGATCTTCATCGCCACCGGGCCGCCGGCCTTGGCCGCCGCGCCCGCCGCCTCGGCCGCGGAGTGGACGAGCACGGCCGGGACGATCGGCACACCGGCCGCCTCCAGCAGGGCCCGCCCCTCGTCCTCCGCCCAGGTGCCGGCCGTCGGCCCGTCGCCGACCGCGGCGGGCGGCACTTCCCCGGTCCCGCTCGCCGTCACCCGAAGCGCGTCGCGCTGCTCGACCCACCGGGCCACATGCCCGAGGGAGGTGATCGCGAGGTCGACGCCGGGCAGCAGGAACAGCTTGTTCTCGGAGAGCAGCGACAGGGCGTACGGCGAGATGTCCAGGCAGGTGTTGGACGAGAGGAAGACCGGTACGGGCGAGGCGGCCACGATCTCACCGATGATCTTCATCCGGCTCTCGATGAACGTCGGGTCCTCGGGGCGCTCGTCCGGCAGCGGCGTCATCATCGAGAACATGAAGTCGATCCCGGAGTCCTCGACCGCGATCTCCATGAGGTCGTCCTCGGCCTTCGTCGGCCGGGGTCTGGCGCGGGCGTGGCCGAAGCCGGTGGTGTCGAGGGGGTTGAGGATCGAGGCGAACTCCGGCAGGTGCGCGGCCAGTTTGGCGCCGGTGTCCTCCTGCCAGCCGGGCAGGGCCAGGCCGTTGACCGAGGCGAGGTCGGCGATGATGTTGCAGCCGCCGCCGGACGAGGTCACGACGCCCATGCGGCGGCCGTCCGGGAGCCGCGGGCTGTAGCCGAACACCCCGGCGGTCGCGACCAGTTCCTCGACGCTCTCGACGCGGACCATGCCCGCCTGCCGGAACGCCGCGTCCACGACGGCGTCGTCGGTGGCCATGGCACCGGTGTGCGCCATGGCGGAGCGCATGCCCTCCTCGCTCCGCCCGGCCTTGTAGACCACGATCGGCTTGCCCGCCCGCAGCGCCTTCGTGCCGAGTTCGAAGAGCCGGTCCGGCTCGCGCACGGTCTCCAGGAACAGGGCGATGGCGCGGGTGCTCTCGTCCTCGATCAGGTAGTCGAGGACGTCCAGGCTGGTCAGTACGGCCGAGTTGCCCACCGACGCCCACAGCGTGGAGCCCACGCCGTGCGCCTGGGCGAACTGATACGTCGCCCGCGCCATCGAACCGCTCTCGAAGACGGCGCCGACCGGACCGGCCACGGGTGCGGACTCGGTGGCGACGGCCCAGGGCACCACCCCGTCCACCGCGTTGATGAATCCGATGGTGTTCGGGCCCATGAGCGTCAGGTCGAGATCGACCGCGCTCCGCGCCAGCCGCCGCTGCCGGTCGCGTCCGTCGGCTCCGGACTCCCCGTATCCGGAGGCGAGGATGACCGCGTTCTTGATACCCGCCGCGGCGGCGTCCTCGAGGATGGCGTCGACCCGGCTCGGGCCGACCATGATGTAGGCCATGTCGACGGGCTTTTCGAGGTCCCGCAGCGTCGGGACGGTCGGTTTGCCGAACACCTCGCCGTACTTGGGGTGGACGAAGCGCACGTCCCGCACCCCGCCGCCGAGTTCGAGGGCGTTGAGGAGATTGCGCGCCCAACTGGAGCTCGGCGATGCTCCCACGACCGCGATACTGCGGGCGCCGAAGAAGCGGCGCAGCCTGTCCGGCTCGACGATCGAGCGTCGTGCCGCGTAGTCAACGGTGAGCATGGGGCGTAACTCCTCGGGAGTCGGGCGATGGAGATCGGACCGTGGGATTCAGGCGGGGATTCGGGCGGGGAAGGTCGGGCGAAGGGATGTCGCGCGAAGGACGTGGGCGAAGGACGTGGGGCAATTTATTTAGCCACGTAAAGTATCGCACATGGCCCTGCGGCCGGACACCTGGGCGACCCGGCCGCTCAGCCGAAGTAGGCGGCGTTGAGCTCGGCCCCCTGGAGGGAGGACGGCGTGCCGGTGGCGGCGATCCGGCCGTCGCGCAGGACGATCAGCCGTTCGCTGGCCCTGGCCAGGCGGTCGCTGTTCTGCTCGACGACCATCATCGAGATGCCCTCGGCCTGGAGGGCCCGCAGGGACGCGTAGATCTTCTCGATCACGACCGGGGCGAGCCCCAGCGACGGCTCGTCCAGGAGCAGCAGTCTGGGCCGCTGGATGACGGCGCGGGCCAGGGAGAGCATCTGCTGCTCCCCGCCCGAGAGCAGGCCCGCGAGCTGCGTGCGGCGCTCCGCCAGGATCGGGAACAACTCGTAGACCAGGGCCTGCTTCTCGGCGATCGCGCGCCGCACGGCGCGCCTGCTCAGCCGCATCGCGGAGATCTGCAGATTCTCCTCGACCGTGAGCGGGCGCAGGACGCGGTGCCCCTCCGGCACGATCACGATCCCCTTGCGGACGCTGGCGGCCGTCGAGAATCCGTTCATCCGCTCGCCCTGGAAGGAGACCTTCCCCGACCGGGGCTTGAGGCCGCCGCTGAGGGCGCGCATCAGGGTCGTCTTGCCCGCGCCGTTCATCCCGACCAGGCCGAGCAGTTCGCCCTCGGCGAGGGTGAAGGAGACGTCGTGGAGTACGGGTTGGTGGTCGCCGTAGCCGGCCGTCAGGCCGGTGACGTCGAGAAGCGGCGTGCTCATCCGGGAACCCCCAGGTAGGCGGAGATGACCTCTTGCTGTGCGAAGACCTCGTCGGGCGGGCCCTCCGCGATGACCTGGCCGTGGTCCAGGACGTAGACGCGGTCGCAGGCGCTGGTGATCAGCGGAAGATTGTGGTCGACCAGGACCACCCCGAGGTCGCGGGCGCCGAGCGCGCGGACGGTCGCGGCGATCTCCTGGCGTTCGAACTCGGTGAGTCCCGCGCCGGGTTCGTCCAGCAGCAGGAACGCCGGGTCGAGCATCAGATTGCGGGCGATCTCGACCAGGCGGAGCACGCCGTACGGCTGGTCCGCGGCCAGGCTCCTGGCGCGGTCGGCGAGGGCGAGGTCGGTGAGCAGGGTCATCGCCCGGTCGCGTCCGGCCAGCGCCTGCTTGCGGGCGGCCGGGCTCAGCAGCGACTGGCGGAGCCAGCCGACCTTGCCGATGCCGTCCCCGGCGAGCATGACGTTCTCCAGCAGGGTCAGTTCGGGGATGACCTTCGGGCTCTGGAACGTCCGGCCGATGCCCGCCCGTACGAGGTTCTGCGCGGGCGTGCCGAGGATCTCGTCGTCGCCGAGGCGCACGGAGCCGGTCGCCCGGACGTCCCCGGTGATCGCGTTCAGGAGGGTGGTCTTGCCCGCGCCGTTGGGGCCGATGAGTCCGATGACCTCACCGGTCGCGAAGGAGAGCGAGACGTCGTTGACCGCGGTGTTGCCGCCGAAGGCGACCGACACTCCGCGCACCTCGACCCGTGCGTCCCGGTGCACGGCCCTGACCGAGTCCGCGAGGCGGTGGGTCACCTGGGTCACCGTCTCGGCGACGGCCAGGCCCGGTTCCCGCGGCTCCAACTCGCCGGTGGGTTCTGCCGCTTCGTCCGGCCGTCGGCGCCTGATCAGCCACGTCACGAGGTTGTCCAGACCGCCCGCGATGCCGCCGCGGGTGAGCACGACGAGCACCAGGATGCCCACGCCGTAGACCAGGTCCTGGGCCTGGCTGGTGGCCAGCGACAGCTCGTCCATCACCAGGATGGCGACGACGCCGAACACCGGGCCGAGGAAGTAGCCGCTTCCGCCGAGGATCGCGGCGAGCAGCAGCGCGACCAGGCGGGTGAAGCTGAAGGTCTCCAGGTCGATCACGAGCTGGAAGTGGGCGAAGAGCACCCCGGCGAGTCCGGCGAGGCCGCCGGAGATCGCGAAGGCGACCAGCCGCGTCGAGTCGGGCGAGACCCCCACCGAGGCGAGGACGCGCGGCCCCTCGCGCAGCGCGGTCAGTTTGCGCCGCATCGCCGACAGGTGGATGCGCAGGACGAGTTCGTACGTGAGCCACGCGAAGAACGCGGCGAGCCAGTAGTACGAGAGATAGCCGCTGATGAGCTGGTGGCCGAAGAACGTGGGCAGCGGAATCGAGTAGATGCCGATCGTGCCGCCGCTGAACTCGTGCCAGTTCACCATGACTTCGGCGAGCGCGAGCGCGAAGGCGAGCGTCTGGATGGCGAGGAACAGCTCGTTGAGCCCTCGGGTGGGAACCGCCACGAGAACGGAGAGCACGGTGGTGACCGCGACGGAGATCAGCAGCGCGGGCCAGAACGGCATTCCGAACCGGACTTCGAGATAGACGCTGGTGAAGGCCCCGACGCCGTAGGTGATGACGACCGAGAGATTGAAGATGCCCGCGTAGCCGTAGACGATGTTGAAGGCCGTCGTGAGGATGTACGCGATGACTCCGGCGGACGCCAGGTGGACGTAGTAGTCGTTGCCGCTGGCGACGAGTCCGACGATCACCAGGACCAGTGGGCCCGCGACATGTTTGGCCCAGACCGAGGTCAGTGCCTTGCGTATTCCTTCGGGTCTCTTCGGGGCGCCGCTCACCTCGCGCGGTGCGGCCTTGTCCAGTCCGATGGTGCTCATACGCGCTCAGCCGTTCCGCGGAAGGTGAACAGCCCTGTCGGCCGCACGAGCAGCACCAGGGACAGGATCACGAAGAGTGAGGTCAGGTGGTAACTGGCGGCGATGTGCTGGTCGGTGAAGGTCATCACGAAGCCGGCCACGACGGCGCCGCCCACCGCGCCGAAGAGACTTCCGAGGCCGCCGATGACGGCGCCGACCAGGCTCAGGACGAGGAGGGTGGGCGCGACGTCGACCGAGACGCTGCCGAGCGAGGCCTGGAAGATGCCGCCGATGACCAGGCAGGCGCCCGAGACCACCCAGGCGAGCAGTTCGAACCGCATCGTGCGGACGCCGTAGACCTGCGCCAGTTCGTGGTCGAAGGAGACGGCGGACAGGTGGTGCCCGATGAGCGTCCGGTCGAACAGGAACCACATCACGAGCAGCAGGAGGAGCGACAGGCCGATGACCAGCAGCCGTTGCTTGGAGGTCTCGTAACTGCCGATCGAGACCGAGCCGTGGATCCAGGGCTGCACGATCGAGGGCTCGCCGCCGAACCACGTGCGGGTCAGGAAGTTGAGCAGGAGTCCGAAGCCGAGGGTGGCGAGGGTCAGGCCGATGACCGGCACCTTCTTGCGCTGCGCGGGCACGATCGCGATCGCGTAGCAGGCGGCGCCCAGGACACCGCCGACCACGATCGTCAGGACGACGCCGAGACCGCTGTTGCCGGCCCCCCAGGAGGCGCACGCGGCACCGGCGAAGACGCAGAAGTTCCCGGCGCCGAAGTTGACGACTCCGCTCACACGGAACACCAGACTCACCGCCAGGACCAGCGGAATCAGCACCGCCGCCTGCGAGAGGCCGGTCACGACCAGCGAGATCATTGCGCACTCCCTTGTGCCCAGGAACGGTCCGCACCAGAATCTTTCACATGGCTAACTGCTATGAGACTGAGGTCGCGGATCACCCCTGTCAAGGGGTCGTCGGAAACCTTCCGCGTCGGCTCGCGTCGGCCCGCGTCGGCACTGCCGGATTTACTTAGCATGATGTAACGTTCGTCGCCCGACCACAGAGAGGGGCCCTTCATGAGCACCGAGCCGCTGCTCCGGCTGTACCACACCGGCATGATCGTGGACAGCCTCGACAAGGCGATGGCGGCCATGGGCGACGCCCTGCGCCTGGACTGGGCACCGCCGCTGACCTCGACCGTTCCGCTGGAGTGCCCCGACGGCGTCGTCGGGCGCGAGGTCCGCTTCACCTACTCGCTCCAGGGCCCGCACTTCATCGAGCTGCTGGAGCAGATCGACCCGGCGCCGTACCTCAACGTGACGGGCGGGCGCAGGGTCCACCACCTCGGCTACTACACCGACGACCTGCGCGCCGCGGCGGCGGCGCTGGAGGCCAGGGGATACCGGCGCGAGCTGAACGGCGTCGCCGAGGACGGCGGCATCGGCCGCGCCACCTTCCACTACAACCCCGAATCCCCCGGCATGTGGATCGAGTTGGTCTCGCACGAGGTGGCCGAGCAGATCGACGGCTGGATCGCCGAGGCCGCCGCCGCCAAGAACATCCCGTACGTCTCCCCGTTCGCATGAGCGGGCCGCTGACCGGACTCCACGTCCTCGACCTGTCGACGTACGTGGCGGGCCCCTCCGCGACGATGACGCTCGCCCAACTCGGCGCGGACGTCGTACGGGTGGACCCCGTCGGCGGCGCCACGGACACCCGGCGGCTGCCGCGCGGCGCGGACGGCACCAGCCTGTACTGGGCAGGGCTCAACAAGGGCAAGCGCTCGGTCGAGGCCGATCTGCGGTCGGAGTCCGGGCGCGACGTGGTGCGCGAGCTGCTGGCCGCACCGGGCGGCGGCCACGGCCTGCTGGTCACCAACGCGGTCGGCCAGTCGTGGCTGGACTACCAGGAACTGCGCCGCGTCAGGCCCGATGTCATCGTCGCCCACATCGGGGGGCGCGGCGACGGGCGTCCGGCGGTCGACTACACGATCAACTCCGAGGTGGGCCTGCCCTGGCTCACCGGGCCCGTGGACTCCTCGCTCCCGGTCAACCACGTCCTGCCCGCCTGGGACCTGCTCACCGGTCTGCACGTGGCGCTGGCCCTGCTCGCGGCGCACACCGAACGCGCCGCCACCGGTCGCGGCCGGCTCGTCGAGGTCAACCTCGCGGACGTCGCCGCCGCGACCATGGCCCACCTCGGCTTCGTCGCCGACGCGGTGGTGAACGGCGCGGGACGGCTGCGCGACGGCAACTACCTCTACGGCAGCTACGGTTGCGACTTCGCGACCGGCGACGGCCGCCGGGTCATGGTCGTCGCCCTGACCGCCAGGCACTGGGACAAGCTCGTCGGACTGACCGGCACACGTACCGTCCTCGACAGCCTTCAGCGCACGCTCGGCGTGGACTTCGGCGACGAGGCGGCGCGGTACGAGCACCGGGACCTGATCTCGGCGATCCTCGCGCCGTGGTTCTCCGCGCACACCCACACCGAGGCCGTCGCCGCGCTCGACGCCGGGCACGTCCTGTGGGGCGACTACCGGACCGTCGGCGAATTCGTCCGCGATCCGCTCGTGACCGCCAACGACCTGTTCCACCAGGTGGATCAGCCGGGCGTCGGCGTGTTCCCCGTACCGGGTCCGGTCACGCGGTCGGCCGGATGGGGGCAGGACACGCCCGCCCCCGCGCCCCGGCTCGGCGCCGACAACGACGCGGTCCTGCGCGAGTGGTCGCGGGCACCTGCCGAAGAGCCGCGGGTCGAAAGCCGCCCGATATGAGCACCGACCGGCTCTTCCTCACCTTCACGCACCTCGCCGACGCCACCCGGCACGCCGAGTACAACGCGTGGCACCAGCTCGACCACCTGCCGGAGAACGCGCTGCTCCCCGGCGTCGCCTGGGGGGACCGCTGGGTCCGCACCCCGCGGTGCGCGGCGGCCGGCCATGTCGGCGACGACGCCTACGCACCCGTCCAGTACGCCGTCGCCTACGGGTTCCGTGCCCCGCTGGAGTCCGCGCTGCGGGAGTGGACCGACCTCAACCAGCGCGCCCTGTGGTGGGGCCGCCGCCCCGAACTGCCCTGGACCGAACGACGCCCGGTCGGCTTCTTCCACCCGGTCAAGGAGTACGCGGCCCCGCGCGTCCTCGTCGCGGCGGCGGCGCTCCCGCACCGCCCGCACCGGGGCGTCCACCTCACGCTGTCCAGGACGGCCGCTCCCGCCGAGCCCGCGGGCGCGGCCCGTTTCGCCGCGCTGGACCGGGAGTTGATCCCGGCGGTGCTCGCGGTGCCCGGTGTCGCGGGCGCGGCGACGTACCGGTTCGCCGAGGGCGCGGGCGGGTTCGGGTCACCGGCCGGGAGCGCCGACGACGGTCTGACGGTGCGCGTGCTGTACCTCGACGGCGACGTCCTGGAGACAAGCGCTCGCGTCGAGGACGCGCGGCCCGACTGGATCGGGCGGGACAGCGCGCCCGGCGACGCGGAGCACGTCCTGCTGAGCACGCCGATGCTGTCAATCCGCCCGTGGGAGTGGGACTGGTTCGACGGCGGCCGGCCGCGGCTCTGACCGGCGCGCGCGGCGGCTCGGCACACAGCAGCTGACCACGACCGAGGCCGCGCAGGTGGCGGCGCAGGCGAGCGCGGCCCAGGTCAGCCCGGTCGTCGTCGCCACCCCCGCCGGTCCGTGGGCCGCGCCGATCAGCGCCGCGGTGACCGCGCTGCCCACCGCGCCGCCGACCGCCCGCAGCAGGATGTTGACGCTGGTGGCGCTGCCGGTCTCGCCCGGTTCGACCGAGTCGACGATGAGGCCGGGCAGCGTGCCGAAGGTCGCCCCCGCTCCCCAGGACGTCAGGACGACCGCGGCCACCAGCAGCGCCAGGTGCCCGTCGACCTCGATCAGCATCAGCGGCCCGAGCGCGCCGACGACGCCTCCCGAAGCCAGCGCGACCCGTCGGCCCCTGACCCGCGCCAGCGCCGTCGCGGTACGGCTGCTCAGGTAGTTGCACAGCGCGATGGGGACCATCACCACACCGATCGCGCTGAGGCTGAGCCCCGCGCCGTACCGGGTGTCGCGGGAGGCGAGACCGATGCGGGTGATGAGGACGGGCGTGTTGTACAGGCTCACGCCCATCAGCAGGCCGGTGAGGTGCGCGGCGAGGACGTCGCGCCGGGCGAAGAGCCGCAGTTGCACCAAGGGGTGGGCGGCGCGCAGTTCGAGCCGGATCCACCACAGCGACAGGCAGAGGGCCGCTGCACCGAGGACGAGCACTCCGGCGCTCGACCAGCCCCAGGAGTTGCCCTGGCTGACGGCCAGCAGCGCGCACGCCGTGGCGGCGATCAGGACCACCGCGCCCGGCACGTCCAGCGGCGCGTCGCGGCCCACCGGCACCGTTCGCGGCAGACCGGCGGCCACCGCGAGCGTGACGAGCAGCGCGAGCACCGTGGCGCCGCCGTACGCCGCCCGCAGGCCGAAGTGGTCGGCCACGAACGTCGTGAGCGGGTAGGCCGCCCCGGCGCCGAGCGCCGTGGTGATCGACAGCAGGGCGACCAGGCGGGCCGTCGCGGGACCCGAGTACAGGTCGCGGGCGCACGCGATGGTCATCGCCACCAGCGCCACCGCGACGCCCTGGAGCGCGCGTCCCGCCAGGAAGACCCCGAAGTGGGTCCCGGCGGCGGAGACCGCGCATCCGAGGGTGACCAGCGCGCACACCACGACCATCGCGGGTCTTCGCCGCCGTCCGTCGGCGAGCCGGCCGAGCAGCGGGGTCAAGGTGGCGCCGACGAGCAGGGTGATCGTGTACGACCACTGGGACGCCTCGGTGCCGACGCCGAAGGTCTGCTGGACCCGCGGCACGAGCGGGGCGCCGAGGGTGACGACCGCCGCCGAGACCAGGGCGGCGGACACCAGCAGTGCCGACAGGGCACGCCCGCGCGCCCCCGGCCCCGGCGGCCGGTCGTTCAGAGGGTCACCGTCAGCCTGTCCACCGACCGCATCTTCAGGCCCGACCACGCGGGCTCGAACCCGTCGGCCAGGCGCATGCCGGGGAACCGGTCGAGCAGGACGTTCGAGGCCATCTCCAGCTCGGACTTGGCGAGCATCGCGCCGAGGCAGAAGTGCCGCCCCGAGCCGAAGGCGAAGGTGTCACCGGCCGCGGTGAACGTCTTGGCGTGGTCGAGGTCGGGCCGGTGGAAGTCGAAGGTGTCCGGGTCGGAGAACCGGTCCTCGTCGCGGTTGGCCGAGGCCATGAGGAGCATCACCAGGGTGCCCGCGGGCAGCAGGGTGCCCTTGACCTCGACGTCCTGGGTGACCTTGCGGCCGTTCATCTGGGACGGCGGGCTGATCCGCAGGGTCTCGCTGATCGCGGGGACGACCTGCGAGCGGTCGTCCCGTACCTCCTCGAACAGCGTCCGCTCGCGCAGCAGATAGGCGAACATACTGGCCAGCGCCTTGCCGGTGGTCTCGGACCCGGCGTTGAGCAACTGCGTGACGTGGGTGAGGATTTCGAGGTCGTCCAGGCGCTCGCCGTCGATCTCGGCGGTGATCAGCCCGGAGATGAGGTCGTCGCCGAGGTGCGAGCGGCGGTCCTCGATCACGGGGGCGAGGTACTCCCAGAGTTCCTTGGTGGCCCGGCGGCCGAGTTCGTCGATCTCCGGGTCGCGGGCGAGGTTGCCGAGGAAGGCCACGTGCCTGCTGTACCAGTCGAAGAACCGGTCGTAGTCGCTGTGCGGCAGGCCGAGCATGTCGGTGATCACGTAGACCGGCAGGTAGTAGCCGAAGTCGGCCAGCAGGTCGACGGTGTCGCCCGGCCGGAAGCCGCGGGTGAGGTGCGCGGACGCCGACGCGACGGAGCGGTCCAGGATCGTCGCGACATTGCGCGCGATGACCGGCGCCCACTTCTCCAGGCCCTTGCCGCGGAAGTACGGGGTGACCAGGGCCTTCTTGCGGCTGTGTTCGGCGCCGTCCATCTGGAGCATCGAGCGGCCGAAGACGGGCTGGAGGCTGACCTCGTAGTTCTGGGTGGAGAACAGCGGGTTGCGGTAGGCGGCTCCGACGTCGGCGTGCTTGCTGATCAGGTAGCCGCGGTAGCCGTCGTCCCAGTGCACGGGGGCCTCGGCCCGCAGCCGCCGGTAGAAGGCGTCGGGGTCGGCCGCGACCTCGGAGGAGAGGAATCCGGGCAGCGTCCCAGCGGTGGTGTCGGTCATCACGACGTCGCCTCCTGCGCGATCTCGTCGAGTCGGTATCCGGGTGTGCCCCCCGTGAGCGGCATGACGGTCAGCGACAGGCCGCCGTCGACGGGCAGGTCCACGCCGGTGACATGCCCGGCGCGCGGACCCGCGAGGTAGAGCACGGCGTCGGCGATGTCCTCGGCGCGCGCGATCTTCCGCATGGGGGAGACCGCTTCGCGGTAGCGCCTGTTCGCCGCGGCGGCCGTGTCCTCCGCGTCGCCGAACGATTTACGGGTCAGGCCGGTGTCCGTCGGGCCGGGCGAGACGCAGTTGGCCCGGATTCCGTACCGGCCCCATTCCACCGCCATCTGCTGGACCATCATCTTCAGCGCCGCCTTGCTCGCGCTGTACATGCCGAGCGGCGGTGTCGGGTGCGTCGCGGAGATCGACGCGGTGGCGACGATCGCACCGCGCGACTCGCGGAGCGCCGGGAAGGCCGCCCGTGCCAGCAGGAAGGTCGCGCGGGTGTTGACGTCGAACGTGCGCTGGAAGGTCTCCAGGCTGAGGTCTTCGAGCGGGTCGGCCGAGCTGATCCCGGCGTTGCTCACGAGGGCGTCGAGGCCGCCGAAGGCGGAGACGGCCTCTTCCACCGCCTTGCCGACCGCCGCCGGGTCGCTCAGGTCGACGGCCAGCGGCAGGCATTCGGCGCCGGTCCCCCGGAGTTCGGCGGCGACCGCCTCGATGGCCCCGGCGTCGCGGTCGAGCAGCGCGAGCCGCGCCTGCCCGGCTCCTTCGCTCCCGGCCGCGCGCGCGGCCAGGGTCGCCACCGCACGTCCGATCCCACTGCCCGCGCCCGTGATGAGGTAGCGCACCGGAACCTCCCGATCATTCATTTAGCAATGTGAAATAACACGATAGGAGTGCTGCCCGCCACCGTCAAGGCACGGGATCGGCCGCCGTCACGGCATCCGATCAGCCCAGCAGTCGGACCGGCATGGCCAGTGGCGTACGCAGTGAACGGCCGCCCCAGCGCAGGTCGGCCTCGACCGGCCGCGCGCCGGGGAACCTGCGCGCGATCGTGCCGAACAGCGCCGTCGCCTCCATCCGCGCCAGACCGGCCCCCAGGCAGAAGTGCGGCCCGAGGCCGAGCGAGACGTGCGCGCGGCTGTCGGAGCGGGCGATGTCCAGCTCGTCCGGCCGCGCGAAGACCGCGGGGTCCCGGTTGGCCGCGGCGAGCACACCGATGACGGTGTCGCCCGCCTCGACCGCGACGCCGTCGACCTCCCGCCCCTCCTTCGCGACGTACGGCAGGAAGTGCGCGGGCGTGACGAAGCGCAGCAGCTCCTCCACCGCCGCCGGGACCCGCTCGGGCTCCGCGACGAGCAGGTCCCACTGGTCCGGATGGCGCAGCAGTTCGAGCAGCCCGATGGCCAGCAGATTGCTGGTCGTCTCGTGCCCCGCGAAGATCATCAGCGCCATCATGGCCATCGCCTCCTCGTGGGAGACCACGCCGCTGTCCTCCGATTCCAGCAGCGCGGCCACGAGGCCGGTCTCTGACCCGCTCGCCCGCTGGCGCGCCACGAGCACGTCGATGTACGTCATCAGGTGCCGGTACGCCTCGTCGGCCTCGACCGCCGCCCTCTCGGAGTCAGCGTTGAACTTGTTCTCGGCGATCTTCTGGGCCCACGAGTGGACCATGTCGAGGTCGTCGATCGGTATGCCCAGGAGGTCGCCGAGCACCTGGAGCGGAAGGGAGTACGCGAACTTCTTGAAGTCGGCCTCGCCGCCGCCCGCCGCCAGCGCGGTCAGATTGCGGTCCACCCGTTCGCTGACCTTGTCCTGCATCTCACGGGCCAGATTGCGCGCCGAGAACGGCGGCTGGACCGCCCGCCGCACCCGCGGGTGGTCCGGCGGGTCCATCCGCACCAACTGGTGGAACTCCTGGTCGAGGACCCGGCCGAAGGCGGCGCTGCCGTGCGGGCTGAACTCCCGCTTGGCGCGCTCGTAGCGCGCGGAGGTCTTCGTGCCCTGACGGCTGTAGAGGATGTTGTTGTCCCCGAGCAGTTGGTGCACGTGCTCGTGCCGGCTCAGGATCACCACGTCGCCCTGCTTCCAGACGGGGATCTCCTCGCGCAGCCGGTTCCAGGTGGGGTACGGGTCCGCGAGTCTGTCGCCGTCTCCGGCCAGCAGGGCGAGTACGTCGTCCCGCAGGGCGTCCGTGCCCGCGCTCGTACCGCTGCTCATGCCCGTACCTCCGCTCGGTCCCGCACCGCTGCTCGATCCCGCACCGTCGCTCATTCCCGCACCGCCGCTTGATCCCGCACCGTCGCTCACTCCCGCACCGCTACGACGAGCTTGCCGACGACGTGGCCGGTGAGCAGGTCGGCGAAGGCCGGGCCCGCGGCGGCCAGGCCGGGCGCCAGGTGGATCTCCTGGTCGAGGGCGCCCGAGGCGATCATGTCCGCGAGCGCCCGGCGCGCGTCGGCGTTCTCGGCGGCGAAGTCGGCCGCGCGGAAACCCTGGACGGTCAGCGAACGGGTCACCAGCCGGAACCAGTTGTCCAGCGGCAGCGGCGGGACCACCGCCTCGCCGATGCCGGACATCTGCCCGCACAGGGCGACGCGGCCGAGCGGTCCCAGCCGCTCGACCAGCCGTGCGGACGTCTCGCCCCACACGTTGTCGAAGACCGCGTGCAGCCCTTCGGGCGCCCAGCGGTCGACCTCGGCGGTCCAGTCCGGAGCCCGGTGGTCGACGGCGGTGATGCCGAGCCGCTTGAGGCCGTGCGCCTTGTCGGGGCCGCCCACGACGCCGAGGACGTCGGCGCCGCTCGCGGCGATGAGCTGCGCGGCGACCTGGCCCACTCCCCCGAAGGCGCCAGTCACGACGATCTTCTCGCCGCGACGCGGGCGGAGCACCCGCCGTACCCCGAAGTAGGCGGTCAGACCGGTCAGTCCGAGCAGACCGACCGCGTGGTGGAGGGCCACACCCTCCGGGGCGTCGTACCGCTCGGCGCTCGCGGCCGGGACGCGGACCGCGGTGGCCCAGGCGCCCGGCGCGGTCACCGTGTCCCCGACCTCGAACGCGTCGCTCCGGGACTCCACGACGGTGCCGACGACTCCGGCGGGCGGGACGAAACCGGCGCCCTCCGACCGGAGCCGGATCCGCTGCGAGGGATCGAGGGAGGCGTACCGGACCTCGACGAGGATCTCGCCGTCGACCGCCGGGGGCAGTTCCCGTTCGGCCACCTCGAACGAACCGGCGGTGAGGGGTTCCGCGCCGTCGTGGGTGAGCCGGGCTTCGTGTGTGGTGACCGACCCTGCCATGGGGGCCCCTTTCGGATTGCGCAATAAATTAGCATGGTTAATGGATTATCGACAGAATCCCGCCGGCTCATCGGACGACTCGTCCGCCGGCTCGTTCGTCAGCTCGTGCGGCGGCTCGTGCGGCGGCTCGTGCGTTAGCTCCTGCGGCGGCCGGGCGCCAGCTATTGCAGCGGGTTCACGGCCCGGTGGTCGCCGACCGCCGCCGCCAGGCGGGAGAGGTGGTGGCGCCGGTCGCCCAGCAGGTGCTCGATGGTGGTGAGCCGCATCGCGTAGTGCCCGACCTGGTACTCCATCGTCATGCCGATCCCGCCGTGCAACTGGATCGCCTCCTGGCCGATGTGCCGCCCGGACTCGGCGGCCCGGAGCTTGGCGCGCGACGCCGCCTCGATGCCTTCGGCCGCGCCGCTCTCCGCCTGACCGCCCTCCCGCTCCCTCTCGTCGCTTTCCGCGAGCACCATCGACGCCCACAGCACCGTGCTGCGCGCGAGTTCGAGCGAGACGTACATGTCGGAGGCGCGGAAGGTGAGGTTCTGGAAGGCGCTCAGCGGTTTCCCGAACTGGCGGCGGTCGCGCAGGTAGTCGCGGGTGATCTCCAGCGCGCGCTCCATGGCGCCGAGCGCCTCGTGGGCGTACGCCACCTGCGCGCGGGCCCGGGCGTACGCGATCACGCCGGTCGCGTCGGCGGCCGGATCGCCCAGCGGCTCGGCGGCGGTCGCGTCGAAGGTCACCCGGGCGGCGCGTCCCCCGTCGTACGTACCGAACGGGGTCCGCTCGCCCCCGGCCGTCGTGAAGAGCGCCGGTGTTCCGCCGGCGTCGGCGACCACCACGAGCAGGTCGGCACGGGCTCCGTTGAGTACGGGCGAGGCGCCGCCGTCCAGCACCCAGCGCTCGCCGTGGCGCCGGGCCGTGACGCCGGGCCCGCCGACGTACGCCGGAAGGAGGGTGCCGTCCGCGATCCCGGACACGTCGCCGCCCGCCCGCGCGAGGAGGCCGCCGCACAGGACGACGGCCTCGACGAAGGGCTCGGGGGCCAGTACGCGCCCGATCTCCTCGGCCACCACGCCGACTTCGACCGGGCCCGCGCCCATGCCGCCGGCCTCTTCCGCGAACGGCAGTCCGAGGACGCCCATCGCGGCCAGCCGGGACCACATGGTCTCGTCGTATCCCGGCTCCTCGGCCGTGGCGTCACGGCGGCCCTGGACCGTGGCGTAGGCCGTGCCCAACAGACCGCGTACGGCGTCCCGCAGGGCGCGCTGCTCGTCGGTGCGGTCGAAGTCCATGTCTCACAGCCCCAGGATCGTGCCGGCGATGATCTGTCGTTGCACCTCGTTGGAGCCGCCGTAGATGCTCGCGGCCCGCAGGTGGAGATAGGCCGCGGCGGCCGGGCGGGTCCACGGCGGCGCGCCCGCGGCCGGGTCGCCGGAGAGCCCCCGCTCGCCCGCGAGGCCGAGGACGAGTTCGGTGACGGCCTGCTGGAGTTCGGATCCGGCGAGCTTGAGGACGGACGAGGCGGGCTGCGCCTTGCCGTCCGCCGAGTCGGCGGCGACCCGGATCGAGGTCAGTTCGACCGCCAGCAGGTCGTTCTCCAGCCGCGCGAAGTCCGCCGCGAGCAGCGGATCCTCGCGCAGCCGGTCCCCGGCCCATGTCTTGGCCTGCGCCAGCAGCCACTTGGTCCCGCCCACGCCCGCGATCCCCACCCGCTCGTTGCCGAGGAGGAATTTGGCGTAGTCCCACCCGTGGTTCTCCTGGCCGACGAGGTTGTCGACGGGGACGCGCACGTCCTCGAAGAAGACCTCGTTGACCAGGCTCCCGCCGTCGATGAGCTGGATCGGCCGGACGGTGACGCCCGGCGAGGCCATGTCGATCAGGAGGAAGGAGATGCCGGCCTGCTTGCGCGGGGCGTCCGGATCAGTGCGCACCAGCGTGAAGATCCAGTCGCCGTACTGGGCGTAGGAGGTCCAGGTCTTCTGGCCGTTGACGACATAGTGCCCGCCGTCGCGTACGGCCGAGGTGCGCAGAGCGGCCAGGTCGGAACCGGCGTCGGGCTCGGAGAAGCCCTGCGACCACCAGATGTCGACGTTCCGGGTGGCCGGCAGGAAGCGCTCCTTGAGCTCCCGCGAGCCGAACGCGGCGATGACCGGGCCGACCATCGAGGCGTTGAAGGTGACCGGCGGCGGAACGCAGGCCGCCTGCATCTCCTCGTGCCAGATGTGCCGTCGCAGCGGCGTCCAGTCCCTCCCGCCCCACTCGACCGGCCAGTTGGGCACCGCGATCCCGGCCGCGTCGAGCGTCCGCATCGACTCGACCATCTGCTCCTTGGTCAACTCCTCGCGCGCCGCCACCGTCTCCCGAATGTGCCCCGGCACCCGCGTGGTGAAGAACCGCCGCAACCCGTCACGGAAGGCCGCGTCCTCGGGCGACAACCTCAGCTTCATACGGCTCCTCGAGGAATCACTTAACATCCCTAAGTAATATCCTCACCGTGGCACGCCACCCGAACCCCCGTCAAGAAGCGCGAACGCCCCGGTGCCCGGCCCAGCCGCCGAGGACCGGGACTCCGCGACCGTCAGGTGCGCCGGGATGGGCCGGTCAGGGCGGTCAGGGCCGCGCGGGCCTTGGGGGCGGCCAGGGGGCTGAAGTGGGGGTTGACGGACAGGGCTGTCGCGAGGTCGGTGCGGGCCGCCGCGGTGTCGCCGAGGGACCGTTCGATCATGCCGCGGTGGTAGCGGAACAGGGCGTTGCGGGTGCCCTGGGCGAGGGCCAGGTCGCTCTCGGCGAGGGCTTTGCGGTCGCGGCCGTTGGCGTGCAGGGCCCAGGCCAGGGCGTCGTGGGTGTCCATGAAGGGGCGGGACTCGATGCCCCGGCGGGCGATGGCGAGGGCCTGCGCGGCGTCGCCGTGGTCGGCTTCGAAGAGGGCCGCGTCGGAGTCGAGGGCGACGCCGTTGGCGGTGAAGAGCTTCTGCTCGGCGCGGAAGAGCTGGTACTGCTCGTCGGCCTGCGCGGTGCGGCCGAGGGACTGGTACAGCTCGCCGAGTTGGAGCACGTACTCGGGCTGCGGGACCCGCTGGACGGCCCGGTTGAGGTCGGCGAGGGCGGCGTCGGTCCTGCCGAGCGCGGCCTCGGCCCTGGCCTTGGCCTGGAACAGCGAGGTGTAGGTCGGCGCGACGCGCAGACCGGCGGCGGCCTCGGTCAGCTCGGTGGCCGGATCGCCGTTGTTGAAGGCGAGTTCGCCGAGGTAGTAGTGGGCGAACGCCTGGTCGGCCGGGCCCGCGGAGTCCTGGAGGGCGCGGCGCATGTCGGTTCTGGCCGTGTCGATGTCGCCGCGCAGTTCGGCGACGTACGACGCGCGCGCCAGCGAGGGCGCGCCGGGCCTGAGGTCGACCATGCGCTGTACGGCGTCGGCGGCCTCGTCGTAACGGCCGAGCTGGGTGAGGGCGTCGGCGAGGGTGCCGTACAGGGACGAGTTGTACGGATTGACGGCCACCGCCTTGCGTGACCAGGTGAGCGCCTGGCGGAAATCGTGCCGCCCGGCTTCCAGGGCGGCCATGCCGCCCATCGCGGTGAAGTTGTCCGTGGCGTCCACCGACAGCGAGCGCTTCAGGACGGCTTCCGCCTTGGGGTAGTACGTCGGGTCGGCAGTGTTCTTGGCCTGCTGGACGTAGTCGAGGCCGAGGGTGCCGAGCGCGACGGCGTCGCGCGGGCTCTGCCGCAGGTGGGCCTGGATGCCGTTGATGTCCTGGGCGAGCGGGTCCGCGCCGGCCGCCGGAGCCCCGGCCTCGCCCGTGGGACCCGCGGCGCGGTCGGCGCCCGTCACCGGCCAGGGGGCGAGGCCGAGGCCGCCGGCGAGGAAGAGGCCCACGCCGAGGACGGTGGTGACGGCGGCGGACAGCAGATGACGCCGGGGGCTCCGGCGGACGGACGTAGTCAATTCCCGCTCCGATGGGGGGTCTTGGGGGTGGCGTGGGGGGACGGGCGCGGCGGCTTCGGGTCGGCGGGCGTGGCGTAGACGACGACGTTGTCGAGATAGCCGCCGCCCTCGGGTCCCGCGTACGCGCCGCCGCAGGTGATCAGCCGCAGCGTGGGCGGACCGGCGGTCGCGTAGACCTGGTCGTCGGGGAACGCGTCCTTCTCGTACTGCCGCAGCGCCCGCACGGTGAAGTCCAGGTGGCTGTGGTCGGCGCGGTCGACGGTGATCCGGTCGCCGGGGCGCAGCGTGGACAGTCCGTAGAAGGCGGCCGGGCCGGTGAGGGAGTCGACGTGGCCGACGACGATGGCGGCGCCCGGGTCGCCGGGGCGCGGGCCGTCGCTCCACCAGCCGACTTGGCCGGGGTCCTCGGGCACGCCGAGGTGGCCGTCCTGCTGGACCTGGAGGCCGATCAGGGGGTGGTCGAGGCCGATGCCGGGGATACGGATCCGGACCGGCCGTGCGGCGGGCGCCGCGGGGGCGACGGCGGCGGCGTGGCCCCCGGCGGTCGCGGGGACCGGCAGCGTGCCGACGTCGACCTGCGTGGTCTTCGGCGGCCGGGCGGTGAGCAGCGCGCAGCCGCCCGCCGTCATCATGCCCAGACCGGCGAGGACGCCCAGCGCGGTGATCAGGCGCCAGGGCCGGGCGGGGCGGAATCTGAGGGCGCGCCGCAGCCGCCCGGCCTCCGGTGCGGAGGCCGGGCGGCCCGAGGTGGCGGGGGCGGTCACACCCGGTCGGCGCGCCTGCGGCGCAGCGCCAGGAGTCCGGCGGTGGCCAGCAGGGCACCGCCGCCCAGGGCCGTCACCGAAACGGCGGGGAAGCCGCCGTGGAACGCGGTGCCGCCGAAGCCGGCGCCCACGCCGCCGTCGGGGTGCAGCGAGTCGGCCTGGTTGACCGCGGCGGTGTTGGGCAGCGCCACGTACGGGAAGGTCGAACCGGGCTGGCGGTAGGGGGTGTCGACGGCGTCACCCGCGGCCAGCGCGGGCACGATCTTTCCGGTCTCCGCCGCGCCTTCCAGCGCCTGGAGCTCGATGTCGACGACATCGTCGTTGAGCCGCCGGCCGTTGGGGAAGCCGGCCAGGTCCTGGCCGAGGACGCCGAGCCGGTTGGGGTTGGCGGAGGGCGCGACGGCCATGTTCAGCCGCAGTTCCTCGGACGGTGTGAACTTCGCCTTGTCCACGTCGGCGTTGAGCAACTGCGAGTTGAGGTCGGCCTGGACCGGTCCGCACGCCTTGCAGATTCCGGACAGGAAGATCTCGGCGAGGTCCTTGCGCGGGGTGGCAGGCGCCGGGACGCCGTAGATGCTCTGGATGAGCTTGGGCACGATCGGGTCCAGGACCTTGTCGACGACCGGCTGCACGGTGTGGTCCTGGTCCGGGTTGAGGGTGTTGAAGGCGTCCTTGTACTTCAGCGGGACGACGACCTCGTTGACCAGCGGGTTGCCGAGGCGCGAGACCTGGTGCCAGCCCGACTCGCCGCCCTTGTCGGGCATCGGCGGACCGCCCTTGCCCTCGTCCTGCGAGTCCCCGGCGCCCGCGGTTTCCCCGGCACTCCCGGCGCCCCCGGCACCCTCCGCGCCGTGGGACGCCATGCCCTCGTCGCCCTTGCCGGACGGCGCGGCGACCGCCGCGCCCTGCCGGTCGGTGGTGGACCAGACGCCGATGACGGGGTTGCGGGTGGCGTCCCCCTTGAGCGCCAGCGCGGACTTGGGCACCTGGAGGGCGATGGTGTTGACGTTGTAACCGGCGAGCGTGTTGTGGCCGGTCTCCTTGAGGTTGCCGCCGTACAGCAGGTCGAAGACCCGCAGGTCGAGGAAGAACGGGTCGGACGCCTGCCCGGCGTAGGTCTGGCCGCCGTCGGGGAGGGCGACGGTGGCCTCCTTGCGCAGTGAGGCGTAGTCCGGCATCGACGCCTTGCCGACGTTGGAGGGGGCCGCGGGCGCGTCCTTGAGGAGCGTCTTGGTGTTGCCCTCCGCGTCGGTCACCGTCAGCGTGTACGTCTGACGGAAGTTCAAGGTGGTGTCGTCCAGCGACTTCACGACCCCGGTGTTGTACAGGAACTGGTTGGCTTCGTCCCGGTAGTGGTCGGTGAAGGACCAGGTGTACGTGGTGTCGGCCTTGCCGTCGCCGTCCGCGTCGATCTTGATGTTGTAGTGGGCGTCGTTGGCGAACGGGTAGAAGTTCGGGCCGCCGTTGGGCTCCTCGAACGGGATCCAGTTCGCCACCAGGGTCACGGTGTCGGGGTTGTCCGGGCTGGTGAAGGCGTAGACGTCGGTGTTGTCCGCCTTGGGGTCCCCGGCGATCAGCGGCGCCTCGCGGTGGCTGGAGGCGGAGCTGACACCGGGCGTCAGACCGGTCAGGACGACGGAGGACACCAGGGCCAGCAGGCCGGCGGTGGCGAGTGAGCGTTCGGCGGCGCGGGCCGCCGTGCGGCGGGGCGGGTGGGAAGACTGCATGGACCATCCGTTTCCAGGCGGGGCCGCCGCCCCCCGGCTGGGGGCGGGACGGCGCAGAGCGGGGACGACTCAGCCCTGAACGGAACCTCGATGACCGCGCCGTACGGTGACGGCGACGGCACCGAGCAAGTCCGATATGAGGCTTAAGCTACGCATAAAGCACCACGCGCCGAGGGGGCCTGCAACGCGCCAGGTCCGAAATGCGGCAGAAGGGTTCTCGCTGTGGGCCACCACGGTCAACAAACCTGGATCCGCCGGTACTCGGGCCAGGGGCGGCGGTGGTGACGGGGCGACAGCGGGCTCAGGAGCCGGGGCTGCCTCCCTCCGCGCCCGGCCCTGTGCGCCACCCCGGTGGCAGCGGTGAGCCGCCCGAGTGAGTGCGCGCCCGTGACAGGTGCGGGGTCGGCCCATCGGGTACGCGCGCGGCCCCGCCCGCGCCGCCGGGGCCGGGATTCGGCCTCCCCGTAGGCCCCGCGCCGGGCCTCCCCACAGGCCCGCGCCGGGCCTCTGCTTGCCCCGTTGGGGGATGCCCTGGTAGGACTGTGACGCGCCGTCACCGTCACATGTTCGATAACGCGGGGGTTCATGTGGTCGCCACGGCCTTCACGTCGTCGTCGCGACGACGCCCGGGAGTCCCGGGACCGGCCCGACGGCGGCTCCCCACGGTGGTACGGCAGGCCACGCAGCACGGGCTGGTGCTGGCCGCCGTCGCCGTGACCGTCCTGCTGTGCGCGACGGCGCTGGCCGCACTGGCGGCGCTGGCCGGGAGTTCGGTACAGGCGGGCGCCGTACGGCGGTTGGCCGCCGACCTCGACGCGCAGGTGACCGTCAACGCGCCCTTCCGCGCCGAAGGCATGGCCGTCGCCGACCGGGATGTACGGGCCGCCGCCGACCGGACGTTCGCCGGGGTGCCGCAGCACACCTATGTGGGGCTGCTGGGTTCTTCACCGGTCTCGGTGACGGGGATCGACGGGGTCACGGGCCCGCCGCGCGGCCCCGGGGGAACCGGATTGCACCCGGTCGCCGTCCAGGACGCGGGCAGATTCGGGCAGTTGGTCGCCGGACGGTGGCCGGCCGGCACAGCGGACGCGACGGCGGACGCCTTCACCTCGCTGCCCGACGTACGGATCGCCGCCGGGTCCACCGCCCCGGTCGACGCGGCGCTGCCGGACGCGCTGGCCAGGCGGCTGGGAGTCACCGCCGGTTCCCGGCTCCAGGTGCGCGACGGCTTCAGGCACTCCATGACGCTGCGGATCACCGGCGTCTTCCGGCCGACCGGCCCCGTCGGATTCTGGCCCGCGATGGCCGGCGACGTGACGGCGGACGAGACCGCCAGCCAGGACCTGCTCGTGGTCTCGGCGTCGGCTCTCAACGGGAGCGTCGTCCTGAACAGCCATCTGACGGCCCACTGGAGTATGCAGCCGGACTTCGCCCGGATCGACGCCGACAGCCTCCCCGGACTGCACGACCGGATGCGCGCCTTCTCCGGCAGCGCGAGCCGCGTGTCGGTGTTCGGCGGACGGCAGCCCGCTCTGGACGACCTGACGGTGGCCTCGGGGCTGCCGGGCGCGATCGACGGCCTGGCGGTGCCGATGGTGGCGGCCCGGTCCTCGCTGTACCTGCCGAGCGTGCTGCTGGCGGTCCTCGCCCTGGCCACCCTGGTACTGGCCGCCCGCCAGCTCACCGAGCACCGGCGCGACGAACTGGCACTCCAGCAGGCCAGGGGCGCGGGCACCCCGCGACTGCTGCGCGCGGCGGCGGCCGAGTGGGCGGTCACCGGCGTTCCGGCCGCGGCCGTCGCGCCGTTTCTGGCCGGGCTGCTGCGCCCGGGCAGCCGGGGAACCGCCGCGTGGGCGGCGGTTGGCCTGACCCTGCTGGTGCACGCGGCGGCGGTGCTGCTGCCCGTCCTGCGCTCGACGCGGTCCCGGCCGGCCCGCGGTGTACGCGCCGCCGCCCAGCGGCTGGGCGCCGACCTGGCGCTGCTGGCCGTCGCGGCCCTGGGCTATCTGGAGCTGCGGCGGCACCATTCGCTGATCGCCGACGTCGGCACGGGCGGCGCGGGCGCGGACCCGGTGCTGGTCCTGGTGCCCGCCCTGGTGGCCGGGGCCGCCGCCCTCCTGCTGCTGCGCCTGCTGCCGCTGACCTCCCTGCTCCTGGACGCGTTCGGCCGTCGCAGCCGGGGCCTGGCCCTCGCGCTGGCGGGCTGGCAGTTGAGCCGCCGGGCCGCGCGCAACGCGGGACCGGTCGTCCTGATGTGCCTGGCCGTGTCCGTGAGCGCCTTCGCGACCACCGCGCTGGCCTGTCTGGGCGGACTGGCGTCCGAGCAGGCCGCGTTCACCGTCGGCGCGGACGTACGCGTCCAGCCGTCGGCGGACGGCGGCTACCCCTCGTCCGTACTGGGCGCCGCCTATCGCGCGCTGCCCGCGGTGACCGCCGTGACCCCGGTGACGCAGTCGACGGTGAACCTGCCGGGCGACGCCACCGAGGGCCTGGTCGGCACGGTCGGCGGGCCCGCTCCCCCCACCCCGTCACCGGTCGTCTTCGGGGTGCCGCTCCCCGGCCGTCCGACCGCGCTGCTGCTGGACGAGCGGCTGCGCAGCGACGGCAGCCGCGCGGCGCCGAATCTGGAGTTGACCGTGCAGGACGCGTCCGGCCTCGTCAGTACGCTGGCGACCCGCCTGCCCGCCGCCGACGGCGCCCGGCACACCGTCGTGGTCCCCCTCGACGTGGCGCTGAGCGACGGCCACCCGCGGGCGTATCCGCTGACGGTGACCGCTGTGAACGTCCTGCCGCAGCCGAACGCGCGGCCCGCGCGGCTCGACCTGGAGCTGATCCGGGTCGGCGCGCGGGGCAGCGCGGACACGTGGGTCACCGGCCTTCCCGGCGGCCAGGTCTGGGCCGACGGTACGACCCACGCCTCCGACGCCACCGCCGGGGCCTGCGAAGGCAAACCGGCGGGCGACTACAGTCCGGGCACTCCCGGGGTGTGCGCGATCGCCCCCGGCCGCTCCGAGGTGCTCAGGACCACCGTCAGCACCGGCGTCAGGGCCTCGACCGCGACCGGAGACGCCTTCGGCGGCCTGGCCGACAGCGACTACGAGACCCGGCCCGGCAGCCAGGTGCGCCTCGTGGCGGGCCCGGCCGACCGTCCTGCGCCGCTCCCGGTACGCGCCGACGCCGCCGCCATGCGCGACACGCGCCTGAGCGTGGGCAGCACCACCACACTGGATCTGGGCGGCGGCCGGATCACCGCGACGATCGTGGGCCTGGTCGACTCGCTGCCGGGACTGGGCCGCGGGCAGGGGCATCTGATCGCCGATCAGCGCCAACTCGCCGCCGCGATGACCGTGGCCGGAGTCGACCAGGAAGATCCCGCGTTCTGGTGGATCAGCAGCACCGACAGCGCGCGTACGGCCGCTGCCGCCGAGGCGCGGCCCGCGCTGGGCCGGGTCACGACAGCGGAACGGACCGCGGCGGCGCTGCGCGACGACCCGTTCCGCGCCGGGCTGCGCCGGGTGCTCGAACTCGTCCGCTACCTGGCCCCCGCTTTCGCGGTCATCGCCTTCACCGTGCACGCGGTGGTCTCCACCCGGCAGCGCCGCAAGGAATTCGCGCTGCTGCGGGCGATCGGCGTCCGGTCCACCGGCCTGTACGCGCTGTTGGGCGCCGAGCAGCTGAGTCTGGCGCTGTTCGCGGTGGTGCCGGGCGCGCTGATGGGCATGGCCCTGGCCTCGGCGGTGCTGCCGCTGGTCACCGTGGACGACAGCGGCCACGCCCCGTATCCCCCGTTGCCGAACGTCACTCCGTGGGGCACCGTGACGCTGACGGCGGTGGCGACCGCTGTGGCCATCAGCGCGATCGTGCTGGCGCTCGCCCGGCTGCTGGCCCGGGTGGACCTCGTACGCGTGCTGCGAGCGGGTGAGGACCGATGAGCCGGGCCGGACGCGACCGCGCGGGACGGCGGACACCAGCCGAGGGAACGGGCGCGGGGGACAACGGACGTGGGGCAACGGACGGGGCGGAGACGCGAGCCGAACGAACGGGCATGACCGGAAAGGGACGTGGGGCAACGGGCACGACAGAGACGGGATCGGCGGGAGCGGACACGGCGGTGAGGCGGCCGGGCGGTACGGGCGCCTCGGTGACACTGCGCCTGATACGTCAGGAGACCCGCGGCGACCTCCCGCTGCTGGTCTGCCTGACGGTCATGGTGATCGTGTTGACGGCGCTGTGCGCCTGGGCCCCGGCCGTCGTGGGCCGCCAGGAGGACCGGGCGCTGCGGCAGCGCGTCGCGGCGGCGCAGGCCGAGGCACCGCTGATCAGCGTCAGCGCCACTCCGGAGGTCTTCGACACCGACCCGCCCGCGGTGGACATGGCCAGCCTGCTGGGCGCGGGAAGCACCTTCACCGAGCAGCTCAGCGGCACCGGCGCGCGCCGCCTGACCGCCGTCGGCGGCGGTTACGACTACAACCCGGCGTCCCTGGTCGCACCGCCGCCTCCCGGCCCCGCGAACACCGCTACCAAGCTGGCGCTCAGCTACCTGCCGTCCGCGCGGGCCCATCTGCGCTACGTCAGCGGCCGCGCCCCGGCCGACCGCACACCGCTGGGCACCGCGCCCCAGATCGGGTTGTCGCAGGCCACGGCGCGGGCCCTGGGCGTCACGACCGGGAGCCGACTGACGCTGGAATTCGCCAGGACGCCCGCGGTGGGGAACGCGCCGCCCCAGGTCGACCTGCTGGTCAGCGGGGTCTACCGCACCACGGCCGCGGCCGACGGCTTCTGGGCCGGGCGGGCGTCGTTGGACCAGCCGACGCGCTACCCGGCGGAGCGCTCCGCCGGCACGGTGCTCGCCGTCAGCGGCCTCGTCGGCCTCGACGCCGCCGACCTGCTCGCAGGGGCCGGGGTCGTCGGTCCCCGGGTGACCTGGCAGTTGCGGGCCGACCTGTCGGGAGCGGCGCTCGACCAGGCCCGCGCGCTGGCCGGGCCGCTGTCCCACTACGGCGCGGACCTGAGTGCCGCCCTGTGCCAGGGAACCGACTGGATCTCCGGCGACATCAGCTGCCACGTACGCGGTCAGGCCACCGGGTCCCTGCTGGTGACCGACTTCCTGACGCCGCTGCTCGCCGAGTTCACCGCTCAGGACCATCAGGCCAGGGCGCTGGCGATGTACGCCGTCGACGCGCTGGCCGCGGTCGCGCTGGCCACCGTGGCCGTCGCCGTACGGCTGTTGCTGCGCCGACGGCGGGCGCACCTGCGGTTGCAGCGCGCGCGGGGCGCGTCCACCGCGCGGCTGGTGCTGCTGCGCTGCGCCGTGGCCTGGCCGGTGGTGCTGATCGGCGCTGCGCTCGGCTGGGCGGCCGGTCGGGCCCTGGCTCCCGGCGGCACGTCAGGATCGCCGCAGCCGGTGCCCGCCGCGCTCGCCGCCGCGGTCGTGATGGTGACGGTGCCGCTGATGACGTGGCTCGCGGTCCGCGAGCCGCGCAGGCCCGGCCGACCGCGGCGCTCGCGCCGCCGCGCTGTCACCGGCCGCCGCGTGGTCCTGGAGCTGACGGTGCTGCTCGCGACGGCGGCGGGCGTGGTCGCGCTGCGTTCGCAGGGGCCCGACGGGATTCTGGGCGCGGTGCCGGTGCTGGTGGCGCTGGCCGTCGTGCTGCTCCTGCTGCGGATCTCCCCGCTCGCGCTGCGCGTGGTGCTGCGGCGGACCCGGCGCGCCCGGGGAGCGGTCGGCTTCATCGGGGCGGCACGGGCCGCCCACGACGCCCCGGCGACCGGGCTGGCGCTGTTCGTCCTGGTCCTGACCTTGGGGACGGCCGTGTTCGGCGGCCTCGTACAGCGCACGATCGGCGACGGCCTGGCCGCGGGCGCGGACTGGACCACCGGCGCGGACGCGAGCGCGATCGTGGCCGGGACCGCGAACGGGGCCACGACCGGGACCGCCGCGCCGGGGACCGGCGCAGGCGAGGGCATACGGACCGTCGTCCAGCATCTGCACACCCTCGACCTGGTGGGACAGGTCGACGGCGCGCTGATCACGCAGGTCGCCGTGATCACGGTGGACCCCCGGCAACTGGCGGCCGTCGCACCGAAGTCGCCGCTGGCCACCGCCCTGCTGTCCGGGCTGGCCACCCCGGCGGGAACCCGGATCGACGCGCGCGTCCCGCTGCCGTCCTTCCTCTCGCCCGACCTGCGGGCACGCGAGCGCAACGGCGGCTTCACCTCCAGCGTCTCGATCCTCGGGCGGCGCCCGGTGGACCTGGTTCTCACGCCGGTCGGCACCCTCACCGGCGCGGACCTGCACGACCCTCTCCTCGGGCCGGTCACGGCGCGGATTCCCGCCGGGACGCCGCTGCTGATCACCACGGCGGGCGCCGAGCACCTGATGCCCGAGCAGTCCTCGGGGAGCACCGTCATGCTGCTCAAGGGCGGCGCTCCCGACGGGACCGCCCCCGCCACGCCCGCCGCGCTGCGGTCGGCGGCGGCCCAGACGCTCGGGCCGCTGGCCCGGATCCGCGTCCGCTCCGAAACGCTGAGCGCCCTGCGCGCGGACGGGCTGACGCGGGGCCTCGACACGGCCTACGCCGTCACGTCGATCCTGGCCGCGCTGGCCGGCCTGCTCACGCTCGCCCTGGAACTGACCCTCACCGCGCACGAGCGCGGTCGCACCGCCTCGTTCCTGCGCACGCTCGGGCTCGGCGGCAAGGAGGCCGGGGCGCTGCACTTCCTGCAACTGCTGCCGCTGGCGGTCGCCTCCGCGGTGGGCGGCACGCTGCTCGGGCTGCTCGAACCGCGGCTCATGGCACCGGCGTTGGACCTGCGGCAGTTCACCGGCGGCCCGGCCCAACCGGCCCTGCGCACCGACTACTCGCTGACGCTCGCCCTCGTCGTCGCCGTGACCGCGCTGATCCTGGTCGCCGCCGCGGCCGAGACCGTCCTCGCGCGTCGGCGGCGACTGGGGGCCGTGCTGCGGCTCACGTGAACGGCCGCGGCTCAGGGTGCGGCCGTAGAGCGCAGGGCTTACGGGGCGCTCTCGGTGGACTCCGTGTCGCCCTCCGTGTCTCCTGCGCCCGCGGCGCTCTCCGCCGCGGACTTCGCCCGCCGCGCGGCCTCGTCCGGCCATACGCCGATGTGGTCGGTCTCCAGGGCCAGCCGCACCCGTTTGCGCATGTGCAGGCGCTCGGTGAACTGGCCGGGCAGTTGCAGCCGCCCGCTGGCGTCCAGTACCGCGAACTCCTCGGCGGTGAGCACCTCGACGCCGTCCTCGCCGGTGGTGACCCGGCGCAGCACCTCGGTCGAGGTGCGGCCGTTGCGGATCCGCACCGTGCGCTGGACCTGCTCGGACACCAGCGCGTCGTGGGTCACCACGATCACGGTGACGCCCAGGTCCTCGTTGGCCCGGCGCAGTGCCGCGAACACCTCGTCGCTGGTGGCGGTGTCGAGTTCGCCGGTGGGTTCGTCGGCGAACAGCACCTGCGGCTCGTTGGCGTTGGCCACGGCGACGGCGACCCGCTGCTGCTCGCCGCCGGAGAGCGTGTCGGGCGTACGGTCCCGGCAGTGTCCGATGGACAGCAGGTCGAGCAATTCCTCGGCCCGCGCCCGGCGTTGGGAGCGCTTGATCCCGGTGTACGTCATCGGAAGCATCACGTTCTCGGCCGCCGAGAGGTAGGGCAGCAGATTGCGCGAGGTCTGCTGCCAGACGAAGCCCACGGTGCCCCGCCGGTAGGTGAGCCGCTCGCGGCGCTTCATCGTCAGCAGGTCGTGTCCGGCGACCGTGGCGGCGCCCGCGGTGGGCACGTCCTGGCCGGAGAGTATGCCCAGCAGGGTGGATTTCCCGGAGCCGGACGCCCCGACCACCGCGATCATCTCGCCCTGGGCCACGGCGAGATCGAGGCCCTGGAGCGCCTGCACCTCGACGCCCTCGGTCTGGTAGATCCGCACCAGGTTCTCGCAGACGACCAGCCCCTCCTCCCGCCGTGGCGCCGCGACGGCCCGCCGCCGCAGCTCGTCCAAGTCCGTTGCCCCGGTGGGCTGTTGGTGAACTGCCACGCGGTCCCCCGATAAGGTGAAGTCTGCGAATCCCACTGTCGGACAGCCGCCAGGGTAATGCGCGAACCCGCCCGGGAGCCGCCGTCCGCGGGACCGGACCTCGATCAGGGGTCAGCGTCGCCGAGGTCGTCGCGTCCGCTTCGGCCCGCGTCACATCCGCCACGATCCGCATGCCGTCGATCGGACAGCGTGCTGTCAGACCGCGCGGGCGTCCCGCAAGAGTTCCCGGACGCCGCGAACAGGGCGGTAGCCGAAGGTGTTCGTTGCCGCGGTGGAGTCGTACACGCGGTCCAGACGATCCGGCACCGGCCACCCCCGGTCGCGGAACGCCTCGACCACGTCAGGAGCCCGACCGGCGAGGACCGCGCCCGCGTCGCGGTGGAGAGCGACGCAGTCCTCACGCTGGAACACGTGCGGCCCGGAGACGTTGAACGTGCCGGTCACCTCAGGGCGCGTCACGGCCAGGACCCCCGCCGCCGCGACATCGGCCACGTCGACCGCCCGGTGGAGCAGATGGCGGGCGCGTACGGGCAGCGGCTCCGGAAAGCACCGCGCGATGCGCAGCGTGACCGCGGAGACGCCGCAGGCGGCGACCAGGCGTTCCGCGGCCAGCTTGGTCTCGTCGTAGATGTCCCGGGGAAGCGGCGTGAGGTGCTCGTCCACCCAGACGGCGCGGTCGGCGGGCACCAGGGCGTGGCCGTAGACGCTGGTACTGCTGATGTAGAGAACGCGCCGGACACCGAGGCGCGCGGCGTCGTCGAGGAGTTCCGCGGTCATGCCGACGTTCACGGCGCGGAACTCCTCATCGGCCACGCGCCGGACGTGCGGGGCGTGCAGCGCGGCGGTGTGGACCAGGACGTCGGCCGACCGCAGCGCCGCCCGCCGCTCGCGCGGGTCCCGCAGGTCGGCGACGACGCTCGTCCAGCGGCCGGCCACCCTGTCCACGCCGCGGACCTCCCGGCCCGCCGCGTCGAAGGCCGCGGCCAGGGCCGATCCGACCCGGCCCGAGCTTCCCGTGACGACAACCGCCCCGCCAGGGGCCCGCATCCTCCGCTCGGCGCTCACACCCCGATTCTGCCAGCCCCGCGCGGATTCGGTCCGAAGCACCCTCCCCGCCGTGCGATGCCGCGCCCGCCTCGACAGGAGACGCCGTCACCCGGCGGTAACCGCGCCTGTCGGCTTGGGCGTTAGGACCGCGAAGGCGAGGAGCGTGGGGCCAGCCAGGCCCTAGGCCACGCCCGCGAAGCGGGCGGTCAGCCAGACGGGGTCGACGATGGCCGAGCCGACCACGACGGCGTGCGCGCCCGCGGCCAGGGCCGCGCGCACGTCGTCCGGCGTGGAGTAGCCGCGCTCGGCGACGACCGGCACCCCGGCACCGGCGACGAGGGTGGCCACAAGTCCCAGGTCGGGCAGGGGCCCGGAGTCCGCCTTGGCGGGGTAGCCCATCGTGGACGAACTGACGATCGCGGCGCCCGCCTCAACGGCGGTGCGTGCGTCGTCGATCCCCGGCACACCCGCCTTGACCGGCTTGCCCAGCGCGACGAAGGACGCGACGAGTTCGGCCAGGTCCTGGCCGTCGTGTCGGCGCGCCGCCGCGTCCGCTTCCAGTTCCACGACGTCGGCCCCGGCGTCCACCAGGCCGGCGGCGTGGTCGAGCGTCGGCGTGATGCGGACGACCCCGCCGTGCGAGCCGTCGATGCTCACGGCGAGCACGGGGAAGCCGGGGACGGCGCGCTTCACCGCGCGTACGGCGTCCGGGCCGTCCATTTTCACGGCGACGGCGCCACCGGCCTGCGCGGCGGCGGCGAGCCGGACGACGTCGTCGATGTTCTGCCAGGGCGACTGGGGCGACGGGGTGAGCGAGACGATCAGGCCGCGAGGAAGGATGTTCACGCCGCGAACTCCTCTCCGGCGACCAGGACGCGCTCGACGGCGACGTTCTCGTCGGTGACGATCAGGTCGGCCGGGCCGCCGAGGGTGAGTTCCCCCGCGCCGGTGAGCCCGTAGAAGCGGGCGGGCGCTCGGCTGGCCAGGTTCACCGCCCGGTCGACGGGCCAGTCGTGCTCGACCAGCTTGCGTACCTGCTGGAGCAGCGTCACCGTACTGCCGGCGAGGGTGCCGTCGGGCAGGCGCGGCACCCCGTCGGTGACCTCGACGGTGAAACCGCCCACGGTGAAGACACCGTCACCGGCCCCCGCGGGCGACGCGGCGTCGGTGACGAGCATGATGCGGTGCTCGGCGGCCTTGAGCGCGAACAGCGAGGTCTCCCGCGCCAGATGGATGTCGTCGGCGATGAGCTGGATGGCGACCTCCTCCCGGTTGAGCGTGGCGCCCGCGATGCCGGGCGCGCGGTGGCTGAACGCGATCATCCCGTTGAACAGGTGCGTGACCGCGCGGGCTCCCGCGTCGAAACCGGCGTACGCGGTCGCCGCGTCGGCGCCCGAGTGCCCGGCCTGCACGATGACCCCCTGGCCCGCGGCCCAGGCGATCAGCTCCGGCGCGCCCGGCAGTTCGGGAGCGACGGTGATCGTACGCAGCGGCCCGGCGTCGAGGAAGCGTCGCACGATGCCGATGTCGGGGTCGCGGAGGTACTCGGGCCGGTGCACGCCCCGGTGGTGCGGCGACAGGAACGGGCCCTCGGCGTGGACGCCGACGACCTTCGCGCCGGGAGGCGAGGACGCCTGGAGCTTGTCCAGCACGCCGAGCTGCCGGACCACGTTCTCCTCGGAGTCGGTGATGACGGTGGGCTGTACGTGGAAGACGCCGTCGCGGGTGAGGGCGGCGAGCGCCCGCTCGAACTCCTCGGCCGTGGCCGCGTTGAAGTCGACCCCGCCGTAACCGTTGACCTGGAGGTCGACCAGGCCGGGCAGGACGTACCCCGTGCCGGTCGAGGGCAGGCCGGTGCGTACCAGCCGTCCGCCGTCGACCTCGACGTCGCCCTTCACCCAGGCGCCTGCGACGACGGCGCCGCGTGCGGAAATTCTCATGGATACAACCTCGCTATATGGGGGGCTGGGCCGCGGCCGGTCGGCTCTGCGGCGGATTGATGGCGGTGCGCGCGGCCGGCCTGGCCCTGGAGGGCGGCGCGGAAGCGGTAACGGTCACCGCGGTAGACGCTGCGGCACCACTGCACGACCCGGCGGTTCTCGTCGAACGTGGTCTGGACGATCCCCAGGACGGGGTCGCCCGGAGCAAGGCCCAGGTTCTCGGCGATGTCGGCGGTGGCCCCGCGCGCCTCGATGACGCAGTCGGCTCTGACCGCGTGCAGGCCGTACTCGTCGGAGAGCGTGGAGTACAGGGAAGCGGTGGTGAAATCGTGGTCGCCGAGGCCCGGCGCCAACTGCTCAGGGATGAGCGAGAAGTCGATCAGGGTCGGGATGCCGTCGAGATACCGCAGCCGGACCAGGTCGACGATGGGTGCGCCCGGGGCGACGCCCAGCAGGTCCGCCTCGTCGAGCGAGCTGGCGCGGGTCAGGCACTTCAGCACTTTCGAGCTGGAGGTCAGGCCGTTCGCCTCCGCGAGGTCGGAGAAGCTCACCAGCCCGGTGGCGCCCTCCTCGATCGACTCCGCCTCGTCCTGGTCCGCGGGCCGGGCCGGGGCCGGCGCGGGCGTCTGCCCGCGCACCCACCGGGCGCCCATGACGACGGTGACCAGGCCGGCCGCCTCCAGATCCTTCAGTGCCTGACGGACGGTGACCCGGCTGACGTCGAACTGCTCAGCGAGAACCCGCTCGGAAGGCAGTCTCGAACCGGGCTCGATCACACCCGATTCGATGCGTTCCCTGAGGTGCTGCGCCACCTTGCGGTGCAGTGCTGGCGAAGTAGACATGACCCCGATTGTGTCTCGTGGAGTTGGTGGGAATGAACGTAATCAGCAGCCCGTGTCGCACGGTGCGAAGGCGGCCGTACCGCCCTCGTACGGCCGCCCGGCCGGGCTATTCGCCGTCGTCGAGTTTGGTTCCGGTGTCGAGGAAGAGGAACTCGTCCGGATCGATCCCCCGCGCCCGCGCCGAGCGCAGCGCCACCTGTTGCAGCAGCGCCGCCACGAACACCGGTATCTCCAGGGGGTTGTGCGCCTCGACCGGCACGACCAGGGTCCGCTCGCCGTGGACGACGGGGGCGCCCGTCCGCAGTTCGACGATCTGACGGCCGAGCGAGCCGAGGGCGCGCAGGATCTGCCCGTCGTCGGGACCGTCGAGAACGATGTGCAGCGTCGAGGGGTGGGTGGACTCCATCAGCCCGTGCAGGTACTGCCGCGTCTCGAACGACGCCGCGGGGACCCGCGTCACCTCGCGCAGCAGCAGCGCGCCGCTCTCGGCGACCCCGTACTGGTCCGCGGGCGCCACCAGGTCGATGATCGACGCGGCCGACAGCCGGTCCGCGATCTCCTCGGCCTGCGCGGAGGTCGCGTCGAGGAACCCGGCGAGCCGCTCCCCCAGGCTGAGCCACGTCGGCGACGGTTCGCCGTCGGTCCAGGTCTCGGCGAGCATGGAGACGGCCATCGCCGAGGCGGTGAACCCGATCGTCGAGGCGAGGCTGTCGGGCAGGTCGCCGAGGGTCAGCACCGAGTCGGCGGCGGCGGCCATCGGCGAGTCGGTGACGTTGACGACCGCGAGCTTGCGGCCGGTGGCCGCGCGCATCACGTCGACCGTCTCGCGGCTGCGGCCCGACTGGGACAGCGCGACGAGCGTGGTGGTCTCGTCGAACGGCCCCGCCTGCGCCGCGTTGAGCCGGACGCTGGGGATGCCGCGCGCCGACAGGTGGGCGACCGGTGCGGCGAGCGCCGCGAGGCTCGCGCCGATGCCGATGAACGTGGCCTGGTCGGGGCGGCCGACCGCACCCGCCGCGGCGAGCGCCCGCTCGCGCAGCACCGGTGCGACCTCGGTGAGCCGGCTGGTCTGGCTCAGCACGCCCTCGTCGAAGGGGATGAACCCCTGGCGCAGAAACGCGTTGACACTCATCGGCCGCTGGCCGCCCTTCCTCGTCGTGCCAGGGAATCGATCACCACGGCGGCCACGAGTACGGCGCCGGTGATCACGTACTTGACGGCGGAGGTCTGGTTCAGCAGATCCATGCCGTTGGACACCGCTCCGATGACGAGCATGCCGAGCAGTGCGGAGTACGCGGTGCCGCGTCCGCCGAACAGGCTGGTGCCGCCGATGACCGCGGCGGCGATCGCGTTGAGCAGGATGTCGCTGCCGCCGCTGGCCTGGTTGACCGCGAACAGGCGTGAGGCCGCGAGCACACCGCCGAAGGCGGCGAGCGACGAGGCGATCGTGAAGGCGATGACCTTGACGGTGCCGACCTGGATGCCCGCCCGGCGGGCCGCCTCGGCGTTGCCGCCGACGGCGAACAGCTTGCGGCCGAAGGTCGTGCCGCGCAGCAGCAGGTCGACCAGGACCACGAGTCCGACGAAGATGATCAGCGACAGGGGTATGCCGTGCCACCGCGCGAAGACGGTCGTCGCCGCGACGATCAGGACCGTGATCACTCCGGCGCGCACCAGGCCCCCGGTGAGCGGCCGTACGGTCAGGCCGCGTTCGCGTCGCCGTCTCGCGGTGAGGACCGTCCCGCCGAAGGCCGCGCCCGCGTAGACAGCGGCGATCACGTATCCGATCCACGCGGGGAGCGTGGTGTTGGCGAGCGAGGCGATGGTGCCGTCGTAGGGGATGTTGATCGTGCCCTGGTTGCCCAGGACGAGGAGTTGGCCGCCCTGCCAGGCGAGCAGGCCGCCCAGGGTCAGCACGAACGACGGAACGCCGAGCTTGGTGAAGATGAAGCCGTGGAACAGGCCGATCGCGGCGCCGAACACGACGGCAAGGACGATCGCGAGGACCGGCGGCCAGCCCTGGTTGATGCTCAGCACCACCATGGAGGCGGAGGTGATCCCGCTCACCGATCCGGCGGACAGGTCGATCTCGCCGATGATCAGGACGAACACGATGCCGAGCGCGATGACGCCGGTCGAGGCGATTTGCAGGCTCAGGTTGGAGAGGTTCTGCGGCGAGAGGAACCGCTGGTTGGCGATCTGGAAGACCAGCGAGATGACGACGAGGCCGAGGATGACGGGCAGCGCCCCGAAGTCGCCGGTACGCAGGCGCTGGACGCGCTCGCGCACCCAGTTCTCCTGCGCCGGCGGTCCTGGCGGCAGCACGCTCTGCCCGGCGGGGGCGGTTGCGGTGTTGGTGGTCACGGTCATCCTTCCTGAGCCCGGTCGCGGCGCAGCGTCCGGCGCTTTTGGGCACTGCTGTCGGCGACGCCGGTGATGGCGGCGACGACCTGTTCTTCTGTGGTCCCCTCGACGGGGAACTCGGTGACGCTGCGCCCGAGCCGCAGGCAGACGATGCGGTCCGCCACGTCGAAGACGTCGGCCAGGTTGTGGCTCACCATGAGGACGGCGTGCCCCTCGCTCCGCAGCCGCTCGATGAGTTCGAGCACTTCGGCGGTCTGCTCGACGCCGAGCGCCGCGGTGGGCTCGTCCAGGATGACCAGCCGCGGATCGCCGAGCAGGGACCGCGCGATGGCCACCGACTGGCGCTGCCCGCCGGACAGCGACGAGACGGGCGCGCGCAGGTCCTTGATCTTGACCGAGAGCCGCTTGAGCAGCCCGACGGCGACCTCTTCCATGTCGAGCGCGCTCAGGAAGCCGCCGTGGTGCTTCTCGCGGCCGAGGAAGAGGTTGGCGACGATGTCGAGGTTGTCGCACAGCGCGAGGTCCTGGTACACCGTCGCGATGCCGAGGCGGGTGGAGTCCGTGGGCTTGCGCGGGGAGACCGGCTCGCCGTTCACCGCCATGGTGCCGCCGTCGCGGGGGTGCGTACCGGCGATCGTCTTGATCAGGGTGGACTTGCCCGCGCCGTTGTCGCCGACGAGCGCGACGACCTCTCCCGCGGCGACGGTCATGCTGACGTCGCTGAGCGCCTGAACGGCGCCGAAGCTCTTGCTGATGTGTTCGAGTTCCAGCACGGGCGGCGGGCGTTCTCCCGCCCGGTCGGCCGCCCTGTCAACGGTCGTTGTCATCGGCGGTCTCCTTTCATGCCGAGTCGGTCCGCCGCGGTGGCGACCGCGATCGGTTGGGCGAGGTGCCACGCGCCGGCGCCGACGAGACCGGCGTCGTCGCCGCACACGGCGGCGCGTACGTCGACGTCCCAGGAGACGTGCGAGCGCGCGGTGTCGCCGATGCGGCGTTCGAGCTCGTCGAGGAGCTGCGCGCCGGCCGCGCGGGCGAGGCCGCCGCCGACGACCAGTACGTCGGGTGAGACGACGTGGCACAGGAGGATCGCGGCGGCGGCCGCCGCGTCGGCGATGTCGGTGAGGGCGGCGGCGGCCAGGGCGCGGGGGTGGGGCGCGGTCGGTACGGGGTCGGCGCCGGGGGCGCCGTCGCTTGAGGCGAGGTCGGTCAGGGCGCGGTAGTCGACGTCCCTGCCCAGTTCACGCCCGGCCTCGCGTACGCGCTGTCCCGAGCCGAGGTCCTCGATCATGGGGCGCCCGGCGCCGAGCAGGTGCAGGAATCCGATCTGGAACCCCGACACGCGTCCGGACAGCACGCGGCCGTCGCTCACCACCGCCGCGCCGATCCCCGTCGAGAGGGTCAGATAGGCCGTCGTCCCCGCGGTGGACCCGGCGCCGAAGTACGCCTCGCCGATCGCGGCCAACTCGGCGTCACCGGCCAGCTCGACGGCGAGTCCGGTGGCCTCGGAGAGGTACGCGGCCGACAGGCGGCCGAGGTCGGTGGACGGCAGATTGCGCGCCACGTGCAGACGGCCCTCGACGTGGTCCACCCGTCCCGGCAGTCCGACGACCGCCGAGACGGCGTCCGTACCGGCCGCGATCCGCGTCATGAGATCGGCGACCTGCTCGTGCGCCGCGTCGTGCCGGACGGGCTCCTTGAGCCTGGCGGTCACGGTTCCGCCGCGGTCGACGAGCGCCGCGCGGGCGGTGGTGCCGCCCAGGTCGACTGCGACGACCTGGGCGGCATCGCCGGTGGAGAAGGAGGTCACTTGATGAGTCCCGCCTCGACGCACGCCTTCTTGTAGTTGGCCGTGCAGATCTGATCGACGGTCAGATAGCCGCTGTCGAGCAGGATTTCCTTCATGTTCTCCATCGTCACGGCGATGGATTCGAGCAGGTAGGCGGGCACCTTGCCCGCACCGTCGTCGATGGTGCCGTTGAGCAGTTCGCCGGAGGGCTTCTGCCCGGTGGCGAGGGCGGCGGCGGCCTTGGCGCCGATCCGCGCCTCGGTCTCGACCGGCAGGTACGTGCTCTCGTACAGGTCGCCCGCGACCATGTTCTGGATGGCGTCGAGCTGCGTGTCGAGGCCCGTGACCGGCGGCATCGGCTTGATGCCCGCGCTCTTCAGCGCGGCGACGACACCGGTGGCCATGCCGTCGTTGCCCGCGTAGACACCGGCGATCTTGGACGCGCCGAGCTTGGTGATGGCCTGCTGCATCTGGTTCTGCGCGTTGGCCGCCGACCAGCCCTTGGTGTCGTACTCGGCGGCGACGGTGAAGCCGGACTTGTCGATGACGCTGTGCGCGCCGTCCTTCTCCGGCTTGGCGCCCGAGTCGACGGGGTCGCCGTTCATCATGACGACGTTGCCGGAGGTCTTGCCGTCCTTCTTCAGCTTGTCGAGCAGGGACTGCATGCCGACGGCGCCCTGCTGGACGTTGTCGAACTTCACCCCGTAGTCCACGGCCGCGTTGTAGATGACGCGGTCGTAGCTCATGACCTTCGCGCCCTGCCTGCGGGCGCTGGCGACCACGGCCCCGGCGGCCTTGGAGTCGACGGGGTCGATCACCAGCACGCTGGCCCCTTCGGTCAGCGCGGACTCGGCCTGGCTGAGCTGCTTGCTCGCGTCCCCGGCCGCGTTGTAGTAGCGGAGCTGACACTTGGGGCAGCTCTCCGCGAGCTGCTTCTCGAAGGTCGGCTTGTCCCGCGCCTCGTACCGGGCGGTCGCGTTCTCCGGGAGCAGCAGCGCCACGATCGGCTTGTCCTTGGCCTTGCCGCCGCCGGAGCCGCCGGTCGAGCCGGAGGTCGCGTCGGATGTGTCCGACGAGCACGAGGCCAGCATGAGGGCTCCAACTACAGCCACCCCCGCAACGGCCATGCGTCGGCGGTGTGAATGAGAAGTAACGTTCATGAGAGTTTCGTCCACCTCTGAGCCATGTGTAGCGGGGTGAGTTGCCTCAAGCTAGATCTGGTATCAACCAGTGGTCAACCCTCTGGTATTACAGCTCGATAACCTAAGCAAACCACTGGTATTACCCCGAGGTGACCAGCAAATTTCCCCCCGCCCCACCCGCACACCCCGCGCCGCCGCCCCCGTCGACCCCAACTCCCCCGCGATTCCCCCCGACCCCCCGCCCTCCCTCTGGTACGAACCACCGGTCGTATCCAATCCCACCCCGCCGCACCCGCCCCCCCTCCGAACCACAAAGCCCCGCAGACACGAAGAGGCCGGCCCGGACGCGCCTCACCGGAGGCAAGCGAACTGGACGGCCTGTGGAACCTTGGGGACGCACGTGGGCCCAGCGGCCGACAGCGCACGGGCGGCGGCGTGGACGAGGACCCGCAAGATGCCCGTCGAGCGGACGCCCGACCGGATCGGCGCAGCCTCCTCGGCTCACCTCAGGTGCCTCAGGTGGGCGAAGATCCATTCCCGGGCGGCTCCAAGACCAGCACCGACCCATGACGGTTCCGCCGACTTCGGCGGCCCGACCGCAGTGGCCGAGCTAGCCGGAAGGGTGAGTCAATCGGCTCACCGTTGCATAGTCGTCGGATGCGTGAACCGTAGCTAACAGGATAGCGCCGTCAGAACACTCGAGAACCGCTGGGTTGTTACCCGGGATCGGTGCATAGGCGGCTTCACCCGTGAAGGCATCGAGAATGTGCACAGGGCCCGCACCGGAAGACACGAACAGAAGCGCGGACTCATTCAAACAGCCCGCGGCGATGGCACCGACGTCCGGGCCCATCGACAAAGCAGGACCCAGCGGCTCACCAGTCACCCCGTTATACCGAGACAAGTTTCCATTCATGTCGAGTGACGCCAGGACAGCCCGGCCGTCGGGATGCGTCAGCGCGGTCATCCTCATGTTGTATTCGCCAAAGCCATGAATATGTGATCCGAATGGCTCGCCGGTCGAGGCGACCCACCGATACACAACTCCAGCCTCGTCCTCCGCTGCGATGAGGACCGTGCCGTCCTTGAGCGACAGTGACGTGATGGTCTTCAGCGGATAATCCGGCCCCGTCAGTTGAGGGCTCAACGCTTCGCCGGTAGTCGCGTCCCAATAGTGGATGAACGGCTCACACTGCGCGGCAACAGCGATGAACGCTCGCCCACCGGGCAGCGGCCCACTGGTGACGTCCCAAGCGGTGTCATCAAACTCAGCCATCGCGCCAACGGGCACGGGCCTGCCACTTGCAGCATCAACCCGCACCACCCCGATATCCGTGGCCACCGCGACGACGGCATCACCATTCGTCGGGGTGGCCACCGCAAGCGTCGATATCAGATCCTCACCCGCAAACCTCCAGAGCATTTCACCGGTGCGAGGGTCCCAACGCCAAAAATCGTAGCCGGTACCGTTTGAGAGCAATATGGGTGTATCACTCTCACCTTGAGCCAAAACCGGCACGACGCCGTCCGGAGCTTCTTCTGCAAACACTGTTTCCAGGACCACATCTAGCAATTCGAGCACAACGCTTCCCAATCTCCGCATTACGCGGCGCCGACAAATCTCCAGAGCTCCGACGAGCGGAGGCCGCATCCCAGAATTCCCCACTCGACCCCTGACGGATCGACGCACCTCGTTGAAGGCGACCATGCACGACGGAGAGTGTCACCGTCAGCCGCGAGCCATGGTGGCGGGAGGGGGCGGCGGAGGGATGAGTCGGGCTTTGGCTCGGTCGAGGCGTCTGGTTGTGCGGCTGTGGGCGGCCCGGGCGGCGGCGAGGAGGACGCCGATCGTCAGGCAGAAGACACCGAAGCCGGTGGTACCCACGATCAGGAAGATGGCGCCGAGGACGAGATAGAACCCGGCGAGCCAGGGCAGCCACCGAAGGCCGCTGCGCGCCGCCTTGCGTTGGCGTCGCAGAAGGACGGTCATGGCGTGCCGTACGGCCGGGTCCGCGGGAACGCGTCCCTTGCGCAGGCGGCGGGCGATCACCGGGATCTGCCGGGGCCGGATTCCGGCCTCCTCGGCGAGGTGTCGCCGGAAGGTCCGTTGCCGCCACAAGCCCGCCGTGGCGGCGCCCAAGCCTCCCGCGAAACCGCCGAAGTTGAAGCCCAGCCAGAACCACAGCGCGGCGTACATCACCGCGAGGAAGGCCACTGCCGCCCCGACACGCACCCACAGGCGGTCGTACCAACGGCGTTCACCGTCCCAGTCCACATCCCCGTCTTGGCGGTACTCGCTGCTCATCCGCGCCCCCAACTGCCGTCGCCACGACGACAGTCGTCTACCCCCGAGGATCGCTCGAACGCGTCGTCACGATGTCAAGCCCGGTGCCGGTGCGGCCCCCTCCGAAAGGTCTTGGCCCGTACAGGTCACTGCCCGTACGGACCCTATCCCGGTGTGCCGCTGGGCCCCCGGGGTCATCGGTCGTCCCTGGAGGAAACAGCCCCAAGCTGGTCCCCGCGCACCTGTAGGGGACCGAGCCCGTCGTCGGGGGCAACTCGTCCTGGGGCGGCGTCAGCGGGGGCGGCGGCGGGTGTGCTTGTCGCCGAGGGTGGAGGGCAGGAAGAGGATGTCCTTCTGGTTGAGGTTGACCCCCGGCGGGACGATCTCGTCGATGCGGTCCAGTACGTCGTCGCTGAGTGCGACATCGGCGCCGGCCAGCAGATCGGTGAGCTGCGCGGGGGTGCGCGGACCGAGCAGGACCGAGGTGACCGCCGGGTGGGTCAGCACGAACGCGGTGGCCAGATGGGCGAGTTTCAGCCCCGCTTCGGCGGCCAGTTCGGTGAGCTCTCCGACGGCCTCCGCCTTGGCCCGGTTCCCCGGTTCCGCCTGGTCGAACAGGGGCGTGGCAGCTCCCGCGTTGCGGTGACCGGCGGTGGGATCGGCGCGGCCGGAGAGCCAGCCGGATCCGAGCGGGCCGAAGGTGAGGACGCCCATGCCGTATCGCTGGGCGGTCGGCAGGGTGGTGGCCTCGACGCCGCGCAGCAGGACGTTGTACGGCGGCTGCTCGGACCGGAAGCGGTGGTGGTGGCCGCGCTCGGCGGCCCACTGCGCCTCGACCGTCTGCTCCGGGTGGAACAGCGACGAGCCGATCGCCCGTACTTTCCCGGCCCGGATCAGGTCCGAGAGCGCGGAAAGCGTCTCGTCGAGGTCGGTGAACGGATCCCAGCGGTGCATCTGGTAGAGGTCGATGCGGTCGGTGCCGAGACGGCGCAGGCTCCCCTCCACCGCCTGGGTGATCCACCTGCGGGATCCGCCCCGCCGGTTGTCGTCCGATCCGATCGGCAGCCCGAATTTGGTGGCGAGGACGACCTCGTCGCGCCGCCCCTTCAGCGCCTTGCCGACGATCTCCTCGCTCTCACCCGCGGAATAGACGTCCGCGGTGTCGATGAAGTTGATGCCTGCGTCCAGCGCGGTGTGGATCATCGCCACGGACTCGCCGTGGTCGGTGTTGCCCATCGCGCCGAGCATCATCGTCCCGAGGGCGAATTCGCTCACCGACATACCCGTACCGCCGAGGACTCTGCGTTTCATGGTGCGCTCTCCACTGTCGTGCCGGTCTCATCCGGCAATACGTCCGGCACTACGTCCGGCACTTCGTACGGCAATACTTCGTACGGCGACTCGTCCGACCACCGTCCGGCTGCGGCGGCCGACCCGCCCGTCGTCAGCCCTCGACGCTCGCGGGGACCTCACCAGGGCGGTCGACCACGCCGCGCCGCATGACGGCATTCACGCCGTACAACGTCTCGACGGCGGTGCCGTCGCCCTGGTGACCGATCATGTAGGACCGCGAGCCCAGATACGTGAGCGTGGCCTTGTCGAAGATCCACGTGTCGCGGGTGGCGGCTCCGGGGTCGTGGCGAGTGATGCCGAAGCCGTGCCGGCCCGCCGCGTCGACGGCGTCGGGCACCACGCGGACGCCGGGGATCTTCTCCACGACCTGGTACAGCGCGGACGCGGTGGCCGGGGGCATGATCGCCGTGCTCAGCATCCCGCCGATGTTCGAGAAGACGGTCTCGTCCAGCGAGGAGGTGCCCCACGGCTCGGTCTCGGCGTAGAGCAGCGCGCGCAGCGCCTCGGGGTCCGTGGGCAGCGTGGCCAGCCACTTGTAGGTGGGGTGGTCAAGTCCCGCGTACACGGGCGAGGTGGCCACCATGGGCCCCAGCCCCGGCATCACCGCGTCCTTCCCCGATTCACGGATCCAGCCCTCCTCCGTCATGGGGCCGGGGCGCTGGACGGTCCAGTACTCCTGCTTGTGCAGCGCGCCGAGCCGGACCTGGCCGCCGAACGCGCCCTTGTTCCCCCGGGTCAGCGTCTCGACATACACGAGCTGGTCGTCCTTCACCGGCGTGACGTTGCCCGTCATGGCGACGGCGGCGATGCGGCTGAGCGTGGCGGACGCGCTGTTGTAGTGCGCCGGAGGGGCCGCGGGGAAGTGCCCAGGGGCGTGTCCGCCGCCGGACGCGGTGACGACGAGCACGGCGGTCAGTGCGGCCGCCACGGGAAGCACCATCATCGGACGCGGTTGCCGGCGGCGGCGCTGTGGGGCCGCCGCCGTCGCCACCATCGGCGCCATCATCGGCGTCGTCGTCGTCGCCGTCGTACGGGTCCCGCGGGCGAGGTCCTGGTCGATCCGCCGCATCAGAACGTCCTTGAGGTACTGATGGCGGCTCGGCGAAAGGTGGTCCCAGGCGGCCGAGGCGGCCAGCAGTTCTTCCGCCTCGGCCGGGACGGTGGCGGGCGCGTTGTCAGCCTTCATCGGGTTTCCTCCTGCAAGAAGAGCGCCGCGAACACGGCCTCGCCGTCTTTCTCTCCGGGAACGCGGTCCGGTTCCCCCGCCGTGTCGCGTGCCGGTACGGCGCTCAGCTCGGCCAGTCGCTTGCGGGCGCGCGAGAGCCGCGAGCGCACGGTGCCGACCGGGATGCCCAGTGCTTCGGCGGCTTGCCGGTAGTCCAGCCCGGCCGCCACGCACAGGGCGATCACCTCCCTGTCCTGGCGGCGCAGTCGGCGCAGCGTCTCGTGGACGGCGGCCAGCCGTCGCGCGTCGTCGATCCGGCCGATCGCCTCCTCCGCGAAGTCCTCGACCGCGCGGGGCTCCGGGCTGCGCGCGAGGAAGGCGAGCCTGCGCCACCGTCCGCGGTTGGCGTTGTGCGCCTTGTGCGTGGCGATGCCCAGGAGCCATGGCGTGAGGGACCCGCCCTCCGGCTCCACGGTCTCCCGCCCGCGCCAGGCGGCCAGGAAGGTCTCGGACATCACGTCCTCGGCCTCCGGCCAACTCCCGGTCAGCCGCAGCGCATGGTTGTAGACCGCCCGCGCGCTCTGTTCGTACAGCTCGGCGAACGCGGAACGGTCTCCGGCACGGATCCGCCCACGCAACGGCTCCGCTGGTTCTGTTTGCGTCACACTCATTACTCTCCGCAGCACCGGCCGAGTTCCTGTGTCCGCCGTCACAGCCGCCCGCCCGCCCGCTTCCCGCGCCCGAGAGTAACGGTGCGTCCGGTTTGCACAAAGGGCTGACGGTGCGCTCCGTTATCTGGTGAAGTACGGGTCTGCCGGGCCCGCAAGGGGGGTGCCCGGCCTCGTTCTCCACGTCTGCTCCTACGACAACGCCCGCGTCGCCTTCACGACCTGCTGACCGGGGCCCGCGCCGCTCCGTCCCGCCGCCGACGGAGCGCCGGGGTTCGTATGACGCAATCCGCCCTCGCGGCTCAGTGCCGAGAGAGGTCCCTGCGGGATCAGGGCCTTGCGGGGGCGTCGGCGAAGTCGGGGAGGTCGGGGGTGAGGAGGTCCGCGACGGCGCCGTCGAGGAGTTCGGCGGTCTCGGTGGAGCGGGGGAGCATGGTGCTCTCGTAGGCGCGGACGGCGTCGGCGACGGTGGCCTCGGTGGCCAGGGCGACGGCGAGTTCACCGGCGTCGAGCATGGCGAGGTTGACGCCGACACCCAGCGGGGGCATGAGGTGGGCGGCGTCGCCCAGGAGTGTCACGGTGGGGTGCGGCTCCCAGGTGTGCGGGACCGGCAGGGCGAAGATCGGCCGCTGGACGTAGGGGCCGTCGTTGTCGGTGATGAGCCGTCGCATGGGCGCCGACCAGTGGGCGAACCACTCCTGGAGCAGGGCGCGGACGGCGTCGGTGTCGTCGGCGGCCAGGCCGCCGCGGCTGATCCAGTCGGCCGGGACCTGCTGGACGATGTAGACGCGGATGTGGTCGCCGCCGTTGCGCTGGGCCACCAGCGCGCGTTCGCCGTCGCCCGCGTGGGCCATGCCCTGGCCGACCAGTTCGGCGATCTCGGGGTGGCTGTTGTCGACGTCGTCGAACCACGCCTCCAGGAAGCTCACCCCCGTGTACGCGGGGACGGCGGGCGAGACGGCCGGGCGTACGCGTGACGAGGCGCCGTCGGCGCCGATGACCAGGTCGGTCTCCACGGTGGTGCCGTCGGTGAAGTGCAGCAGCCGCGGACCCTCGGCGGGACCGCCGACGGACTCAAGTCCCTTTCCCCAGCGGATCGTTCCCGGTTCGACCGACCGAAGGAGAAGGTCGCGCAGCACCCCGCGGTCGATCTCCGGCTTGAACAGCTCGTCGGCTTCCGGGACGTGCCGGACGGTGATCGTGCCGTCCGGGTCCAGCAGCCGCATCTCCTGGCCCTCGGGCCGGGACAGCGCGAAGAACTCCTCCAGCAGACCGGCCTCGCGCAGGGCGATCTGGCCGTTGTCGGCGTGCAGGTCCAGGGAGCCGCCCTGGTCACGGACGTCGGGACCGGCCTCGCGGTCGTAGACGGTGACCGCGAGGCCGCGCCGCTGGAGGATGCGGGCGCAGGTCAGGCCGCCGGGTCCCGCGCCGATGACGCTGATCCTGGCCTGGGCCGGTGCTACGGGGTTCGTGGGGTTCATGGGTGGTTCCTCTCGCCGACGCCGGACGGCCGCGGCCCGATGCCGCAGGCATGTCCGGCGCCGTCACATTATTCGAACGCCTCCAAACATACAACGACTCCAATAATGGTGCGACGACAACTTTCGGGGTACGGTCGGCGCATGGACGACACCATCGGCCGGACCGCCCCCGCCGGAAGGCGCGAACGCAAGAAGGCCGCCACCCGGCAGGCGATCGCCGACGCCGCGCTGCGGCTGTTCCTGGAGCGCGGATACGACCAGGTGAGCGTCCGCGAGATCGCCGAGTCCGCCGATGTGTCGGTGTCGACGGTGTTCAACTACTTCCCCGGCGGCAAGGAGGCCCTGGTCTTCGACGAGGACGCCGGGAACGAGGCCCGCCTGGTCGCCGCGGTGACCGACCGTCCCGCGGACCGGACGATCCCCGAGGCCCTGCGCGCGCACTTCACGGGTTTCGCCACCTCGCCCCACACGCGTGACCCGCGCTTCGCCGACCTCCAGGAGCTCGTCCGGCAGACCCCGGCCCTGCGCGAGTACTCCCGCGCGATGGCCCTGCGCCACGAGAACGCCCTGGCCGTCGCCCTCGCAGAGCAGACCGGCCGCCCCCACGACGACCTGCTCTGCGCCGCCTACGCCCGCTTCACCCTGGAAACCCTCGCCTTCGCCGGTTCCCGTCCCGATCCCGTCGCCGCGATCGACCAGGCGATGCTCCTGCTCGACCGGGGATGGACGGCCGCGGTCGCCCCGCCCGGCCCCGCCGCCCCGACGGCGGGTCAGATGTTGTAGTGGTTCTCGTAGTAGCGAGCCACCAGCTCGCGGTAGTGGGTATCACCGGTGTGCTCGTCCACGACGAACTCCGGGGAGTTCTTGATCTGGTCCTTCGTGAGATCGACGAAGATCTTCTGGTCCGCCGTGTCGATCGACCGTACGGTGCCCGCGGGGAGCAGTACGTGCTTGCCGAAGATCCACACGCCGGTATCGACGACCAGATACGCCGAGTCGAAGTCGTCGGAGTGCTTGTCGACCTTGCCGATGTGACCGTCCGTCGCCTCGACCTGGTAACCGATCAGGTCGGTCCCCGCCGTATGGCCGGTGGTGTGCTGATAGCCCCAGATGTTGTCCCTCATGTCGCGGCTCCTCCATCGGAAACGTCGCGCCCCGAGTGACGAGAATGCCGTCGCGGCATCTGCTCGCCGGTGACGCGTACTCAGACGGTCGCGTGCCCGCCCGCCCCGCGCCCACACCTCAGGCCCCGACTCGCCCGCCCGAACGACCTCAACGCCCGACCGACCTCAGAGATCGAACGGCCTCACCTATCGAACGGCCTCAGCGATCGGCGAGCAGCTCGCGAGCCGCGCGGGCGCCGGAGGCCATCGCCCCCTGGACCGAGCCGGTGGCCCGGTGATCGCCGCAGACGTAGCGGCCGGGCGAGACCCGCGTGGTACGGCTGAGCGGCCACGGCGGCGGCATGGCGGGCAGCGCTTCGGCGACGCGGTAGGCGGCCACCGGCTCCCACGTCGTGGTGTCGGTCTCGTAGAGCTCGGCCAGTACCCGGCGCACCTCCGCCTCGCCGCCCTCGGTCTCGTCGACTCCGAGCACGGAGGTGGAGACCAGGGCCCGGCCGGGCGGCGCGTAGGTGGGACTGACCTCGCTGAGCACGACGGTGTTGAGCACGCGCCGTGCGGTGTCCACGATGAGCGTCGGTTCGGCCCGCGGTCGTTCAGGAGCCGCGTGGTAGTACGTGGTGACCGATCGCGTCGCCGGTACGCGCAGGCCGGGTACGAGTGAGGCCGCGGCGGCCGGGCCGGCGGCGACGACCACCGCGGGCGCGGCCAGTTCGTCACCGCGGGCCGTCAGCGCCCCGTCGTCGGTGAGCCGTTCCACGGGGACGTCGAAGGCGACGGTGCCGTCCGGCAGCGCGGCCGCCATCAGCTCGGGCACCGCGGCGACTCCCCGAGCGGGCAGGCACAGCGTGCCGCGCAGCATGGAGCGCCACACCAGGTGGAAGAACCGGCTGGAGGTCTCCAGCTCGTCCTCCAGGAAGACTCCCGACAGGAACGGGCGGAACAGGGTTTCGACCAGTTCGTCGCCGATGCCCGCCTGCGCGAGCGCGGTGCGGGTCGTGCGGTCCGTCTGGCGTTTGAGGACGCGGGGCGGCGCCAGCAGGTCGCGGCCGCTCATCATGGCGAGTCCGGCGAGATCACGCAGCGTGGCCAACCGCCCGGGCCGCAGGTCGGCCGCCATCCGCGGGTGACGCGTCGGGTCGCCCAGGCGGAGCTTCCCCTGAGGGGTGTGCACCAGAAGGCCCGGCGTGAACGGCCGCAGACGCAGCTCGCTCAGCCGCAGGCGACGGCGCAACTGCGGGTAGGAGGTGTTGACCACCTGGAAGCCGCGGTCGAAGCGGAACCCGTCGCGTACGTCGGTACGCATCCTGCCGCCCGCCGCGTCCGACGCTTCCAGCACTCGCACGCGCAGCCCCGCGGCCACCAGGTCCTGCGCGCAGGCCAGCCCCGCCACACCCGCGCCGACGACCACCACGTCGACGGCGCCCTCACTCGCTCCGCGTGTCATTCGAGCCTCCCGCCGCGCGACGGCCAACGCGGATTCGGCGACGCGCTGCCTCTTCCTGCGGATCATGGCAGGCCGTCGGCGGCCCCGCACGTCTGCCACGGCCTGTGAGCCCATGGGATCACCTGCTCCGCGCGGGCGCCCGCCGGTGGACGGGTCCTGCCACCGCCGTGACAGGACCCGTCTTCACCGTCGGCCGGAGGGGGAGGCGGCGGACGGGTGCGCGGTGGTCAGCCGCAGGGAAGCGCCCCCGGGGTCAGGGTCACCTGATGGCTGAGGTCACCGTCGAAGCGGAAGGTGTTCACGGCGGTGCCCTGGCAGGTGTAGCGGACGATGCCGACGCCGTACGCCACCGCGGTGATCGTGCCCGTACTGCTGACCTTCTCGATCACGGCGTAGGCGGGCTGGCTGACGCCGTTGCAGACCTTGCTGTTGTAGATCGAGAGCTGGCCGTAGATGAAGTCGAAGTCGGTGTAGTACTGGCAGCCGCTGGGCCAGTCCGTGGTGCTCGCGGACGCGGTGGCGGCGCCCGGTACCAGCAGGGCGGCCAGGGCCGCGGTACACGCGGCGGCGGTCAGACGGAGCTTTCTCACAGGTCGTTGTCCCTTCGGTGGGCGGGGGGAGCGGAACGAGCCGGAAGCAGCATCCGTGGGACGGGGCGGGGTCTCCGCGCGCCACCGATCGTAGGTTCGGCGACACAGTCGCGCAATAAGCCGGGCAAGTGAAAGAAATTTCCGTAACTCAGCCTGAAAAGAAGTGAGTTCAGTGATGCGTCAGGGGCGTCGGAGGATGGCGGGAGGGGCTGCCGGGGACACCGGGACGCGAGACGCCGGGACGCGAGACGCCGGGGCGAGGTGAGGCCGCGGTCGGTCGGCCGCGCGGCAGCGCGCCGACCGGGCAGGACGGGATGTCCTGCCCGGTCGGTGGGCTCGCCCAGAGGGAATGCGGCCCGCTCAGAGGAAGTAGCGGAGCCAGATGTAGAGCCAGGCGATCACGCAGCTCATGGTCGTCACGATGATGCCGTAACGGGTGAACTGCCAGAACGAGATGCGGTGGCCGCTGCGGGCGGCGATGCCGATCGCCACCACGTTGGCGCTGGCCGCCACCGCCGTGCCGTTGCCGCCGAAGTCCGCGCCGAGGGCGAAGGCCCACCAGATCGCCTGACCGGTGCGCTCGTCGGGCGCCTCGGCCACCAGCCCTTCGACCACCGGCGCCATGGAGGCGACGTACGGGATGTTGTCGAAGAAGGCCCCCAGGATCGCCGAACCGAACAGCAGGGCGGTCGCGGCGCCGAAGAAGTTGCCGTCCACCTGGCCGACCACCCAATCGCCGAACGTGCTGATCACCCCGGTGTGCCCCAGACCGGCGACCATCACGAACAGGCCCATGAAGAAGACCAGGGTGGGCCACTCGACCTCGTTGAGCACCTCGGTGACGTCCATCCGGGAGACCAGCAGCATCAGCCCGGCGCCGACCAGCGCCACCACCGACGGGTCGAGGTGCAGCACGGAGTGCAGCGAGAAGGCGACCACCACCAGCGCGAGTACGGCCAGGCAGCGCACCAGCAGCCGTACGTCCGTGATCGCCCGCCGCTCCTGCAACGCCAGGACCGCGTTGACGTGCTCCGGGTTGTACCGGAACGACTTGCGGAACAGCACCCGGGTGAAGAGCACGAAGACCGCGAAGATCACGACGACGATCGGGGCCATGTGCACCAGGAAGTCCGTGAAGGTCAGCCCGGCGCGGCTGCCGATGATGATGTTCGGCGGATCGCCGATCAGGGTCGCGGCGCCGCCGATGTTGGAGGCCAGGATCTCCGCGATCAGGTACGGCTGCGCGGGGATGTGCAGCCGGTTGCAGACCACCACCGTCACCGGGGCGACCAGCATGATCGTGGTGACGTTGTCCAGGAACGGCGACGCGACAGCGGTGATCAGCATCAGCATGACCATCAGCCGGTACGGCCGGCCGCCCGACCGCTTCGCGGACCAGATGGCGAGGTAGTCGAAGAGGCCGGTCTGCTTCAGCACCCCGACGATGATCATCATCCCGAGCAGCAGGAGGATGACCTCCCAGTCGACCCCGGCGTGCTGGGAGAACCACACCTCGGCTCCGGGCGCGAGCCCGAACACCAGCATCACGGCGGCCGCGACCAGTACGACTTTGACCTTGTCGACCTTCTCGGTGGCGATGAAGAAGAACGCCACCGAGAAGATGGCCAGCGCGACGACGGCGCTCACCGGTCACCCCCCGACCGGCTCGCGCCGCCGCACGACGGGATCAGCCGTCCCGGCGCCATGAGACGTCCAGCCGGACTCAGCCGTCCCGGCGGGAGCAGACGTCCGGGCGCGATCAGCCGTCCCGGCCCCATGAGACGTCCGGGCGCGATCAGACGTCCGGGTGGGCCACCGCGAATTCGGCGATCACCCGCTCCAGCGTGATCGCCCCGACCAGCACACCGGCGTGGTCGACCACCGCCACCAGCGGGCTGCGCTGCCCGGCCATCAGGGCGGCCACTTCCAGCAGCGTCCCGTCCAGGCCGACCGTGACCACCCGGGCCAGCCCCTGGTGCAGGCAGTCGCCCACGGTCAGGTCGCCGAGTTCGTCCCAGTAGTGATCCGCGTGCGCCTCGTCGATGGCCCGGGCCAACGCCCGGTCCGCCCGGTAGCTGTCGGGCACCGCCATCCGCAGCACCTGCGTGCCCGGCAGCACCGTACGCGGTCGGCCCCGGTCGTCCACCACGATCATGCCGGGCAACCGGCGTAGCGCCATCAACCGGACCGCGTGGGCCACGGAGTCCCGAACGGTCACCGTCGGTACGGTCACGGCGATCTGCTGTGCCTGCATTCCACCAACTCCCCTGGCCTGGACCAACCTTCGGATACGTCCTGATCACGCGAACCCGCCCTGGAGCTCGGCGAGCCGCCGTTCCAGGCTCGCCAGCCGGTCGGCGACCGAGACGCTGTGCAGCACCTCGGCGACCTGGTCGGCCTCGTCGAGGTCCAGTTCGATCTGGTTGACCGGTACGTCCGGATCGCCCGCGCCGTAGCAGAGCAGCGATCGGCGGCCGGACTGATGCACAAGTACGCCGAAGCGCTGCCCTTCACGGGTCGAGAAGTGGTTGACGACGCCGACGCCGAAAACACTGGTGCGGGTGATCTCCACTGAGGGCTCCTTCGGGTCATTCGAGCAAGGGAGGCTGGTCCCCCTCTACGTTTCGGGAATTCGGCCGGCCCGGCCATGGGGTCCGACACCCATCTCTGCCCGCGCGGAACATGCAGGTGAACGGGGTTGTGGATGGGTGAGCGACCCGATGGACAAACGGGCCGCTCCCGAGCGAGGCTGGCACGGTGACCAATTCCGCTGACCGGGCAGCCATCCCCGAGCCCGGCCGCCGAGAGGAGCCCGGGCACCGAGAAGAAGCCGACCGCCGAGGCAAGGACGGACGCCGGGACGAGCCCGACCGCCGAGGCAAGGACGGGCGATGGGACGAGCCCGGCCGCAGGGCACCTGCCCAGGCGTTGTTCCGCCGCCTGGTCGTGCTGAACGGCCTGGTCTTCACGATCGGTACGCTCGTGCTCGCGCTCTCACCGGCCACCGTCTCCTCACGGGTACGGCTGGCCGAGATCCCGGTGCTGATCGTCGGACTGGCGCTCATCCTGACGGTGAACGCCCTGCTGTTGCGGGCCAGCCTGGCCCCGCTCGAAGCGCTGACCGCGCTGATGCGCCGGGTGGACCTGCTGCGCGGCGGGGACCGGCTGGCGGACTCCGGCAACGGTGACCTGGCGGACCTGATCGCGACCTTCAACGCGATGCTGGACCGGCTGGGGGCCGAACGCAGCGCCAGCAGCGCGGACGCGCTCGCCGCCCAGGAGGCGGAGCGGCAGCGGATCGCGCGGGAACTGCACGACGAGATCGGGCAGAGTCTCACGGTGGTCTTGCTCGGCCTCAAGCGGGCCGTGGACCGGGCCCCGGACGACCTGCGCGACGACCTGCACGCCGTGCAGGAGACGGTGCGGTCCAGCCTCGACGAGGTGGGACGGGTGGCCCGCAGGCTCCGCCCGGACGTGCTGGAGGATCTCGGGCTGCTCAGCGCGATGAACGCGCTGGCGACGGAGTTCTCGCAGGTCAGCGGGGTGCCGGTGGTCCGGCGGGCGAAGCCGGACCTGCCCGCGCTGAGCACGGAGAAGGAACTGGTGATCTACCGGATCGCCCAGGAGAGCCTGACCAACGTGGCCCGGCACGCCGGGGCCGGCCGGGTCGAGCTGTCGTTGCGGCCCGAGGCGGACACGGTCGTGCTGCGGGTCGCCGACGACGGCCTCGGCGAGGTGAGCCGGGAGGGCGCCGGCATCCGGGGAATGCGGGAACGGGCGCTGCTGATCGACGCGCGGCTGTCCATCACCGCCGTGCCCGGCACCGGCACCGAGGTCCGGCTGACCGTTCCCGCCGACGGCCCGATTCCGTCGGCGGCGGAGAGGAAGCGGGGGTAAGCGTGTCCACGACCAAGACCCGGATCATGCTGGCGGACGACCACGCACTGGTCCGGCGGGGCCTGCGACTGATTCTCGACGCCGAGCCCGACATGACGGTGGTCGCCGAGGCCGCCGACGGGGCGGAAGCGGTGGAGATGATCCGCGGGTCCGAGATCGACCTGGCGATTCTGGACATCGCGATGCCGCGGATGACCGGCCTGCAAGCGGCCCGTGAGATCTCCCGGCGAGCCCCCGGCGTACGCATCCTGATGCTTTCGATGCACGACAACGAGCAGTACTTCTTCGAGGCGCTCCGGGCCGGCGCGTCCGGATACGTGCTCAAGTCGGTCGCCGACCGGGACCTGCTGGAGGCGGTCAGGTCGGCGATGCGCGGCGAGCCGTTCCTCTATCCCGGCGCGATCACCGCGCTGATCCGGGACTACCTGCATCGGGCCAGGCAGGGCGAGAAGCTGCCGGAGAGCATCCTCACGCCGCGGGAGGAGGAGGTCACCAAGCTGATCGCCGAGGGGAATTCGGCGAAGGAGATCGCCGAGACGCTGGTGATCAGCGTGAAGACCGTCGACCGGCACCGGGCGAACATCCTCCAGAAGCTCGGCATGCGCGACCGGATCGACCTCACCCGGTACGCGATCCGGGCCGGCCTCGTCGAACCCTGAGGCCCGGGGCCGCGGCTGGGTCCGGCACCGGGCAGGGGTCCGGCGCCGGGTCCGGGTCCGGGTCCGGCGCGACGCACGCGGCGACATCAGCGGCGCTTCCCGATGGCCCCCACGACCTCGCGCTAGGACGAGTCAAGGACGTCGGAAGGACCCGTTTCCCTGGCTTGTGAGCCCGCCGCGCCGGTGGGCGGGGAGTCCCGTCACCCGGCTGACAGGAGCCCACATGAGAAAACCCCTGCCTCGTATCGCCGCCGCGGTGGCGATGGCCGCGGGACTGATCCTGGCCACCACGGGATCCGCCGACGCCGCGCCCGCCTGGTCGTGGCAGACCGGCCACATCTACCGGCTCGAATCGTTGTCGCCGGACGCGGGCAACACCTGCATGCAGGACTCCCGCGAGTTGACCACCTATCACGGGCATCCGGTCGACTGGGTCCGCAACGCTCCGTGCGATCTCTACGACACGTCGTACCGGTGGCAGGTCGTCATCAACGCCAACGGCTGGGCGAACCTGGAGAACGTGGGCAGCGGCAACTGCCTCGACTACTCCCAGGAATACGGATTGCGCGGTTTCCCCTGCTACAACACCAGCTACACCGGGGGATGGCAGGAGTTGCGGCTCGTCACCCGCCAGGCTCACGGCATCACCCAGGTCGTGCTCCAGAACGGGCGGTACCAGGAAGACCACGCCAACATGTGCGCCGATCTCTCCCTCCAGTACGGCCTGCGCGGCTATCCGTGCAATGGAACGTCCCAGGACTCGGGATACCAGGCGTGGCTCGTCTTCGACGTGGCCACCTGAGTCCGCCTGTCGACGGAAGCCGCCGTCGAAGGAAGTCCCCTGTCCAAGGTCGTCGTCCGTCTGGTGACGGACACCGTCCGTACCATCAGCACCTTTTCCCACGAAACGGGGTAACAGATGAGAAAACCGCTCTCCGGCCGCCGCCTCGCCGCCGCCGCGCTGTCCGCGGTCGCTCTCGCGGGCTGTGGTCTGGCGATGGCGCCTGCCGCCTCCGCCGCCACGGCCCCTGCCGGCGCGCCCGCGGCGCAGGTGAAGCCCGACGCCAACCCGAACTCCTGCATCAGCACGCCCACGCAGTGGGGTTACGCGGCCACCACGACGCGGATCATCATCTGCAACACGACCGCTGTCGCCGCCTTCGTCAACGCGGAGAACGCCTTTGTCGCCTGTGTGCCCGCATTGGCCGCCACGATAAAGGACGTCAATGACAGGAACTATGACGTTCTGACGTCCGCGTGCTTCCTCGCGGCGTATGGCTGAACCTGCACCCCTGCGGGCCACGGGGCGGCGCTAAGATCGGTTCTGATGCCGGGTCAGACGGGGGTCCGGCACTGATCGTGGAGTGCCGGGGGCATGAGATTCGGCGTGCTGGGGCCGTTGCACGTCCAGGTCGCGGGGTGCGAAGTCCGACTCGACGGAGCGCGGCAGGCGAAGATGCTTGCCGCGCTTCTGGTCGGCGCGAACAACCTCGTCACCATGGAACAGCTCGTTGCCGTGATGTGGGACGGGAAGGTCCCCGCCACCGCGGTCCGCCAGGTCCAGGACGCCATGTCCGGACTGCGCCGCAACCTCGCCGCGTGCGGGGCGTCGCGTTCCCTGATCAGCACCCGGCGCGGCGGCTACCAGATCCACCTGGAACGGGAGCAGTTGGACCTGCTGGAATTCGACCACCAGCGGCAGCTCGCCGAGCGGCACACCTCACCGTTGGAGACCGCCGTCGCGCTGCGGCGCGCGCTGGCCTGCTGGCGCGGTGACGCCCTGGTCGGCATGGCGAGCCGGGTCCTGGAGCTGGACGCGGCACGGCTGAACGAGAAGCGCGCGGCCACGCACAAGCTCTGCCTGAGCATCGAGGTCGGCCTGGGGCGCCATCGTGAGGTCATCGAGGAACTGACCGCCCTGCTAGGGGAGTTCCCCTTCGACGAGCAGGTCGCCGAGCATTTGATGGTCGCCCTGTACCGGTGCAGGCGGCAGGGCGAGGCGTTACAGGTGTACGAGCGGCTGCGCCGGACGCTCGCGGACGAACTCGGCGTCGATCCCACCCCGCCGCTCCAAGCCCTGCACCAGCGCATTCTGGCCGCCGATCCGTCCCTGGCGGCGCCCGCCCCGGCCCCCGCCCCGGCGAGCGGCCCCGCGGCCACCGGACCGGACGGGCCCGGCGCCGCCGCCGAACCGACCATGGCGCTGCCGGTACGCCAACTGCCCCTCGGCGTGCACGACTTCGTGGGCCGAGCCGACGCGCTGGCGCAGGTCGCACGGCAGTTGGACGTGTCGGCGCCCGACCGGGCCCCGGTGGCCGTCGTCGTGGGCGGTCCCGGTGTCGGCAAATCCTCCCTGGTGACGCACGCCGCGCGGCTGGCCAGCGCCTCCTTTCCCGACGGCCAGCTCTACCTCGACCTCGCCGGAACGTCGGACGCGCCACGGGACCCGGCGCTGATGCTGGCCGAGGCACTGCGCGCCTTCGGGGTCGGCGGCAGCGCGATCCCGACCGGCCTGCCCGAACGGGCCGCGCTCTACCGGTCGTTACTGGCGGACCGCCGGATGCTGGTGGTACTGGACGACGCCGGTCACGCCAGTCAGGTGCTGCCCCTGCTGCCGGGCTCCGACGGCTGCGCGGTGCTCATCACCAGTCGCATGCTGCTGACGCAGCTTCCCGGCGCCCGGCACATCGACCTGGACGTGCTGAGGCTGGCGGAGGCGCGGGAGTTGTTCACCGGCATCGTCGGGCGGCGGCGGGTCGAGCGGGAACCGGCGGAGGCCGACGCGATCCTCGCCTGCTGCGACAACCTGCCGCTGGCGATCCGGATCGCCGGCGCCAAGCTCACCGGCCGCCCGGCCTGGTCGCTGCGGGTGCTGCGGGAACGGATCGAGGACGAGTCCCGTCGGCTGGCCGAGCTGAGGATCGGGGACCTCAGCGTGCGAGCCAACGTCGAACTGAGCGTGCGGCTGCTCCCGCCCGACGCGGTACGCGCGCTGAGCCTGCTGGGGCTGCTCGGCGCGTCCACCCTGCCCGGCTGGGTGGTCGGCCCGCTGCTGGACCGCCGCGACGCCGACGACGTGCTGGACACCCTCGTCGACGCCAGCCTGGTCCGTCTCACCGCCACCGACGCCATCGGCCAGCCGCGCTACCGGCTGCACGACCTGATCAGGACCTGTGCCGTGGAGCTCGCCGCACAGCTGCCGGAGGCGGACAGGCGGGACGCGATGGTCCGCGTACTGGCCACCTGGCTCGATCTGGCCGGGCGCGCCACCGATCGGCTGCCCGCAGGGCTGCTGGTCGCCGAACCCGGTTCCGCGCCGCGCCGTTCGCTGCCGGACGCGGTCGTGGACCGGCTGATGGCCGACCCGGTCGCCTGGTTCGACGCCGAACGCGACACCCTGCTCGGCGCGGTCCGGCTGGCCGTGGACTGGGGACTGGACGAATTGGCCTGGGAGTTGGCGGCAGGTCCCGCGACCTACTACGACCACCGGTGCCTCTACCAGGACTGGGAGCACGGGCACCTGCTCGCGTGGAAAGCGGCCGAGGCCGCGGGCAATACGCGCGGTGCGTCGGTGCTGCTGCGCGGCCTTGGCCAACTGAACATCTACCGCGACGAGTTCGACGAGGCGACCCGCGCCCTGGAGTCCTCCGCCGCCCTGTGCCAGAACGGCGAGGACAAGCGCGGCCAGGCGTTGGCGATGGCCATGCTGAGCACGATCAGCCGGGTGCAGGGCCGTTACGACGAAGCCGCCGCCCGTATCGAGCGGGCCCTGTCCATCGCGGTCGGTGAGGGCGACCGCCACCTCGAAGCCCAACTGTCGTGTTCGATGGGCGTGATGCGGCTCATGCAGGACGAACTCGACGAGGCGGAGTCCTGGTTCGGCGAGGCGTTGCGCCAGGCCAGGGCGCTCGACGACGGGCATCGGGTGGCGGTCGTGCTGCGGCGGTTCAGCCGGCTGCACGACCGGCGCGGCGATCCGGACGAGGCGCTGCGCTGCCTGGGGCAGGCGCTGGCCGCCTTCGAGGAACTGGCCGACGAGCGGTGCGCCGCGTACACACTGCTGGAAGTCGGCCGCGTGCACGCCGGCCGGCACGACCGGGACCGGGCCGGCCCGGCGCTGGAACGCGCGGCCGGAATCTTCCAACGACACGGCGACCGCCACGACGAAGCCGCGTGCTGGCAACTGCTCGGCGACCTGGACGCCGCCGCCGGAGCCCACGACCTGGCACACCGCCACCACGAACGCGCACTGCGGCTGTGGCAGACCATCGGTGACGCGCACCGGACGAAAGCCCCGGCGCCCCCGTCGTCACCATGACGACGCCGCGCGGTCCGTCCGTACCGCCACCCAGGGGAATTCCAGGTCACGGGGCGTGGGCCACCGGGGGCGGCGGGGTCGGGGTGGGTAGTCTCGCGCTGCCCCGGGTGCAGTTCCGCCTGCGCGCCGACCGATGGAGATGACCTATCGCCGAGTCGAAGGCCGCCACCGCGGGGGCCTCCCCCGGAACCCAGCCGCCCGAGGCCGAGCGGCTGCGGACGATGTTGCGCGACCCCGGCTACCGGCGGGCGCTGCTCTTCTGCGCCCTGATCGGCATTCCGGTGTCCGCGCTGGCCTTCTGGTTCCTCGCGGCGCTGCACGAGTTGGAGCAGTTGGTCTGGACGGACTGGCCCAAGGATCTGGGGTGGCCGCACGCACCCTGGTGGTGGCCCTTTCCGGCGTTCGCGCTGGCGGGACTGGTCGTCCCGCTGGTGGCGGGCCGGTTGCCCGGCCGCGGCGGACACGTACCGGCGGCCGGGTTGCACTCAGGTGGGCCAACGAGGGCAGCGATTCCCGGTGTGATCATCGCGGCGCTGTTCAGCCTGCCGCTGGGCGCGGTGCTGGGACCCGAGGCCCCGCTGATCGCGCTCGGCGGTGGGCTGGCCCTGGTCTTCCGTGACCTGGCGCGCGCGCCGGCCTCACCGCGGAGCACCGCCCTGCTCGGTGCCGCCGGTTCCGCGGCGGCGATCTCCGCGATCTTCGGCAACCCGCTGGTGGCGGGCATCTTGCTGATGGAGGTGGCGGGCGTGGGCGGGCCGCAGCTCTTCGCCGTGATGCTGCCGGCCCTGCTGGCCAGCGGCATCGGATCGGTGATCTTCAGCGGGTTCGGCCAGTGGACCGGCTTCAAGACCGGGAGCCTGGCGGTCGGTCTGCCCGCCCCTCCCGTGCTGGACACCGGCGACGTCGTCTGGTCGCTGCTGATGGGACTGGTCATCGGAGCGGCCGTCCACGTACTCGTGGTGGGCGGACGGTACGTGGCGGTCTTCGTGTCCGGCCGACTGCTGCCGCACACGACGCTCTGCGCGCTGGCGGCCGGCGGGTGCATCGCGCTCTTCGCGGTCAGCACCGGCCGCTCGCCGTCCGAGGCGGCGCTGTCGGGCCAGGCGACGCTGTCGCAGTTGGCCAAGGACCCGCATGCCTGGTCGGTGGGGGCGCTGGTGGCGGTGCTCGTCTTCAAGGGGGCCGCCTACGTCCTGTGCCTGGGGAGCCTGCGCGGCGGCCCGGTCTTCCCGGCCCTCTTCCTGGGCGGAGCCGCGGGCGCGCTGCTCGCCCCGCTGCCGGGGCTCGGCCTGGTACCCGCGATGGCGGCCGGGATGGCGGCGGCGGCCACATCGGCGCTGCGGCTGCCGGTCAGCAGCGTCGTACTGGTCGCGATCATGCTCGGCCACTCCGGCTCCGTGCCGGTCATCGTCCTCGCCTCCGTGATCTCCTTCATGGCCGCCGAACTGCTGCCACAGGGGCCCGTTCTTTCCGGACGACCCGCGTGACCCCGGCGCCGGTCCTGCTCCCCCTCCGGCTCCTGCTCGGGCTCCGGCTCCGGCTCCGGCTCAGCGGACGCGGTGGTCAGGACGCCGCACAGGGGTCCGGTCGGGGACGGGGAATTCGTCTCCGGCGAGCACGAGCGTGCAGGTCGGAGGCTGGGATCGGTGGTGCGGTCGCCCCTCCACGCGGACGGCGAAGGGCCGGGGCGGGTCCTCCGGCAGTTCCCCGGAGAGCGTGAGCCGGTCGGCGTTCCCGTCCTCCCGGTGGCCCACCTCCCGCCCGTCGACGAGGAGTTCGACCTCTCGGTGGTGTCCGCCGCTGACGTCCACGCTGATCGAGTGTCCGGCGTGTTCGATGTGGAAGTGGTGGAGCTGGTTCATAGCGGCCTCGTTCAGGCGCTGGAAAGTGATCGGGGGGTGAGACGCCCGATCCGTCGGCGGACCTCTTCGCCCGCGGGTCGCGCTCGGCGGCGAGAGCGCCTTTCCATCAGATCACGGTCGGGACGTCGCCGCGCGGCGGCCCGCGGTCAACGTACGCATCACCGCACGCGCGGACCCGGCCCCGCGTGACGCGGGACCGTGCGGAGAGCCATGGCCCGGCTCAGCGGAATCCGCCGGCTCCACCGCCGCTACGCGGGCGCGGCGACCCGCTCCCCCACCGGCTCGGCCTTCCCGTTCCTGACTCGCCCCAGCAGCCCCGCCGCCTCCGGCACCCGCTGGAGCGCCCTCAGCAGCAGCACCCACAGGTCGTGCAGCCGCTCCTCGATCTGGTCGCGGCCGTCCAGCGCGTCGGAGACGGTGTGGAGGCCGAAGAAGGCGTAGACGACACCGGGGGCCGCGACCGCCGGGGCGACGCCGTCGGCCAGTTCCCCACGGCGGCCGGCCTCCTCCAGCAACGCGGTCACCGTCTCGATCCAGGGACTGAACGGGGTCGGCAGCCTCGCGTCGATCGCCTTGCGCTCCATCCACAGCCGGGACCCGGCGCGCACGACGACATCGTCGCGGAAGGCGCGCGCCACGGTGAAGCTGAGCGCGACGAGTTTCTCCAGCGCGGGCGCGTCGGCCGTCCGGGCGCGGTCGACCAGTTCCGGCCAGGTCGCGAAGTGCGCCTCGACGACGGCCAGCGCGAGTTTCTCCTTGTTGGCGAAATGAAAGTAGATCGCTCCGCTGGTGCGACCGGACAGCGCGCTGATGTCGCTGATACTCGTCCCCGCATAACCACGTTCGTCGAACAGACGCGCCGCGGCCTCCAGCAGAAACCGCCGTGTCGTCTCCGCCCGCTCCTGCACGTTCACTCCGCCTGCCGCGCCGTCACCAACAGCAGGCAATCTACTACCTCCGCGTAACATCCACGAAGCAATGCGCGTGCAAATCCCCAGGGCGTGAGTTCTCCTTATGGTATGAATTCTCCGACAGGGGTCGGCGGTCGTGCCCGTCCGCTGACCTGGTCCCGGACGGTCCCCCGCGAGACAGTGCACCGCGCGTCCGTCGCCGAGGTTCTCCTGACCGACGTACGGCCGACGGCGGACGACGCGTTCGAGGCCGCCGCCGCCTGGCCCCGATCGCATACGACCTTCCCCCTCGACGGGACCGACCGGCACAGCCCGCTGGTCCTGGTGGAGACCCTGCGGCAACTCGGCATCTACATACCCCTGCGCTGGTACGGGGTCCCGCCCACCAGCCACCTGCTCATCACCGACCTGTCATTCGACCTGCGGCCCGGACGCGCGCCGCGGGCGGGCCACGGCTGCACCGAGGTGACGTGCCGGATCGCGGTCGGCGGGCGCCGCCAGGGGGCGGACGGCGTCACCACCGGCCTGCGGCTCGACGTCACCTACCTCGCCGACGGCCGAGCGTTCGCGCAGGCCAACGGGGGTGCCCGCTTCCTGAGCGCTCACGGATACGCGGCGCTGCGCGCCGAACGCCTCACGGCACGCCAGCCGCCGCCGACGGCCGACGGGCGCCCCGCGCCCGCCGCGCTGGCCGTCGCCCACCTCAGAGATGTGCTGATCACCCACCGCGGCGGCACGGTCGAGATCGACCCGGCCGACCCCTGCCACCCGTTCTTCTTCGACCACCCGACCGACCACGTCCCCGGCATGGTGCTCCTGGAGGCGGCGCGGCAGGCAGCCGCCGAGGTCAGCGGCGGCGTACTACTCCATCCGACGTGCGGCCGTCTGGTGGCGGCGCGGTTCGCCGAGTTCACGCCGCGGGCCAGCGTGGAGTGCGTCCCGCACCACCGGACCTGCGTCTTCCGCATCCACAACGGCGCCGAGCGCGCCGCTTTCGGCGTACTCGGATACGGCGACTCGGGTGATTACGCAGAGGACTCACTTGACTACGTTGGGTTGACGTCCATAACGTAACGATCGATATGTTCTTGGCGGTCTCCCAGACGGCCCTTTTACGGGGCCGCGTCCGCCGAGGGCCCGCGCCCGTCTGCTTTCACCGGTATGCCGACCCCGCCGCGAGGAATGCGACGTCGCATCGCCGGCACATTCAGGCATTCCTGAAAAGGAAATCCCCGATGAACTCTCATCCCATTCTTTCGTGGACACCCGCGGCCATCGTCTTCGACTGCGACGGCACACTCATGGACACCGAACGCCATTGGCAGCAGGCCCGCGAACTGGCCATGAACGATGTCGGGGTCGCCCCCGCCGAGGGCTTCGCCGAACGGGCGAAGGGCCTGCACTTCACCGAGTGCGGTCAGCTCATGGCCGACGAAGCAGGCCGCCCCGAGCTCGGCGTCCAGCTCACCTCCGGCCTCCTGCACCACTTCCGCGCGCTGGTGGCCCGCGAACCGCAGACCATGCGCGGCGCGCGGGAGCTGGTGGAGACGGCCGCCAAGTTCGCCCCGCTCGCCGTCGCCAGCAACTGCCCCCTGGACGTCGTGGAGACCTGCCTCGACCACGCCGGACTCCGGGACCACTTCGACCACGTCGTGGTCGCCGACGAGGACAACCGGCCCAAGCCCCACCCGGACGTCTACCTGACCGCGGCCCGGCTCTGCGGCGCCGCGCCGGGCGACACACTGGCGGTCGAGGACTCCGCCTGCGGTGTGGAGGCGGCCGTACGGGGCGGCCTGCGCGTCGTCGGCGTCGGCCCCTGGCCGGGCGAGGACATCGCGGCGCGGGTCGACCTGTGGGTCGCGACGCTCGACGAGCCGGGCATCTTCGAGTGGGCGACGCGCCGGATGGCCCAGCGGCTGCCGGTCTGATCCGACCCGCCGCGGACCGGCGGGTCTCCCGCCCCGTGTCCTCCGGACGGACCGGCCCACTCCCCCGCTGCCCCGTCCGCCCGCGGGTCACCCGCCGGGTCCGCCGGTCGTCCGTCAGCCGCGTGGCCGGTCAGGCACTCTGTTCCTCCGGTACGTCCCCCGCCGCCGCGAGCAGCGGGCCCAGCCGGGAGACGGTTCCGCGCGCGGAGGAGAACAGCAGCGCGATCCCCACCGCGCCAGGATCCGGCACGCCGGCCGCCCGGTCGCCGAGGTAGCTCGCGCGGCCGCGCCGGGCCGTCAGCCGGGCGGTGTTGCCGACGCCTTCCCACGCGGCCCGCGCCGCGTGGGCCACGGCGGTGGCCGGGTCGGTCCCCGGCGGCTGCGCCGTCAGCGCGTCGGAGGCCGGGGCGAGCGCGTCGACCAGGGTCTTGTCGCCAACGGTCGCCTCTCCGACCCGCTGAATGGCCGCGAGGCCGTTGCCGACACCGGCGGCCAGCGCTCCGGCGTCGGGTCCCCCCTCGCTCACCGCGAGCGCCGCCGCCATCTCATGGAACAGCAGGCCGAACAGGGGCCCGCTGGTGCCGCCGACCTCATCGAGGAAAGCGGCCGCGGCGGCGTCCAGCGGGCCGGCGCAGCTCGCCTCGGGGGGCCTGACCCGCTCCGGTGCGCCGTTCGAGGCGGCCTTCCACGCCTCCGGGCCGATCGGGTCGTCGAGACGTCGCAGCGTCGCCCGGAGGCCCGCGACGAGGTTCGCGCCGAAGTCACCGTCGCCGACCTGCTGGTCCAGCGCGGTCAGTTCGGGCTCGGTGGCCTCCGCGGAGGCGGCGAACCGGCGTATCCAGGCATCGGTGAACGCGGTGCGGGACGGTGCGGCCATGACTGCCTCCGGGGAACTCGTGAGTCGCGGGGTTCCTATACGACCGGTGCGGTCGCGGGCCAGGCGGGGGTGTGGGCGGGCGCGTCGTAGTAGGCGAGGGTGTCCGCGTCGGCCACCAGCAACGTCAGCGAGAAGCCGCGCATGTCCAGGGCCGTGACGAAGTCGCCGACCAGCGTGCGCTCGACGGCCGCGCCGCGCCCGTCGAGCACCTTGGTGACCTCGTGCAGGACGGCGTACAGCTCCATCCTGGTGATGCCGCCGAGGCCGTTGACCAGCACGATCACCGACGTGCCGGGGACCAGGCCCAGGGGGTCGGCCAGTGTGCCGACCATGTCCGCGGCCAGGTCGCGCAACGGGCGTTCGCGCAGCGTGCGACGGGCCCGTTCACCATGGATGCCGACGCCGTACTCGAGACCGCCGGCCGGCAGGTCGAAGGCGGGCAGGCCGGTGGCGGGAGCGGTGTGGGCGGCGGAGGCCACGGCCATGCTGCGGCAGCGGCCCACCACGTCCACGCCCAGGGCGGCCAGGTCCTTCAGGCCCATCCCGGTGTCCGCCGCCGCGCCGAGGATCTTCTCGACCAGCACCGTCGCACCGGTTCCCCGGCGGCCGTTCACGACCTCCGCGGAGTCCGAGGCCGCGTCGTCGTCGATCAGGACCCGCGCGCAGTCGACGCCCTCGCGAGCGAGTCGTTCGGCGGCGATACCGAAGTTGATCTTGTCGCCGGTGTAGTTCTTCACCAGGTGCAGTACACCATTCTCCCGCGCCACGGCGAGCGAGGCGGCGAAGATCTGGCGGTTGTGCGGCGAGGCGAAGACGCGGCCGGGACAGGCGGCGTCCAGCATGCCCGCGCCCACATAGCCGATGTGCAGCGGCTCGTGCCCCGAGCCGCCGCCGGACACCAGGCCCACGCGCCGCGCGGGCGACGGGGTCAGCGCCCGTACGAAGCCGTTCGCCTCGTCCCAGGCGACGCTGTCGGCGTGCGCCCGTTCGAAACCGGCCAGGGAGTCCACGACGAGGTCGTCGATCTCGTTCGCGAAGTAAAGGCCCATGGTGCACCAGACCTTTCCGGAGAACGCGGTCGGTCTCCTGCGTAATCATGCTGTTCGGTATCACCCGAAACGGCAACTTTCCGCCCACGTACGAGTGGCTGTCCCAGAAGTACCGGACGTACGAGCGGGCGGTCGGGTATAAGGCGTGCCGCGTGGCCGTCGGAGGTTATCTCCCTCTCGGGACGCGCAGAATCTATGTCGGCCGGAGTAGACATTCGGCGGTGACGTGGTTATGGTTTCTCTCGTAGCCGAGATCAGCAAGGCCCGGCAGACACGAACTGCCGGGCAGCAGTACGCGAAGTGCAGGACGCAGGACGGTGCGGTGGTGGAGTTCCAGAGCCGGGGTTGTTGCCAGACGGGCGATGGGACTGACCGCCGGACCGGGTGGCCCGAGGTGATCAGGGGCCGCCACGAGCAGTACCGCAGTGCCAAGAGATGATTCAGAGAGTTGATCCCGAGGGAAGAACGGAGGAGCCGAGCGCCATCAGGATCGCCCGGGCGGATTTTCGGGCCCGGGTACCGCAGGACATCGATAGTGAGGTGGTCTCCGGTCAAGCAACCGCGATCCCCGCATCAGCCGCCAAACCCCTCCCGGTGGCGATGCGGACACAGAGAGCCGGCGCAGTACGTAAGCCGGTAGATGGTGTAGCAGTTCCTTCGGGGCCTTGGTGCCGTTCGGCACCAAGGCCCCTCAAGCGCGTTCCACAGAGAGGCGAGATGACAGCAGACGACTCGTTCGGCCGACTCGACGACGACGACTACCCCGCGTACACCATGGGCCGAGCAGCCGAGATACTCGGTACCACCCAAGGCTTCCTCCGCGCGATCGGCGAAGCCCGCCTGATCACCCCGCTGCGTTCCGCGGGCGGACACCGCCGCTACTCCCGCTACCAACTGCGCATCGCCGCACGCGCCCGCGAGCTCGTCGACCAGGGCACCCCCGTCGAGGCGGCGTGCCGCATCGTCATCCTCGAGGACCAGCTCGCGGAGGCCCAGCGCATCAACGAGGAGCTGAGTTCCTCCAAGCCCCGCGACCGGGCCACCGGCTGAACGACTCCCGACCTCAGCGACTCCCTACCTGAACGACTCGCTGCCTGAACGACTCCGACGTGCCGTGGCCCGGCATTCCGCGTGCTCCCGGCGGAGGCCCGAGCCGTGTCCTCGCCGCTCCCGGCGAGAGCCGCTTGTTGGGGACGGGCCTGGGTGGGAGGGTTGTGGGGACCGTCGTCCCGGCCGCCGCGGAGTGGCCGGGTGGGGTGGTCGCGCTGGTGTCGTTCCCTCGGGCGTGTGCCCTGTGGTCCCCGGTGGCATGTGCTGGTCGATGTGCGCGACCTCGTGGTCCCGCGCTGTGAGGGGATTGAGTCATGGCGGAAGAGACTGATGCCGGCAGGGTGCGTTCCGGTCCGAAGCGGTGGGCATGACCGCGCACGGTCTGGCGCGCGCACTGGCCGGGTTGCTGGAGGCCAGCCATACGGCGCCGTTCGAGCGGTTGCCGCGTCTGCTGGACACCGCGGCCAAGCAGGCAGGCGCGGGCGGGGCCCGGCTCTTCGTGGCGGATCTCCAGGAGGAGGTACTGCGCGAGGTGACCGGGACCGGCCTGAACGCCGGCGAGGGCGGCGAGGAGCACCGGATCGAGGGCACCTTGCCCGGTCGCGCCTACCAGATCACACAGGTCACCGCCCCGGCGTCCGGCGGGGCGTGCTGGATGCCGGTGCGGGACGGCACGGAACGTCTGGGCGTCCTGCACGTCGAGCCCGGCCCCGACGACACGGGCACGCCCGACGGTGAGGTGGCGCTGGCGCTGGCGTCGATGGCCGGACTGCTGCTGGTCTCCAAGCGGGCCAACAGCGACTCCCACGCCCGGCTGACCCGCACCCGGCCGATGGGCGTGCCCGCCGAACTCCAATGGGCGCTGATGCCGCCACGGACCTTCTCCGACCAGCGGGCCACGGTCAGCGCCTTCATGGAACCGGCCTACGAGGTGGCCGGGGACGCCTTCGAGTACGCGCTGGCGGACGACATCCTGCACCTGGCGATCTTCGACGCCATGGGCCACGACACGTCCGCCGGACTGACCGCCGCTCTGGCGATGTCCACCTGCCGCAGCCACCGCCGCGCCGGCGCCACCATTCCCGACGCCAGCAGAGCCATCGAAGACACGCTGGTCGGGCAGTTCGGACACACCCGGTACGCCACCGGCGTCCTGGCGGACCTGGAACTGGACACCGGCAAGTTCAGCTGGGTCAACCGGGGCCACCTGCTGCCGGTACTGATCCGCGGGGGCCGGTGGTCCAGCACCCTGTACTGCCCTCCGGCCGGGCCGATGGGCAGCGGATTCAACCTGCCGGTCGAGCAGCGCACCGAGCAGTTGGAGCCCGGAGACCGGCTGCTGCTGTTCACCGACGGCATCACCGAGGCCCGCGACAGCGACGGCCGGGAATTCGGTGTGGAGCGTTTCACCGACTTCATCACCCGCCACCACGCGGACAACCTTCCCGTGGACGAGACGCTGCGCCGCCTGATGCGCACCGTCATGGAGTACCACCACGGACGCCTCGAGGACGACGCCACCGTCCTGTTCTGCGAATGGCACGGCCCGGACGGCGCGACGGGGGGTCAGGCGGCTCGGGCGAGTTCTGCGCGGCCGAACAGCAGGGCGTAGCCGGCGGGGAGTTCGTTGATGGTGCGGGTGAGCAGGTCGCCGGGCAGGAGGGCGGCGACGGTGCTCAGGACGGCGCCGGTGTCCCAGCGGGCGACGGCGGGGGTGACGCCGGTGCGGGCCGCGATGTCCTGGACGAAGCTCCAGCCGGTGCGGGGCTGCGCGGTGGGCGCCTGGGCGGTGAGGACGTCAGCGGCCTGACGGGGCAGATGGGCGGCGAGTGCGGTGCGCGGGTCGTCGCCGAGCTGGCTTCCCAGGGCCGCGAGCACGGCGTGGACGGCCTGCTCTGCGCGTTCGCGGGTGGGGTAGGCGCCGTCGTAACGGACGGTTTCCAGCATCTGGTCGTAGGTGAGCGCCGACGCGGTCCGGCGCTGTTCGGACTGGGCGTGCATGGCTGCGGCGGTGGCCTTCCGTTTCGGGCGGCGGCCGGGCCCGGTGAGCGGGGCCGGCCGCCGGGTGGGGTGGAGGAGATGTCGGTCGGCGGCGAAGGAGGGTGCCGACGGGTTCGCGTCCTTCGCCGCGCGGTACCGCGGGCGGCGGGGGGGTCAGCCGGCGATCTGCCGGCGGTTGTCGCCCGCGCCGACGGAGATCTTGCGGGGCTTGGCCCGCTCGGCGATCGGGATGCGCAGCGTCAGCACCCCGGCCTCGTAGTCGGCCTGGATCTGCTCGGTGTCCAGGGAGTCGGCCAGCACGATCTGGCGGGAGAAGACCCCCAGCGGCCGCTCGGACAGATCCATCTGCACGCCCTCGTCGTGCGGGGCGGGCCTGCGCTCGGCCTTCACCGTCAGCATGTTGCGCTCGACGTCGATGTCGATCGCGTCCGGCGAGACCCCGGGGATGTCGAAGGACACCACGTACTGCTCGCCGTCGCGGTAGGCGTCCATCGGCATCGCGGCGGGCCTCGACCAGGTGCCGGGGCGCAGGAGCTGCTCGGTGAGTCGGTCCAGTTCACGGAAGGGGTCGGTACGCATCAGCATCGCGGAACACCTCCAGGAAGTCGGGCGCTTGGCGCCGGTGTCGTTCACCTGCCCTCTGTTGTAGCATGTCATCCATCCGATGACAAACATTGATGTCACCCTGAGGGTGACACCCCTGGGTGACAGCCCGGAGGAGGCGCCATGACAGCCGACCAGCCCGCCCCGACACCGTCGCCACCGCCCGCCGCGGCCACCTTCCCCGCCGCCGCGGCGGCACTGGAAACCATCGACGCGGCCGTCCGCGACGCCCGCGGCCCGGCACCCGACCAGCCGTCGGCCGCTGCGGCCGACCCCCGGCACGTACTCGCCTCGCTCCTGCTCCTGCGCGAGATCCGCGAACAACTCGCCGGCTGGGAAACCGGCCTGATCGAGACCGCGCGGGCGGCCGGTGCCAGCTGGGCCGACCTCGCCGCGCCCCTCGGCGTCTCCAGCCGCCAGGCCGCCGAGCGCCGCTACCTGCGCCTGCGCCCGGGCCCGGCCGGCTCCACCGGCGAGGAAAGGGTCAACGCCACCCGCAACCGCCGCGCCGCCGACAGAACCGTCGACGCCTGGGCCCGCACCAACGCCGCCGACCTGCGCAGACTCGCCGGCCAGATCACCCAGCTCACCGACCTGCCGACCGCCGCCGACACCGCCCTCGGCCACCTCGACACCGCCCTGGCCGCCGACGACGCCGCCGCGCTCATCACCCCGCTCACCGCCACTCACACCCACCTCCAAGCGGGCCACCCCGACCTCGCCGACCGCGTCCACACCGTCACCGAACACACCCACCAGCTCCGCAACCCCGCGGGGCGACCGCCGCACACCCCGTAGTCACACCTCCGGTCAGGTGGTCTCGCCCGCCGCGTTCCGGCCCGACCGACCGCCGGACGTGCTCCGACCGGGCAGCGCGCGGACCCGGCGGCGTTCGAGGTTTTGAATTCGCTGGCTGGGCAGCCGCATAACGGGGGCCGGTCTCTTCTGAGGTGCCCAGTCATGCCGTAGGCCGAGGAATCCGTCGGGCTCCAGCCGGCCGTTCCCCGGCACGGCACGCGCTGATCCGCTGGGCGCTCCGTACGCCCGGCGCACGGCGCTCTGCCTGGCCCTCGTACATGTACGAACCCCGCGTCCCCGGGCGTCGGGCCGGTACGCGCACCGCGTACACCGCGCGTCGTTCGGCGCAGCGCCCCTATGGAGGTCCCGCAATGTCTGTTCCCGTCGCATCCGATCCGCTCGCCGAACTCTCCGCGGCCGGAGTCTCGGTCTGGCTGGACGACCTGTCCCGCGAGCTGCTCGCCGGTGGTGAGCTGAAGCGGCTGATCGCGGACCGGCACGTGGTGGGGGTCACGACGAACCCCACGATCTTCGCCTCCGCGCTGTCCAAGGGGGACCGCTACAGCGAGCAACTGCGGCGCCTGGGCGCCGAGGGCGCGAGCGTGGACGAGGCCGTCTTCGCCCTGACCACCGATGACGTCCGGACCGGCTGCGACCTCTTCGCCCCGGTGCACGAGCGCACCGGTGGTACCGACGGGCGGGTCTCGATCGAGGTGGACCCCCGGCTGGCGCGGGACACCGACGCCACGATCGAGCAGGCACGCAAGCTGTGGGAGGCCGTGGACCGGCCGAATCTCCTGGTGAAGATCCCGGCCACCCGCGAGGGCCTCGCCGCGATCACCGCCGCCGTCGCCCGGGGCATCAGCGTCAACGTCACGCTGATCTTCTCCCTCGACCGCTACCGCGCGGTGATGGACGCCTACCAGAGCGGCCTCGAACAGGCCCGTGAGGCGGGTCTCGATCTGGCGGCCATCGACTCGGTCGCCTCGTTCTTCGTCTCGCGCGTGGACACCGAGGTGGACGCCCGGCTCGACGCGCTCGGCACTCCCGAGGCCCGCGACCTCAGGGGCGCCGCCGCCGTCGCCAACGCCCGGCTGGCGTACCGGGCCTACGAGGAGATGACCGCCGCGCCGCGCTGGCAGGCGCTCGCCGCCGCCGGAGCCCGCCCGCAGCGCCCCCTGTGGGCGTCCACCGGGGTCAAGAACCCGGATTACCCCGACACGATGTACGTCGGCGAACTCGTCATCGCGGGCACCGTCAACACCATGCCCGGCACGACCCTTGAAGCGTTCGCCGACCACGGCGCCCTTCCGGCCCACCCGCCGACAGGCGAGGAGTACACCGCGGCGACCGCCCACTTCGAGGCGCTGGCGCGGGTCGGCGTCGACTTCGCGGATGTCACCGACACCCTGGAGCGCGAAGGGCTGACCAAGTTCGAGGACAGCTGGACCGAACTGGGCGCCTCCGTGGACAACGAGATGCGCGGCGCCACCGCCGCCGCCGCGTCCGCCTCCGGCGGAGCCGGTCTGCTGGCGATCTATCTCAACGACCACCTGTCCGGCGCGACCGGCGGACTGGAGCTCTTCCGCCGGGCGGCGCAGGCCCAGAAGGACCGCGACGGCGGCCCGGAACTGGCGGAGCTGGCCCGCCAGATCGAACAGGACCGTGACTCGCTGATCCAGATCATGACCGATCTGGACGTGTCCCCCGACCGCTCGAAGGTCGCCATCGGATGGGTGGCGGAGAAGGTCGGCCGCCTCAAGCCCAACGGACACCTCTTCACGCGATCCCCGCTCAGCGACCTGCTGGAGCTGGAATCCATGTGCCTGGGTGTTGCGGGCAAGGCGGCCTGCTGGCGCACCCTGCGCACTCTGGCCGAGACCGAGACCCGGCTGTACCCCGAGCACCTGGACACCTTGCTGGAGCGCGCCGAGCACCAGAGCGCCGTGCTTGAGGAGTTGCGTCTGGCCGCGGCCGCCCGCGTCCTCCCGTAGTTCCCGGCCGTCATCGCCGACACCGCCGAACCCCGCACCTGCCGTGAGGCGGATGCGGGGTTCGGCGTTCTACGTCCCGACGTCCGCGGCGGCGGGCGCGGGTACGAGCCGGGAAGGCCGCCCGTCACCGCGTCTGACGGTGAGGGGCGCCTTGCTCGGGGTCGTCATCGATGGTCTGCCACGTCCGGCCGCGCTGGGCGTCGGCCGAGGCGGCGGGATCCGGCTGCCCGTTCGGCCCGGCGGGATCGGGACGTACGGCCGGGGCGGCGGTCCGGCGGGAGCGCATACGGCGGCTGCCGTACCAGAAGCCGCCCAGGAGGACCGCGGCCACCACGATCGCGGCCAGGAGGATGAGCAGGCTGCCGGAAACCCCGGAGCTTGCCAGGTAGTGGGTGGATGTCATGAGGGTTGTCTCCTGCTCTGGGGCTGTCCGGCGGTGACGAGCGGTCAGCCCTTGGCCTTGCCGGCCGCGCCCTTCTCGGTGGCGGCGCCGTCGGTGACGAGGGTGCCGCCGGTGGTCTCCAGGTGCGCCCGGACGAACCACTGGAACTGCTCCAGGTCGCGGAGCTGTCCGATCAGCAGGTCCTCGGTGGCCGGGTCGATCTCGCCGGCCACCTCGATCGCCTTGCGGACGTCCTCGACGACGCCGTTGTAGACCAGGTTGAGGGCGCCGAGGTGGGCGATGGCGTCCTGGCGGCCGATGCTGTAGTCGTTCCAGGTCCGCTCACTGACCAGGGCGCCCGGGGTGCCCAGGGCGACACCACCGAGCGCGGCGATGCGCTCGGCGACGTCATCGGCCATCGCGCGGACCTGCTCCACCTGCGGGTCGAGCATCTCGTGGACGGCGATGAAGTGCGGCCCGACGACGTTCCAGTGCACGTGCTTCAGCGTCAGATGGAGGTCGTTGAGGGCGTGCAGCCGCATCTGGAGAATCCCGATGAGCTCGCCGCCCTGCTTGGTGGTCAGGCCGGGGACGGTGTACTTCGGAAGCTTGCGCGTGGGCATGGCTGTCTCGCTTTCGTCGGTCGAGAGGGTCGTGAATTTCGGCTCGGGCACGTGTCAGGCACGAGCCGGGCTTGGTGAGTGGTCCCCGCGCGGTCGGCGGGGGCGGGTCGCCCCAGGGCTTGACGGGCTCAGGGCGCCGGGACGAGGGCTGCGTCGACCTCGCGGAGGAAGTCGTCCAAGTCGTCGGGCGTGCGTGAGGTGATCAGCGTCCAGCCGTCGGCGGTGTCGCTCACCACGGGCTTGTCCACCCACGCGCCGCCGGCGTTGCGGATGTCGGTGCGCAGGGACGCGTAGGAGGTGAGCGTCTTTCCGCGGACGAGATCGGCCTCGACCGCGAGCCACGGGCCGTGGCAGATCGCCGCGACGGGGCGCTTGGCCGACGCGAAGGCCCGTACGGCCCGCACGGCCGTTTCGTCCTGCCGGAGGCTGTCGGCGTTCAGCGTGCCGCCGGGTACGAGCAGCAGGTCGTACGCCGTGACGTCCGCCTTTTCCAGGGTCAGCGTCGGCTGCACGGTTTTGCCGGGGTCCTTGTCGCCGACGAGCGTCCGGATCGGCTCGTCGGACACGGCCGCGACGTCGACTCTTGCGCCCGCCGCCCGCAGGTGTTCCACGGGGACGACGAGTTCGTCCTGCTCGACGCCGTAGTTCGTCACGATCGCCAGAACGCTCCGGTCCTTCAGATTGCTGACCGCCATGGCGGTTCCTTCCTTACGCGCTTCTTGTGCTGGTGGCCCCCCGGGCTCGATGTGCGGCTACCCCTTCACCAGCTTTAATGCCTCGAAATGCTCACCGATTTGCCCGAATGGCGCGATATTGCGGCGATCCGGGTGGTCGGACGTCCTCCGGGACTCCCCTCGCGGGCACGCGGCCGAGGGCCGAGGGAGGCTCACGGCGCGAGGCCGGCGTCGCGGGCCAGGAGTGCGGCCTGCACCCGGTTGGTGACGCGCAAGGTGGTCAGGATGCGGCTGACGTGGGACTTGACGGTGCTCTCCCGCATGCCGAGCGCGTTCGCGATGTCGGCGTTGGTGTCCCCCTCGGCGAGCAGGGCCAGCACGTCCTTCTCCCGCGGGGTCAGAGGGTCGATCCGCGTCCGGGCTTGGGTGGCCCGAGGCCGGTTGGTGCGGTGGTAGCAGTCGATGAGACGGCGAGCGGCGGCGGGATGGAGCAAGGCGGAGCCGGCGGCGACGAGGTGGACGGCGCGCAGGATCTCGGCGGGGTCGGTGTCCTTGAGCAGGAAGCCGTCGGCACCCGCGGCCAGCGCGTTGTAGACGTACTCGTCGAGGTCGAAGGTGGTCAGCGAGATGACCTTGGGCGGGTGGGGCAAGGCGCGCAACCGCTTGGTGGCGATGATGCCGTCCATGCGGGGCATCCGGATGTCGACCAGGGCGATGTCGATGCGGTGGGCGGTGGCCTGCTCGATGGCGTGGAGCCCGTCAGCGGCCTGGGCGACGACCTCGATGGCCTCGTCGCCGTCGAGGAGGTCGGTCAGTCCGAGGCGGACGAGTGCGTCGTCGTCGACGACCATGACGCGGATCATGCGCGGGGACCGTTCGGCGCGGCGGCGCGGTGCGGTATCCGGGCGGCCAGCCGCCAGGACCCGCTGCCGCCGGGCCCGGCATTCAGGTGTCCGCCGAGTGCTTCGACCCTCTCGCGCAGCCCGACAAGGCCGAACCCCGAGGGCGCCGTCGCCTCGCCGCGCCCGCCGGGAGTGTTGGTGACCTCGACGACGGTGGCGGGCGGCCCGTAGTCGATACGGACGCGGACGGGGGCGTCGGCAGCGTGTTTGCGGGCGTTGGTCAGGGCTTCCTGGACCAGGCGGAAGACCGCCAGCCTGTGGGCCGACGGGGCCTGTTCCGGCCTGCCCTCGATGACGGTGTCGATGTGCTGCCCGGCCGTCCGCGCCTGCCCGATCATCTCCTCGACATCACGCAGGACCGGCGCCGGCCGTTCGGCACCGTGGGGGACGTCGGTGGTGCGCAAGGCGCCCAGCACGTCACGCAGGTCGGTCAGGGCATGGGTGGAGGCGGTGCGCAACAGGGTGAGGCGGTGGACGAGTGCGGCGGGCAGGACGTCCTTCCTGGCAGCGAGCACGCCGGTGTGCAGGGCGATCAGGCTGAGCTGGTGGGCGAGTACGTCGTGCATCTCGGCGGCGATGGCGGAACGCTCGGCCATGCGTACGGCCTGCTCGCGCAGTTCCCGCTCGGTCCGCAGATGCTCCACCTGTGTGTTCAGCGCCTTCACCAGGCGTCGCCGACTGCCCATCCACAGCCCTCCCACCACCGCCAGCACCGTGGAGCCGTACTGCTGCGGGCGCCACAGGGAGACCGCCGGGTGGAGCACGGCGCTCACCGAGAGCGCCACAGCCGAACAGGTCACAGCCGCCACGACGTGCCGGTGCGCGGCGAGGTCGAACAGGGCGAGCAGGAGCAGCGGCAGCAGCGGCCATCCCCACACCCCCGCCGCCGCTGTGGTCACCACCGGAGCGAGCCACCAGGGCGCCCGGCGCAGCAGCGCCAGCCCGCACACCACGGCCGCCGCACCGCCGGCAGGCGCGTACCGGCCTTCAGCGCTCAACGCCTCGTTCCGGAAAGCCGCCAGAGCCAGCACCGCCACCAAGCCGTAGCGGCCGTAGACCGCCCATCCCTGCCCCTGTTCCCCGTTCACCCGCAGAGCGTGGCACGCGCCCGGATGCCTGTCGTCCGACGTTCGGCTACGCCGACCTCCACCTTTGGTAGGGGAGGACGGCCGCACAAGGGAGGATATGCGCGGCTGAAGGCGTCTCTAGCGTCTCGGACATGGACGACTGGACCACCTCACATCACCGTGCCCCCGGGCGGCGCAAAGCGGAGAGCTGGATGTTCCTGCTCGAAGCGGCCCGCGATCTGCGCACCACCGGCGCCATCGCTCCCAGCAGCAAGGCTCTGGCCCGTCTGCTCACTGATCCCGCGGGCGAATACGGAGCGCGGCCCCTGAACGTCCTGGAGGCGGGCGCGGGCACCGGCTCCGTCACCCGCACGCTCCTCCCCCGCCTCTCCCCGGGCAGCAGCCTGGACATCGTCGAGGCCAACTCCCGCTTCACCTCCCAACTGCGACGCCTCGTCAGCTCCCATCCGCTTCCGGCGGACGGGAGCGAACGGATTCGCGTCCATCACGCCTTCGTCGAACAGCTCGACACCGACCGGCGCTACGACGTGATCGTCTCAGGGCTGCCGTTCACCAACTTCACCCCGGCGCACGTCACGACGATCATGGACCGGTACATCGAACTGCTGCGGCCCGGCGGCACGCTCACGTACTTCGCCTACCGCGGCACCCGCTACGCCCGCGCCCTGACCGCCACCCGCCGCGAAGCCCGCCGCCACCGCGCCGTCGAAGAGGTCCTCGCGGGATACCAGGACCAGTACGCCACCGGCTGCCGGACCGTGTGGGGCAACCTGCCCCCGGCGAGGGTCTGGCGGCTGCGCCGACCCGCCGACGTGTCCGCCCCGGCGGCGGCGTCGCCCGTCGCCGCCGTGACGTCTCGGCCAACTCCCTGACCGGAGAGCCCAGTTGGCGCGTCGCCGGATCGTCGCGTCATATCCCGCGACCGCCAACGCCCCTTTCTGCCCGCGGAAGCGACCGGAGCAGGCCCCGCAAGGGGCCCTCGAACGTACAGGGGTCCCCCGCCGGTTGATCGAGGCCCCCGAGGATGAGCGCGAGGCCCGCCTCGAACGCCTCCTCGTGAGTGACGACGGGGACAACGTCCGGCGCCCCCGCGTCCGCCTGCTCCTCCAGCACGACCTGCCGACCGCGCTGGCGAACTACGATCGCGTCCTGCGGCCCTTCGTGGACTCGAGGGCTCCACGGCCCGCTCCGCCCCGCCCTCCCCCGCGCCCCCGCCCTCCACCGTGACCGTAGGAATCGCCAACTCGCCCCGCTCCCGCGCTAGTTCGGAAATCCAGAACTCTGCCCGGGCCCCGTCTTCGCAGGGGCGCGAGGAACTGCGCGGACCCATTCGTGGGTAGGGAACGAAAGTTCGACAGCCCCTCTCGTCCCCACCGTCACGGAGGAAACATGCGCAGGAGAACGCTGATACGCGCCCTCGCCGTAGGCACGCTCGCCCCGGCAGGTCTGGGTCTGGGCGCACGAAGCGCGTCCGCCGCGGCCGATTCGTACGGAATCGACGTCGCGACCACCCAAGGCGGCATCGACCTCGCGCTGGCCCGCAACCAGGGCCAACAGTTCGCCATCGCCAAAACCGGCGGCAGCCAGCTCAGCGAGGGACCGTACGTCAGCCCGTACTACACGGCCCAAGTGGACAGCGCGCGAGCGGCCGGACTGCGGGTCGGCCACTACTGGCTGTCCGGCGACTTCCAGGCGCCGACGGACGCGGCGAACTACTTCGTCGACCACCTGCACGACTACCGGCAGGGCGACGTACTGGCCCTGGACGACGAAGTGCTCGACGACTCCACCGGGTTGTGGAACGACGGCCAGGTCGCCGCCTGGTTCCGGCAGGTACAGGCCAGGGTCGGTACGTGCGTGCCCTGGTTCTACATCGGCGCCGCGAATCTGCGCGGCGGCAGTTGGGGCCAGACGATCGCCACCGGGGCCAAGCTGTGGGTGGCCGCGTACGGCTCCAACAACGGTACGCGGCAAGGCGAACCGGAGCTGGGCGGCGCGTACCCGGACTGGGCGGTCCACCAGTACACCTCCGTGGGCTCCATCGGCGGCATCCGGAACGTGGACCACAATCTCGCTCGCGGCTCGGCGTTCGATCTGGTCGCCCCGGGCAGCGGGGGCGGAGGAGGGGGCGGCGGAGGCGGAGGTCTGCCGAAGACCACGACGGAGCAGGACGGCATCCCGGGACCGGTGTTCTGGAGCCGCGCGCAGAAGTGGCTGTCCCTCACCTCGGGTTACACCGGTCCGGTCGACGGCGTGCCCGGCGTCAACACCTACGCGGCCCTCCAGCGGTACCTGAAGGCGCACTTCGGCTACGCCGGTCCCGTCGACGGCGTGCCCGGCGTCAACACGTACGCCGCCTGGCAGCGGCTCGCCGCGCAGTGGGGCTACACCGGCCCGATCGACGGCGTGATGGGCCCCAACTCCTGGCGCGGCGTGGCCCGCTTCCTCAACCAGAACGCCTGGGACTGACCCCTCGCGCGGGGGGGGCTCCCCCGGACCCCTCAAGACCCGACGTACCGGCCAGCGGCACCAAGCCGGCCGGTACGTCGGGCGGGGAACGGTGATCTCCGACCACGCGTCAGCGAAGAACGCCAGAGCCGGTCGCGGACCCCGCCCTCCGAGTCCCGCCCGTGCACGGTCTGCGCATGACCCGGATCGGGTGACGCATCAGGCGGGGACGAAGAGAGCCGCGTGGGCCCCGTCGAGGATGAACCCGTTGTCGAAGCGGACCCGCACGCTCACGCGAGGCGGCTGTTCCTGGAAGGCGGTCCACGCGGGTTCCAGAGAGCCGACCTTCTCTTCGAGCTGCCTCCTGCTCTCCGTCGGCATCTCGCCTCCGAAGGCGTCGAGCAGCGACTTGAGCCGCTCGTACTCGCGCACCTCGTCGCTCTCGTCCCGGTGGGCGACCACCTGCTCGACGGCCCCGCCTGTGCCCGCGGCCAAAGACAGGAACCCGATCACGACCCCCGACACCTCCGCCGAATCGGTCAGTCTGGTGTCCGCTGCCAGCACCACCCGCTGGCCCGCCTTCAGAGTCATCCGCTCCCCATCTCCGCCGCTCCGGCTACGTCGCTTCCATCCGCCCGCCGCAAGGACCTCTCACCGCGGCGATCGCTCACGACACGGGCCCCTTCGTGGAACCTACGGGCACCGTAATACGGCATCCGCACAACGCCGTCCCCGGCGAGGCAACGCCAGCACCTGCGGGCGGAGTCCTCCAGGCGCTGATGTCGCTGGAGTGGTGAAATCCGGGTCACCGCGGAGACGAAGGAGGCTCCGCGAGCGGGCTGCTGCGTCGCGGCGGGCTCATGGGCGTGGGGGGTCGGGGGTGAGGCTGCCGTGGGTGGGGCGGCCTTCCAGGACGGTCAAGGTGACTTTGTGTGCGAAGTCCCGGCCGTGGAAAGGGGAGTTGGCCGACCGGCTCAGCCAGGTGGCGGGCTCGGCCCGCCATGCCTGCGGCCGGACGACACAGAAGGTCGCCGGTTCGCCGACCGCGACCGGGCGGCCCGCGAGGTGGGCGATCCGGCCGATCGCGGCCGGGGCCGTGGACATCACACGCGCCACCGCGGTCCAGTCCACCGCCCCGGTGACCGGGTCCGCGAACACCTCGGCCACCACCGGCAGCGCCGTCTCCAACGAGGTCAGGCCGAAGGCGGCGCTCAGCCAGGAACAGGTCTTCGTTCGAGCCGGGTGCGGAGCGTGGTCGGTGGCGACGACGTCGATCGTGCCGTCGCGCAGCGCCGCGCGCACCGCGGCCACGTCGGTGGCCGACCGCAGCGGCGGGTTGACCTTCAAGGCCGGTCCCCGCTCGGCGGCTTGGGTGTCGGTGAGCATCAGGTGATGGGGCGTCACCTCGGCGGTCACGGACAGGCCCTCGCGTTTGGCGGCCCGTACCAGCGCGACGGAACCCGCCGTGGAAACATGACAGATGTGCAGCCGTCCACCGGTGGCGGCGGCGAGCGCCAGGTCCCGGCCGATCACCGCCTCCTCCCCCGCGCCCGGCCAGCCGGGCACGCCGAGACCGGCGGCGACCGGCGCGTTGACGACTCCGTCGCGGACGATGGCGGCGCTCTGCGCGTGCTGGGCGAACGCGGTGCCGTACCGGGCCATCGCCGTCAGCAGTTCCAGGACCAGATTGTCGTCGTTCACGCACTTGCCGTCGTCGGAGAAGACCGTCACCCCGGCCGCCGCCAACGCCGCCACGTCCACGATCGCCTCTCCGGCCAGCCCGGCCGTCGCCGCCGCCACCGGGTGGACGCGTACGCCGAGCCCCCGGGCCCGCCGCCGTACCTCCCGTACTCGCGCGACGGTGTCCGTCACCGGTGAGGTGTTCGCCATCGCGAAGACGTCGGTGAACCCTCCGGCCGCCGCCGCGGCGGCCCCGGACGCCAGCGTCTCCGCCTCCTCTCCGCCCGGCTCCCGCAGATGCGTGTGCAGATCGACCAGCCCGGGCAGCAGCGTCCCGCCTGTCGGCTCCCCGGCCACCGCGTCCACGGACCGGATCACCCCGTCCTCGACAGTCAGGTCGAAGACCCCCGTCCGCCCGGCGACGCCGACCCGCTCCACCCGCCATGTCCCGTGCCCCGGCGGCGTGTTCACGAGGTGCCGTCGAGCCGGTGGAGGGCGGCGAGGAGAGTACGGACGCCCGAGGCGATCTGGGACGTAGGGGTGAACTCGGCGGGGACGTGGCTGAGTCCGTCGTCGCTGGGGACGAAGAGCAGGCCGGTCGGGATGACATGGGCGATCTGCTGCGCGTCGTGGCTGGCGCCGCTGGGCAGCACGCGGTACGGAAGGCCCAGGGAGGCGCAGGCATGGCGGATGTGGTCGGCGACCCAGCCCGGCAGGATGACCGGTGAGGTATCGGCGATGACCTCCGTGGTGAGCGCGACCCCGTGGTCTCGGGCCAGCGCGGCGAACTCGGCGGCCAGGGTACGGGCGGTGTCGCGCTGGCGGACGGAGTCCACGTCGCGTACGTCGACGAAGAACTCGACCGACCCCGGGACCGTGGTGATCGAGCCGGGCTCGACGCGGAGCCGGCCGACGGTGACCCGTACGCCGTGGTGCCGGGGGTCGCGGGCGAGCCGGTCGCCCAGCACCACGCACTCGGCGGCGGCCACCAGGGCATCGCGCCGCAGGTGCATGGGGGTGCCGCCGGAGTGGGTGGCGCGTCCCTCGGCCCGCACCCGCAGCCGGGTGCTGCCGGAGATCACGTCGACCACGCCGAGGTCGACCCCCTGCGACCGCAGCACCTCGCCCTGCTCGATGTGGAGTTCGACGAAGGCGAACCACTCCTCGGGCCGCCAGCGCGACGCGTCCACCAGGTCCGGCCGCAGCCCGACGGCGGCCATCGCGTCGGCCATCGTCACGCCGTCGCGGTCGGTGAGCCCCGCGAGATCCGCCGCGCCGGTCAGCCCGGCCGCCATCCGGCTGCCGTTGCACGCCTGCCCGAACCGCGCGCCCTCCTCGGCCGCGAACGCCACGAACCGCCACGGTCGACGGTGCGCGGCCTCCTGCCGGACCACGATCTCGGCGACCTCCATGGCCGCGACGACGCCCACGATGCCGTCGAAGCCGCCGCCCTGCGGCACGGTGTCCAGATGCGAGCCGGTGCCCAGCGCGCGCGTGTCGCCGGAGCCCGTATGAGGCCCGGCGGGCGGCAGTTCCGCCACGGTGTTGCCCGCGTGGTCGGTGGTGACCGTCAGCCCGAGGGCCGTCATGTGGGCGGCGAACACCGCGTGCGCCTGGCGTTCCAGCGGGCTGTACGCCAGGCGCGTGCAGCCGGGCCCCGGTTCGGTGAGCGCGGCGAAGCCCGCCAGATGAGCGTCGATCCGCCCGAGGTCGACCCCGTCGAGCAGGTCGGCGGTCGCCGGCTGGGCCGTCCCGGTGCTCATGCTTCGTCCCTGTCGTAGCCGGTGCGGCCGTTGTCACGGTCGGCTCCGCCGTTCCCGGGGCTGACCACGTCCACGCCGTCGGGGGCCGCCCCGAGGAGCGGGGCGAGCGAGCAGACGGCGACGACCCGGCCGCCGTGACCGGTCACCGCCCTTACCAGCGGCGCGAGTTCGGCTCCGGGGCCGCCGCTGTCGACGCCGCCCCGGGCGACCACGACCGTGCGTTCGCCGGGCAGCACGTCCTCCACGATCAGCCGTCCGAGGTCCTCGATCACGACCCGGCGCGGCAGCCCGAGGGTGTGGGCGACCACGTGGGCGAGCAGTACGTCGGCGGTCGCGTTCCAGCTCACGACGGCCTCGGGGCGGTAGCGGGCGGCCAGTTCGGCCAGCGCCGCGCCCGCCCGTTCCACGGTGGCGGGGTCGTCGGCGAGCAGAGCGGCACCGGTGCCCGTCGTCGAATCCGCGGGCTCCGCGGGGGACTTGGCGGCCGGAGTCGGCGGGGCGGGGGGATGCGGAAGGGGGCTGGTGGGCATGGCGCTCTCCTGTCGGGTCGTACGGTTCTCCTGCCGGGCGGTGGGTTTCGGGGCGGGGCCGGCGGGTCCGGCGAGGGCTGCGGGGCCCGCGGGGGTGACCCCTTCGAGCGGGCCGAGAGACCCGACGGGTGCGTAACCGGTCGCCGTCCGCCGTACGAGGGCGGTGTGGAGGCCGAGGCCGGCGGGCGGTTCCCCGGACGGCGCGACCACCACGGCCGCGCTGTGCGGCAGGGCTCCGGCCTCGCGCAGAAGCGGCAGCGCTCCGGCGGCCGAGGCGGCGTCGACGGCGATCACGACGACCGTCTCGCCCGGGTGGATCACGCCGAACGGCGGGGCGCCCGCGACGAGGGCCGCGAACGGCAGTCCCGTCTCCAGCGACACTGCCGCGCCCAGAGCCTGGGCGCCGGGCCCCGCCGCCACCAACCGGTCGGCGGTGGCGGGGACTTCGGCGGCCAGGGCGGCGGCGAGCCGGCGCAGCAGCGCGGGCCGGTCCAGCCAGCCCGAGCCACTCCCCCGGTCGCCGACAGCGTCACCTGCGGCGTACCCGGCCGCGGCCAGGTCCCCGGCCAGCTCCTCCGCCAGCACTCCCGGCGCCCGGTCGAGACCGGGAAGCACCCGGGCGCCGACCCGCGACCGGCTTTCCGCCACGCCGCGCGCTGCGACCGCCTCCGCCCCGACCCCCGCGACCGCCGTCGCCGTGGAGACCGCCCCGACCCCCGCCCCGGCTCCCGCTTCCGCCGTCATGGCCGGTCCCCTCCCGCGAAGGAGGGCCGCGGGACGAAGACGTCCGGCGACGTGCTGTCGGCCTGCATCAGTGCGACGAGCTGCTCCTGGGTCGGGTCCGGCGCGAAGGGCCGCTCGTACCCCTGCTCGCGCGACAGCGCCTGCGCCGCGTCCAGCACGATCCGTGCCTTGACCGCCCGGTCGGCCGGATCGGCGACCCGCGACCAGGCCGCGCAGACGGTGACGGCCGAGCTGACCCGTCCGGACGGACCGCTGCGGACCGGCGCGGAGACCGCCCAGACGCCCTCGTCGAGTTCGTTGTCGCACACGTCGAAGCCCCGCTGGCGGACCACGGCGAGGTGGTCGATGAGCCGGTTGATCTCCCGGACGGTGCCGGAGGTGAAGGACGCGCGGGGGTAGGACGACAGCAGCGTCTCGACGAAGGCCGGGTCCTGGTAGGCGAGGATCGCGCGGGCCGAGGCGGCGGCGTGCAGCGGCACCTCCTGGCCGAGCCTGACGAACAGCCGCAGCGGGCGCTTGGTGCCCGCGATGGACACCGCCACCACCCGGCCGTCGATCAACTGGGTGAGCACCACGCTCTCCCCGCACCGGCGTTCGGCCTCCACCAGCGCAGAGGGCGGCTGGATCACGAACGGCTCGTAGTCCTCGACATGGCCGAGTTCGAGCGCGTTGGGGCCGAGCACGTACCGCTTGGTGGTGGGCGACCGGCTGACGAAGCCGGTGTGCTCCAGGGTGCTCATCACCCGGTGCATGCTGCCGACGGGGATCTCCAGTTGCTGGTGGAGCTGCTGGAGGGTGAGGCCCTGGCGGTACGCGGACAGGTGGGTGAGCACCGACAGGGCCCGCACCACCACGTGCATCGGCTTGTCTGCGCCCGACCGCTCCGGACCCGGCTTGTCCGAACCCGCCGTCTCCGCACCGGACTTGTCAGACCGTGGTCGCTGGGCGCCGGTCTTCTTCATGAGGTGTCCCCATCCCGTTGATCCCGTTGATCCCGCAGATCGCCTGGATCGCATCGTCGCGCAGGTCGCGTCCGTCCCGCTGGTCGCCGCTGGATCCCTTGGATTTCCCCGCCGTTACCGCTGAGGTGTCGGCGAGAGTCATTCCGTAACACGGAATCAACATATCGGCTCCGCACCACTGGAGTATCGGAGCCGCACCGGCCCCCTGTCAATGACACTTCCTCAGACTGCGCAGCGGGAATGCCGATTCGCAAGGTCATCGGGCACCAAACCCTTGACAGCCGGACCGGGGCCTTCCAATACTGTCGAATCCGCAGTGCGGAATATTCGTTTCCGTCTCACGGAAATAAGGGAAGGGGGGTTGATGACCGTCTCCGACATCGAGGTGGCCGTACCTCCGGCCGCCGCCAGGCCGCCGAACCGGTCCCCGTCCCGTGGCCTGCTGCCACGAGGCGCCCTGCTGCTGGTCGCCCGCAAACTGGGCGGCGCGGTGCTGGTCGTCTGGGGCGTGGTCACCTTCACGTTCGTCGTGGCCCGCGTCGTGGCGCCGGACCCGACGGGCCTGCTGGTACCGCCCGGGGCGAGCGAGGAGGTCCGGGCCCAGGTGCGGTCCTCCCTCGGCCTGGACCACAGCATCCCTCGCCAGTACCTCATCTACCTGCGCGATCTGCTGCACGGCGACCTCGGTACGTCCTTCGGCACCGGCCGCGCCGTCAGCGCCGACCTGACCAGCAGGCTCCCCGCCACGCTGGAGTTGGCCGTACCCGCCCTGATCATCGGCGTCCTGCTCGGCACCGCGCTCGGCGTGATCAGCGCGGTCCGCCGGGGCAAGGCCGCCGACCACGCGATCCGGGTGGTCACCGTGGCGGCGCTCGCGATGCCGCAGTTCTGGCTCGGCCTGGTGCTGTTGTCGCTGTTCTTCGTCCGGTTCGGCATCCTGCCGGGACCCATCGGCCGACTGCCCGCGGGCCTGGCGCCGCCGCCCGGCGTCACCGGCAGCTACGTCATCGACGGGCTGCTGGCCGGGCAGTGGGACACCGTCCGGCAGGCCCTGCTCCAACTGGTGCTGCCCTGCGTCGTCCTGGTCTGCGGCATCTTCGCCCCCATCACCAGGGTGGCCAGGTCCGGCATGGTCGAGGCGCTGCGCAGCGAGTACGTCAGGACCGCGCACGCCTACGGTTTCAGCCGGTCCCGTATCTACCGCAGCTACGCGCTCCGCAACGCGCTGCTCCCGGTGATCACCATGATCGCCGGCGGCGTCGCCTTCGCCTTCACCGGCGCGGTGCTGGTCGAGGGGGTCTTCGGCTGGCCGGGCATCGGCCAGTACGCGCTGACCGCCGTCCAGCAGTCCGACTTCCCCGCGCTCCAGGGCTTCGTGCTCTACGCGGCCGTCGTATACGTCGCCCTGTACGCACTGGTCGATCTCGCCTACTCGCTGGCCGACCCGAGGATCCGCTCATGACCGCCCCGGCCCCCGTGCCCTCCGCCGACCTGACCGCCGCCCCCTCAGCGGGCCCGCCCGCGGGGCCCGGCGGCCCGGTCCAGGACCGGCGCCCGTCCGGCCGTCGGCTGACCCGCCTGCTGCCCGGCGCCGGCGGCGCCGACTCGCTGACCGTACGCCTGGGCCTCGGCCTGATGGCCGTGCTGCTGGTGGCCGCCGCGGTCGGCAGGATCTGGACGCCGTACGACCCCGAGCAGCCCGGCGTGGGGCTGCCGTACCAGTCCCCGGGCGGGAAGCACTGGTTCGGCACCGACCAGGCGGGGTCCGACGTCTTCTCCAAGACGCTCGCCGCCACCTGGACCGACCTGTGGCTGACCCTGGTGGCGGTCGCCATCGCCTTCGTGATCGGCAGCTTGCTCGGCGCGGTCGCCGGGTACTGGGGCGGCTGGGCGGACGCGGTGATCATGCGGGTCACCGAGATCCTCCAGTCCTTCCCCGCGCTGCTGCTGGCGTTGCTGCTGGTCACCACGCTCGGCTCGGGCCTGGCCAATGTGATCGTCGTGGTCGCCTTCGTCGGACTGCCCGGCTATCTGCGGCTGCTGCGCGCGGAGGTCAAGGGCCGCAAGTCGTGGGAGTTCGCCGAGGCCGCCGTGCTGGCGGGCAACAGCGGACGGCGTGTCCTGGCCCGGCACCTGGTGCCCAACGGCCTCACCCCGCTGGTGTCCTACGCGGCGGTCAACGCCGCCTGGGTGGCGATCGTGGTCTCCAGTCTCGGCTTCGTCGGCGTCGGGATCGAACCCGGCAGCCCGGAGTGGGGCTCGATGATCGCGGGCGGCAAGGACTCCCCGGACGCGTACTGGATCTCGCTGTTCCCCGGCGTCTGCATTCTGCTGCTCGCCGCCGCCTTCTACCTGCTCGGCGACGGCCTGCTGGAACGGGAGGACGACCGATGAGCGCCACCTCCGGCGCGGCCGTACAGCCGTCCGCGCCCCTGGCCGACGGAGCCGGGAACGCGTCCGGCGCCGAACCCGGCGTCCCGCTGCTCACCGTGGCCGGCCTGTCCGGCGCCTTCAGCTCCGGGCACGGCGACCGGGCGCGCGCCGTCCAGGTGCTGCGCGATGTGAGCTTCGAGCTGCCGCGCGGGCAGATCACCGCGATCGTCGGCGAGACCGGCAGCGGGAAGTCGCTGACCGCGCTCACCGTGATGGGACTGTGCCCGCCCCGGCTGGCCGTCGAGGGCTCCATCCGCTTCGACGGGAAGGAACTGCTGGGCCTGGACGAGGCCGGTTACCGCGAACTGCGCGGCGGCCAGATCGCGATGGTCTTCCAGGACGCCCGCTCCTCGCTCAACCCGGTGCTCACCGTCGGCCGCCAGCTCACCGACGTGGCCCGGCTCCACCACGGCCTCGGCAAACGCGCGGGCCGCGCACTGGTGGCCGAGACGCTGGCACGCGTCCGGATCCCCGACCCCGTGCGGCGGATGGCGCAGTACCCGCACCAGTTCTCCGGCGGCATGGCGCAGCGGGCGATGATCGCGATGGCACTGCTGTGCCGCCCCCGGATGATGCTGCTGGATGAGCCGACCACCGGGCTGGACGTCACCACCCAGGCCGACGTGATGGAACTTGTCGTGGAGCTGGCCCGGCAGGACGGGCTCACCGTGTGCCTGGTCACCCACGACCTGGGCGTCGTCGGCGAGACCTGCGACCGGGTGGTGGTGATGCGGGGCGGCACGGTGATCGAACAGGCCGCCGCCGAGGACTTCTTCCGGGCTCCGCAGGCCGACTACTCCCAACTCCTGCTGGCCGCCAACCGCGTTGACGACGACTCCGGGAGGCCGTCATGACCTCGTCCGCCGTACCCGCTTCTTCCGCCTCCGCCGCCCACTCGGCCGCCGTCGGCGCGTCCGCCCCGGCCGGGTCCGAACCGGTCCTCCAAGTGGACGGCCTCCGGACGGAGTTCACCGTCCGCAGCCGGGGCCTGCGGCACACCCTGCGCGCCGTGGACGGCGTGGACCTGGTGCTGCGGCCGGGCGAGACACTGGCCGTCGTCGGGGAGAGCGGCTCGGGCAAGTCCACGCTCGCCCGGTCGATCCTGCGGTTGGTCGAACCGGCCGCGGGCCGGGTGACCGTCGCCGGGCGCCCGCTGTCGTCCTTCCGCGACCGGCGCGAGGTGTACCGGGACGTGCAGATGGTCTTCCAGGACCCCCGCTCCTCCCTCGACCCCCGGCAGAAGATCCGCTCGATCCTGGACGAGCCGCTGCGGCTGCACCTGCGGATGCCCGCGCCTCGGCGTGAGGCCCGAATCCGTGAGCTGCTGGCCTCAGTTGAGCTGTCCGAGGACCTCCTGGACCGGCGGCCGGCCGCGCTCTCCGGCGGTCAGCGGCAGCGGATCGGCATCGCCCGCGCGCTGGCCGTCCAGCCCAGGGCCGTCATCCTCGACGAGCCCACCGCCTCGCTCGACGCCTCCACCCGGGGCGTCGTGCTGGACCTGCTGGCCCGCCTCCAGCGCGAGACCGGCATCGCCTACCTGCTGATCTCGCACGACCTCCAGGCCGTACGCCGGATCGCGCACCGCGTGCAGGTGATGTACGTGGGCCGGGTCGTGGAATCCGGCACCACCGAGGAGGTGCTGCGCCGTCCCGCTCACCCCTACACCCGCGCGCTGCTGGACGCCGCCCCGGTCGCCGCGTACGGCGGCCACACCCGCGCCATCCGGCTCAGCGGCGAGAACCCCGGCCCCTTCGACCTGTCCGCCGGCTGCGCGCTGGCCCCCCGCTGCCCGCTGGCGGAGGAGTCCTGCACGGCCGGAAGGCCCCCGCAACTGTCCTTCGGCGGCACGCACGACGCCGCCTGCCCCATCACCCACCGACAGGTCAGCGCCGACCTCTCGGCCGCGCGAAGAGAGAGGCAAGACTCAGATGACCAGTAGATCTCCGCAGCGCGCCCGGCTGTTGGCCGGTACGGCCGCGGTCGCGGTCGCCGCCGTCCTGACGGCCTGTTCGTCCTCGGCAGGCACCACCGGACAGAGCGCCGCCAAACCGCCCGCGGCGCTGGTCGCCGCCTGGCCGAGCGACATCTCCACCATGGACCCGGGCAACGTCAACACCGACCAGGACAAAGAGCTGGCGATGAACGTCTACCAGAACCTGGTGGGCTACAAGACCACGGCCCAGGGCGGCCACTCCGCCTCCAGCGGCCTCGCCGCCGCACCCGCCCTCGCCTCCTCCTGGACCATCGCCGGGGACACCGTCACCTTCACCCTCCGCGACGGCCTGAAGTTCTACCCCAGCGGCAACCCGGTCACCGCCAAGGACGCCGTCTGGTCGCTCCAGCGGGCGCTGAAGCTCAACGGCGCCGTCGAGCTGAACAACAGCGGTGTCTTCGACGCCGCCCAGATCACCGCCCCCGACGCCACCCACGTCGCCATTCGCTACCAGGACAGCGCGGGCAAACCGATCAAGGCCAGCGAGGTCAACATCGCCACGCTGCGCACCTGTTGGTACGGCGTCATCGACTCCGCCGCCGCCCTCAAGAACGCCGGCCCGTCCGACCCGATCGCCGCCGAGTGGCTGAAGAGCCACGTGGCGGGCAGCGGCCCGTACTACGTCAAGAGCCGGCAGACCGGCCAGTCGCTGAACCTCGCGGCGGTGCCCGGCGCGGCCCTGAACGCACCGAAGTTCTCCGCCGTGACACTGCGCGTCGTCAACGACGGCAATGTGGCGGGCCTGTTGCGCGGCGGCAGCGTCAACATCGCCCAGTACGGCCTGAGCCCCCGGGACGCGACCTCGCTGAAGTCGGCCGGCTTCAACGTCCAGCACGCCAACACCTCCAGCTACCTCTACCTCCAACTCGCCTCCGACGCGGGCCCGTTCAAGAACCCGCTGGTGCGGCGCGCCGTCGCCGAGGCACTCCCGTACGACGCGCTGGTGAAGAACGTCTACTACGGCCAGGCCGAGCGTGCCGACTCCTACGTCTCCGCCGGCGCCCCCGGCTACAGCGCCGCGTGGAAGGACTACGGCGACGCCGCGAAGGCCAAGAGCCTGATGGCGCAGGCCGGGAACCCGTCGGTCTCCACCAAGCTCCGCTACCCCAGCGAGAACACCGACTTCGCGACCGCCGCCCAGCTCATCAAGAGCGCGCTCAAGCCGATCGGCGTCGACGTCACCCTGCAACCGCAGACCTCGGCCGCGCTGATCACCTCGATCATCGGCCGCGCCACCGCCAAGACCGGCGGCAGCGCCGACGACGGCATGGTGCTCACCACGCTGTCGACGTACGTGGAGGACGCCAAGACCCCGGTGAAGCTGTGGACCGTGACCGGCGGGGTCGTGAACTTCTCCCGCACCAGCATCCCGGAGATCGACCGGCTCCAGGGCGAGTTCGCCATGGCGGCGCCGAGCCCTGCGCGTGACCAGGCGTACGAGAAGATCCAGCAACTCGCCGCGCAGGACGCCGCGTTCCTGCCGCTGGTGGTCACCGGCCGCACCCTGGTCAGCGCCTCAGGGGTGTCCGGCCTGACCTTCACCCCGGAGCCCGTCACCCTCTACTGGACGCTGGAGCCCAAGAAGTGACGGCCGGGCAGGCCGGGCCGTCGACCGGGGAGTCCGGCTCCGAGCCGTTGTGGCGCCGCTCGGCGCGGCAACTCGCCGCCTCCTACGCCGAAGGCTCGGCCACGCCCGCCGAAGTGCTGGAAGCGGTGGTCGAGCACGCCGAGCAGATCGACCGGCGTCTGAACGTCTTCGCCCACCGCGCCTTCGACGCCGCCCGGCGGTCCGCCGCCGCCAGCGGTGAACGGTGGCGCGCGGGAACCCCGTTGAGCGCGTACGACGGCGTGCCGCTCACGGTCAAGGACAACATCCCGGTGGCCGCGATGCCCTGCGCCTGGGGCAGCCGGCTCTACGCCGACCGCACCCCGGAGCGCGACGAACTGTGCGTCGGACGGCTGCGGGCCGGCGGCTGGGTGATCCTCGGCAAGAGCAATGTCTCGGAGTTCACCCTCGGTCTCGGCAATGTCAGCACCCTGCTGCACGGCACCACCCGCAACCCGTGGAATCCCGCGCTCACCACCGGCGCGTCCACCGGCGGCGGCGCGGCGGCGGTGGCCGCGGGCGTCGGGCCGGTGGCGCTGGGCACCGACGGCGGCGGCTCGATCCGCTGGCCGGCCGGGTACTGCGGGCTGGTCGCGCTCAAGCCGACGCTGGGCCGGGTCGCCCGGCTCGACGGCCTGCCGACCGTGCTGCACGACCTGGAGGTGATCGCACCAGCCGCCCGTACGGTGGCGGACCTGTCCGCGCTGCTCGGGGCGGTGGCCGGGCCCGACGCGCGGGACCGCCGTTCGCTCGGTGTGCCGGACGGCCCCGCCTTCCGCGGCCGGTCGCTGCGGATCAGGATGGTGGGGCGGTTCGGCGACTATCCGGTCGAACCGGAGATCACCGCGTCGCTGACGGCCGCGGCCGACCGGCTCAGCGCGCTCGGCCACCGGGTGGAGACCGGCGAAGTGCCCTTCGACTTCGGCCGGTTCGACACCCACTGGCGGACCATCGGCACCACCGGCCTGGCCTGGCTGATGCGCCGTCACCCGGACTGGCGCGCGGCGGTCGGCGACATCTACCCGCCGATGGTCGAGCACGGCCGCTCGTTGAGCGCCGCGGACTACGTGGACGCGCTCGACGCCTTCCGTGACCTGTTCGCGCAGCTCGCCGACTTCTTCACCGGCACCGACCTGCTGCTCACCCCGGTCGCCGGGGCGATGCCCTGGGCCGCCGACCAGCTCGCCCCGCCCTACCAGCGGGTGTTCACCGGCATCGCCAACGCCACCGGTGTGCCCGCTCTCAGCCTGCCGGGACCGCCGTCCCCGGCCGGCCTGCCGATCGGTTTCCAGCTCGTCGGCCCGTACGGCGCGGACCGGGCGCTGCTGGACCTCGCATCCGACTACGAGGCCGCGTACGGCTGGGCCGACCGCTGGCCGGCTGTCGCCGCCCCCCTTCCGAAAGGCGCCCGAGCATGACAGTCAGGATCGACTCCTTCGACACCGCGGGGCCCGGTGACACCGACGGGCTGGTGGCTGTGCTCAGCGCCCACGACCCGGCACGGATACGGCGGCTCGCTCTGCTGGTGAAGACCGAGGGCAGCGCCGAGACCAACGACTTCTCACGCGAACTCGCGTCCTGGCGGGCCCGGGAGGCCGTGCTCGCGCACGGCGGCGGGGACCTGCTGGAACGCTCGGTGTTCCTGCACTCCACGGGCTCCGAGGGGGCGATGACGCCGTTCGGCTATCTCGTCGTCGAGCTGGACGGCGCGGACGGCGCGGACGGCGCAGAGGCCGCTGCCGTCACGGACGACGCGGAGTCCACCGGCGGGGAGGCGGCCCCGGCTCCTCGCGGGGCGCCCGGCCCAGCGGGCACGCTCTGCGTGGGCATCGGGCGCAGCCGCCGGATCCGCGGTTCCGAGATCGGCTCGGCCGAACACGTCGCGCTGGCCGAGCAGGCCGTCGCGGAGGCCGTCGCGGACGCGGGTCTCGACCCCGCCGACGTCGCACTGGCCGTCGTCAAGACGCCGCTGACCGCACACGACGAGCCCATGCGGGTCACCTCCGCCGAGGCCAAGGCGGTCGGCGCGCTCGGCGCAGCGCTCGCGCTCGGCGAGGTGGAGCGGGCCGACGTCGTCCCGGCCGCCTTCGGCCGTGACCTGACCCTGCACTCGCGCCGCACCATGGTCTTCTCCAGTTCGGAGGCCGCGTGTGTCGAGGTCCTGGTGTTCGGCAACCGCCCCGGCGCGGGCGGCGACCTCCGGATCGTCTCCGGCCTGCTCGCCGACGTCCTGGACGCGCCCGGCATCCGCCGCGTCCTGGCCGCGGCGGGCGCGGAGTTGACCGCCGACGGGACGGTACGGGAGCCGGGACAGGTCGCGGCCCTGCTGATCAAGGCGGGCAACCGGCGGGACGGCACTCTGCGTGGCGCCCGGACCACCGTGCTGACCAGCCAGTTGGACCCGGACAAGCACGTCCGGGCGATCATGAGCGGGGTGGCGGGAGCGGTGCTCGGCACCGGGCGGATGTTCATCTCCGCCAACTCCGTCCACCAGGCGCCGGACGGGGGCGGCCTGTGCGTCGCGATCGTCGGGCCGCCCGTCTCCGGCGCGCCGGCCACCGACGTGCCGCCGCGCGGCGTACCGGCTTCCGTCGCGGCCTCCCCGGCGGGTGGCGCCGTATGAGCCTGCCGACCCTGCCCATGGTCGGTGACGCCGACGTACGGTCGGTGATCACCGTCGCCGACGCGCTGGAGGTGGTCGAGGCCACCTACGCCGACTTCGGCGCCGACCGGCTCTCCCTGTCCGCCCCCACCATCACCCGGCTCGGCGTGAGCGGCGGCACGCGGGGCTTCGGCCTCAAGGGCGCGCTGCTCGACCGGTACGGGGTCGCCGGGGTGCGGGTCACCCCGACCCACACCGGCGGGCGCAACAGTTGGTGCCTGGTGCTGGAGACCGAGTCCGGCCGCCCGTTGGTCGCCGTTGAGGAGACCTGGCTGCACCGGCTGCGGACGGCGGCCTCCGCCGCCGTCGCCGCGCGGCTGCTGGCCCGGCCCGACAGCAAGGTGCTGACGCTGGTCGGTGCCGGACAGATCGCCGCCTTCGTCCCGGCCGCGTTCGCCGAGGCGTTCGCGCTGGAGGAGATCCGGGTGGTGGCGCGCACGGCCGGCTCCGCCGCCGACTTCGTCGCCCGGCAGCCCGTCGCACCGGGCGCCACCCTCACCCCGTACGACGGCCTGGACGCCGCCGCACCGGGCTCGGACATCGTCGTCGCCCTCACCTCGGCCCGCCAACCCGTCGTCCACCCGCGGCACTTCGGGCCCGGCGTCACGCTGCTCGGCCTCGGCGGCGGCGCGGAGATCGCGGCCGAGATCGTGACTGGGCCGACGCCGTACGGCACCCGGGCCCCCGCCCCCGACGCCGCCGAGGCAGCCGGGTGCGGAGGCGTCGCGGGAGCCGTGCTCGCCCCGGAGGCCACCGGGCACGGGACCGGGACGGCCGACCGCTTCTTCGTCGACGATCTCGGCTACGCCCGGGAGATCGGCTCGATCGCCTCCTGGCTCGCGGCGGGCCTGCCCCCGCGGACCCTTGACGCCCGGCTCACCGGCTCCCTCCCCGCCGTCGCCGCCGGCTCCCTCCCCGGCCGCACGCACCCCGACGAACGGGTGCTCGGCATCGTCCAGGGCGTCGCCGCCTGCGACGTGGCCCTGGCCTGCCTGACAATGCGCCGCCTCGGCATCGGCTGAACCGCCCCCGCTGATCCCGTCAGCGGGCGGCGCACCTCACGGAACACCGTCCCCGCGGGTCAGCGAGGCAGGCGACCGGGCACGGAGACCGACCCTTCGGCCCCGGTCGCCGCCGTGGCGTCGCCCGGCCTCCGGCGCTGACGCGCGCGGCGTTCGCCCACCTGGACATGCCGACTCGGGGCTGGCCCACCACCTCTGAGCCGACCGGGCTCCGGACCGGCGGACGCGGGCCGGTGGTACCGGCCCGCGTCGGGTCAGCGCACGGTGACGGGCTTTGTGGTGGCCGCGCCATTGGTCCAGCCGCTGCGGTGGGCCGTGATCGTGACCGTGATCTTCCTGCCGCGGTCGGCCTTCACCAGGGCGTAGGCGGACTTGGTCGCACCCTTGATGGTCTTGCCGTTGCGCTTCCACTGGTACGTGTAGGAAGTGGCGGACGGCGACCAGGTGCCGCGGGCAGCCGTCAGCTTGTGACCGACCTTGACGGAGCCGGAGATCGACGGCGCGGTGGTGGTCTTCAGCGCGGGGCCGACCTCGACCTTCCGCGCGGGCGAGGTGGAAGCGACGGAGCCCGCGCCGTTGCTGACCGTGACCCGGCAGGACACCTGGTGGGCGTAGTCGGCAGAGGTGAGGACGCGGGTCTTGGCGGTGGCACCGGAGATGACCGCGCCGTCGCGCAACCAGGCCAAGGCGGCCTTGGCGTTGGTGCCGTTCCAGGCGGCGGAACAGGTGAGGGTGGAGCCGGTTCGGGCCGTTCCGCTCACCGCGGCGTTGGTGGTGATCTGTGGCTTGACCATCAACAGGGTCTGCGCCTCGGACCACACCTGGGAGGTGTAGCCGCCGCTGCCGACGTACTCGGCCTTGCGCCACAGCACCGTGGCCCGGCCGTCCGGTCCGGCAGCCACCTCGCCTGCGAGGGCGTCGGTGTTGGGGACGTCGACGACAGGTGTGCTGTTCAAAGCGGTGGCCTGGCTCCAGGTGCCGTCGGCGCGCACCGCCCACTCGAGGTAGTGGTCGTTGCCGTTGTCGATGCTCGGCACCTGCGGCCACACGACCTGCACGGTTCCGTCAGCGCCGATGGAGGCGTCCACCCGCCAGTTCACGTAGCCGGTGGACAGCGTCTTCGGCGCCGACCAGGTCCCGGTGCTCGCGGTACGGGTCACGGTCTGCACCACGGGGACACCGGCGGTGGGGCTCCAGCCCGTCCACACGTAGGTGACGTCACCGTTGGGCGCGGCCAACGGTTCGCTTCCGTCGCTGTAGTTGATGGCGGAAACGGCGGTCTGAGCTGCGCTCCAGCTACCCGAAGGAGCGGTGCGGGTGGCGGATTTGAGGTCGTTGGCGCCGTTGCGCCACAGCACGGTGGAGGCGTTCTTGGCGTCCATCGCCACCTGTACGTCACTTGACGTGGCGTCGGTGCCGGGCAGCACGGAGGCACCGCTCCAACTGGACCGGGCCGAGGTGCGGGTGGCGGTGGAGACCGTGTGCTCGCCGGTGAAACGGTTGAGTTCATCCCAGACCGCGGTGGCGGCGCCGCCGGGGGCCACCGCGAGGTCGATGCTCCAGAGGGATCCGGTCGTGGTGGAAGCCAGCGTCCGGGGTGCGGACCACGCCTGGTCGCCGGGGGCGAGGGCGGCGGTTCTCACATCGTAGTTACGGTACCCGTCGCCCTGGTCCCAGATGGCGGTGAAGGTGCCGTCGGCCGCCGCGGCCAGGCGGGGCGTGGACATGTCCAGGCCGTCCCAGGCGGCGAGGGTGGCCGGGGCGGACCAGGCCGCCGTGGCCGGGTTCCAGCCCGCGGCCAGGGCGACCAGCGAACCGTCCGCGCCACTGCCGTCCAGCCAGGACACCACGGCCCGTCCGTCGGCGCTCACGGCAAGGACGGCCGCGGAATTCTCGGCACGCCCGGTCGCCAGGGTGTGCGGCGCACTCCATGTCGTGGTTCCGGCAGGCCGTACGGCGGTCCGGAAGTCCCAACCGGTGGCCCCGGCGGCCTTGTCCCGCCACAGCGCGAACGCGGCGCCGTCACCGGCCACCTGGACATCGATGAGAGTCTGCTGGCCGTCCGCTCCGGTCAGGGCGACGGCCGCGCTCCACGGTCCCGCCGACGCGGTGTACCCGGCGGCGGCGGAGGGAAGGGCGGTGCCCAACGAGACCGCGGCCACGGTGGCGGCGAGCGCCACGGCGGCAGTCTTCGGTGTGCGTATCTTCAGTGCCATTACGGCTCCTGTCTCAGGCGAGCGCTCTTGCGCCCGGCATGCTCGCGCACATCGGAGCGAGGCGGCACAGCACCGGTGGAAGGCACATGGCGCGGATGCCCTCATGCGGACCACGACGCCCCCACTCCCGCGCCGTGGTCATGATGACAGGACGGAGCAACGGACCACGATGCCGGGTGCTGGCAACCCTGTACGGCCCGCCACGTCATCGCCGAAGTCGGCGGCACGGGCCGTCGACACCGTCGATCGCCGGGGGTGCGGCGGGTCTCACCCGGCGGCACGGCCCGGCCCGGCCCCGGGCAGGACCACGGCCGACGGCGACACTCATCCCTCCGCTGGGGGCGGGGTGAGGCGGGTGGTGAAGACGATGATGTCGTCGTCGGGCTCGGCGCCGAAGGTGTCGAGCAGTTCTGAGCACAGGGCGTCGGGTTCTCGGGGGCCGGCCGCGGCGGTGGCGGCGAGGAGTTCGAGGCGTTTGTCCAGGATGCTGTCGCGGGTCTCGATGAGCCCGTCGGTGATCATGAGCAGTCGGCTGCCGGGTTCGACGGGGTGCGCGGTGGCGGGGGGATGGGGCAGGCCCAGGCCCAGCAGCGGGCCGTGTTCGGTCAGGTAGCGATAGGTGCCGTCGGGGTGGAGGAGCAGCGGCGGGAGATGGCCCGCGTTGGCGATACGCAGGCAGGCGTTGCCGGGCTCGACCAGCGCGATGCAGACGGTGGCGGTCCATCCGGGCCGATGAAGGCCCAGGAGCCGATCGAGCTGCTCCAGCAGTACGTGCGGGGGGTGGTCCTGGGCGGCGTAGGCGCGCAGTGCGTGGCGGAGTTCGCCCATGACCATGGCGGCTTGCAGGGAATGGCCGACCACGTCACCGACCGCCAGGAGGAGCCCTCGGGAGGTGTCGACGGCTTCGTAGAAGTCACCGCCGATCTCGGCCGTGGTGGCGGAGGGCAGGTAGCGCACGGCGAGTTCGGCGCCGGGGACCTGTGGGAGGGTGGCGGGCAGGAACGTACTCTGCAGAGCCAGGGCGAGCTCGTGTTCCTGGCTGTAGCGCTCGACGACGTCTTTGTGCTCGACGGAGAGTTCCGCGTACATGGCCATGACGCCGGCGTTGGTCTCGGTCAGTTCGTCGTTGAGCCGTTCGAGTTCGTCGCGCTGGGCGTGCGCTTCCTGGAGTGAGGCGATCAGGTCGCGGGTCTGGGCCTGGAGGTCGTCGATCGCGCTGGCCGGGCTCGCGGACGCGAGGAGCGAGCGGACCTGCTCAATCCGCAGGTCGCGGGCGGCGAGTTCGGGGATCGGGCAGGCGATCTCGACGCGGCCGGGGCCCGACGGGGGCCGCGCGGGAGCGGCGGGGGCGGTCTCGTAACGCGTTTGGGGCAGCAGCCGGGTGACGGCCGTCAGCGACTCGCGGCTGGGGGCGCGGTCGTCGCCCCACTGCAACACGGTGAGGAGAACGGGCGGTTCCTGCCGCATGCTGAAGACCGCGGTCATCGGCGCCGGGCGGAGCAGGTCCCGGCCCAGTTCGCTCACCGCGGTGGCCAGACGTACCTGGTCGCGGCTGTCCAGGCCGACCGCCTCGGTGATGGTCTTGGCGTGGCGGCGCAGCGCGAACACGTCCCGCTCGGTCCTGATGGGGGTGACCAGCAGCGGGGTCGGGCTGAGGCGGTCGGACACGGGCGGGCTCACTGGGCCGCTTTGGCGATCACTGCGCTGGCGTCGTCACGGCGGGTCGCGGCCAGGCGCAGCAGCCCCGTGGCGATCACCGCGGGCGGATGGTGCAGCATCCCGGCCAGATCGGCGCCTTTCCAGCGTTCGCTGAGCCCGTCGGAGTGCATCACCAGCGCCCCCTGTGCGGGCATCCGGTATTCATGGGTGCGCAGTTGGTGCGTCTGGTGGCCGACGATGCCGGGGTGGGACAGCAACGTGGTGCGGGTGGTCCGGGTGAGCAGGACCGCGGTGATGTTTCCGACGCCGCAGAACAGCACCCGCCCGTCGGGCTCGAGACGGGCAACGGCTACGGCGGCGCCGCGGGTGCCGCGTAGCGCGCGGTGCACTTCTTCCATCACCTGCTCGGGCGTATGACCGGATCCGGTGCGGAACGCCTGGACGGCCGCCTGTGCGGCCAGCGCGGCCAGCGGGCCGTGGCCCAGTCCGTCGCAGGACATGACGAGCAGGCCCTCGCCGGGCCCTGGCACGGCGCCCCGCACGGGCGCGGGACGTCCGCCTCCGCGCACCGACGCGGGACGGCCGCCCCCGTGCACGGGCGCCGGACGTCCGCCCCCGTGTGCCGACGCCGGACGGTCGCCTCCGTGTGCCGACGCCGGACGGCCGCCCGAACCCGGCCACGGACCGGCCCGGAGGCCGGCGTCCGCGGCGCTGACCGCGGTGGGACGGGGGCTGGTCAGGTCCGACCAACTGGGCGGTGCGCCGGCGGCCTGGTCAGGGGCTGCCGGCGCTTGGCCGCGCGGCGCCGTTGTCCGCGCGTCCATACGCGCGGCCCACGCGTCGCCGCAGGACTGTTCGCCGCTGATCGGGCGGGTGATGCCTCCGACGGCGGGTTCCCCGGCCGTGGCGGGCGCCGCGGAGCGCGGCCAGAAGCGGGCCAACTGGACGGTGCCGACGCCCGGTTGGGAGTGGATGTCGAAGGTGTCGGCGAGACGCTGTACGGCGCCCAGGCCGATGCCCAGCGTGCCCGCGGTCGACATCCCGTCCCGCAGGGCGGCGGAGACGTCGGCCATGCCGGGACCGCTGTCGACAGCGATCACCTCCACACCTGCCACCACGTTCCCCGCGGACTCGGCGTGGCTGCGCAGCACCCGCAGCAGCAGGGAGCCGTCGACGGCGTGCTTGGTGATGTTGGCCGCCAGTTCCGAGACGGCCAGGACCAACTCGGCGGTGCGCTGATCGCCCAGGCCGATCCGGCGGCCGAGCGCCGCCGCCGCGCCACGCGCGGCGTCGAGCCGGTCGCGGAACCAGGCCACGTCCTCGCAGTCGGCCAGCCCGGGGGAACCGGGGGTCGTCATCGGACCCACTTGGTGATGGTGACGGTGGTGCCTTCGCCGGGCGTCGTCTCCAGTACGAAGTCGTCGACCAGCCGCTTGGAACCGGGCAGTCCCAGGCCCATTCCGCTGTCCGAGGTCCAGCCGTCGGTCATCGCCAGGTCGATGTCCGCGATGCCCGGTCCGTCGTCGGTGAAGACGAGCCGCACGCCGCGCCGTCCGTGCTGCTCCACCAGCAGTGCGGTCATGGTGCCCCCGCCGCCGTGGATGAGGGTGTTGCGGGCCAGTTCACTGGCCGCGGTGATCAGCTTGGTCTGCTCCACCAGGGAGAACCGGCATTCCTGTGCCAGCGCGCGCACCAACTGGCGGGCCTGTACGACCTGGGTGGTGGCGGTGATCTCCAGTACCTCCGGGGTACGGGAGGCGCCGTTCATGCGTCAGCCGCTGCGTCCGGCACGGTGCTTTCGAAGCCGTGCCCGACGCGGTCGTGTTCGAGCATGCGCAGGCCCTTGTCCAAGGTGAGCGCGGTCCGTACGTTGCCGAGCGAGAGGCCGAGTTCGACCAGGGTGATCGCGACGGCGGGGCGCATGCCCACCACGACGGTCTGGGCGTCCAGCAGCCGGGCGAGGTTGGCGATGGTGGCCAGCATGCGGCCGACGAACGAGTCGACGATCTCCACGGCGGTGATGTCGATGATCGCCCCGTGCGCGCCGGTGTCCACCACCGCGGCGGCGAGGTCGTCCTGGAGTCGCATCACGGCCTGGTCGTCGAGGTCGGTCTGGATCGAGACCAGAAGTACCTGCCCGATCCGCAGGACGGGTACCTGCTCGCTCATCGGCCACCGGCCTGCGGCGCCGTACGGGAGACCGTGACTCCGGAACGGCGCAGCGCGTGCCGCAGGGCGTCAGCCAGCGTGGCCTTGGTGACGATGTCACCGAAGTCGATGCCCAGCGCCACGATGGTCTGGGCGATCTGCGGGCGGATGCCGGAGATCGTGCACTCGGCGCCCATGAGCCGGGCCGCCACGACGGTCTTCAGCAGATGCTGGGCGACCTCGGTGTCCACGGCGGGCACACCGGTGATGTCGATGATCGCCTGCTCCGACCCGGTGTCGATCAGTGCCTGGAGCATCTTCTCCATGACCACCATGGTGCGCGCCGAGTCCAGGGTTCCGACCAGGGGGACGCCGACCACGCCGTCCCACAGCTTCACGACCGGGGTGGACAGCTCCAGCAACTGCTCCGCCTGCGCCGCGATCAGCCCTTCGCGGGTACGGGTGTAGACCTCGATGGTGAACAGCCCGAGCGTGTCCAGCAGCGCGGCGAACTGCAGGTACGCCTGCGGGTCGCTGTCCTCGCCCTCCAGCGCCGGCGCCAGGACCTCCCTGAGCGCGAACACGCTCACGGCGGTCTCGGTGGGAGCGAAGCCCTGCATGGCCCGGTTCCGCGACAGTTCGGTCAGCAGCGCACGTACCTCGCCGAACGCCTCGTCGTGCCCGTCCACGCTCCCGCTGCCGAGCGCGGCCAGCAGCGCGGCGTAGATCTCCCGGAGCTCCCGCTCGACCTCGGAACGGCTCACCCGTCCGCCGAGCGAACCGGTCACCTTGTCGGCCCACTCGGCGGCCAGATCCTCACCCCGGACGGACAGCAGACCGATCAAGCGCTTAGCGATGTCTTTGCCAGCCACAGGGAATCCTCTCTCAACGGGATCAAGCGATCCTCGCGGAACTCTAAGCCATACGGGTGAGAGGCAGCCGGGTGATCCCCCGAGGCGCCGCCGCTCCGCTCCCCCAGGAAGCGACGCCCCTTCCGCCCCCCGTACCACCGACGATCACGAGAGACGCCAAGCCCACCAACCGGGTCAAACCCTTCTGGTCGACGACGCCGAAGTCGAAACGCCCCGCCCCCCGAGCACGAGGCGGCATCGCCGACCCTCCCGCGCCTCGGCCTCTCCTTCGCATTGCGCCTTCCCCTGGCCGGGCGGCCTCGCTTCTCCGGCCGCGCACGGCCATTCCCCGGATAACGCGGGTCATGTCATGAGGAAGGTCACGGCGAAGTTCTTCGCGGAGACGTATGCCGCCGGCGGGGCGCGGGATCTGCTCAATGGCGCTACGGCGCCCCTGAAGCAGACGGCATCCGACGGTACGGTCCGCACCGTGACCTACGCCGTCAACGGCTCCGGGGACCTGGCCTCGGTGAACGACACCCTCAACCGCACGACGTCCTTCGGCTACACCGCGCACAAGCCGACGTCGATCACCAGCCCAGCCGCCGGTGCGGCCCGGCGACTCGGTGGCCCGGCTGTCCTACCCCTCCACGACGCAGACCCTGCCGGTCGCGCCCAACACCGACCAGGCCCAGCCGGTCGCCTCGGTGCCGCACACCACCTACGACCTCGCCGAGCGGTGCCTCTCAGTCCGCGCTCTACGGCAACACCGCCGCCGCCTGCACCGCAGGTCGGGGACCGGTATCTCCTGGGGCCAACCTCGGTCAGGCAGTTGACGAGACGGTCAACGCCCACCGCTCCCGCGTGGCTGAGCCGCTTGCCGCAGCGGGAGACCGCCGCTGATCGCGTCCGCCCAGGACCGCTGGCGGCCGGGCCACCGGTCCGGATTCATGCGTACCGGTCGAAAAGGGCCTGGAGGTATCCCTCCAGCCGCCTGGTCAGCAGGGTGGGGGTCAGATCAGCACGGCCCACCTCGCGCCAGGGGATGGCGACCTTCTCGGCGTCCGGAGCGAAGGCCAACGCGTCCAGCAGACGCCAGTAGAGATGCGCGGCGCGGTCCTCGGCCAGCGTTCCTCCCGCCTCGAGGTAGCGGTCGGCGAAGAGCATGCCTGCGGGAACCCCGTGCAGCAGGGCCAGGGCCGTCGAGCAGTGCGCCACGTCCAGGTCGGCCGGCCCCCACGAGGTCTCCACCCAGTCGACGACGCCGCTGATCCGCAGACCGTCGCCGTCACCAGTGAAGAGGACATTGCCGGGATGGAAGTCCCGGTGCAGGAAACAGGCCCGGTAGTCCGGGGGCTCGCGGCGGATCACGTCCACGGCCCGTTGCCACAGCTCAGGCCGCTCGGTGTCTTCGGGCGGGCTCACCCGCTCGGGAGAGGTCCACGCCTGATAGGTGCGCGGCCGGGCCTCCGCGGTCACCGGCAGCCGGTGGATGCGGAGCAATTGACGGGCAAGCAGTTCGGCACGCCGATCGGCCCCTTCATCGCCCAGGCCCACGGTCCCGGGCAGCAGGGACATCAGCAAGGAGGGATGGTCGCAGTAGCGCGCCGTTGCGTCCACCGCCACAAGCGTGGCTGCGGGCACGTCCGTGTCGCCGAGCAGGCGCAGGACGGCTGCCTCGCGGGTCAGCAGGCCCTCCGCGTGCCGGACGAAGAAGGGCTTCGCAAAGGACCGCAGGACTAGTGAGCGTCGACCGCCCGGCCCGCGGATGCCCAGGCGGCGCATCTCCGACGTCCAGCCGCCACGCAACCGTACGACGTCCTCGATGCGCTCGGCCGCTGACAGCCCCTTCTCCACCCAGGCACGCGTCGCACCCCAGCCCTGACCCTCAAGATCGGCACCGATGTGCCCGGCCCCCTCGCCCGAAACCATGAAGGCAGGCTACCGACCTCACCTACGGACGCATCCCATGGCCACCGCCCACGACGGTCCCGTTCGCCCGCTCGGCGTGCCGCCTCGAACCTGTACCCCTCAGACGTCGATTCGACCATGCCCAAGACGCTGGCCAGCGCCGCCGTCAACCGGCTTCCGCACCCTACGCACATGGTCTCCCCCGACCGGTTCGGCGGCAGGCCGAGAGGAAGAAGCCGACCCGGAGGCTTTGCTGCGCTCGACGTTGGCGACCATCTTGCGCAGCACCTTGAGCGCGACTACGTACCCTTCGTCGCTGATGCCCTCGTGGACCACACCGCGCAGCTCGGTCACCAGCTCGCGCAACCGCGCCCTGGCAGCGTCCCCGGCATCCGTGAGCCGCAGAGCGCTGCCCGCTGCCCCGACCACCTGGTGGCGGGCACCGACGGGCGGTGTAGGCGGCGTCCAGCACGGTCAGGGTCTCCGGATCGCCCTCGGTCCGCTGGCCTGCGGTGAAGAGCGGCTCGACGGCCGGTCTCCGGGGCAGGGACGACCGAGAAGGGCTGGCCGGGCGTCGAGAAGCAGACTTGGTCCCCGCCCTGGTCAGGAGACGTATTCGATGAGTTGCATCATGCCGCGGTCTTCGTGCTGGAGGTGATGGCAGTGCACCAGGGCCCGGCCGGGAAAGTCCTTGAAGCGGACGCGGAGGGTCACCGAGCCGGACTTGTTGATGGCGACGGTGTCCTGCCAGACGGGTGTGTCGAGTGCGCGGCCGTCGACGGCGGTGACCAGGAAGTGGTTGGTGTGCAGGTGGAAGGGGTGATTGGCGTGGCTGGCGGAGTCGTTGGTGAGCGTCCATTCCTCGGTGTCGCCGAGCCGCAGCGTGTGGTTGACGTAGGAGGGGTCGAATCGCCCGTAGGTCGGATCCGACGGGTCAGCCGCGTCGCGGGTGGCGGGGGTCGCGCCGTCACCGGTGATGCGGAAGGCGTGGGTGAACGCCTGCCCGGGGAAGGCGTCCATGTCGCTGTGGAAGGTCAGGGCCCGGCGCCGGGTCACCTCGGCCGGGTCGATGAACGGCGCGGGGCCGGGCAGCTCGGTGGGCAGGTCCATCCGTACGCCGGGTCCCGACTGCACGGTCATGGTGGCCAGCAGGGTGTCCCCGGCCATGATCCGGTAGTTGCCCGGGCGCTGTGCGCGGATCATGACGTCCGCGCGGTTGCCCATGGCCAGGGTGACGCGCTCGCGCTCCACGGGCCGGGTGAAGGCGATGCCGTCCATGGCGATCTGGTGCAGGGTGTGCCCCTCCACCTCGATCGGCAGGACGGTGAACGCGGAGGCGTTGACCAGGCGCCAGCGCTGTACCTCGCCCACGCGCAGCCGCACCTGCGGCCGGTAGTTCCCGTTCACCACGAAGGTCGAGGGAACCGAGCTGAGATCGTCCTCGGCGTGCAGGTCGGGTACCTGGCCCCGGGCGAGCTTCAGTTCGCCGACGCACATCACCAGGTCGCTCGCGGCGGCCACCTGCGGGACCTGGTCGATGGCCCCCTCGACGATCAGGGCGCCCATCAGCCCGCTGGACAACTGGACGGCGGCTGCTCCGTGTACGTGGGGGTGGTACCAGAACGTGCCGCCCTCGTGATCCGCGGGAATCTCGATCCGGCTGCGGTAGCTGCGCGTGTTCAGGCCGTTGCGCGGGTCGTAGGGGGTGAACTCGCGGAAGACGTTGTCCGCGTCCCCCGTCGGCGAGACGTGCAGGCCATGAGTGTGAACATTGATCGAGTTGAACTTGTGCGGGACGTTGTGGTCGGCGTGGGAGGTCTGGTCGGGGTTGGGCGGCAGGTCGTTGACGTGCTCCAGGTCGAGCACGTCGCCCGGGCGCAGCCGAAGTGTCGGCCCGTTCACATGCCCGTTGTAGAGCCGGAGGTTGACGTTGCCGACGCCGGGCAGCACGCCGCGGGTGAACGCGACCCGCAGAGAGGTCGACAGGACGCCGCCCTTGGAGCGGATGACCGGCGGCTGCGGGAACGGCGCGGGCGCGGCTGCGGCCCGGGGCGCGAGCAGCGCCCCCGTCGCCAGCGCCGGGGCCGACGCCAGCAGCGCACGCCGGCTGACACCACGTGATGAACCCATGAAACGCCTCCACACGATGCCGACCAATGTCGCGTCAAGCATCGCGAAATGCGCAAATGCCTACAAGCACGACACGCCTGACCCTTGATGCGCCGCGTCACTCCGGGAAGCTCTGGCCGTCGGCGCCGGCCCGCCGCACCTCGCCCCGGCCTTCCACCTGTCCCACACCGCCGCGACCGCTGCGGGGCCGTCGCGCAGGGCAGACAGAGAGGACCGACACGGCTGCTGTCGAGGAGCCGCCGTTAAACCAGTGGCGTCCCCGTGGACGAACCTCATAGCTTGTACGCCCATGACCGATACTCCGGAGATGCGCCCGAATCCGCGCGACCTCGGCCGGGTGTTCAACGAGGTGCCGGAGCTCTACGACCGGGTCCGGCCGGGCTACCCCGACGAACTGTTCGCGGACCTTGTCGCCGTCACCGGCACGGACGACAGGTCGTCGGTGCTGGAAGTGGGCTGCGGCACCGGTCAGGCGACGCGCTCGCTGGCAGCACTCGGCTGCTCAGTGACCGCCGTCGAGCCGGGCGCGGAGATGGCCGCGCTCGCTCGCCAACGGATCGCGTCCTTCGGCAACGTCGACGTCGAGACGTCGACGTTCGAGGAGTGGGACGATCGCGGCCGACGCTTCGACGCTCTCGTGGCCGCGTCGTCGTGGCACTGGGTCGACCCGTCGATCGGCTGGCAACGGGCGCACGACGTGCTCCGTCCCGGAGGCTGGATGGCGGTGCTCGGCCACGTCGTCGTCCGCCGGCCGGGAGAGCAGGAGCTCTACGCCGAGACCGCCGATCTCCACGAGCAGCTCTGCCCCGGGAACCCCGACTGGCGTCGTCCTCCCCTGGAGGACGAGGTGCGCGCCACCGACGAGGGCTGGGGCCTGGTCGACGATCCCGGAGGACTGTTCGGCCCCCCGATCGTGCGCTGGTACCCGACCGTGCAATGGTTCGACGGAGACGGCTTTGCCGATCACCTCCGCTCGTTGTCGCTGTACCGGAGGCTCGACCGCGACATCCGTGAGCCCCTGCTCGACGCGGTAGCCGAGCGCGTCCGCACGCGGATGGGCAACCGAGCAGCACGCCGCTATCTGAGCGTCCTCCGTGTCGGACAACGCGCCGAGTAAGCCACCCGCGCCGTGCGCGCGGATCGGCCGTGGACTCGGCCGTGGGCGTGGAGATTCCGCATCGCCACGACTGGGCACGCTCCACCGAATGGCGGCGGGCCCAGGCATTTCCCGCGAACAGCGGCTCGACAGCGCCCCGCCGCGCCTCCCCTCGCGCGGCAGGGCATGTGGCACCCGTTAGCGCTACTTGTCGAGGTAGTCCCGGGCTGCATCCAGCGTCCCGGCGACGTAACCGCCGACCGGCAGGTTCAGCCCCTCGTACTGGCCCTCCTCGTCCAGGCTGCCGTCCGGCTGGTAGAGACGCACGATCGGCGTGGGAAGCTCATTGCGATCCAGCGGCGGATCCCACCCGACGACCCGGCCGAGGTAGGACCGGTCGTCGTCACGGGCCGCGTAGTACAGCAGGTAGTGCGCCGGATCGACGTAGAAGGGTGCCGCGGGGTGCTGTCCCGGCCCGCCGGTCTGCGGCTGCGGCCACTCCCCGGTCGTGGATGCCGCCCGCCACGCCTGTTCGACGTCCTCGGCGGTCCGGCCGATCCACCACCGCTCGGTCACCTCACCCAGCGAGACGTACTCGGGCTCGCCCTCCACCCCGCCGGTGCCGACGAAGCGCACGACCGGCTCTACGGCAGAGGTGTTGATGGGATGCAGGTACCGGTAGAAGGCCACGACGCGCCCCACCCGCAGGTGGCCGTCCCGGTCCTCGCCGTAGAAGAAGCGGCCGTGCCGGTAGTAGGTGTCGGTGATGTCCTCGTAGACCGGCCAGTGCTCGAAACGGGGATTCCGGTAGTGCATCGTGATCTCCCTGTGGTCGCCGCAAAGCACCACAGGGTACTGCCCGGAGGCTCAACTCACCTTATTGCGCTGGTAGTTCACCGGCAGCCCCGGGCCGCGCGGGCTCACCGCCGGTTGAGACGATCTTGGTCCAGGGTGAAGTGGCGCTGACCTGGCCGGCGGGCCCTTCGTGCACCGTCGGGACGACAGGATGTGAACCTGCGACTCCTTGATCACCAAATCGCGAAGTCCTCCATCGCTCACCACCGCGCACCGCGTGTGGTCCCCGGTTGCTCTCTGGCAACCTGGGCCCGCGCCTCACAAGACGTCCCTTCTCCGGTCTGCGCCACCTGGCGGCATCTGACAGTCGAACGTCGCCGCCGTGTTCCAACACCCCGAACGCAATGCGTTGTTCAGGGCGGTCGCGAGACTCGGTCCAGCACCAAGGGGCTGGACGTAGTAGGCACTCTCCGTGCCAGCCGGGCCCGCCGTGCCCGCGTGGAACCCCATGCAGCGGCGGGCTGTACTCGGTTGGAGTAGGCGATGCCGATGTGGGGGCGCAGCGTCGGGGTGGGGTGTAGGCCGGACAGCTCCGCGGCGCGGGTCGCTGTGTCGAGGTGGGAGTGGAGCCGACGGACGGGGGTCCAAGGTGCGAGGCTGTATCGGACGGCGCCGCGGGAGCCTGTCATGGGGATGGCGTGCGCGGTAGCCGCCGACGGCAGGTGGTGTCCGGCCAGGTCAACGAGACGGGCGAATTGGTGTTCGGTGACGTCGTGGGCCCGTCCGATGCGGCCGAGAGCCGGTGCGATCGATGGCGTCGAAGCCCCAGACCGGTGAGGACGGTCCGGCTGCGCTCTGCCTGGTCTGCTAGGAGCTGTCCGGCCGATCATGTGACCGTCTCCTGATCTGCTCGTTGTTCCCGCTATGGGGCGGGGAGAACGCGGCGATCTGTCGGATGCCGAGGGGGAACGGCTGCGGCCGTTCTTGCCGGTGAGCAACGGTCGGTGGGAAGACGGTCTACGACCGCCATCGGCTGTGGTCGGCCGACGGTACCTGGGAACGCCCGATGCGGCAGGTCCAGCCGCAGATGACGCGGTGGGCGAGATCGACTGGGGCGCTCGTGCGGCGGCTTCACCAGCAAAATCCACTTGAGCGCGGACGGCTTCTGCCGTCCGTTGTCCCTGATCGTCACACCGGGGCAGCGGGCCGACTGCACCCCGTTCATTCCAGTGCTGGAGAAGATCCGGGTTCCGCGGCTCGGGTCGGGCCCACACCGCAAAAAGCCCGACAGCGCCGCAGCCGACAAGGCCTACAGCAGCGGTCCTTGCCGTCAGTACCTGCGGCGGCGCGGCATCCGGCACACGATCCCGGAGAAGACCGACAGCCAGGCTGCCAGCCTGTGCAGGGGATCGCGAGGCGGACAGCCACCCGGCTTCGACAAGGAGCGGTACAAGAGCCGCAACACTGTCGAGAGGGCCATCAACAAGCTGAAGAACTTCCGCGCTGTCGCGACCCGCTACCACAAGCGCGGCTACGTCTTCCTCGGCACCGTCACGCCAGCCGCCCTTGTCATCAGGCTCCGCACCTGACCGCGTGTCATGACATCAACCCACCAAAGCTGCCGGCGCAAGTACTAGGCCGGCTGCCGTCATGAAGTCCTCAAGGCTGATGACGCCGCTGCCGGTGCCGTCGTCCCATTCGGTCAGGAGCCCCGAGCGACCCTCGTTCCAAGACTCCGGACTGTCATCAAAGTCAGGGCCGGGGTGCCACTCGACGCTGCCCTCGCCATGCCGGTATCGGAGATACAGGTAGTGGCCGTCCGCCGTCCAGGCATCCCACTGCGATGGGCAGCCAGAACACGTCTGCACGACCCGCGTCAGCTTTCGACCTTCATCCATACTCATCCGACGATGGTCGCGCAGCACCAGGCGCCCAGCAATCGACTTCGATCTCATGCAGCAGCAGCCGCACGCACGCCATCAATGATCGGCCGGACAGCTCCTAGGTCCGGGGCATCGGTGAAGTGCACGAGCCAGTAGTAGGCGCGTGTCGCTTCGGTCCAGCCCGGCCCGTCCCAGTGGTTGGTCATGACCTCCACATCGGTGAACGCGGCCCAGTCGTGTGCGGCCACCGATGCCGTACTGTCGAGGTCGGGCGGCGGGTCGGCTGGTCGGCGGGAAACGGCCGCTTGTCCGGGCCGGTCCACACGTGCTGATGTCCCTCCCTCGACCGGCTTTGCGATCATGGTGGCAGGTGTTGCGAAGCCGGCGACAGCAGGGGTCGCGGACCAGGCTCTGAGGATCTCGGTGTCGTCCTGGACCGAGGGCAGTTCTGCCCAGCGGGCGGTGGCGCGGGCTGCGAGTTCGTGGGCGCGTGTGACGACGGACGGGATCGGCGGTCCGGCGGGCTGCCGGATGGCGGCGGCCCACAGTTCCATCGCGCGTTCTACGTCCCGTACGGCCAGGTAGGCAGTGGCGGCGTCGAGGCTGACGAGTGCGCGGCTCCACGGGTCTGCCGGAACCTCGGCGAATTGCCCGGCGCGGAAAAGGGCTTGCGAGCTGTCGCCGAGGGCCAGGTGGGCGGTCGCGGCGCTGGCGCGGGTACGGGTCAGGCCGTAGGGGGACAGCGAGACGCACGGCGTCATGGTGTCGGGAACATCGTGCCGTTCGGCGAGCTCCTCGGCGCGGCTGAGGACGTGGTGGACGCCGGTCCGGTCGCCCCACTGGCATGCGCCCGATACGAGAACTGGCGACCGCCGGTCCACTGGACCGCCGTCCTGATCTTCGTGGGACACGACCAACGGAAACGGCCCATTCACCCTGCCCGGAGGCCCCGTCGCCGAGAACCCGCAGCCTCAGGAATACCGCCCCCAGGGCTGCGCGCCGCCACGGCCGAAGGCCGCGAGACGCCGGAGCGGGCGCCGCCCGAAGGCCCCAGCATCGCTGACGTGGACGAACCGGCCGTCGACTGCCGACAGCTAGAGTCAGGCGCCGCGCCGACCAGCCCTGCCCGCCCGACTGCCGCCGGGTCGCGGACTACCAGAGGGAGTTTCTGACCTGCCCGTCGTGCAGGGTCACCACCTGCGTGCCCGGCGTGTGCATCCAGTCGAGGACGGCCTGGAACTCGGGCCACCGCGTGGAGGTGATCTTCCAGTGCCTGCTGATGTCGGCGCTGGTCCGGTAGCACTCGTTGAGGACGTACACCGTCCGACCCGTCAGCGCCGAGGCCGGGTCCAGCGGGTCGGCCCGCTCCGGACCCTTAGCAAGGCCGTAGGTGACCAGGAAGGACTGGTGAGTGCTCCTGACGAAGCGGGCATGGCTGTCCCACAGGCGGTCGCCGGCAGCGACGTTCTTGGCGTCCGTGGTAACGGCGATGGTGAGCAGATGGTCCTGGGCTGTGCAGGGGTTCGGCGATACGGTGTGCCGCGCCGCTGCCTGCGGAACCGCTGCGGCCGTACCGTAGCCCAGAGCAGCCACACCCCCCGCCGCCACAACCGCTCCTACGGCAGCGCACAGTGCAAGCCGCTTGCCACGCGTGAGTTGACTTGGCACAGGAACATCCCTTCGTGCGAACAGATCTCCGCGGGTCCCGGAAGCCGGCTCGTAAAGCGGGCCCGGCACCACGCACCCATCCCCAGTAGGCGGCTCCCCGCGTGCCCCCGCCTGCCGGACCGGTCAAACAGGTGACTACGAATCCAGCCCCCGCCACAGAACTCGCAGACTGAAGGCGGCTGGGAAAGCTTCCAGTTCCCGACGGATGGCCTCTTCGTCGCGCAGAGCGAGCGTGAACGGAAGATCAGCAACGGAAGATCCCACGCCCCCGGATGCCGCGAGGTGGTACCGGCTCGGATGTGGTAACGGTTCGAGCGCCCGAACCTGCGGCGAGTCAGGCGATGCACCTGCCCTGCCCCCCAGCGGAGCACGGGCACGGGGTGTGGCCTGCGGATGTTCCGGCTGACGGGTGGTCAGGGGCGGTCTCGGGATGGCGGCTCGGGGACGTGGTGGAGGAGGGATGGCAGGCGGAGGAAACGGAGGGGGCGCGCCGACCGTCACGACGCCTCCGGCAGCGCCCGGGAATTCCAGACCAACCAAGATGAACTGGCGATACGCGCGTACGGCTCAATGCCTGTCGCGTTCGCATTCTCCGTGTGACCGGGTATGAACGCGGTCGTTTATTGGCAGCCTGCCATCGCGGCTGATTGGAGATTACAGGTGGGTTTTCGTCGGTCTCCTGGCTACGGAGAGTCGCCGTGCCCGGCTGGCGGCCGGGCCCTCGCCCGCCGCGGCCCAGGTGCGCGGGGTACCGGCCGGGCGCGGTAGCTTACCCGGGTGAGCCTCCTTGATGATGTGGCCGAGCGCGACGGCTGGCGGTGCTGGGTGTGCGACGAACCGGTCGACCCCGAGATGTCGGTGAACGACCCGCGGGGGCCCAGCGTGGACAGCCGGACCGCCGACCGGAAGGCCAAGGTCGCCGAGCGACTGGCGCACCGCGGCTGCAACACCCGCAAGGGCGCGGTCGAGGTGGTCATCGCTTGGCCGGACCGCCTGTACGTGGTCGAACCCGCGCCGCTGATTACCGTTGCCGGAAGACTGGAGCGCAAGGGGGGCCGCGAGATGGTGGGCCGTTGTCCGACCCGGCGGGACGCCCAGGAGGCCGCGGATTGGCTGGTGGACCGGTTCTCCCGACTGGTTCCCGGACTGCTGGTGACCGCCGAAATCGAGCCGGGCGGCGGCCAGTTCCTCGTCATCCTGGCCACCGGCCGCCGCTGACCGGGCAGTTCGCCAGCCCCCGCACGCGTCGCCCGCCTGCGCGCGAGGGGCCGGTCGGTGACCGCCTCCCCCGGCATCCTGTCCGCCGACCCTGTCAAAGCCCAGGTGGAATATCTGACACCGCCGGCACAGAAATACCAGCAGACCGACCGCAGCATTTCGTGCCTTTAGCGGCCAGTAATCGGAGATCCAGCATTACCGCTGGTGGCATGCTATGGTTTCCCCAGTTGCAGTTGTGGTTCCCAAAGACTTCAAGTGCCTTCACCGCTGTAAGCGGTGGAAGCACTTTTGTATTTCCGGTGCATTCCGGATGGGGCAACCTCGCGGCGACGCGGAGGCCGCACAGTGCGGGCTCCGGGCACTGCCCCGAAGGAGATATGACATGGCTACTGGCACCGTGAAGTGGTTCAACGCGGAAAAGGGTTTCGGCTTCATCGAGCAGGACGGTGGCGGCGCTGACGTGTTCGCCCACTACTCGAACATCTCCGCTTCCGGCTTCCGCGAGCTGCAGGAGGGCCAGAAGGTTTCGTTCGACGTCACGCAGGGCCAGAAGGGCCCGCAGGCCGAGAACATCGTTCCCGCCTGACGCTCACGCGTAGCAGTAGGCCGGGGCCCGCACCTTGGGGTGCGGGCCCCGGCCTACTTGGTTTTCCCCCCGCCCCCGGCCGCCATGGCGGCCCGCGCGCCTTCCCGGCCGCCCGGAGGAGCACCTCTGCCGCAGCGGGGAAGTCCAGCCCCGGTCCGCCATCAACGTGTGAGTACCGCTGGTGCCCGCGGGAACGGCCGGACAGCTCGTCGAGAGCTCCAGATGGCCCGCTTCGTACATTCACTTTCATCGGTTCGTTCCTGTGCTCCCTGTGCGGCTCGTCTGCCGCCGGGGATCCCTCGACGCACCGCATCGAGGAAGGTTCTCCGTGAACCGCACTGTTCGCTCCACCGACCGCTACTCCCGCACCCGCTCCCCGGGCTCCGGCTCCGGCTCCGCCTCCGGCCGTGGTGGATACCGCGGCGGCCAGGCCCCGAGCCGTTCCGGCGGCCCTTCCCGTTCCGGCGGCTACGGCGGTCGGCGGCCCTCGGCCCCGCTGGGCGAGTTCGCCCTGCCGGTCTCCGTCACTCCGGCCCTGCCGCCGGTGGAAACCTTCGCCGAACTCGACCTGCCCGCCGCTCTGCTGACGTCGCTGGCCACGCAGGGAATGGCCGTGCCTTTCCCGATCCAGGCCGCGACACTGCCCAACTCCCTCGCGGGACGTGACGTGTTGGGCCGCGGGCGCACCGGCTCTGGCAAGACCCTCGCCTTCGGCCTGGCCCTGCTGGCCCGTATCGCGGGTCAGCGCGCCGAGTCCCGGCAACCGCTGGCCCTGGTCCTGGTCCCGACCCGCGAACTGGCCCAGCAGGTCACCGACGCCCTCACCCCGTACGCCCGCGCCCTGCGGCTGCGGATGACCACGGTCGTCGGCGGCATGTCCATCGGCCGGCAGATCAGCGCGCTGCGCGGCGGAGCGGAAGTCGTCGTGGCGACGCCCGGACGGCTCAAGGACCTCATCGACCGCGGCGCGTGCCAACTGGGCCAGGTCGGCGTCACCGTCCTGGACGAAGCGGACCAGATGGCCGACATGGGCTTCATGCCGCAGGTCACCGCGCTGCTCGACCAGGTGCGCCCCGACGGCCAGCGGATGCTGTTCTCCGCCACCCTGGACCGCAACATCGACCTGCTGGTGCGCCGCTACCTCAACGACCCGGTGGTCCACTCCGTCGACCCGTCCGCCGGCGCGGTCACCACCATGGAGCATCACGTTCTGCACGTGCAGAACACGGACAAGCACGCCACGACGACCGAGATCGCCGCGCGTGACGGCCGGGTGCTGATGTTCCTCGACACCAAGCACGCCGTCGACAAGCTCACCGAGCACCTGCTCAAGAGCGGTGTACGGGCGGCGGCGCTGCACGGTGGGAAGTCGCAGCCGCAGCGCACCCGTACCCTCGCGCAGTTCAAGACCGGGCACGTCACGGTGCTGGTCGCCACCAACGTGGCCGCCCGCGGCATCCACGTCGACGACCTCGACCTGGTGGTCAACGTCGACCCGCCCGCCGACCACAAGGACTATCTGCACCGCGGTGGACGCACCGCCCGCGCCGGTGAGTCCGGCCGGGTCGTCACCCTGGTCCTGCCCCACCAGCGCCGCGAGATGACCCGTCTGATGACCACCGCAGGCATCACCCCGCAGACCACCCAGATCCGGTCCGGGGAAGCCGAGTTGAACCGCATCACCGGAGCCCGCACGCCTTCCGGTGTGCCCGTCACCATCACCGAGCCAGTCGCCGACCGCACCAGGCGCAGCACGTCCGCCGCCTCCGCGCGCGGCCGGCGCAGCCGCCCCGCCGCGGCCCGGCGCTCCGCCCGTCCGACCACGGCCTCGACGGAGACCCAGGGCCGCCGTACCGCACTCAGCCCGGCGGCCTGAACGCCGCCGGACCGCACTCACCAGGGCGAACCGGCTCCTGTCCCCATCCCCCCTCATCTCCGCGAGGTCCCATGCGCTGCATCATCGCCCACTTCCCCTTCGACCTCACCAAGAGCGGCGTGCAAGCGTCCATGAAGGGCATCAAACCCGAGGTCGTCACGGGCGAGTACGTGATCATCGGCCGACGCCACTACCCCGTGAAGCAAGTGGGAGAGGTGATCACCCGCCAGGACCGCCGCGACTTCAGCGCCGCCGAGATGACCCGCGCCCTCCTCAGCCTCGGCTACACCTGCCGCAACACCGCCACCCACGTCCCCGTCACCGCCTCCAGTCCACTCCGGACAGCCCAGTCACTGCTCGGCATCCCCGTGACAGCCTGACCCACGAGGAGAACCCACACTCGCGGCACACCGGCGGGCTCCTGGCTCCAAGCAGCAGGCGCCCGATCCCGCCTCGTCCCAAGCGCGGAGGTCACTCCTCGGCCCGCGCCAACCCGGCCAACGGCCGTGCCAGGCTTCCGATTCGAGCGGTCGCCGACCCTCGCATGTCGCGGGCGGACGCTCAGCCCTCTGCCCCACCAGCCGCCGGCGGGGCAGACGCCAGGGGCCTCTCGGGCGACGCCCGAGGAAGAGGGCTGCGGGCGGCCTCGCCGCAGATGCCCGCGTCCACCAGCCCGTGGGGCCGCGCCAGCCGCGTGATTGACGACTGGTTCTTCCTTTTCACCGGTGCACGGACAAGAAAATTCCACAAAGATGCGGAGTTCGCGAATCTGTTGCCGCACGCCGAGCGAGCAGGAGTTACAGAATGGCCACAGGTACTGTGAAATGGTTCAATTCAGCTAAAGGATACGGATTCATCGAGCAGTCGGGCGACGGTGAAGACGTCTTCGCGCACTACTCCAATCTCGTCAACGACGCTCTTCCTGGGCTGACCGAAGGCCAGAGGGTCCACTTCGACATCGGGCAGAACCCAAGGGGTCTGTACGCGGAGAACATCACCTGCGACTGACGCCGGGCCACTCCCGGCCCGTCCCAGTCGGCTCGCTGTCCGGTGGCTCCGTAGCGTGGACACGGCGGTCTTCCCGGTCCGGACCCCTCCGCGATCCGACGGTCGCGGCCCGCCCCGGCGCACGGCTCGTCGAGCCGGACGCCCGTACCGGAAAAGACCCGCGGCTCGTAAGAAGTGCCGATCTTTTTCCGTACGCTTGGTCAAGCACCCGAGCACAGCGGGTCCCCGTGGTCGATCACCATCTCTCCTGGCAGGCCCGAGGATTGGCCGTCACCGGCGCACCACAAAAGCGGATTCGACCACCCGCGTGCAGCGAGCCACGCATCCCCGGCTTCGGCGCGGCGGCCACCCGCTCCACCACGCCCACCACGCCCCCCGCGGCGGGGGCCGGAAAGGACCGGTGGCCGGGCCCGCCGGCGGAAGGTGCACCAGCGGTGTCCGGGACGACGTCGGGTGGCGTGTCGGCGCCAGACCGGGAATCACGCTCAGGAGCCGACGGCTGAACGTCTTCGGCGATCATGTGCACATATGAGGAGCACCTCCGCGACCCGCAGAAGCTCCCTCGCGTCAGGGACACCGGTCAGACGTCGGCCCGGTCGCCGGGTTGGGACCGGCGTAGTTGTTCGTTGATGCGCTGCGCTTCCTCGAGCTGGTCTTCGAGGATCACGATGCGGCAGGCCGCCTCCACCGGGGTGCCCTGGTCGACGAGCTCGCGGGCGCGTGCGGCGATGCGCAGTTGGTAGCGGGAGTAGCGGCGGTGTCCGCCCGCGGAACGCAGCGGGGTGATCAGGCGGGCTTCGCCGATCGCGCGGAGGAAGCCCTGGGTGGTACCGAGTATCTCGGCGGCCCGGCCCATGGTGTACGCGGGGTAGTCGTCGTCATCGAGACGCCCGTTCGTGTCGCCTGCTGTCATCGCACCTCTCTGCGGAACGCGTGGAGGGGCCCCGGTGCCATACCGGCACCGGGGCCCCGAAGGAACTGCTACACCATCTGCCGACCTGCTATTGCGTCGGCCTACTGTGTCCGCACCGCCACCAAAGGGTGAGCGGCAGGTGCGGGGATCGCGGTTGCTTGACCGGAGACCACCTCACTATCGATGTCCTGCGGTACTCGGACTCGACACTCCGCCCGGGCGATCCCGATGGCGCTCAACTCCTCCGTTCTTCCCTCTGGATCAACTGCCTGCCAAACGTGAACTGCACACTTCTTGTACTACTGATGGCCTCTACCAGCACCACTCTTCGACAGCCAGCCCCGTCGCCCGTCCTGCGTCTTCTCTGGCTTGGAACCCCACTGCCGAACCTCCCGGTGCGCGCGCCCGCAGCCGACGCCTTCACCGAGGTACTGCTCACTGACTTCGCTGCTGGTTACCGCACACCGCACTTACCGCTACTACCGCTGCGGTCCTTCTCACGGCGGCCCCTGATCACTGCGGGCCACCCGGTCCGGTCGTCAGTCCCATCGCCCGTCTGGCAACATCCCTGGCTTTGGAACTCCACCACCGTACCGACCTGCGTCATGTGCGTACTGCCTCCCGGCAGTTCGTCTCTGCCGGGCCCTCTGTCTCTCTGGGTACAAGAGAAACCGTACCCACGCCACCACCAAATGTCTACTCCGGCCATCACAGATTTTCAGTCACCGGGGGCCGAGGTAACCTGCCACCAACTCCGACGCCGGCCTCTTCGCCAGCCCCCACCGGGGACGGATCACCACCGCCGTCCTGCGCGACGCCACCCACTGGGACGACATCGTCCAGACCCTCGGCTACGAACACCCGCGCCGACACGACCTGAGACGCACCCGCCCGACCTGGACGGCGGACGCCGGAGTCCCCCTGCACGTCCTCCGGCTGATCGCCGGCCACGGCTCCCCGCAGACCACCCAGCGCCGCCTCCAACGCCTCATCACACGGAAACCTCTGCCGACAAGCCGAAGGGCCCGCTGGCCTGGCTAAATGCCAGTCCAGCGGGCCCTTCGTGCACCGTCGGGACGACAGGATTTGAACCTGCGACCCCCTGACCCCCAGTCGCGAAGGCCAAGGGAATTTCCCCGCCATTCGGGACCAATCCCCCGCGCATTACGCCTAGTTATGCGTCCATCGCTCACTACCGCGCACCGCGTGTGGTCCCCGGTTGGTCCCCTGCCGTAACGGACGAGACGGTCGCCCGAGCCCGCACTGCGGCCGAGTGCCTGTTCGAAGCCGGTGATCAGGCTCAGGGTCTGACGGCACTTGCGGGCAACCGCAAAAAGGTCCTGGGCGCATACGGATGGTGGCGCCACGACTGGTCGGGCTGCTGCAACAGCTGGCCGACGAACCATGGTCCGTCCCCCGACCCCTGTTCGCTCAGACCACTCCAGGTCCACCACTGCTGTTCGCGGGTCTGGTCCCGCGGAAGCCGATTTCGACGCACTCCATGACACAGAAGCTGAACCGGCACAGAATCTCGTGCCGCGCGGCCCCCAACTCCGCCCTCGCCACCAATCTCCCCAGCCCCATCCTCGCCGACCTGACCGGCATGCAACGCCACACCGCGATCCGCTGGGTCGCCTACGTCAGACGCGACTGGACCGAGTACGTGGCGGCACGAGCCGAGGACGAGGGCCACAAGCGGGAGAAGAAGCCATCCACCAATTGCAGGTAACCCATATCGTCGTGTCATGAGCGAGGCGATCCGGGCACACGGCCTCTACTACCCCTTCTTCCGGATACGTGATGACGGTTGGCTGAAGGTGACGCCCTTGTACTGGCCCAAGATTGTACGTTTAGTCCCTGCGAGCGATGACCTCGCAGCCTATACGGCCCGCCCGTCTTCCAACCCTGCGGTGCCGACGCACGCACTCACACGAAATGTCGCCCACACCATGCGGGTGCTCACGGAGGAACTCGGTGTCGTCGAACGGGTTCCTCCCCGCATGGTCCGGCTGGGTGTGCGGCGTCGACCGAACAGGTGCCTCAACACGACCCCTCACCTGTCAAGACAGGTGAGGCGGGGTGCCAGCCGGGGCGGCGACCGCGGCACGGCGTCGCGCGCGCAGCGGCAGTGGAACGGCTCAAAACCCTGAGCGTCGTCCGCAGCGGGAGGGGAGCCAGCGCGTGGCCGTTCGGCTGGGAAGCAGTCCCGTACGCCCCCAGGCGGTTTTCCCGGCTCTCTCGGCTTCGGTGCCCGCGCGGGTCGGCGGCCTGACGCCCGCCGAGGGATTCGAAGTCCGCGGCCAGGAACCGGAAATCGGACCTGCTCCCGACCACGTGTGCCGCCGCCTGGGCATGCAGGAAGGAGAGCAGGCCGCTGTCCGGCGATGGACCTATTTCGTCAACGACACCGTGATCCGCACGGTGGACACGACGGCACCGCTGCGGCTTGTCCGGGGCAGCGCCTGGATGCAGGACGACCGTACGCCAGAGAATCTGACCGAGACGCTCGCCGGCCCCGGCCACACCGTGTCGAGTGTCGTCGACGAACTCCGTCCACGGCTGACGCAGCCGGTGGAGGCCACCCGTCGGGGGCCTGAGCGGCGACGACTCGCTCCTCGCGATCGAGATCATCTCCACCGCCTACACGAATACGGGCCAGGCAGTCCAGGTCACCGTGACTACCCTGCCAGCACATCTCAACGTCACCGTCTACGAGCGGGGGCGGATGCGCCGGGCACCTGCGGGTGACCGTCCGCCGTACCCGGCCTGCATACGCCGGATCCCGGCGGGACGCACTCCTCGACGGGTACCGGCGGCCACAGCTCGCACGCACTCTGCCCGCGCGCAGGCCCTTGCCCCGAACCGCCCCAACTGCGGAAACCTGGGCAACCGGAAACGGCCCTCATCTGACAGAATTTCCGCCCCGGCCCAAAGGAATGACCGAGTCGACGGGGAGGTGCGGTCCTCCCTGGAGGAGCACGCGAATCAGGAAGGAAAACTCCCGTTGCCCCAGCTTGCGTCAGCCAGGGCGCCCAGGGCGTCATCACCCGTTGCTGATATGCCCGCATTCATGATCGACCATTCAAACTCCCTCAACCGCGACGATGCCGTCACGGTCGCCGCCCCGGGGGACTCAGGAAGGCGACTGGCCCTCCGTCACCGACGTAGCGTCCGGCGTCGCTGGTGTCAGCAACGCCGACCATGGGGCGTTCCAGCGCGGGGAGTCGGCGTACGGCGGCGTGCGAGGCGCCCAGAAGACGCTTCCCCGGTCGCATACTAAAAGACGCATCGGTAGGCCATATGTTTAACGCGAGCACATTTCAGACAGTAGCTGATTCTCCGCGATTAACCCGTTTCGGGGTGATCTTGAGTGCCGCTCTATTTGCACTGGTCGGATGCACGAGCGCCCACCCCCACGGCTCCATGGAGAATCGGAACCCGCAGCGGGCGGCAGGCGCAGGAGACGAAGCGGGAAGAGAGCGTCCCGGCCATCCGAAGCTGAGTGTTCCCTCGGCTGCACCCAGAAGGAATGGCTCATTCCGCTATCAGTCATATGATTCCCCACCCTCTGATGCTGCGGTGCCGCACAGGTATGATATCGACGTCGACACAGGAAAGGCCTGGGAGGTCAGCGGCCCATGGCGTGTCCCCGTGCCAGCGGACAGGGTCCCGGCCGACACGATGTCACCGCCCCGCCCGAGCTGCCCTCCCCCGTCGCCCCCCGCAGCCCCACCGCCGTGCGCCCGACGGTGAAGGGCGGTTCGGGGGATTCTTGCGACACCGGGCGCGCAGCTCCGCTGTGCCGTCTTGTGAAGCCAGCCGTGTCAGCGCCGGGTGATGGCAAGCCCCTGCGCTGGGACAACCCGCACGAGGTGCCGGATCACCGTCGGAGCTGGCCGTGCACGCCCAGCGGGCAGAAAACGAGGTCTGCGGCGGCTGCCGACGCTGTGCTGCGCTCCTGGCACCGCGAACTGGCCGATCAGTTCGTGCGCGTGGGCGATGGTCGGGGTGGTGTACCAGGCCGGGCCTGCCGGGCGGCGGCCGTGCGGGGTGAACGGCGGCGGCAGACGCGGGTCAATGTCGATGCCGGACCAGTCAGGAGTCGGGCACCGGGCTGACACACACGTGCCGGTCGCGGTGGCGCTCAGCGGCGACAGCTGCATCGCTGGAAGCGTTAGAGCCGGAAAGAGGAGAAGCCCGGCGGGAACCGGTGATCGTGGTCCAGATTCTCGCGTATACGGGTCACTTCGGCGGCGGTCAGCCGCCGCTGCCCTCCGTTCGTGAACAAGTGCCACTGCCAGTCGGCTTCGTGCCAGCTGTACGCGACCACCGGGTCCAGCGGCTCCGCTTCCAGCTCTGCGGCCTCCTCCTCAGTGAGCGGCGGAAGCCCCCAGGCCAGGCCGGCCCAGCCGAAGCGGTAGGGCGGCTCGCCCGCGGGCTGGCGTGCCAGCTTCGCGTACGGCCGCCCGGCCTCGGCGGCACTGTGCCGCGGTGCCAGCACCGGTTCGAGGCCGATGACGATCAGCCCGCTGTCCGGGTCGCCGTCGTCGAAGGTGACCTCTTCCAGCGGCCAGGGCCACCACCGGGGCATGGGCCCGACCATGGCGCCGTCGCCGTAACGCGCCTGCCACCGGCGGAGCCGGTCGAAGAACGCGGCGTCCTCGTCCTCACCGAAGGCACTCTCACCCGTGTTCTCGCTCATGACCCTAGTAGAACCCACCCCACTGACATCGGCCGACGGCCTATCCACATGTGCAGCCTGTCCGGCGCGGCCATCGTCTACGAGTAGTCACCCCGAGGTGATCATCACGGTCGGCACCAGGTTCCACTCGTTCGACGGCCGGACACTGGAGATCTTCGGCGGTGACCCAGTCCGCTTCTACATACGGAACATGTACGTACACGTCACCCGCCTCCGAGACCTGTTGCCCGGACGTCGCCGATCGAACTTCCCTACGTTGTGGCAAGGGTCCGGGCCAGCCCTTCGTATGGTTGGCCCGCCCAGGGGTGTCGGGTGTGGCTTCAAACTTCTGCCGCTTGTGGCTGCCATCGATGGGCCACACGACACCCCACGACGGCTCGGCTGCCAATTAGGAGATGCGCACGGTCGCTTCGTAGGGAATCGACAGCGAGGTCTTCCGTGGTACGTCCGCACAGCCCGACACACGGAGGAACCGCGTGGCCGCCGGCTGCTGTCTCGACGGTCGCCAAGGATGAGCCGGAGCTACTCCAGCTCCTCGCCTACATCCTGGAATTGGGCGACGAGGTGACGCGGGGCATCGACCTCGCCGACGGCGAGGCTGCCCTGGTGATCGCGGTGCTCCTCAACCACAGCCAGCGCGCCTTCTGCATCTCCGGACGGGCCATCAACCGTGCCTCCGAGGGCTACCGCGGCGAGGACAAGACTGATGCCAAGGACGCGGCGGTGATCGCAGACCGGACCCGCATCCGCCGGGACCTGCAGGTCCTGCGGACCGGCGACGAGACCGCTACCGACCTCAAGCTCCTCACAGCCCACCACTCGGACCTGGTCGGCGACCGCACCCGCACCGTCAACCGCCTCCACATCCACCTGACCGGCATCTTTCCCGCGCTGGACCGGGTCCTGGACCTCATTAACGCCGGGCCGTTGATGCTTCTGACCGGCTATCAGACCCCGGCCGCCCTGCGTCGCCTGGGCACGAAACCGCTGGCGAGCTGGTTGCGGAATCGCGGCGTTCGTGGTGCCGGCCAGATCGTGGAGGCGGCGCTGGAGGCCGCCTCAGGCAAGCGCACCAGCGTCCCGGGCGAGAAGACCGCAGCCCGGATGGTCCATACCCTGACCGCCCAGGTCATAGCCCTCAACCTGCAGGTCGCCGAGATGGACAAGCTCATCACGGCCCGGTTTCGTGATCCCCGCGGTGCCGAGATCCTCGCCATCCTGACGGGCCTGGGCCCCATCCTCGGAGCCGAGTTCCTGGCCGCCACGGGCGGCGACATGGCCGCCTTTGCCAGCCCGGACCGCCTCGCTGACTTCGGCGGAGTCGCGCCCGCGCCCCGCGACTCCGGCAAGATCAGCGGCAACCTCCATCGCCCGCAACGCGACAACCGCAAGCTCCAACGGGTCTTCTACACCTCCGCGTTGATCAGCATCCGCTGCTGCGAGGAATCCCGGCGCTTCTACGACCGCAAGCGCGCCGAGGCCAACCGCCACACCCAGGCCGTCCTCGCCCTCGCCCGGCGACGGGTCAACGTCATCTGGGCTCTCCTGCGCGACCAACGCTGCTATCAGCCAATCCGGGCTGGGACGCCGGAGTTGGCTGCGACGCACTGAGCCCGGGTCGCGGTAAGTCACCAGCCCCACATACTTCTTGGACGCGCCCGCACGGCTTCGATCTACGGCATGCTCTCTGCTATCTCGAATCCGGACATCTCATCCCAAGGGATGGCGTTCCAGAGGCGGATCAATGCCACCCAGATGCGGTTGACGAGCGGCCAGTCAGGAGTGTCCCCGGTGAAAGTGATCGTTGCGAGCATGTCGCAGCCCCAGATGCCCTGTTCGTTTTCCGGTGATGCAGCGATCACCGACTCCGCGATCCAATCCGCTCATACGTGGACCTCAAGTGCTAGCGAGTCAGCCGCGCGATGTCCGGCGAGTCCCCTGGTCGCCAGCGAGCACACGGCAACCTCGTCCCATAGGGACCAGACCGTTGCGTCAAGAGGAGATCACCAACAGGCAGGATTCGTCCAGGAGGCGGCTGATCGCCGCCTGCCCGCTCTCCTCGCCTGATCGACAGAAGAACGTGAGTTGGTATGCCACGTTCGGATCCCTCCTCCCCAACGGCTCGTCCCGATCACGATAGAGGCCGTCACTCCATGCCTCTGGGGGTTAGGCGACGGCGCTCGCGAGGGCCAGCGGGGCTTGACATACGGCATGAGGAATCGGTGACACACGCTAAGTTCCATCGCGCAGGGCACTCGCAGCGAAGGTTGAGCAATTTCACCGAACTGTCCCGTCTCAAGCGATCTGGCCCTAGTCTCAGCTGATCTGGTCCGTGGACGGGGAAGCTGTGTCAGCTGTATCCCGCAACTCGTGCCAGGGATCCGCGCCTGATGCGTTGTCCGTGGTGAATGCGATGATCGAGGTTGGCAGCGTGAGCACGCTGGTTTCACGACTCGGGGACGGCTCGTATGGACAGGTGGCAGGAGCTTTCGGTACTGGTGGAGGAGCGACTGAAGGCGGCGTCGACCGGCGAACGTGGCGTGTTCACTGCTGGCGTTGCGGAACGGCTCATGAGCTGGCACGAGGCCCTGCCCGATGACGAGCAGGCGCCGTTCACCGTGGGCCTTCGCCCCCTGTTGAACTCGGTATGGGACGGCGTCCTCGGTGACACGACGGCCTTCTCGGCGGTGAAGCGCGGTGTCGCCGAGTACATGCTCAGTGAGTACTGCCACAACGACGGGCAGGACGGCCCCGATGACGCGGACGAGGCGGCCGCAACTGCGACGTTGGATGCCGCGCACGCCTATCTGTTCGGCTGCTACGACTTCGCCAACTGGACCAGCCGCCGGGCGGTGGACGCCATTGACCAACACCTGGAGTACCTCGCCGAACAGGAAGAAGGCGAACTCGTCCCTGATACGGACGAAGCGCTGGCTTCCGAGTTGCAGCGGCAGCTGCGGGATCTCGACCTCATTGCGAACTACTCGAAGGAGCTTCGCCACTCCACCACGGGACTGCCCATCGACACCTCGATCCGACTCCGCGTGGAGCTTCGAACTCCTCTCTCTAGCCGGGCATGAGCGCCCCAGCAGACCTCGCAGCGCCGCAGCCCCTGCATCAGGCCGGCCGCCAGCAAGGGGGTCGCGAGCCGCCCGCCGCAAGGAAGTGCAGCAGACTCGGAAGTACCAACTGTCTGGTTTCCTGCGGTGCGGCAGGGTGAACCTGTCAGGTGAGATCTGCGCGTCTACCCTGGTCGGGAACCCAGTGACCCAAAGGACGCCGCATGGCGCCTACTCGTGCAACTCGTCCAACTGTCGCGGTCTCGCCCGGCGGATGGACAAGGTGGATGAAGCCATCATCGAACTCGTCCTGAAGGTGCTCTCGGAGCAGTACGCGGCCAAGAGGCCGGAGATTCGGATCTGGCACGAACAGGGCACTCTCGACTCTTTGTTGGAGCGGAAGCGCCTTCTCAAAGAGGCGTACAATGCTGGGACGATCCAGCCGGCTGACTTCTTCCAGATGCTTCCCGACCTGGAGGGGCAGATCCAGGAGTCGGAGAGCGACCGGGCCGCGTTCCTGGGCGAACAGGAAGCGCGGAACTTCCTAGCGGGTTTCACACGCGAGCGTCGGGAGCAGTTCGACCTGCGACAGGTAATTTTTCGCGGCGCCCCTAAACGAGGCCGGTCCACCAGGCCCTCCAGCCGGCCGGCGACGAACCGGGACCGCCATTTACGCACCGTCTCCCGAGAGACACCCAGGTCATCCGCAACCTGCGCGTTCAAACGGCCCTCCGCACACGCCAACACGATCCTCAACCGCAACACCAGCGCCTGAGAGGCGGTCTGCTTGCGCAACCAGCCCCGCAACACACGGCGTTCGTGAGCAGACAAGTCCAACGGCAACGGCTTAGGACCAGGCACCGACCTAGCTACAACCGCAAGTGAACTACCGACTCAGGACACTAGATCGCGTGACCGCAACTGTCGCCCACCCTGCACGAGGCACGAGACCCGAGCCGGTCGTACGATACCGACACATTCCGAAGAATGCAGACCGTAGCCCCGGCTCCGCTTGATGGCGCTTCCGATACGACTCGACAGGCATGCAACCAGAGCCTCAGCTTGATGTCATGCGATCGGTCGGCGTAAGCGTCACGGTGCCCCTGACTAGGGTGACGTTCCCTTGCAAGGGAACATCACCCTAGCTGGATTTCACTGCTCTTCTACTAACGCTTTCCCGCGACCAAGGCATAGATAGCGGCGGCGAGACTGAGAACACCGACCCACATGAAAAGGGTGCGGTTGACAAACTTGAGAGTTTTTCCTGCCACCTCGCCACTATGCCGAGTGGCCGCCTTGGCAGGTCCATTTGTGGCGAAAAGAGCCAAGGCGATGAAGATTAGCCCAAGTGCGGTCGCAAATATGACGAATCCGATCATCGCCAAATCTCCTCTCTATATGAATTCGACCTCTTGTCGTTTAGCCGAATTCCCTATTGACAAAATCCTCGCCAGCGTAGGAGGCAAATCCTTCGGCAACGAGACAGCCAGTTCCCACTACAAGTCCGCCCACGCCGGTTGTTACTCCGAATCCCACTGCGATCGATGCGCAGGTCGCACCTGTCATGGCACCCGCAGCTTCTCCGGCCAGTGAGGCGACGGCACCCACGTAGTTGCCACTGCGGATGTTTGTACCGATGTCGTACACGGTCTTGATCTTGTCCAGACCATCGACGAGATCGCCCAGAACATTCTTTCCGGTGGGATCGGTGTTGTTGATGGGGTCGTCGCCTGCGTAGGCGTAGCGGTTGCCCTGGGCGGGGTCGGCGAGGAACGAAAGTGCGTCCTGGGTGGTGAAGCGGCCGGTGATGGGGTTGTACCAGCGTTGGCCGTATTTGATCCATCCGGTGGTGCGGTCGTAGGTGCCGCCGACGTAGCGGTAGGGGTTCTGGGCTGCGGCTGATCCGGTGGCGGTGGTGGTCTGGTAGGCGCCGTAGGGGTCGTACTGGTAGACGGTGGAGGTGACCGTGGACTGGTTGATGAATTCCACCCGTGACGGCGGCCAATGCTTTTCGGCACAAGTGAAGAAAACTGGGGCGGGTATGACAGGTGTGACTTCCCGGTGGTGCATGGGTCCGTCGAAGGACCCCCGCGGGTATGCCACGCAGCCTTGCCCTCAGACGGTCCAGCGGCGCACCGACCGCAAAGAGCCATTAAGCCGCCGCAAGGAGTTATTTGTGCGTCCGGCCCATCGTGTGGTGGCGCGGACACTGACCGGGCGGCCGACTGGCCAGATCGGGCTCTAGGAATCCGGTTGGGCCCGCCCGCGGACGATGCGTATCCTCTCGGACCATGTGCTACCACGCGTTCAACGGTGCCTTCCGGCACTACGTATGCATCGCGTGCCGGCTCTCCTTCAAAGGCACCACATGGCCGATCCGGAAGCGCATCTGTCCTGGCTGTCGTGAACAGCTCGTCTTCGCCGGCTACGACTTTGCTGCGCCCCGGCGACGCGACACGAAGGCATGGTCAGTTGTTGCGACTGTGCTCGCGGAGGGGCTGACCTACGATCACCGCCCCGGCTGCGGCTGCTCACGGCTCCCCTCTTTCCGGCCCCGGACCCGAGCTCAGGTGCGTGTCCGGCGCCGCGCAGCCGAGCGGCTGGGCCTGCCTCTGTCGGTGACTCTCGCTCGACACGACGCCTTCACCTCGGAGAGCCGCGACGTGCAACCGCCCTCTCCGTCGGCCGCGAAGCGCGATACGACCTGAGCGCCGCGGCGACGCGGCAAGCCGCGCTGGCCATGTGAGCGGTCAGGGCGTGGTTCGCCTTGAGACGATCCCGCTGTGGCTGGAATGATCACGGCAGCGGAGCCGTCCTGGATACCCCCGTTCACCGGGCTGCGCTCGCGCGACTTTCGAAAGCTGGTCACGCTGTTGCGCCGAGAAGGCGCCAATCGAACTCGCCGCGGGCGTCCCTGGTCACTGCCGCTGGAAGAGCGGGTACTTCTGGTCACCGCGTACTGGCGGACCAACCTGACGTTGCGGCAGCTCGCCCCACTGTTCGGTATCTCCAAGTCATCCGCCGACCGGATAATCGGCCACATCGGGCCGCTGCTGGCACTCAAGCAGCGGCAGCGGTTCCACGCCGGCACCGTGCTCATCGTGGACGGCACATTGGTGCCTACCCGCGATCACAGCATCGCCGAGCAGTCCAAGAACTACAGGTACGCGACCAATCACCAAGTGGTCGTCGACGCTGACACACGGCTGGTCGTTGCGGTCGGACGACCAGTGCCGGGCAACCGCAACGACTGCAAGGCATGGGCGGGTGCGAAGGCAGCCGTCGACAGGACCACGACCGTCGCCGACGGCGGCTACCAGGGCACTGGCCTGGTGGTCCCGCATCGTCGGCCCGCGGGCGGCGAACCGTGCGGATGGAAGCATGAGCACAACCGCTCCCACAAACAGGTCAGGGCTCGTGTAGAGCACGTCTTCGCGCGCATGAAGACCTGGAAGATCCTTCGCGACTGCCGACTCAAGGGTGACGGTATCCACTACGCGATCTTGGGTATCGCCCACCTGCACAATCTTCGTCAGGCCCGCTGATCGGACGGCCGACCGGCAACCAGGAGCGCACAAGATCAATTGCGGGACAGCCCTTACTCCCTGAGTGTCGGCGTTCCGCCTCGATGCGCGCGATAGGGGCGCTGCTGCTGATGATGGCCGCGGCCCGGGGCAAAGGGCCGGAGAAACTTCCCCTCTTGCGAGTCTTCTTCCCGCTTCCCCCGGGAACGTTGCTGTGCTCATCGGTGTACTCGCGCCCGGTGTTGCGGCGGTCACGCCGTTTGGGAGCGGGTTGAGGTGATCACGATGGATGTGTAGGGCATGGTGGCGTGGCCGCCGAGCTTGTCGATCGCGGTCCCGGCGCTGTCCAGGACCTCCGCCATTTTGTCTGCGGGGAGTTGGGTGAGGCCGCCGAAGGTGGGGAGCTGGTCGAGCCACTCCTCTCGGGAGTAGGTGCGCTCCCAGGCGAAGTGCCACTGTTCGGGCTCGCTGAAGCTGCCAGTCTGCCGGATCCCGTCGGCGATTTTCGCGAACAGCGGCTGGTAGGCGTCCACGGCCGAGCCCCTGAGCAGGCCGGGGTTGAACGGGGAATCGGGGGCGACCCGTTGGAGTGCTTCTGCGAGGGCGTCGATCACCTCGGCCGGGAGCTGGGGGACGTGGTGGAAGGGGGCGAGTCGGCCGCCGGGCTTAAGCACCTGGGCCGCCTTGGCCGCGCCGGCGACGGGGCCCACCCAGTGCCAGGCGGTGCCGGCAATGACCGCGTCGAACTGCCGCCCGGCCGGCTGCCAGTCCTCGAACGTGGCGACCTCGACCTCGATACGGCTGCGTCGCGCGAAGGCGGCCATCCGCTCGTCGGGCTCGACACCGAGCACCGTGCAGCCGGCCGCCTGGAACTGCCGGGCCTCGATGCCGGTCCCGGCTCCGACGTCGAGTACGTGCCGGCCGGGGCTCGCCGCGACGATCCTGTCCACCAGGGCCTGGGGATACGGCGGTCGGGCGCGGTCGTAGCGTTCGGCGTCCACTCCGAACGACTCGGCTGTCTGCCGGTGGCGGTGGGGCTCGGGGCCGGACTCGGACGGCTGTCCCTGCGATAAAGTGGGCATGCGCCCACACTAGTGGGCGCATGCCCACTTGTTAAGGCAGAGCGGCGCGGAGAGGGAGACAATGCCGTCAGGGGTGCACATTCACAACGTGCGCGGTCAGTTGTTCGAAGCCGCCGAGCGTGTCCTGCTTCGGGACGGGCCTTACGCGTTGACCAGTCGGGCGGTCACGGAGGAGGCGAACTGCGCCAAGGGTGTGCTGCACCGGCACTTCACCGATTTCGACGCTTTCCTGGCAGGACTGGTCCTCGACCGCGTCCGCGGCATCGAGGACCGGACCACGACTCTGCGCGCGGCCGCCGGCACCGGGAGCGTGGTGGACAACCTCGCCGACGCGCTGCAGGATCTGTTCGGGCCGGTCACGGTGGCGATCGTCGCGCTCATCACTTTCCGTGACGGCCTCCGCGCCCGGCTGCGCGAGGCCGGTCTGACCGGCATCCCACTCGCCATGCAGGGCACCGCCATGATCGCCGCATACCTCACCGCCGAGCGGGAGGCGGGGCGTCTGGCCGGTGACGCCGACATCGACACACTCGCCCCCACCCTCGTCGGGGCCGGGCACCTGCTATTCGCCGACCGGACAAGCGCCCCACCGCAGACCGCCGCCGTCCACAAGATGGTGACCACCGTCATCGCCAGCGCCTTGCGACCACTCCCATCGTGACCTGAGCGCACAGGCCGCACGCCGCCGCCAGCGGCAGACAGCTCCCAGATGAATCGTACCGGGAGCAGCATGAGGCGCAGTCAGAAGCAAAGAGCGGAATAAGGGGGCGCTCTCTTCCCCCCGCACGCCCCGGTGTGAGCGCCCGCACCTTTTCGCCCGAGTCCCTCTTCACGCCAGAGATGCAGAGAATCCCGCCCCATCGGAGAGCCTGCCGTGCCGGAGAAAAGCGGCACTTCAGTGAGCGTTTTCAGAGTGGCCGCCGATGGGGTGATGGCGGCGAGGGCGCGACGCACGAGGCACCCGTGCCGTTGAGGGAGGTGTTCGACGTCTCAACTCATCAGCGCAGGTGCCTCGTTGGTTCCCTGTCCTGCCGCACTCGATCTGCCTCATCGAGGGCGGCCAGAACCCCGACGACGCGCTGATGGTCCGGCGTCAGCGCCGCCACCCCCATGCCTTCACTCCCTGGCCGGCATCACCGTCCCCGGCAGCGCCCCACCCCTCAACGACGGTGAGGGCGCCTTAACCCGCTGCCGGACCCACGTCCCCCTCACGATCCTCCGGCGAACCCACTGCCGACGACATCACCGAACCTCCACGACCGAGACGACATGTCTTGTCCTGTCGGCCACGGAACTCACGACGCCACGCCTGACCAGCGGAAAGTCAGCGATCCGATGGGGAAAGACAACGGCCTTTTAGAGATCGTCTCAGTTGGTCAACCTCCGGTAGCAGATGAGGGTCGCGGCGATGCCGGCGAAGGCGAGGAAGTGCTCGGCCTTGCGTTCGTAGCGGCGGTGAAGACGACGGCACCCGGACAGCCAGGCCACCGTCCGCTCCACGGTCCAGCGGTAACGGCCGAGACGCTGGGAAGATTCGATGCCCCTGCGCGCGATGCGCGGCGTGATGTTCCGAGAACGGAGCCATTTCCGCAGGTGTCGTAGTCGTAGCCCTTGTCTCCGTGCAATTTGGCCGGACCGCGGCGACGCGGTCCACGGCGGGAGCGGATGGGCGCTATGCCTCGGACGAGGGGTTCGAGACCCTGGCTGTCGTGGGTGTTGGCAGCGGAGATGCCGATGGAGAGGGGCAGACCTGTCCGTTCTGTGATCAAGTGGATCTTCGAGCCTTTCTTGCCGCGATCAACAGGATTCGGGCCTGTCAGCTCCCCCCTTTGAGGGCTCGCATGTTCACGGAGTCGATCGCGCACCTCGACCAGTCCAGCTCCCCGCGGGCGCCGAGCTCGTCCAGCACCAGGCGGTGGAGCTTCGCCCACACCCGCGCCGCGGTCCACTCGGAGAACCGCCGGTGGACCGTCTGCCATGAGGCACCGAAGACAGGCGGCAGCTGCCGCCAGGTGCACCCTGACGTGGCGACAAAGATGATCGCGGCGAGCACCGCGCGATCGTCGACCCGTCGACGACCGCCGCCTTGCGGCCGCGTGGGGACCTGCGGTCTCACAGCCCGGAACAAATCCCATAGTCCCTCTGGCACCAGCCTCTCAACGAAGGCCATCGAGTACAGCCCCCTCCATCGGTGCCGGAGCCACCGAGGTGTCCGGAGCAATAGTCAAGACTTGTGGGTGGGGCTCTCCGACTCGGATGCGGTGATCTCGTCGGTCGCGAGCCGGGCTTCTTCGCGCAGCTCCGGGTCGGGGTGGTCGAGGAACGGCTCGATCAGCGGCCGGGCCCGCGGGTTGTGGGTGGCTCCCAGGATGTAGATCGTGTGGGCGAGGGGTTCAGGTTCCATCGTCGACAGAGCGGCCGCCAGCGGTTCGACGAGGTCCAGGGGCAGGTGGTGATGGTTGAACGCCTCGCTGATCGAGTTCAGAGCGGACTCGCGGACCCTGGCCACCGGTTCGTTGACGGCCAGGCTGACCAGGCGGGCGACGACCAGGCGGGCGGTGTCCGTGTCGAGTGCGGTGCCGCGCAGGAGGTCCCCGAGACCGCCAGCGGCGACATCCCGGCGGCTCGGATCGTGGTCGGTCAGCCCTTCGAGTGCCGCGAACATGTCGTTCATGCCGCCACCTCGGACCGCTCGACCAGGACGCCGTTCTCGAAGCGTGCGCCGGCGCGGACCAGGGGCACGAGGTGGGCGCCGGTGATCGCGCGCCATCGCGCCTGGGCGGACTCGACGAGCTTGAACACCATCGCGAGCGCGGCCGCCGGGCTGCCGGCACCGCGTGTGACCTTGGTTCGGAGCTTGACGGTGGAGAATGTCGACTCGATGGGGTTCGTGGTCCGCAAGTGGATCCAGTGTTCGGCCGGGAATTCGTAGAACGCGAGGAGTTCGTCCCGGTCTTCGGTGATCTTCGCGACGGCCTTGGGGAACTTCGCGCCGTAGGTCTTCGTGAACGCCTCGATCGCCTTCTCGGCGTGGCCGCGGTCCTCCGCGTTGTAGATCTCCTGCATCGCCTTCACCGCGCCGGGTTGCGCGGACTTGGGCAGGCAGTTGGTGACGTTGCGGGATTTGTGAACCCAGCACCTCTTCGACCTGGCGGCTGGGAACATCTCGGCGAGCGCCCGCCAAAGGCCCATCGCGCCGTCGCCGATCACCAGCTCGGGGTCGCGCATGCCGCGTCGGCGGCAGTCCCGCAGCAGGTCGGCCCACGACTCGGTGGACTCCCGCAGGCCCTCGGCCAGGGCGATGAGCTCCTTGGTACCGTCCAACCGGACGCCGAGCAGGACCAGGACACACGAGTGCGCCTGCCCGAGCCGGACCTTCGGGTGCACGCCGTCGGCCCACACGTAGACGAAGTCCCGGTCGGACAGGTCCCGGGTCTGGAAGACAGCGTGGTCGTCGCTCCACTGCCTGGTCAGCCGGGTGATGGTGGCCGGCGACAGGCCTGCGGCGTCGCCGAGAAACTGCTCCAGGGCGGGGACGAAGTCCCCGGAGGACAGTCCGTGCAGGTAGAGCAGCGGCAGCACCTCGGAGATCTTCGAGGACTTGCGGCACCACGGCGCGAGGATCTTCGAGGAGAACCGCTTGCGCTCGCCCGTGGCATCGTCGACGCGTCGGTCATCGACCCGCGGGGCCCTGACCTCAACCGGGCCGGCAGCGGTCACCACGGTGCGGGGCCGGTGGTGGCCGTTGCGGACCACCAGACGGTGCCCGCGCTCGTCGGTCTCGGCAGTCAACTCGGCTATGTACTGGTTGACTTCCGCCTCCAGCGCGGCGGCCAACATCCGCCGGGCACCCTCGCGGACGATCTCGTCGATCAGGGAGCCGGTCTCGGTGGAACCATCGGCATTCACTACGCTGAGCAAGGGCGTACCTTCCCGACCTGCGCTGCAACGCGGGTCTACTCGGTGACTTCTCGATCATCACCCTGGAAGGTACGCCCTTCACGTGCCCCCAGGAGCTGATCCACAAGTCCTGAGCATTGCTCCGGCATGTTCAACAATCCGCACTACGCCGCCCGCTGGGACGCCAAGCGCCAGGGGTACGCCCAGCACGGGATCCTTCCCGGCCCCGGCGGCGGCCCCTCCGGAATCCTGCTGGTCACCGACGACCGCGACGGAGTCTACGAGCCCGCCTGGGAGGCGGAGTTCAAGGCGCTCTAACGGAGCCAGTGCGGCTCCACAACACCCGTCGCCGACCCCGGTCCTGACCCGGCTGATCGAGCTCAAAGCCACTTCGGGCCAATTGGATCTGTCCTTCGTACCAGCCCGCGCCGCAGACTGCCGCTGGTGATGTCGAAGAAGCTACGCGGGAGAGTGCAGGCATGACAGGGAGTTCCCTGAGCCACCAGTTCGGCGGGCATCCGCACGGGTCCGGTAACAGGCAGCCTCGTGTCGCCATCATGGATGTGGGGTTGGGCATGTTGGCCACAGCCGCAGCGGTTCGACGATTGCGTCCTGATGCCGATTTGGTGCTGGCTACCGATCCGGATGGCATGCCCTGGGGGGTGCGCTCCCCGGAGGATCTGCGAGGGCGGGCGCTGATGGTGGCTGAGTCGGCCTTTGCCTATGAACCGGACTTGTTGATCGTTGCCTGCAACACGGCGACTCTGCATGCTCTGCCTGCTATCAAGGAATACCTCGAGCCGAGAACGCGCGTGGTGGGGACGTTGCCCCCAGTAGAGGCCGCAGCCGCAGCGGGTGGTCCGCTGGCGGTGTGGGGCACCGCAACGGGGATCGGCAGCCCGCAACTGCGAGACCTCATAGAACAGTTCGCGGCAGGCTTATCGGTGACGCAGGTCGCATGCCATGGTCTGTCAGATGCGATCGAACGCGCAGACAGCGCAGCCTTGGCAGATGCCATCGCCACCGCTGTGGAACGTACTCCGGTCGATGTTCAGGCGGTTGCGCTCGCATGCACGCACTACGAACTGGTCGCTCCCCAGATCCACGCAGCTTTGCAGGCCGCAGGCAGAAGCGCGCCCGTTCTCCATGGTTCGGCGGCCCAGTTGGCTAACCAGGCCCTTGTTCTGTTGGGACTTCAGCCGGACCCAGGTGTGCCAACGACCGGGAGTCTGACGGTCTTGCGCAGTGGCCGGACGGAGTCTCTTCCCCAGGCTGCAGGCGCATACCTGGAGGGCCGCGTTTTGCAGTCATTCCCCGCTGTGGACACAGGCGTGGCCTGACGAGCCGTAGCTGCTGCGCCGGAGCCCCTTTTCCACAACTGGTCAGTTGATCCTGCTGGAGTTGGTGTGAAGCTTGCAGAGCAGGTGAGCGAACACGAGGGCGTACGTTCTGACAGCTATCGCTGGGTGGTTCTCGCGATTGCTACGTTCACCCAGGCTTGTGCTTGCTTCTTCGTCCAGGGCATCGGATCGATCACCGTCGTCCTGCAGCGTGATCTGCATCTGAACACGACGCAGATCGGGCTGCTGGTGACTTCCGCGCAGCTGATTCCACTGGCGGGACTGCTGGTGGCGGGCGAGCTGCTGGACCGCTATCCCGAACGGTGGGTAGTGGGCGGAGGCAGTGTCATCGTGGCCCTTGGACTTTTGGCTGCGGGCTTGGCGCCCGGGTATGGGTGGCTGCTGGTGTTCTTGCTGATAGTGGGAGCGGGTTACAGCACTGCTCAACCCGGGGGGAGCAAGTCGGTGGCGTCGTGGTTCGCTCCCTCGCAGCGCGGGTTCGCGATGGGCATCCGTCAGGCCGGCTTGCCTTTGGGCGGTGCGCTGGCGGCGGCGACTCTCCCATGGCTGGCGAACTCTTACGGCTGGCGGGCCCCGCTGGTGGGCTCAGGAGCGCTGGCACTGGTCGGCGGTGCAGTCTTCATGGGGTTCTACCGCTCACCCGCTGTTTCCTCGACGCCCTCAAGGGACGGTCGCTCGGTTCGTGAGCAGGTCGCGGCGCGTCTGGACGTGGCCCGCACACCGGAGATGGTCACCATCATGCTGTCCGGAGTGGCCATGACGTCGGTGCAGTACGGGCTGCTGCTGCTGACGGAGCTTTACCTGCATGCAACGGCATCGGTGACCGCAGGCGGTGCTGCTTCCTATCTGTTAGTGGCCCTCAGCTTCGGTGTCGTCGGGCGGATCACGCTGGCAGCCTGGAGCGATCGCTCCTCCAGCCGGTCCGTACCCGTCCTGACGTGTATGAGTTGCACGATCGCTGGTCTGGTGGCCCTGGCATGGGTGCCGTTGCATTCCGGGCTCGTGATCGGTTGTCTGATGGCCTGGCTCGGGTTCTTCGGGTTCGGCTGGTACGGGCCTTGGGTGGCCTACGTGGCGGACTGCGCACCCCCGGGCAAGTCCGGCTTCGCGCTGGGGTGGGCGATGGCGGTCAACCAGATTGCCGTGATCCTGGTGGCGCCGGCCCTTGGGTTGGTGAGAGACACAACCGGGAGTTTCACTCCCGACTGGACCGCCCTGTCCCTGCTCGCTCTTACTGCCCTGGGCGCGATCGGCTGGAAGAGCCGAACCCGCAGACCCGCCTGATCGGCTTCAGCGGTCTCACACATCGCCGAGGAACCCGTACGCCTGTGCGCCTGCCGTTGCCATCCAGGGCCCTCTGGAGGGAAGTTGACTGACCGAAACCGCCCGCCGTCCACCGCAGGTACCAAACGGAGCCTGGGGAGCAAGCAACTTTCTGCCCTGCTCCCGCAGTCCTCTGAGCGCGAACTCTCCTATCGGATGCTGGCCGATGCCATCGGCCGGCTCATCCTGGACGGACAGATCGCCCTGCGGGTCCGACTGCCGTCAGAACGCGGTCTCGCGGTTGTCCTCGGTATAAGCCGCACCACTGTCACAGCTGCCTACAACCGCCTGCGGGAGGCCGGGTTCGCGCACAGTCAGCGCGGCTCGGGTACGTGGACAGCCCTGCCCAGCGGCCGGACGCTGGCAAATATCGCCCGCACCGTCGCAATCGACGGTGCCACGATCGATCTCGCTCGCGCCGCGCCAGGTCTATCGGACGATGTCATCGCCCAGGCTCTGATCGCGGTGACACCGGATCTGGCCGCCCACGCCCGCACCCCGGGCTATCACCCGCACGGCCTGCTCGAACTCCGCGAAGCCATCGCCGCGCACTACACCGTGCGAGGTCTTGCCACCACCCCCGAGCAGATCCTTGTCACCAGCGGCGCTCAGCATGCACTCACCCTTGTCCTCTCGCTCCTCTGCGGTCCAGGCGACCGCGTTCTCATCGAAACTCCTTCCTACCCCAACGCGCTTGAGGCCCTGCGCCGGCACCGGTTGCGCCCGGTGTCGGTGCCGGTCGGCGACCATGGTTGGAATACCGGTGTCCTGGACGCCACGCTGCGACAAAGCGTCCCCCATCTGGCTTACCTGATCCCCGATTTCCACAACCCCACGGGCCTGTTGATGCCCGACGCGACACGCGCCCATCTCCTGCACGTTGCGCAGCACACCGGCACCTGGCTCGTCATCGACGAAACCCTGGCCGAAGTCGCCCTCGATGTTCCGCCGCCCGTACCGTTCGCGTCGCACGCTCCCCCTCGCGATGCTTCACGCGTCATCACTCTCGGGTCGATGAGCAAGACCTATTGGGGCGGGCTGCGCATCGGCTGGCTGCGTGCCCCCTCCGACCTGGTCGACGAACTCGCCTCGGAAAGGATCGCCAATGATCTCGGCGGTTCTGTCCTCGACCAGCTCATGGCCCTGCATCTGCTCAAACAGGCAAGAACACTGCTGCCGCCCCGCTTGGAGCAACTCCGCCTCCAACGAGACGCCCTGAACGCCGCACTCGCCACGCACCTGCCCGAGTGGTCCTGGCATCTTCCCCCAGGCGGCCTGTCCCTATGGGTAGACCTCGGCCATCCGATTGCCAGCACCATCGCCGGACAAGCCCGCGACCGCGGCATCCGCATCGAGAGCGGCTCCTGTTTCTCCATCGACCCTGGTGTTTGCGAAACCCGTCTGCGTATTCCCTACACCCTGTCCCCTGCTGTATTGAACGATGCGGCCGAACGCCTTGGTGCAGCAGTCGCAGAGGGCGGCACCAGCCCGCCGCCGCGCCGCCGACCGCAATGGATTGCCTGAAGGCATGAATGGTCCCCAGCAGTCCGCTGACCCGGCTGCTGGGGTGAGGTGCGCAGGTAGGCGTGGCCGCGCTCGGCGTAATGAAGCGGATAGGTTCCCAGCGACTATCGCGGCACGTGATCAGACGGTTGTTGCGGTGAGCCCGCTGGTGACCGCCGGTCCGGGTCCTGCGGAGCGGTAACTGGGTTCGGTGACGAAGTGAGGCAAGGGTTTCCGTGCTGCAGACCGACAGGAGCCGCGCCTTGGGGGCAGGTGGGGCGGCCGTACGCGTTGCGGACATGTCCGGCCGGCAGCCGTCGCAGAAGCACAAGGCTCGGCGTAGCCGGTGGTGAGGTCGCCTTCGAAGTGCCTGGGATCCTGGATCGGCTGCTTCCACTGACCGCTGTCTGGTCAGCGTGCCGCGGCCGACGAGTACGAGTGGGGCAGTTCCTGATTCTTGCGGGCCGGCGGCTACGCCGGGAGCGAGTTGCTGGGCCGCTAACCAGATCTAGCGCGGTGGCGGTCGGCCGCACGGGCGCGGGGACCGACATGATCTGCCGATGTTTGTTCAACTGCCGCGATACGCAGTTGAACAAACCGCTGTCAGGCACCAGCCATGGTTGATCGTGGATCGGGCACCGGTCATGCTGTTCTTCCAGTCTCTTCTGGAACCGCACATCGAAGAGAACCGAATCGAACACTAGACGAATTTTTATGAGGCATTCCCGAAATGACAATTCTTGGCATATCGCACATAGAGCTGTACACACAAAGGGCTTCTACCAATATCGCCTTTTTGATGTCCCGCCTCGGGTTCACACGGGTCGCTGACGTGGTTGAGGTCGACGGGAGCTCCGTTCTTCTCAGACGCGGCCAGGCCCATGTGATCGTGACTTCAGGCTGGGCGGCAGCTCAACCGGCGCGTCAGCCCGGTCCGGTGGTGGCGGGCATCGCCCTGCAGTGTGAAGACGTACACGAAACTGCCAGCGCAGCTGCCGCTTGCGGTGCCATGGTCGAATCGGGTTCACGTGGTCAGGTCATCGTGCGGACGGGCTGGATACATCACACACTCACGCTGGAAGGCCCTGAGGCAGCCCTCTCCCTGGGTCAGCGCAACTGGATACCGCATCCCCACGCCGTGGAGCAGGCGGCCCAGGCCCACATAGGCCGTATAGAACTGGATCTCGGCGGGGATGAGTTCGATATTTACTCCGCCCTGTGCGAGAAAGCCTTCACCATGACAAAAATTGACTCGCCTATCAATGGTTACCGAAGGCTCCGCTTTTACACCAGCGGAGCGGACCAGATCGAGTTCACTGTCACAGACCGCCGTTCATCGGCAGCGGGATCCAGTTCCGGCGTGACGGGGATATATTTCCTCTCCGGAGGAACATCTCCGGGAATCCAGGAAGACAGCAGGCAGGGGCTGTTGTTCGTTTCCGGTTCCATGGTGCTGGCACCAACAGTCAGCAACTGCGCGGCTGTGCTGAATTCAATGCAGAAGTGAGCGCTTCAACGTCCCGTATGCGGGTGGAGGCGGCTGTCGCAATTAACGTTAAGCGGTTGGTCTGGACTGTACCGGCGGAGGATCCGCCAGAATTTCGGCCATGCCGGGCAACGTGGCGAGGCTGAGCAGTGGACAGGGACTTCACGCTGAGATGCGCCAGGCGCACACGCTTCCGGTGCAAGGCCAGCCACGTTGGGCTCAGTTTTTCCGTCATCACCCTTGTAACGGGGAATGAGTTCTGGCCTGCCGCGGCCCCCTTCCCTCCCGTGCGGGTCCCCGCATCCAAGCCTGTGCAACGGTCCTTCTCAGCCAGTCCGGACCGGCCTGTGCGGGATTCCGGGCCGGTTTTAGCCCGGCTGGCAACCATCGCCGCATGACTGGCTGTTAGCAGCTCTAGACAGATGGCAACGATGGCACGACCATGAATGCTGCGCACATCGACTGACGTATGCCCTAGACGTATTCACAGTAAGCCGGATGCAACCGCCGAGAACGCACGTGGGCTGCCGGGACAGCCGGACCGCTCGGTGCAATGCCGTCGGAGCCGACTGACACTTGTTGTGTTCCTGTCGCGAGCAGCAAAACATGTCCTATTTGTGAAAAATGACCCCAAGGGGGAAGGATGTCTCAACCTGATGTTGAGACAGACGTTCCAGCACCACAGTTCGGACCAGCAGCGCGAAGAAGACCGGCCAGCAAATCCACATTGCCGACTGGCAGAGCACCGACAGCTTTCGTACCGGTCACGTCAGTTCTGCCCGGGGAGTCACCACGCTTGCGGGGGATCGACCAGGAGCACCTCAACAGGCTGGTGGAAGTGGAGGAACCTTTCCCTCCTATCGTGGTGCATCGGGTGGGCATGCAAGTGATTGACGGCATGCACCGTCTCCTGGCGGCCGTTGCGAAGGGCCTTGACGTCATCGAGGTGGAGTTCTTCGACGGGTCACCAGAAGACGCCTTCCTGCGTGCGGTCGAGAACAACGTCGCGCACGGCCTCCCCCTCTCACTCGCGGACCGGCGGGCGGCCGCAGCTCGGATCATCGCCTCCCACCCCCAGATGTCGGACCGTGCTGTCGCGGCGGCCTCCGGGCTCGGCGCGAAGTCGGTTGCCGCGATCCGCCGGCGCTTACCTGCCCCTGGACAGCCGCTGAACGCACGCGTCGGGCGCGACGGCCGGATGCGCCCCGTGAACAGCACTCAAGGACGGCTGCGCGCCGCTCAGGTACTCAAGGAAAAGCCCGACGCCCCGGTACGTGAGCTGGCACGGATTGCCGGCATTTCTCCTACGACAGCAAGCGACGTGCGCCGCCGCGTCCGAGCTGGCGAAGTGCCTGTCCCGGAGAGACAACCGCCCACCCCTGCGCAGCCGGATCCGATGCCGCCATCTGAAGGCGGGGCTCCTTCCGCGGATGAGCCCAGCGGTCTTGTGCTCGAAAAACTCACGACCCCACCACCGGCCAGCCCCTGGTCCTGCGCACCACCACCGGCACCGAGGCGTACTACATCATCGACGGCTTCGGATCCCCCGTGGAATTCATCAACCAGTCCACGGTCACTTCCACCGTCTATCAGTACGACCCCTACGGCGCCTATCAGACCACCACCGCCACCGGCTCCGCAGCGGCCCAGAACCCCTACCGCTTCGTCGGCGGCACCTACGACCGCACCACCGGCTGGATCAAATACGGCCAGCGCTGGTACAACCCCACCACCGGCCGCTTCACCAGCCAGGATGCACACTCCTTCCTCGCCGACCCCGCCCAGGGAAACCGCTACGCCTACGCAGGCGACGACCCCATCAACAACGTCGATCCGACCGGCGAGGTGCCCTGGTCGAAATATGCGACGTCCTGCTTCAGGGGTGGAGCTCAAGGAGCGCTCGTCGCAGGACTCACAGGAACCGCCACCACGGGAATCGGCCTCGCCACTGAGGCCGCGACCGGCTGCGCCATCGATACAGGGCTGGACATCGTGGGCGACTACGGGCCCAGCGGTTCCGGCGACGCCTCCGAAGCCGTGAGCTTCCTCAACGACGCAAAGGACGCCTTCAAACTAGGGGCAAGCCTGTTCTGACCTGGTACGCCTGGGGGCCGGGTACCCTTGCCCGGCCCCTGAACCGAAAGGAACCCGGTGAATATCTTCGTCTGGCTCGTCATCGTGGTGGTTGTCGCCGCCCTCATAGCATTCCAACTTTTCATGCGAACCGGAGGTATGCAAAAATACAGGAAACGGAGGGGCAAAAAGTGGTGACCGATAGCACGGCAATCAGCTCCGGGCAGGGGACCGAACCCCAGGCGTATTATTTGGCTTTCAGCGGGGCCGTTCTGGGAATAACCGTGCTCGTAGTTGCCCTAGTGGCTTTCTTCTATTTTCTTATCGTTCTACTCACTCGAAAGCGCTAGGAGAACCAAGCCGTATCGGGAGGGGCCGGAACCACCGTCAAATGCGCGAAAAACGCGCTGCGCAGCTCGTAGCCAGTCAGCCACCAGGAGGAGCAGTGAGCACCTACAGGACCAGAGTCGTTGCGTGGTTCGCATCTGTGGCTGTGGCCATAGTGGCTATGTTCCTGTTCGTCCCCTGGGCCCAGGACGAGCTCAGCAAGCCGCTCCGCGTCACTATCGCAATCGTCCTCCTTGTTGCAATCCTGGCATCGCTGATCTGGGTCAGCCGAGGACAACGCAACAAGAAATGACCGGGAGCATTGATCTATGAGGGAAGCGGGAAATTTCATTTCCCGCTTCCCTCATATTAAAGAAAATAGCAGATCGAACCCTTCTGTTTTCATCAGAGGTGGCGAGAAGGCCAATATGCCGACCTCGCCCGGCGGCCGACTCTTCAGCCGCCGCCCTGGGACTCGCCGCTGTCAGTGAGCCTTTTCCAACCTGCCGGTGGGCGCGTGCAGTTGGGGTGACAACGTGGCGAAGCCCCTGGTAGATGGGTTTTCGACCAAGAAATCCGTCTCCACCAGAGGCTTCGTGTGCTTGTCTACCCGTCGGGCGTCGACGTGTCCAGTTCTGCCCTGCGCTTCCTGTCCGCCAAGCTCCGTCAGCGCCGCCGGGAGCGCGGCACCCGCTGGCGGCGCCTGAGTGCCGGCCGCCAGGCCCTGCTCACTCTCGTCCATCTCCGCAACGGCCATCCGTATGCCCAGCTCGCGGCCGGGTTCGAAATCGGGACCACGACGGCATACCGCTACGTCACCGAGGCCGTGGACCTCCTGGCCGCCCTCGCACCCACCCTGGCCGATGCCGTGCGCGCCGCGTCGACGAAGGCGTTCGTCCTCCTGGACGGCACGCTCCTGCCCATCGACCGCATCGCCGCGGACCGGCCCTTCTACTCCGGGAAGCACAACAAACACGGCATGAACGTGCAGGTCCTCACCGATCCGTCCGGCCGACTGCTGTGGGCCTCACCGGCCCTGCCCGGCGCCGTCCACGACATCCGAGCAGCCCGCGAACACGGCATCATCGACGCCCTCGCCCAGGCCGACATCCCCTGCTGGGCCGACAAGGGCTACCGCGGCGCCGGCGGAACCGTCCGCATCCCGTACCGGGGACGATGGGAGACCCTCTCTGCCGGTCAGCAGGCGGTGAACCGGTCCCACGCGAAAATCCGCGCCCTCGTCGAGCAGGCCATGGCGACCCTCAAGAACTGGCGACTCCTGCGCAAACTCCGGTGCTCCACCACCCGGATCACCAGCCTCATCCAAGCCGTCCTCACCCTGCATCTGACCAGCTCAAACCCATGATGGAAAAGGCTCACTGACACGCTCTCCGTAGAGGCGCCTCCGCGCAGGCCACGACAACCTATACTGACCGGTGCCTTCATCCGGTAATTTCCTCTTTTCTAGGAGATTTCGTGGCACTGCGAGAAGACATACTGGCGAGCTTTCCCGTGTACGACTGCGACAGCTCGCTCGCTCCCGTCACCTCCCCGATGACCCTCTGCGGAGACGGCGACCGTAAGGTCACGGGAATCGGGCTCACGCGAGGAACTCGGACCCGCACCGAGCCCTGGATTTCCGTTTTCTCGTTCTCTCCCCAATTCAAGCGGGGCGTCGAGTTCGCAGACTACGCAAACTGGGCATTGCTGCACCTGGTAGAAGACCTCTCCCTCGATCTTCCTGAGGGACCGGTACGCAAGTGGGTAATCCGCGACGTCTCGTACCTCACGTCCATCGACCCCGACGGCCAACCTCACTCCATCACCATCGACGGAATCGCAACCCCCGCGCGGCGCTGGAACGTCCCGGGAGAAGGCTGGGTGGTGGCAGCTCCCCACCCAGGCGGCGGAGTAGCTGTCAGCGCACACTGCGTCGACGAAGTACCCGAATTGATCCGTGCCGAAGAAGCCGTATGGAAGTCAGCCATCCAAACTGAAGTGCGGGAATTCACGAGCGGCGCGATCTAGGTTTACCGGCGACGGCGTCACTCGACGCCGTCGAGGAAGGCTCAGAATCCACCATGCGTCCACGCGACACCAATCCCAACCCGACCGCACGCGAACGGCTGCGGCTTGAGCGGGAACAGCAGGCAAAGCATGACCGGATACGCCGACAACTAATTGCCGGTGGAGGTGTCGTCACGGCACTGATCATTGCGGCAGGCGTCACCGTGTTCGCCACGACTCGGGACGACGCAGAGGCAACCGCAGAGAAACCGCTGGTCCAACCCGCCAACACCAGCGGGCAGGAAGGCGCCACCTTGGTACTGGGCCACGCCAAGGACAGGTTGGACCTATACGAGGACCCACGCTGTCCCGTCTGCGCCGAGTTCGAGCAAAACGTAGGGCCGGAAGTTCTCAAGGGGTACCGGGACGGCCGCTACCGCCTTTCGTTCAACTTCCGCAACTTCCTTGACGCCAGGTTCGGGGGACACGGGTCACACAGGGCACTCGAAGCACTCGGAGCCGACCTCAATGTAAGCCGGGAAGCATTCTTAGACTACCATGCCGAGCTTTACTCCAAAGAGAATCACCCTTCGGAGGAAAATGACAGGTTCAACAGCACCAGCTATCTCCTCAAGATCGCGGATAAAGTGCCGGCACTGAAGGGCAGCGCGAAGTTCGAGACGGCAGTGAAGGAAGGCACCTTCGCCACCTGGGCCAACCGAATGGTCGAAAATTTCAACACGAGCAAAATCGCCGGCACGCCCACCCTGAGGTACAACGGACGAACCGTCGCCGGATCGAGCGGCACGGCACCTATGACGCCCCCGGACTTCACCCAGGCGCTGAACGCCGCCAGCGAACCGTAAGCCACGCCACCGAAGACAGGCACACAGTTGGCTCCTACCGGGAAAGGATGTTCGGCGACGGCCAGACGGCCCTCCGCCGAGCCCTCACCTCCCTGGTCCACGCCGCCACATACAGCAATGGCGTCGCCCCTGACTTCCGCGAACTGGTCGAGAACGCCGCAACCCTGCGGGCCGCCAGCACCCCCACCGCGAACGAGCGCGGCAGCGGAACCACCACCGCCGAGTTCGTCATGGCGATCCAGGACATCCTGGACTTCGGCAAGAACGCCCGCCCCAACAACCCGCGAGTGGACCTGGCACTGCAGCGCTTGGAGATGATCGTCGCCGACTACAAGGCGTGGGCCAACGCAACCCGCTGACCCGATCTCCTCCTGCTGGCCGGCGACCTGCGGTTGTCGGCCAGCCGCATGCCGTCGGCGCTGACACCTAGGGCGTTTCGTTTGGATCATCGGGCGGACCAGATGAAGATGCCGGCGAGGTGGAGTCCGGCGAGGTAGATGGTCGCGGTCTTGTCGTATCTCGTGGCGAGGCCGCGCCACTGCTTCAAGCGGTTGATGCACCGCTCGACGGTGTTGCGCTGCTTGTAGGCGTCACGGTCGAAGCCCGGCGGTCTGCCGCCGCGGCTGCCCCGGCGGAGTCGGTGGCCGCGCTGGTCGGCCGGGACGGGGATGACTGCCCGGATGCCGCGTCTGCGGAGCTGGTCGCGGATGGCGCGGGAGGAGTACGCCTTGTCGGCCAGGACCACATCGGGTCGGGTGCGGGGCCGCCCGCGCAGGCGGGGGACGCGCAGGCGGGCCATGACGTCGGGGAAGGCGGGTGCGTCACCGGCTTGCCCGGCGGTCAGCACGAAGGCCATCGGCCTGCAGCGGTCGTCGGACGCCAGGTGGATCTTCGTGGTCAGTCCTCCGCGGGATCGGCCGATGGCATGGTCGTGCGGCTCGCCGGCCGGGACCCCTTTTTACGGGCCCCGGCCGCGTGCTGATGCGCGCGCACGATCGTGGAGTCCACCGAGACGGCCCAGGTCAGGTCCTCATCCGCGTCGGCCCGGGCCATCAGCGCGGTGAAGACCCGCTCCCAGGTGCCGTCCACCGCCCACATCCGCAGCCGGTTGTACACCCCGCGCCAGTTGCCGTACTTATCCGGCAGATGGACCCACTGAGACCCCGTCTGAAACTTGAAGGCGATCGCATCGATCACCTCACGGTGATCCCGCCACCGCCCACCCCGCCGAGGCGTCCGGTCCGGCAACAACGGCTCGATCCGCGCCCACTGCGCGTCGCTTAACGGCACACCCGGACCAACGATCAGATGATCCGAACGAAACGGCCTAGGTGTATTGATCACGAGCGTTGTTGACATGTGCCGGTGCTTGATCATGGCGAAGACCTCCGGTGTGGTGGAGCTGTCTAGGAACGCACCGCCCGGAGGTCTTCGTGTCCCACCGTAATGCCCGGCTGACCATTCATGGCAGACGGATCCTGGTCGAGCGGGTGCTGTCGGGTCGGCCGGTCGCCCATGTCGCTGCTGAGATGGG